>JBAYOV010000001.1:0-164946 GCA_041678045.1 Rhodocyclaceae bacterium
GGGGCGTTTGAGTGACAGTGAGGCGTGCCTGCGCCTGGCGATGAAGGTTACCGGGCTGGGCTTGTGGGATTATCGGGCCGACTCCGAGACCGTGGGCAGCAACGAGCAGACGGCACGCCTGCTCGGCCATGCGCCTGAAGCATTCCGCGAGACACGCACGGCCTTTGTGGACCGGCTGCACCCGGATGACCGGGCGCGCATGCGGGCGGCCTTTCGTGATTATCTGCAGGGCGCGCGCGATGAATATGTCTGCGAGTTTCGCATGCGCACCCGGGAGGGCCTGTATCGCTGGTTTCGCTCCACGGGCGAGGTGATGAGCCGCGATGCGCAGGGACAGCCGCTCAGGGTCGTGGGGACGTATCTGGACATTCACGATCAGGTTGAGGCGCTGCGCGCCCAGGCCGAGCTGCCCGCCCGCCTGCTCGATGCGCAGGAGACCGAGCGGCGTCTGCTGGCGCGCGAGCTGCATGATGAGATCGGCCAGCAGCTCACTGCCGCACGCTTGAGCCTGCATGCGCTGGGGACAGCGCTGGGCGATGCGCCGGCGCCGCTCGCGCGGGTGAGGGATGTGATGTCGATTGTCGAAGGGCTGATCGCACGGGTGCGCGGGCGGGTGATCGATCTGCGTCCGCCGCTGCTGGACGATCTGGGTCTGGGGCCGGCGCTGGAGGAATATTGCCGGCAACAGGAGGAGCGCAGTCAGGTCTGCGTGCTGCTGGACGGGGTACAGGCACTGCCGCGCCTTTCGGCGCAGGTCGAGTGCGTGGCGTTCCGGGTGGTGCAGGAGGCGGTGAATAATGCGCTTAAGCATGGGGAGGCGGATGAGGTGCAGGTGAGTCTGGGCGTGCGCGATGGGGGGCTGGAAGTGACGGTGCAGGACAATGGCCGGGGTTTTGATCCACGCCCGACAGGCGCTCGGGCGCAGGCCGCGCGCGTTGTGCCCGGCGTGGGGTTGGCCGTGATGCGAGAGCGGGTGCAGCTGGTCGGCGGGCGGCTGGATGTGAGCCCCGGCCAGGCCGGGGTGCGGGTGCACGCGCAATTGCCGCTGGCGGCAGGAGAGGCAGGATGATCGGAGTGTTGCTGGTCGACGATCATGCCTTGGTGCGTGCGGGGTTGCGGGCGTTGATCGAGCGTTTTGCGGAGTACCGGGTGCTGGCCGAGGCGGCGGATGGTCGTGAGGCGGTGCAGTTGGCACGTGCGCTGCAGCCAGCGCTCGTGCTGATCGACATTGCCATGCCCGGCCTGAACGGGCTGGATGCGATTGCCGAGATCCGTCGTGCGGCACCGGCCTGCAAGGTGGTGGTGGTATCCATGCATGGTGGCCCCGATTACATGGGTGCAGCCTTGCGTGCCGGTGCGGAAGGATATGTGCTCAAGGACGCAGCGCCCGAGGCGCTGGCCACTGCGCTGGCGGCCGTGCGGGCGGGGCGTCGTCATTTCATCGGCATGAGCGGGGAGGCGATGCAGGGGCACGCGCAGGGCGTGTCGCCGGTGTGTCCGTCGGTGCCCGGTGCGCTGGCGCCGGAGCTGACGCGCCGGCAGCGCGAAATCCTGCAGTTGATTGCCGAGGGCCATGCCACGCGCGAAATTGCCACCTGCCTGCACATCAGCGTGAAGACGGTGGAAACCCACCGGGCGCAGCTCATGCAGCGGCTGGGCATTTTCGATGTGGCGGGGCTCACCCGCCACGCCATCCGGATCGGTCTGGTCAGTCCCGAGCGTTGAGACTGGCTGCGGGCGGCTGGCCATGGGCTTGCCACAGCAGTCCGGCGCCGACGAGCACCATCGGGACGCACAGCCATTGTGCTGTCGACAGGCCCAGGGTGAGCGTGCCGAAAATGCCCGGGTCGGGGGTACGGAAGAATTCAGCAGCAAAGCGCAGCGTGCCGTAACCGACCAGGAACACCGCCGACACCGCGCGCACCGGGCGCGGACTGGCTGAGTACCACCACAGCAGCACGAACAGCAGCATGCCTTCGCCGAGCGCCTGGTAAATCTGCGACGGATGACGGGGCAGTGCATCCACCCAGGGAAAGACCATGCTCCAGGGCAAGTCCATGCCCACGGGACGGCCCCACAACTCGCCGTTGATGAAGTTGCCGATGCGCCCTGCCGCGAGCCCGGTCGGCACCAGCGGTGCGATGAAGTCGGTGACCTGCCAGAAGCCCTTGCCGCTGCGTCGCCCATACAGCCACATGGCCACCAGCACCCCCAGAAAGCCGCCATGAAAGCTCATGCCGCCTTTCCAGATGGCCAGCACTTCCAGCGGGTGGCTGAGATAGTAGGCCGGCTGGAAGAACAGCACCTCGCCCAGCCGCCCGCCGACGACCACCCCGAGGATGCCGTACAGCAGCAGGTCGTCGATGTGCTCGGCCTGCCAGCCCAGCTCCGGGCGGCGGCGGGCGTGGCGGCGTCCGAGCATCACGAACAGCACGAAGGCGGCCAGATACATCAGGCCGTACCAATGCACGGACAGCGGGCCGAGGGAGAGGGCAACCGGATCGAATCTAGGGTGGATCAGCATGGCAGCGGAAGCAGGACAGGCACGGACAGGGTCCGGCGCTGGGCAGGGTCAGTCAAACTGCGCACGAAACGCGTCGAATTCGGCACGCAACTGGTCAAGCTCCTCGCGCAGCTTGAGCACGGTCTGTTCCAGCTCGCCCTGACGGCCGCGCCCACCGGTGGGGGCGACATGTTCGGCGGAGTGCGCGAGAAAGTCGCCGCCACACAGCAGGTGACCATGGCGGGTTTCCTTGGTGCCCGGTGCGCGTGGCAGCGCGGCTGCCATCGGAGGGTACTTGTCCGCCAGATGCTCCAGCACCGCTTCGACTGCAGCGATGTCGGCGAAGGCATGCATGCGCTCGCAGCGCTGCCGGATTTCGCCCGCAGTCTGCGGGCCGCGCAGCATCAGCAGGGCCAGCACGGCCTGTTCGGGCGGTGGCAGCGAGTAACGCAGGCGGAGCTGGTGTTCGTACTTGGGAACGCGTGCGCTGGCCTGGTCGCGCCGGGTGACCAGCCGCAGTGCAATGAGGGCGTCGAGCGCGTGGACGATTTCCTCCTCGCTCAGCGACATCACCGGGTCGCGGCCAGTGAGCTGGTTGCAGCCGGTGAGCAGGGCGTTGACCGACAGCGGGTAGCTGTCCGGTGTGACGAAGGATTTTTCAACCAGTACTGCGAGCACACGAGCCTGAACCGGGTCGAGCAGTGCGTCGCTGTCTTCGGGGCGGGGGGCGGAGCCGGAGTCGGATGCGGTATCGGTCATTGCTGTATTGGCGCAGGGCCTGGGCATGAAGTCAAACGCAATGATAGCCGACGAAGTGCTGCGCTTCGGTTAGAATTTCAGGCTGTTCAAGCTACATGACTGGCGCGGCGGACTGCCGCGCAGGACAACCGGACGAGGATGCCCATGCCCCAATACCGTTCCCGTACTTCAACTGCCGGCCGCAACATGGCCGGCGCCCGAGCGCTGTGGCGTGCCACCGGCATGAAGGATGGTGATTTCGAAAAACCGATCATCGCCGTCGCCAACAGTTTCACCCAGTTCGTGCCGGGGCATGTGCACCTGAAGGACCTGGGGCAGCTGGTTGCCCGCGAGATCGAAGCGGCCGGCGGTGTGGCCAAGGAGTTCAACACCATTGCGGTGGATGACGGCATTGCGATGGGGCATGGCGGGATGCTGTATTCGCTGCCCAGCCGCGAGCTGATCGCCGACAGTGTCGAATACATGTGCAATGCCCACACGGCCGACGCGCTGGTGTGCATCTCCAACTGCGACAAGATCACCCCGGGCATGCTGATGGCCGCGCTGCGCCTGAACATTCCGGCGATCTTCGTGTCCGGCGGGCCGATGGAGGCCGGCAAGGTGAAGTGGGAGGCGAAGGTCATCCCCGTCGATCTGGTCGATGCGATGGTGCGTGCCGCCGACAGCGCCTGTTCCGACGAGGAGGTGGCCGAGTACGAGCGTTCGGCCTGCCCGACCTGCGGTTCGTGCTCCGGCATGTTCACCGCCAACTCGATGAACTGCCTGACTGAAGCGCTGGGTCTGTCGTTGCCCGGCAACGGCACCCTGCTGGCCACGCATGCCGACCGGGAACAGCTGTTCCGCCGTGCCGGGCGCGTCATCGTCGATCTGGCACGCCGTTACTACGAGCAGGACGATGTGTCGGTGTTGCCGCGTTCGATTGCCAGTTTCCAGGCGTTCGAGAATGCGATCACGCTCGATGTGGCGATGGGCGGTTCGACCAACACCGTGCTGCACCTGCTGGCAGCGGCGCACGAGGCGGGGGTCGACTTCACCATGAAGGACATCGACCGCGTCTCCCGCAAGGTGCCGTGCCTGTGCAAGGTGGCCCCTGCCGTGCAGGAGGTGCATATCGAAGACGTTCACCGTGCCGGTGGCATCATGGCGATTCTGGGCGAGCTGGATCGCGCCGGCCTGTTGCACACCGATGTGCCCACGGTGCATGCGCGCACCCTGCACGAGGCACTGCACCGCTGGGACGTGATGCAGGCGCATGACAATTCGGTGTTCGAGTTTTATCGTGCCGCGCCCGGTGGTGTGCCGACCCAGAAGGCCTTCTCGCAGGATCGCCGCTGGGGTGAGCTGGATCTCGACCGCACGCATGGCGTGATCCGTGATCGTGCCAACGCCTTCACCGAGGACGGGGGGCTGGCCGTGCTGTACGGCAACATCGCAGAGAAGGGTTGCATCGTGAAGACGGCCGGGGTCGATGAGTCGATCTGGCGCTTCACCGGCCGTGCGCGGGTGTATGAAAGCCAGGAAGACGCCGTCGAGGCGATTCTGGGCGACCAGGTGGTGGCCGGCGATGTGGTGGTGATCCGCTACGAGGGGCCGAAGGGTGGGCCGGGCATGCAGGAAATGCTGTATCCGACCAGCTACCTGAAGTCCAAGGGGCTGGGCAAGGCCTGCGCGCTGCTGACCGACGGTCGCTTTTCCGGCGGCACGTCCGGCCTGTCGATTGGCCATGCCTCGCCGGAGGCGGCCTGCGGCGGTGCGATTGCACTGATCGAGGAGGGGGATACGATCGAGATCGACATTCCCGGCCGCAGCATCCGGCTGGCCGTGTCCGATGACACGCTGGCACAACGCCGTGTCGCCATGCAGGCCAGGGGAGCGGCTGCCTGGCGTCCGGTCAACCGCCAGCGTCAGGTGTCGGCGGCGCTGCAGGCCTATGCCGCCCTCACCACCAGCGCCGATACCGGCGGGGTGCGCGATGTCACGCAAGTACAGCGTGGATGATTGATTGACCCGGCATGCGCATGGCTTGACCGTCATGCGGGTGCCCTCTACTATCCGAGACCATGGACGTCGAACTCAACCGACTGGAAAGCCAGATCGAGCAGCTCATTGGCATGAACACGACCGCGCGCACCGAAGTGCGCAACCTTCGGCTGCGTGTGGCTGCGCTCGAAGCCGAAAATCGCCAGCTCACCGGCAAGCTGAAGTTTGCGGTCGAGAAATTCGAGTCGTTGCTCGAAAAGTTACCGGAAAACTGACATGTCCAATGAAACGCTAGACATCACGATCATGGGGCGTGAATACCGCGTCGCCTGCAAGCCCGAGGAAGCCGAGGGCCTGCGCGAAGCGGTACGCTATCTGGACGTCAAGCTGCGCGAGTTGGGCGGAAAGACCGGAGCCAACGGCGAGAAGCTGGTGATCATGACCGCCCTCAACATCACCCACGAATTCCTGCAATTCCAGCGCTCCGGGGGATTTGACATGCCCGCCCTGAAGCGTAGAATTGGACTCATGAATGCACGACTCGACGGAGTTCTGAGGCAACCGGACAAGCTTTTCTGAGCATGCCGCCTCATGACGAAGTTGTATGACGATCAATCCCCTGCAGTGTTTGTTGAAGCCGTAGATTCCTTGAACCAATGTCGAGAGACTTGGTTGCGGACCTTGATCTTCGCTGGTGTGCCCGCCCCTAGCCGGGTGAGCCTGATGCGGATGGAAAGCGACCTCCCTGAACCCTAGGTTCAGGATGCCCGGTGGAAACGGCACATGCGGGGGGCCAGATGCGAGGCGCGGAGCGATCCGCGCCTCGCTGTTTTTTTGGAAGACCGGACGCAACGGTGGCGGGGGCATGATGTTTGACTGGTGGTGGGCAAGTTACCTCCTGCTCGGAGGCTTTGTCGGCTTTTTTGCCGGCCTGCTGGGCGTCGGCGGCGGGGGCATCATGGTGCCGGTGCTGACCACCCTGTTCGTGGCGCAGGGCTTTGCGGCTTCGAGCGCGGTGCATCTTGCACTGGGCACTTCGATGGCCGCCATCGTGCTCACCTCGATTGCCAGCCTGCGTGCGCACCACCGGCATGGTGCGGTGCGCTGGGATGTCGTGCGCCAGATCACGCCAGGCGTGCTGGCTGGCACCTTTGCCGCCACCTTCATTGCCTCCCGGGTGGCTTCCGAACCGCTCGCAATCTTCTTTGCCTGCTTCATGGCGTATGTATCGTTCCAGATGATGGCCAACATCAAGCCCAAGCCCAGCCGCGAGTTGCCCGGGGCGGTGGGCATGAATGCGGTGGGCGCGGGCATCGGCAGCATTTCTGCCCTGGTGGCGATTGGCGGAGGCTCGCTGTCGGTGCCGTTCATGACCTGGTGCAATGTGAAGGTGCATCATGCCATCGGTACATCGGCTGCGATTGGTCTGCCGATTGCGATTGCGGGAACGCTGGGTTATCTGTTGAATGGCTGGGGCGCGCCGGACATGCCACCGTTGAGCGTTGGTTTCGTGTATCTGCCGGCGCTGGTGCTGGTCAGCGTGGTGAGCATGGTGTTCGCGCCGCTGGGCGCCGGATTGGCGCACCGCTTGCCGGTGGCGACGCTGAAGAAGGTTTTTGCGGTGTTGCTGCTGTTGCTGTCGGCGAAGATGCTGCACACCCTGTTTGCCTGACTGGAAGGTGATGCGATGAGCTGGAGCGTGTGGGTGGCCTTTCTGGTGGCCTCGGTGGTGATTGCGGTCTCTCCCGGACCGGGGGCGGTGCTGAGCATTGCAACCGGTCTGCGTCATGGCTACAGCGGTGCGGTGCAGGCCATCCTTGGGCTGCAAAGCGCCTTGCTGATTCAGTTGGCCGTGGTGGCGGCGGGTTTGGGGGCCGTGCTGGCGGCTTCCAGTACGGCGTTTCTGGTGCTGAAGGGGGTCGGGGCGAGCTATCTGGTATATCTGGGGGTGCGCAAGTGGCGTGCACCGGTGGAGGTCGGGTCTGACGAACAGTCGCTGGCGGGGGCGGCCCGGAGGGGGTTGTATGTGCAGGGGCTGCTGGTGAATCTGACCAATCCCAAGGCGCTGATCTTCATGGTGGCGCTGGTGCCGCAGTTTGTGTCGCCTACCGAACCCCAGGCGGTGCAGTTTCTGATCATCGCGGTGACCATGGTGCTGACCGATTTTGTGGTGATGTCGTGCTACGCCCTGCTGGCGGGGCGTTGCCGGGGCTGGTTGCACAGTCCGCGCATGATCCGGACGCAGAACCGCCTGTTCGGCGGCCTGTTCGTGTCAGCCGGGGCACTGCTGGCGCTGTCGTCCAAGGCCTGAGAGGGGCACGGCCCAGCCCGGCAGGGCGATGTCTTTCAGCGCTCGCCCTGCAGTCCTTCCAGCAGCACCCTGAGGTTGTGTCGCATCATCGAAGGATAGTCAGGCGCCGGTCCGTCGGCCGGGGACAGGGCGTCGGATATCAGCGTGCCGCCCACCCGTGCCCCGCTTTCCTTGCCGATGCGCTCGATCAGCCGGCTGTCGCTGACGTTCTCCAGAAATACCACCGCGACCTGCTCACGCCGGATCTGCCGGATCAGGCGGGCGATGCCGGCGGCCGAGGCCTCGGCGTCATGACTGACGCCGGAGGCTGCCATGAAGCGTACACCGTAGGCCCGGCCAAAGTAGTTGAAGGCTTCATGCGAGCTGACCACCGAGCGGGCTTCGGCCGGAATGGTGGCGAGACGGCTGCGAATCTCTTCATCCAGGGCGTTGAGGGTGTGCTGGTAGGCAGTGCGGCGGGCCTCGATTGCGTCGGCCTCGTCGGGCAGTCGGCGGATGAGCGCTGCGGCAATGTTGTCTACATACACCTTTACGTTGGCGACGTCTTGCCAGGCATGGGGGTCGAGTTCGCCGTGGTGGTGGTGTGCCTGTCCGCTGTGATCATGGTGCGCATGATCGGCCTTGAGTGCCGCGATTCCCTCGCTGGCGATCAGCAGGTGATGCTGTTTGCCAGCCGTGGCGGCCAGCCGTTCCAGCCAGTGGTCGAAGCCCAGTCCGTTGCTGACCACCAGATCGGCCGACTGAACCAGACGGGCGTCAGAAGGGCGTGACTGGTAGGCGTGGGCATCTTCGCCGGGGCCGATCAGGCTGCTGACTTTCACATAAGGGCCGCCCACCTGCTCGACCAGATCGGCAAGAATGCTGAAGCTGGTGACCACGTTCAGAGGCGTGGTGCTGCCTGTCTGCGTGCGATCGTCGTTGGCCAGCGCGGCGTGGCTCAAGGTCAGCACCGAGAGCAGCAGGATCAGGATGTGCTGCCAGCGTTTGCCAAGGGTGTGCAGTTGTGCAGGCAGCAGGTGTGGGGGGGGCGATGAGTTGGGCATGAGTCGTCCTTGGCCGGGCATGTGAGGGCGCCTGTGCATCAGCGCTCGAGATGGCTGCGCCGGTATAGCCTGGGGCCGAACAGGCCACCCGGCGACAGGCACAGCGATAGCAGGTAGAGCAGGCCAGCTGCGAAAACGATGGCAGGTCCGGCAGGCAGGTCGGCGTGGAAGGAGGCCAGCAGACCGCCAATGCCGCTGAGCAGGGCCAGACCGGCAGCCAGGGCCAGCATGGCCGGCAGGCGCTTGACCCATAGGCGGGCGGAGGCTGAAGGCAGGATCATGATGCCCACCGCCATCAGCGTGCCGAGCGCATGAAAGCCGCTCACCAGGTTGAGCACGACCAGAATCAGGAAGCCGTAATGCGCAACCGGGCTGAAGCGGCTGACGCTGCGCAGGTAGCTGGGGTCGTGGCATTCGAGCACCAGTGGCCGGTACAGCAGGGCCAGCGCACACACGGTGAGGCTGGTGATCGAGGCAATCAGCAGCAGTGAGGCGTCATCGAGCGCCAGCACGCTGCCGAACAGTACATGCAACAGGTCGATGTTGCGTCCGCGCAGCGAAACGATGAGCACGCCGGCGGCCAGCGACAGCAGGTAGAACGCCGCCAGGCTGGCGTCTTCCTTGAGAATGGACGAGCGGGCAACCAGGCCTGCCCCCAGCGCCACGATGATGCCGGCGACGATGCCGCCCAGGGTCATCGCGCCCAACGACAGTCCGAACGCCAGATAGCCCAGCGCAGCACCGGGCAGGATGGCGTGGGACATGGCATCGCCCATCAGGCTCATGCGTCGCAGCAACAGGAACAGGCCGACTGGCGTGGCGCCGAGGGCCAGCGCCAGGCAACCGGCCAGCGCGCGCCGCATGAAGGCGAATTCGATGAACGGGTCAATGGCCCAGTCGATGATCGTCATGCGTCGGCCTGGGCTTCGGTACGGTGACAAACCGGTGCGTGTTCGTCGAAGCGTTCGGACAGTTGGCGGGCCAGAGCGAGATTGTGCTCGTTGAACACTTCGCCGGTAGGGCCGTAACCGATCAGCTCGCGGGCAATCAGCAGGCAGTGGGGAAAGTCACGCTCGACACGCGCATGGTCATGCAGGACGGCGACAATCGTGCGGCCTTCGCGGTGCCAGTCGAGCATCAGCGCACACAGGTCGTCGGTGGTGCGGCTGTCGATGGCGTTGAAGGGTTCGTCGAGCAGCAGCAGGCGGGCGTCCTGGAGCATCAGGCGGGCGAAGCGTGCCCGTTGCAGTTGTCCGCCGGAGAGGCTGCCGATCGGTCGGTGTTCCAGCCCCTGCAAGCCTACCCGCGCCAGCGTGGTGTGAATGAGCGTGTGGTCGTCGCGACGCAAGCCGCCAAGAAGGCCCAGTTTGCGCCACAGCCCCATGGCCACCATGTCGAATACGCTGAGCGGAAAGCTGGCATCGATTTCCGTTTGCTGGGGCAGGTAGGCCATGCGCTGGCGCTCGACCCCGAGCTCGAAGTGTCCCTGTATCGGGGTGATGTCACCCACCAATGCTTTCAGCAGGGTCGATTTTCCCGCTCCATTTGGGCCGACCACTGCAAGCAGGGCACCATGGGGAATGTCGGCGCTCAGGTGGTGCACCGCCGGGTGCCGGTCGTAGCCCAGAGTGAGATTGTGCAGGTGGATCGCAAAATCGTTTGCTTTCATGTCAGCGCCCACAGAATGACCGCCCAGAGCAGCGCGCAGACGGTAGCGGCAATCGTCAGGCGACCGCCAATGCTGCTGCCGAGCAGGGAAAACAGCGGTTGTGAGGCATGGGTCGCGTGTGAGGGATGGGGGTGTCGGGGGGCGGACATCTCGGTTGGCATCCGGTTGCGGTTCGGTGATGGTTTTGGTTTGCGGCTTTCGATGCAACATTGTAGCATTCAGGCTCTTTGTTCACATAGATCGGTCTGTGCATTGCACGGTCGCAAGTTTGTCGGGAGAGGCAGATGCAGGTCAGGATGCGGATGGGAGTACAGCTTGTTTCGCTGGTGGTTGCGGCGATGTTCGCCGGACAAGGGCTGGCGCAGGGCGCGCATGTGCATGGTCAGGCCGACCTCAGGCTGGTCAAGGAGGGCAGTGCCTTGCTGCTGGAGTTCGAGTCGCCGCTCGACAGTCTGGCGGGCTTCGAACACGCTCCGGCCACAGACGCACAGCGTGAGGCGCTGATTCAGGCCGGCCGTCTGCTGCACGACGCGGCCAGCCTGTTCGTGCTGCCGGAAGCGGCCGGTTGCGTGTTGCAGGAGGTGCAGATGGAAATGCCGTATTCGGAACAGCTTGCCGACCACGACCACGACCACGACCACGACCACGACCACGGGCATGGGGATGGGCATGGGGATGGGCATCGTGACGTGTATGCGGTGTATCAGTTCGAATGTGCCACGGCAGCGGCTGCGACCGAGTTG
Source organism: Rhodocyclaceae bacterium (assembly GCA_041678045.1). Taxonomy (GTDB): domain Bacteria; phylum Pseudomonadota; class Gammaproteobacteria; order Burkholderiales; family Rhodocyclaceae; genus UBA2357. The sequence goes on from JBAYOV010000001.1 coordinate 11,009, forward strand.
CGTGTAGGGCTGTTCGATGCATTCTCGCGCATTGAGCGCATCCGGGTGCAAACGGTGAGCGAGACGGGTCAGGGGGCGGTGGAGTTGAATCGGGATCATGCGCACATCTCCTTCTGAGCGACGCCCGTGAGCGCTCAAGACCGCCCGCCGGTGCCTGCCGTGCACTGCGAAGGGGTGCGCTTTCGCTGGCAGGTGGCAGGGCCGGACTGTCTGGACATTGCGCAGTTTGTCGTGCAGCCGGGTGAGCGGATTTTCCTGCATGGCCCCAGCGGGAGCGGGAAGAGCACGTTGTTGTCGCTGGTCGCGGGCGTGCTCACGCCCACGTGCGGAAAGGTCTGCGTGCTGGGGCAGGACTTGGCGAGCCTGCGGGCCGGGGCGCGTGACCGTTACCGCGCCGACCAGACCGGCTTCATCTTCCAGTTGTTCAATCTCGTGCCCTATCTCTCTGCGCTGGAGAACATCCTTTTGCCGTGCCGTTTCTCGGCGGCGCGCAGGGCGCGCGTGGATGGTGCGCCCGAGGCCGAGGCCCGGCGGCTGGCCGCACGCCTGGACCTTGAGGCGGGGCTGCTTCACAGCCCGGCCACGGCCCTTTCGGTGGGGCAGCAACAACGGGTGGCAGCTGCCCGGGCGCTGATCGGCAGGCCGCCGCTGGTGGTGGCCGATGAGCCCACCTCGGCACTCGACGAGGACAGGCAGCGTGTGTTCATCGACTTGTTGCTGGGGGAGTTGCAGCAGACCGGGGGCGCGTTGCTGTTCGTCAGCCATGATCGTCGTCTGGCCGGGCATTTTGACCGGGTGGTTGAGCTGCCGGCGATCAACCGTGCAGGAGGGAGCTGATGGGGCACTCAGGGGTGTCTGGCGCGATTGCGTTGCTGGCCTGGAAAAGCGTGCGCAACCGTAGCATGAGCGTGCTGCTGATGGTAGTTGCGATTGCGTTGTCGGTGGCCATGCTGCTGGGGGTGGAACGGCTGCGCCACGATGCCCGCGAAGGGTTTGCGCAGACGCTGTCCGGAACCGATCTGCTGGTGGGGGCGCGTGCGGGCCCGGTGCAGTTGCTGTTGTATTCGGTGTTTCACATGGGCAATGCGACCAACAACATCCGTTGGTCCAGCATGGAGGCCATCCGCGCCCATCCCCAGGTGAAGTGGGTGGTGCCCCTGTCGCTGGGGGATTCGCACCGGGGGTTTCGCGTGGTCGGGACCACTGAGGGCTTCTTCGAGCATTACCGGCATGGCCGGGGGCGTGCGCTGCGCTTCGCCGGGGGGCAGCCCTTTGAATCGCTGTTCGAGGCCGTGGTGGGGGCTGAGGTGGCTGCCCGCCTGGGTTACCGGGTCGGGCAGCAGATCACGATCAGCCATGGGACGGTGGCGCTCGGGTCGCATGAACATGATGACAAGCCCTTCACGATCAGCGGCATACTCGCCCCCACCGGTACGCCGGTCGACCGCTCGGTGCTGCTGGGGCTGGAAGCGCTGGAAGCGATTCATTTGGACTGGGCCGGAGGGACTCGCCTGCCCGGCATCAGCATTCCGGCCGAGCAGGTGCGGCGCTTCGACCTGACGCCCAAGACCGTCACCGCAGCCCTGGTCGGGCTGGAGTCGCGGGTGGCGGTGTTTCGGGTGCAGCGTTTTGTGAATACCTACGCAGACGAGCCCTTGCTGGCGATTCTTCCCGGCGCGACGCTGCAGGAGTTGTGGGGGGTGATCGGCATGGTCGAGCGGGTGCTGCTGGCGGTGTCTGCGCTGGTGGTGGCCGTGGGGCTGGCCGGGTTGGTGGCGGTGGTGGTGGCCGGCCTGGGTGAGCGGCGGCGCGAGCTGGCCATTTTGAGGGCGATGGGCGCCAGTCCGGCGCAGGTGTTCTTGCTGCTCATGCTGGAAAGCCTGCTGGTGGCGGTGCTGGGTTGTGTGGCCGGGGTCGGGTTGATGCAGGGCGTGGCGGCACTTGCCGGCCCGTGGCTGGAAGCGCATCATGGCCTGCCCGTGCAGGCAGGGTGGTTGCGCGTGGCAGAGTGGAAGCTGCTGGGCGGCGTATTGCTGGCCAGTGTGTTTGCCAGTGTGGTGCCGGGGATTCGGGCATACCGCTATTCACTGGCCGATGGCCTGACGATCAGGGTTTGAAACGATGAATTGTCTGAAAAAATGGCGCTGGCTGGGGGTGCTCGTTGGCGGATTGATATTCGGGGCCGGGACGTCCTGGGCGCAACAAACCGATGCTGACGCGGGCTTTGAGGTGGGCGCACGACTGCAGCCCGGGGGCGGGGTGCAGGCGGACGGTTTCGTGCAGATCGAATGGGACGACCTGATCCCGGCAGACTGGGTCCCCGAAGTGCTGTTCAAGGAGTTGTTCGAAGGCGTGAATCTGGACACTCTCGAGGATTACGATCCTCGGGCGATGGAGGTGATGCAGCAGATCCGCGAGCTGTGGGATCGTGCTCCGGTGGTGCCCGCGATGGACAACCGGCGCATCCGCATTCCGGGCTTTGTCGTGCCGCTCGAAGGCGATGCCAGCGAGATTCACGACTTTCTGCTGGTGCCTTATTTCGGCGCCTGCATCCATGTGCCGCCGCCCCCGGTCAACCAGCTCATTCATGTGATGCCCGACCAGCCGATACCGGCCGCATGGAACATGATGCCGGTGTGGGTCAGCGGGGTGTTGCATGTGTCACGCTTCGACAGCGACCTGGGCAACGCAGGCTATCAGCTGCGGGGAATTCGGGTCGAGGAATATGTCGAGACGGAGGATGCGGGGCGTTAAAGGTCATGCCCGGGTTCGCCGAGCGCCGACAATTCCCGCTCGAGCAGTGCCGCATCTCCGACGTTCAGTTCAATCAGACGGCGCAGTTCGGTGATGCTGTCGAGGTCGATGCTGTGGCATGTGAGCCCGATCCGCCGATCGTGCCGGTGTGCAACGGCAACGCGCATGACGATGGTGCGCTGGCTGCCGTCCTCCCGGTCCCCGCCCAGCCCGATCCTGAGGCTGAGCGGTTGCCCAGCCAGAGTGAGCGTGGCTGTGTCTGTTTCGATGAGCGCACCTTTCAGTGCAATGTCGATCAGTCTGCAGGGAAACGCTTGTCCATCGTCGAGCGCCAGCGAAGCGGGCGTGTCAAACAGGACTCTGGCAAAGCGGCGGCGCTGTGTGTGGAGGTCGGCTTCGGGGGTGTGCGTGTCCATGGCATGCCTGTCCTGTCTTGGCGCTTCTGGTGGCAGGGGGTATCCTGCAGCGTCATGCGCGTCGTGGTTGCGTCAGGCGTATTCTACACGTCGAAGTTTCAACAGAGCGCGGTCAGGGAGTGTCGGTATTTTTTACACTTATGCTGGACGTTGCATTCATGCGGCATGAAATGCGCTTTTCTGTCATGGGGTTGCTGCTGCAGGCATCTATCTTGCTTTGACTTTGTGAAGTTTATTTGGCCAGGAAAAAAAATGATCAAGAAAGCTCTGATGATGTGTGCCCTGAGTGCGTTTGCAGGGGCAGCGGCGGCGGCGCCCATTACGGTGAACATGCAGGATGGCATGACTTATGATACTGAGGCCGTTGCACTGTATAACACGACAGGCGTGCAGATGGCGGGCATGCTCGTCGATGTGTTCTACAGTGATGGAAGCAGTGAACAAGTCGAGTGGGTTGCCGGTGAAGGTACTTATGGTCAGGCTGCGACAGACAACTGGACGCTTTCCCTGAGCGGTGATTCGTTCAGTACCCGGTTCAGGTTTCAGGTGGGTGATATCGGGGATCTTTTTGTTGTTGGCTTGAGGATGGATGGGCGGTCTGCCCAGGTTGTGTTTGATGTGGTGAGCGATTCTGTGGTCTCTCCCGGTTCTGCTCCGGGGCGCACGCCGCTGAACGTTAACGGTTTTTCGACGACACAGGCGACTTTGCTGACGGACTTCACCTACCGTCATCAGGTGGGTGTGCAGGGCGTCATCCACGGTGACTTGTATGCGTTGCTGGATATTGGCTTCAATGACCCTGAGCTGGGGGGGCTGGCTTCCGGTGGTCGCATTTCCTTCCTGAGCGACACCGATAACACGGTTTCCAGCATTGTGCTGGTTTCGGAGCCCGGTGCGCTGGCGTTGATGCTGGCTGGCCTGGCCGGGCTGGGATTCGTGTCGCGCCGTTCCAGCAAGTCTGCATGAGTTTTCCTGTGCTCCGGTGAGCTTGCCGGATAGCGTCTGAATCGCGTTTTGCGGCGGGGGATTCGTGCAATCCGTCCCGCCGTTTTCTTGACCGGGTCTCCGGTGTCAGGTGAAATTTCCATATATCATGGCTTCCGGTAACGCATGGCGTCAGCCATGTGCGTGTTTGCCGTTCGTGTACCTGATCGAGGTTTGCCTGTAATGAAACAAGTTGAGCCGGAACAACTGGCCGGTGCCGGCGGAGCAAGAGGTGTTCAGGCCCGGGATGATCTGCTTGGGTGCCTGCTGGCATTATCGCGGGCATATGGAGAAACCCTGACCGCGGATGCTGTCCGGGCAGGACTCCCACTGGAACAGGGCGTATTGACACCGGCCCTGTTCGAACGGGCCGCAACCCGGGCGGGTTTCTCGTGCCGTATCGTGCAGCAGCCGATTGAGGCGCTCAATGATGCCTTGTTTCCTGTCCTGCTGTTGCTGAAGGACGACCGGGCCTGCCTGCTCGCAGGCTGGTCGGAGGACGGCCTGCAGGCTCGTGTGGTGTTCCCCGAGCTTGGCGATGCTGCAGTATCGATCAAGCGTGATGCGTTGCTGTCCCGTTATCTGGGGTATGCAATTTATGTTCGCCCGGGGGAGCGCTTCGACGCACGTACGGAAGCGGTGAAGGACGACAGAAAAGGTCACTGGTTCTGGGGGGTGATTGCCGAGAGCCGCACGCTCTACCGTGATGTTCTTGTAGCGGCATTGCTGGTGAATCTGTTTGCGCTGGCCATGCCCCTGTTTGTGATGAATGTTTATGACCGTGTCGTTCCCAATCAGGCGCTCGATACGCTGTGGGTTCTGGCCGCCGGTTTGCTCATCGTATTGGTGGGAGAGCTTCTGCTGCGTGTCTTGCGAGGGCGTTTTATTGATCTTGCCAGTGCACGGGCGGATGTGAAGCTTTCTTCACGCATCATGGAGCGGGTACTTGGCATGCAGATGAAGCACAGGCCGGTTTCGGCCGGGTCGTTCGCGGCCAACCTGCGTGCATTTGAGTCGGTGCGTGAATTCATCGGCTCAGCGACCGTGGTGTCTTTCGTTGACCTTCCCTTTGCGCTTGTATTCCTGGGGCTGATTGCCTGGATCGCACCTGTGCTGGTGTTGCCGTTTCTGGCCGGAGTGCTGATCCTGATCGGCTACGCATTTGTTGTGCAGCGGCGAATGCATGCGCTCGCCAAGACTGCGCACAGAGCGGGTGCCCAGCGTAATGCAACGCTCGTGGAAGGCTTGGTCGGGATCGAAACGATCAAGACGCTGGTTGCTGAGGGGGGGGTGCAGCGGCGCTGGGAGTGGAGCACGACGATGCTTGCCAATGTCGGGCGTCGCCTGCGCCTGATGTCATCTTCGGCAACCCATGTGTCGTCATTCCTGCAGCAGTTTGTGGGGCTTTCAATCATTGTCATTGGTGTGCACCTGATCACTGATGGGGCGATGACGGTAGGTGCCCTGATTGCCTCTTATCTTTTGTCTTCCCGTGCAATGGCGCCATTTGCGCAGGTAGCTGGCTTGATGGTGCAGTATCACAACGCAGCGACCGCCCTGAGTGCACTGAACGAGATGATGAAGACCGAGACCGAGCGTCCGGAGCAGTCCAGTTTCATCAGTAGAGCCCGGTTTGCAGGCAGGGTTGAGTTCAGGGATGTCTCATTCTGTTATCCGGGGCAGCAGGTTGCTGCCTTGCAGAGGGTGTCGTTTTCGATTGCAGAAGGAGAGCGGGTTGGCATTTTGGGCCGGGTCGGCTCGGGGAAGACCAGTATCGAGAAGCTGATTCTCGGGTTGTATGCACCGACGGAAGGCGCCGTGTTGGTCGATGGGGTGGATTCACGGCAACTCGACCCTGCCGAGTTGCGGCGTGCGATCGGTTATGTCCAGCAGGATGTCATGCTCTTTTATGGCAGCTTGAGAGACAACATTGTCATGGGTTTGCCACAGGCTGACGATGCCTCCGTGCTCAGGGCTGCCGAAATTGCAGGTTTGCGTGAATTTGTGGATCGCCATCCGCAGGGATTCAACATGCAGATTGGGGAACGTGGTGAGTCGCTCTCGGGAGGGCAGCGGCAAAGCGTGGCGATTGCGCGTGCGGTGATTGGCAACCCCGCCATCCTGCTGCTGGATGAGCCGACTGCGGCGATGGATCACTCCTCCGAGGAAATGATCCGCCAGCGGCTGAGCGAGTATGCCAGAGGCAGAACACTGATTCTGGTGACGCACAGAACTTCGCTGCTGGAAATGGTGGATCGGATCATTGTGATGGACGGCGGGCGAATCGTTGCCGACGGGGCCAAGGATCAGGTGGTGCTGGCACTGCGTCAGGGGCGTATCGGCCGGAGTGGTCAGTGATGAAGGGGGCTGTGCGTGTGATTGACGGTGCGGCAGGTGAGGCCGAAGAGGGGCGGGGCCGTCCGGGGGCCGTGTGGCTCCGGCAGCGTAGCCCGGATGACAGGCTCGACTGGGTGGGTGATGCCGAATGGGCCCGACTGTCACAGGAGCCAGTGCGCGCAAGAGGGCTCTTGTATGCGGTTTGCGCGATTGTGGTGCTTTTGGTCGGGTGGGCTGCAGTGGCCGAGGTGGATGAGGTCACGCGTGGCGAGGCCCGGGTGGTGCCCTCAAGCCAGCTGCAAGTCGTACAGTCGGTCGATGGAGGGGTTGTCGAGCGCCTGCTGGTACGCGAGGGGCAGATTGTTGAACCGGGTGAGTTGCTGTTCAGGGTCGATCCGACCCGTTTCGTTTCTTCGATGCGTGAGAGTCGCGTAGAGTTGCTGGCGCTGCAGGTGCGTGCTGCACGCTTGGAAGCGCTGACCCGGGGGGAGGCGTTTGTCGTTGATGAAATGCTGTTGCGCGAGGTTCCGGAAATCGTTGCAGAAGAGCGGCGGCTTTATGAGTCGCGACGTGCCGAGCTGGCCGCACAGCAGGCGATCGCTGGCGATCAACTGAATCAGCGTCGCCAGGAAGCAAACGAGGCGCGCGCGCGTTACGCTCAGGCGAGCAGCGGTCTGGCGCTGGTACAAAAAGAGCTCGACACAACCCGTCCCCTGATTGGCAGTGGTGCCGTGTCCGAGGTTGAGGTGTTGCGGTTGCAGCGGGAGCTTGCGAGATTGCGCGGGGAGCGTGATCAGGCTGCAGCTCAGGTGTCACGGCTGGAGTCGGCGATTGCCGAGGCGACCAGCAAGGTGCAGGAGGTGGAACTGGTCAGCCGCAACCAGATGCGCAATGAGCTGACCGAGACGTTGGGTCGGATGTCCAGCATGACGGAAGGCGCGCGCTCTCTGGAGGATCGGGTGCGTCATGCAGAGATCAGGTCTCCGGTGAGGGGGACGATCAAGCGCTTGCTGGTTACCACGCCGGGGGCCGTGGTCCAGCCGGGACAGAGTGTTGCCGAGATCGTCCCGCTGGATGATGCGCTGATTGTCGAAGCCTTGATCAAGCCCCAGGATATTGCTTTTCTCCGCCCAGGACAGGAAGCGATGGTAAAGTTTACAGCCTATGACTTTGCAATATATGGTGGCCTGCAGGCCGATGTCGAGCAGATCAGCGCCGATACGGTTACAGATGACAAGGGGGGCGTTGGGTACCTGGTCCGTCTGCGTACCCGTCAGGCTGGGCTTGGCGATGACATGCCCATCATTCCGGGCATGCTTGCCCAGGTGGATGTACGGACCGGCAAGAAAACGGTCCTTGCCTATGTGCTCAAACCGGTACTGCGTGCCAAGGCAAACGCACTTTCTGAACGATGAAACCTGATTTTTATCTGAGCTGCGATCACCAGGCACCTCCGGAGCGCTGGACCCGGGCCTTTCCGGCGGGACGGGTGCTGCGGTCCGAAGATGTGGGGGTGTGTTTTGCTGAAGGGGGGGTGCTCTGGCTGTCGGTGGACTGTTCGCAGTGGCCGGAGCGGGTTCAGGAATATGCCGTTCGAGACGGGGTGGCGGTGGTTGTGACGAGTCATGCACCCGATGCGCGGCAGGCTGTCACGGCCTTGCGCGCAGGCGCCCGGGGGTACTGTCATGCGCTGGCGGTTCCGGAGCAACTCATCGAAGTGCATCAGGTGGTTGATGGTGGCGGGCTTTGGCTGGGGCGTCAGTTGCTCGAAAGTGTCCTGTCCGTGGCCACGAAGGGTTTCATGGCCGGTGTCGGGGCACAGGGGGACAAGGGGGGCGCACCGTCGACCGATGTTCTGTCCGCCCGCGAGTATGAGGTTGCTGCAGCGCTGGAGCAGGGGCTGTCGAACAGGGAAATTGCCGAGCGTCTGGGCATCAGTGAGCGGACAGTCAAGGCGCATCTGAGTGCGGTATTCGAGAAACTCGACGTCCGGGACAGGCTGCAGTTGATGTTGCTCATGTCACGAATGTCAAAAGTGGATGGCAAGGGATGAGCGATTCATTCGTGAAACGGGATGCGGAGGGCAATGTGATTGCGCTCTGGAAGGGGACTGACGGCGGGAGGGGACCGGACGGGAGTGGATGGATCAGGGTTGGCGCTCAAAGTGAAGATGTGACCGAGTTTGCGCGCAGGCTGCTTGAAGAGAGCAACCCGTTGACACCGTCCGATCTGGATCTGGTCCGGGTGCTGGAAGATCTGGTCGAGTTGCTGGTCGAGCGTTCGGTGATTCGCTTCACGGATTTGCCCGCAGCGGCACAGACCAAATTGCTGGGGCGCAAGAATCGGCGGGCGGCCATTTCCCGCTTTTCATTGATCAATGACGATAACGAGCCCTTGATCTAGGCGGCGTGAGTTTGTTGTACAGGACTGTACCTTGGTCCAATTTACATGCAGCGATGTCGCGGGATAGTATTTCCGTCGTATGGCATGTGGATTGTGCGGGCATGCTTTCCCTGTCTTTGCTGGATGACCGGAGTATTGAATCATGAGTGAAATGAGTGCAACTGTCTTGTCTGTCGAGGGGGCCGTGGTCGCAATGAGTGCGGACGGCATGCCACGGGTGCTGCAGGTGGGAGAGAAGGTGCTCCCGGGGGAGACGGTGGTGGCTGGAGAGGGCGCGTCCCTGCAGTTGCTGACGGTCGATGGTGACGTGGTGCCGCTTGCATCGGGCCAGCGTCTCGTCTTTGGCGAAGAGATGATTGAGGCAACCCGCCTGACTCGCGCCGATGCAGCCGTTGACCCGCTCTCGGTGGAGGCCGTGCTGCAGGCCATCGAAGCGGGGCAGGCGCTTGACGATGTGCTGGAAGCACCTGCTGCCGGTCTGGCGGGGGGGGGTGAAGGCGAGGGCAGCGATTATGTCCGGCTGGGGCGTGTCGAGGAGGACGTCACCGATCCTGAGTTTGAGTATGTTTATGCGCTGGGCGATGAGCCGCTGCCCATTCCCAGTGGATTCTCTTTCGAGCCTGAGGAAACGGATACGTTTCCGGCGACCGAGACGGTGACTTACACCGACACTGTGACCGTTACCGAAACGGTTACCCAGGAAACCACCGGAACGGTGTCCGGGATACTCACTGACACCGTCAGTGGCATTGTCACCGAGACGGTGAGTGGCATCGTTACCGCAACGGTGTCAGAGGCTCTGACGACAACCATCGCGGAGGTGGAGACCCAGACGGTGACGACCGGAACGGAAACGGTCGTGATTGGCACCGAAACCGTTACCGTGCCTGTCACCGAAACGGAAACCACCGAAGTGACTGCCACGGTTACCTTCACCGACACCGTTACGGTGAGCGAGACGGTCACCGTGACCGAAACTGCGCCAGAGACGATCACGGTGACCGGAACCGTTACGGGCACGGAGACCCAGACGGCAACCACCACGCAGACCGCCACGCAGACCGCAACTGAAACCCAGGAGCGGTCGACCACGACCGAGACGACCGTGACCGAGACAGGCACGGCTGAAACCGAAGTTACGGTGACCGTACCGGGCACCGAGACCGCGTGGGTGACCGAAACCGTTACCAGCACTGAAGAACGCTCCGAAACGGCGACTGTCACGGAGAGTCCCACGGTGACGCTTTACTACATTGCCCAGAGTGAGAATGGGGACACTTTTACGCTGGCTGCTGACTATGCCGATGATCCGGATAACGAGTATTTCCCTCCCATCATAGATACCATTACCGGAACGATAACCGTCACGGGCACTGCGCTTGAGACGTCTACCGAAGAGGTCACTCGCACTGAGTTGGGCACCGACACACTCACTCAGACGAATGGCGAGTGGACCGAAACGGTTACGACCACCCCCACCCAGACAAGTACAAGTTATACGACACTGACCGAGTCCGTGCTGACCGAAACCATTACCGGCACGGTAACCGGCACGGTGACCGTGACTTCCAGTGTCACGGCCACGAATACCTTGACCGGTACGGCAACCGAGACCGCAGAGAGCACCGCAACCAGCACCGGAATACAGACATCGACAGAAACGGCGGAATTGACCGGGACGGTGGTGACTGCCACGGAAACTGCCACCAGGCCCAGCGTTGCCACCGAAACGGAAACGGTCAGCAGTGTGACGGAAACGGTCATCACTGAAACTCAAACCATTGCAGGGCCTACCGAGACCGTGACTTTTCCGGGAGGCACCCAGACGATCACACTGACCGAGTTCAGCGAAACGGTCACGGTGTCGTCCTTTACGGACACGATTACGGTTGGAACCTTTACCAATACGGTTGCAGCCGCTCCGGTCACCGAGACAATTACCGCGACACAGACTGAAACGGCCAGTGAAACGGTAGATGCAAGGGATTTGCCGGCACAGTCCCTGCAGGCTCGGGATGTGCTTGTGGATGAGAACGATCCGCCCCTGTTCTCCGGTGACTCAGTCCCTCCGGCAGGTGGGCCGGAGGGGGCTTCTGTCGATCTGCTGGGCGGCTTCGATCAGGACAGCATGGGTCGAATGCTCCGCAGTGACACCCCTCTGGTCGATTGAGGTCGTCTGAAATGTTTGGAAGCGGCGGGCTGGTCCCGCCGTTTTTTTGATTGTCAAAGGGTTGATTAGATGCGCGTTTTGTTCATTCATGAAGGTTTGGGGCAATTCGAGACATTGCATGGATATCTGAACTCCGAAGGGCTTGCTCATGCATGGGGGCTGTGTTCCGAGGGTGTATATCGGGCACGCAAGGACACCACCCCCAACCTGGTGCCATTTCAGGTGCCTGCGGAAAACGACAAATCGTATTTCTATACCCGAGGTTTGGAGTCCCGGGTTCAGCGCTCCTTCCTGATCAAGAAAGCCATCAATGACTTGCTTGCAAAAACGGGCATCGACCTCATTGTCGCGCATGGCTCAGGTGGTTTTCCGCTCCAGTTGTTCGATGAGTTCGATATTCCGATCATTACCTATATCGAATTTCCGTCGTTTACCAGTCATGGTCATGATCCCCGTTATCCTCAGCCGGAGTATGCTCGATATCGGGACAAGATCTTCGAGATGACCAGTTACCACCAGGTGCTCAAGAGCGAACGGGTGATCGTGCCGAGTGAGTACGCTAAAAAAATGTTTCCGACGTGCCTGCACGACAGGATTTTTGCCCAGATGGAAGGCTTCAACATCAGCAGGGGGCCGGCTACCTACAGGAGGGAGGAAGGGGTTTTTCACATCGGCTTTACGGCCCGTGATCTTTCTTCGGCGAAGGGCTTCGAACAGTTCATCCTGATTGCACAGGCAATTCTCAAGCAACGCAGGAATGTGAAATTTGTTTTCTGTGGTTCGCCGAAGGTACTCTACAGCTATGAGCAGGCGTTCCTGCAGAAAAGTTTTCCCGAGGCGGAGGCACGGCCAGAGTCATTCATGCAGTACGTGCTGGAGCGGGAAGGTATTGTGCTGGGCGAGAACCCGCATTTTGAACATGTCAGCTTTTCGAATTATGCCGATTTTGCCGGTTTTGTCGAATCCATGGACCTGTTCCTGTACCCACTCCAGTTCGGTTCTGCAAACTGGGGATTGTTCGAGTTGCTGTTCAGGGGGCGAATCGTGATTGGCAGTGACCGGTGTTTTTTGCCGGAGGTCATCCGGCATAATGTGAATGGCCTGATGTGCCGTTATGACGATGTCGATGAATGGGTCAGGCGTGCGCTGGATGTGATGGATGCGCCGGAGCGGTACCGCCTGCTTGGTGAGCGCGCGCTCCTGGATGCGGAAGAGCGCTTTGGCATCCGTAATGTCGCACGACGCTATCTGGCGATTTTCGAAACGGCGATCAACAGTTACAAGCTCCGTCGTGCTTCCTCGGTCAGTCCCTGATTCCCGGGCCGGTCACGCCATCGATGCCCAGTTCGAACAGCCGGCTGTGTTCTTCAGGCGTGGCCACCCCTTCAGCGATCACGGTCAGACCGATTGCGTGCGCAAGAATGCTCAAGCCACGCACGATGGCCTGGTTGCCAGCATCGGTATCGATATGGCGAACCATGGATGTGTCGAGTTTCAGGTAATCGACGCCAAGCTCGTGCAGGTCGCCAATTCTGCCAAAGTGCCGATCAACATGTTCGATGCCCAGTTTGCAGCCTGTAGCCCGTGTGGCCGTACAAAAACTGCGGAATGCATGTCTGTGGGTGATCACGTCATGTTCGCAAACGTCGATCCACAGAAGGCTTGCCGCCTTTGGAGCACCTTTGGCAAGCGCCAGCAACTGGGTGCAGAAATCCTTGTCCGTAAAGGACTCACCCGAGATATTCACGCCCATGGGCTGGCCTGTTTCGCCAATTTTCTGCAGGGCGTGACGAACCACTTCAAGATCGATGCGACGTATGACGCCGAGGCGAGCGGCCCAAGGCATGAAGTAACCGGCGCTTTGCCAGTGTCCTCCCATCGACAGTCTGACAGGGGCTTCGAGGTGTATGAGCTGACCGTTTGCCCCCAGGACCGGGTAAGGCTGAAGGCGAATGCCCGGACCGTTCAGTGCCGCATCAAGCGCTTCGCGCCATTGTGAGGCGCCCGGAAACGGGGCGGGAGCCTCCTCAGGCGCAAGATGCACGCCCTCTCCTTCCGCGCAGGACAGCGCACCATCGATCCGTGCCAGGATGTCGCTGATTGCGTCGCCGGCATGATAGGCCGTGCCTCCGACCGTCAGGGAAAAGGCTTCGCGCTGCTTGTCAGGCAGGGCCTTCAGGGCGTTGCACAGGGCGGCATGCAGGGCATGAGCGAGTGCCTCGGGCTCAAGGTTGCCGCGTACCAGCAGGGCCAGCTCGCTTCCGTTCAGGCGCCCGGCCTCGCTGCCATGTTCCGTTGCAGAGAAGGCGCGCAGAGCGTCAGCCTGCGCGCGTAGTGCCTGATCGGTGGCGTCGCGACCGATTGCACCGTTGATGGCGTTCAGGTCGCCCAGTCGGGCGATCAGCAGGCTGCCGCCCGATCCCGCGTCATCTCTGGACAGGGCGCTGTCGAGCTGATTCAGGAATTGACGACGTACCAGCAGCCCGGTGAGCGGGTCCTCCTGAACTTCCTTGCGCATCGCCTCCAGACGCTGGGACTCTTCGGCAAACATCGCGCGTATGCGTGCCGAAAGACGGTTCATGGCTTTCACCAGACTGCGGAATTCGGGGGTAGGGGGTTCTTCAGTGGTGATGAAACGACGATCGCCAAGGGCTTCGGCTTGCGTAATCACCTGCTTCAGGGGGCGCATGATGTGCCTGAGAAAGAGAGTTCCCAGGATGCCTGTCGCAGTTGCTCCGGCAAGAAACCACATCAGCATCAGCATCGTGCCGCGCCAGAGCGCTTCATAGGCAAACCGCGAGTGGCTTTCCACGCTCAAGGTGCCGAACTGGTGCCACCCGTCCTGGACTTGTGCGACACCGGGCAGGGCATCGATGGGCACAAGGCTGACAAACCAGTCAGGAATGCCGGCTTCATTGCCGGGCAGGCTTCGTTCAATGAAAACAGCGCCGTCAGGTCTGCTCAGGTGGATGCTGCGGTAATGGCCGGTGTCGAACTGGGCGCTGATGAGCAGTTCGAGGGTCACCGGATCCTTGGACAGCTGTGAAATGGTCAGCGCAAGCGACGTCGCATTGTCCATGTTCTTGAGGTGCAGTTGCTGTTCCAGGTAATGCCGGGCAGACAGTGTGCTGATCACCATGCTGCCGCCAAAGGCAAGCGCAGTGACCACGGCGATCGCGATCCAGAGCTGTTTGATCAGTGACATGTGGGCTGTTCTCCCGGATGCATGGACATGGAGGTGTGTATGAGTATCATCGGAGTCCTTCGGCACGCATGCGCTCGAAGAGCGCGCGCCAGCGTGACAGGCGTGCGGTGGGGTCGGCTGAGGAGTTGTGGGCCCCCCCGACCCAGAGTCCCTCACTATTGAAGCTGAAAACGGGAAACAGGTCTGGACGCCTTGAGGCCGGGCGGATTTCGTCGATCAGGTTGTCGAGAATGAGTGGTTCCGCATTCGGTGTCGCGTAGTAGCCCAGAACCATGTGTGCCTGGTCCATCCCGGTTCGCGCATCGCCAATGCGCGCCCTGACATAGATCAGGCGCATTCTCTCGTCCGGAATGCCCGCAAGTCTCAGGCTGATGTATTTGGCAATTGTGAAATCCTCGCAATCGCCCGCACCAATGCCAAGGGTTTCCAGGGGAGTGGCCCAGAAGTCTTGCTCTCCCCAGATTGCAATGTCATCGTCGAAACGGATGTGGCGGTTGAAGAACTGATTCACGCGTGCAAGCTGTACGGCTGTTTCCTGATTATGCAGGACAATGATCATGTCATTCCACTGATGGAGACGCTGAAGCGCCTGCTGGCCATGTCGGGCACGCATCGTTTCCTGGGCTCGGGGAAAGTCAATGCGGCTGAATGCCCCCAGCCAGTCAGGGGTAATCAGACACACAAACAATATTGCGCTCAATATTGCTTTTCCCGAAAAGGAAAGAATTCGACAGGATTTGCGCGGAATGGTCACATTGCTGAAATTTTGCAGCCGATCGGTATGGAAGCACGGAATCTGGCGTTTTTTGAAACTGTCGCGGAATACGGCAGATTCATGATTTTTCAGTGCATAGTGTAGCGTATTCCTTGATGCACACGTACTGGCATATTGGTGATCATACCGATATCATTGCGTGGCGCTGGGCGGTTGTCTGGCTGTGGATCCGTTGCTGATCGCTGCACATGCGGTGACGCATGGCTGGAGTGTGCGCTGTCGGGTAGTCGATGGGGGCACGCCCGCATGGGCTCATGAGCACCGGATTCCGAGAGGAAAAAACGTTATGGAAGGTCAGTCATGAAACATCCGGTAAGAAAATTGTTGAGTCTTGTATTGCTGCTCGGCATGCCTGTGATTGCACAGGCTCAGGCTGTGCCTGATGCGCTGCGTGACAGGGTGAAGTATGCAGTCGAAGTCAATCCGGACGTTCAGGCGCGTTGGCATGCGTTTCAGGCTGCAGGTCATGAGCAAGGCGTGCTGCGCGGCGAGCTGCGTCCGCGCGTCGATATTTCTGCGGCTGCAGGCCGTCAGTTCGAGAAATTGCCCGGGCAGCCGTCGGATGACTACAACCGCATGACGGCAGGGGTTTCCCTGACGCAGTTGCTGTATGACGGAGGCTTCAGCCGAAGCGAAGTGTCCCGGTTCGGACATGCAAGAATGGTGCGCTACTTCGAACTCATGAGGGAGATTGATGATGTCGCGCTTGAAACCACGCGCGCTTATCTTGACGTGCTTCGTTATCGTGAGCTGGTCTCGTATGCTGAAGAGAACTATGTTGAACACAAGACGGTGTATGACCAGATCGTCGAGCGCACACGCTCGGGACTGGGGCGAGGGGTTGACCTTGAACTGGCGACGGGACGTCTGGCACTTGCTGAATCGAACCTGTTGACCGAGGTTTCCAACCTGCATGATGTCAGTGCCCGTTATCTGAGGGTTGTGGGAGAGCCGGTTCCTCATGTGCTGGCTCCGGTATCGGCTGAGGTGCTCGCCACGGCATTGCCCCCCAGCCTGGATGAGGCCTTGCATGAAGCGTTCCGGGTGAACCCGGGTCTCATGGCCGCCGTTGCGGATATTCGCGCAGGAATGGATCGTGTGGCCTCCCGTCGTGCAGCGCATCACCCAAGGCTTGATCTGCGCCTTCGTCAGAGCGTTGACCGGAATCTCGACCAAGGGGGCACAACCGAGCGTGAAGGGGCGATCGAGTTGGTGTTGAATTACAACTTGTATCGTGGGGGAGCCGATGAGGCACGTCTTCGCCAGGCGGCAGAGGAACTTAACGGGAGTCGTGACGTGAGGGAAAAGGTGTGTCGTGATGTACGGCAAACCGTGACCATTGCGATGAATGACGTCAGCAGCCTCGGGGCGCAGTTGCGCCACCTGGATCAGCATCAACTGTCGATGTCCAAGGCGCGCAGGGCCTATCGGCAGCAATTCGACATCGGCCAGCGCACCCTGCTCGATTTGCTCGATGGCGAGAACGAATACTTCGATGCACGTCGCGCGTATGCGAATGCCGTGTATGACCAGATGCTGGCTCAGGCACGTACTCTGGCCGGGATCGGCAAGCTTTTGCCGGTGCTGGGGGTGGCTCGGGACGGACTGCCTGACACTGCGGAGCGCTCTTCCGAAACGTATGTCGATGAGGAGGCGCTGTGCCCCCCCTTGACGCCCGCACGGGCAGAGATCGACAAGGCCGCCCTGCTTGAGGAAGTGATGCAGCGGGCACGTATTCAGTAGCGCCATTCGGCGGCTTTTGAGCATAAAATCTCGCTCATGAGCCGATTTGATGATACTGCGTCCGATGCCGAGGCATCGCCTCTTGGCAAGCGCGTCACTTACCGTGACACTTACGCCCCCGAACTGCTGTTCCCGATTCCACGCCAGCCCAAGCGGGAGGAATTGGGGCTGCAGGCCGGGGGGCTGCCTTTCCATGGGGAAGACTTGTGGAATGCGTATGAACTGTCCTGGCTGAACGCTCGGGGCAAGCCGGTGGTGGCTGTGGGTCGTTTTCAGGTGCCGGCGAGCTCTCCGCGCCTGATCGAGTCCAAGTCACTCAAACTGTATCTGAACGCCTTCAACCAGAGCCGTTTTGCGTCGGCAGAAGACGTGCGGGCGCTTATTGAGCAGGATTTGTCCGAGGCTTGCGGGGCGCAGGTGAGCGTGGTGCTGGAAATGCTCGCCGCGCGCCCGATGCGTCAGGCCAGTTATCCCGAAGGGGTGCTGATCGATGACCTGGATGTTGAAGTCGATGTGTATTCGCTCATGCCGGACTTTCTCCGTGCTGACCCGTCACGGCCGGAGGTGAGCGAGACGCTGTACTCTCATCTGCTTAAATCCAACTGCTTGGTGACCGGTCAGCCGGACTGGGGGATGCTGGTAGTGCGTTACGCAGGTGCGCCGATCGATCATGAGGGGTTGTTGCGCTATGTGGTGTCCTTTCGGCAGCACAACGAGTTCCACGAGCAGTGTGTCGAGCGCGTGTTCTGCGACATCCTGCAGCGGTGCCGGCCCAGGGAGTTGACCGTCTGGGCGCGTTATACGCGGCGGGGCGGGCTGGACATCAACCCTTTCCGGTCCACGCTGGAGGGGGCGTGCGCTGACAATTTTTTCGAAATCAGGCAGTGATCGTGGTGAATGGCTGTCAACCTTGAGTGGGTGAGCGGCGTTAATGCAGCCATGGGGTAGCGTGCAGTTGTCGCTGCAGTTGTCGCAATACCACACCACTTGTGGCGAGTGTCGGCAGAGCGCGGCATGTTCCCTCCGATTGGTTTAGAATCGCCAATCCGCTTCACCACCATCAACACCTGAAAAAAAGAGGAAAAGACATGAAAGCTATCGTGGCTGCTACCGCTGCACTCGGCGTGCTCTTCGCTGCTGCTCCCGCCTCCGCCGATGAGGCCATGGCCAAGGCCAAGAACTGCATGGCCTGTCATGCGGTTGACAAGAAGCTTGTGGGTCCGGCCTACAAGGAAGTGGCTGGCAAGTACGCTGGTCAGGCCGACGCAGTGGCCATGCTGGCGGGCAAGATCCAGAAAGGGGGTTCCGGTGTCTGGGGTCCGGTGCCGATGCCGCCCAACCCGCAAGTGAATGACGATGAAGCCAAGGCTCTGGCTGAGTGGGTGTTGTCGCTGTAAGTCTCGCCCACGCGCAAGCAGCAAAAAGGCCAGCATTGCTGGCCTTTTTGCTGTCCGTACCCTGTTGCACTTTCAGGACTGCAGGCTGTCTGCAAACCCCAGTGCGCGCACCAGTGCGCGATTGACCGTGTCGGCCTCGATCTGCAGGTCGTCGGCCTGCTGGCGCAAGGCCTTCACATCGAAACTCTCGCAAGCCTGTGCAAGGCGGAGGAAGGGGGCGTAGGCCCCCTCGCCATGCAGCAGGGCGTCGGTCACCGCCTCGGGCAGGTTCATCTCGTCGAGCACGCTTTGCATGGAGGTGCCGAGCAGCAGGGGCAGAAGCGAGAAGGCACCGGTGATGAACAGATTGTCATGCTCGGTCTTGTCGAAGAAGTTTGCGCCGACGTCTTCCATGAAGCGCCCCCGGGCAATCGAGGTCTGCATCATCGCTGCGGCTCCAGGATCGCGACTGGCCGTGACCAGCAGCAGTGACAGCCATTTGTTCAGCGCATCGTAGCCAAGAATGCTGACCGCATGGCGGAAAGACTGGATCTCGCACATCAGGCCGAAGCCGGCCGAGTTGATGAAGCGCAGCAGTTTGTAGGAAATGGCCACATCCTGCTTCAGGATGGTTTCGATGTCCCGGATGTCGGCATTGTTGCGCACCAGGTTGAGCAGGCGGACGATCTGCGCATGGGCCGGAGAGAGCTCCTGTTTGACGGTGTTGCCATGCAGGAAGAACCAGCCTGAAGCGCCCTCGAAGCCGTTCTGGATGGCGTGCTGAAAGGCGTTGATGTCGGGCAGTCCCCAGGCCAGGGGAATGCCGGGCGTGCCATTCGGTTCGGCCGGCTTGCGTGCATCGAGCAGCACGAAGCGCCAGTCTGCATCGGTTGGCAGCGCGGTTCCGGGCTTGAACCAGCTCAGGCAGGTGTTGATGCCGACTTCGCCGAGCCGGGGCAGCAGTTCGAGGGTCTGCGGATGGGCCAGGGCCTGGCAGGGAATCTCGACCATGGTGTTTTGCGGCGCCACCCAGTTCATCAGGTCCGGCGTCGGCACCAGTCGCTCAAGGCACACGAACACCGTATGGTGCGTGGGCCAGATGTCGGCCAGATCGTTGAGCGCATCCACCACCGAAGCAATGTTGGGGCCGTGGGCGATCAGGCGATTGGCAGTGATGGCCCGTTTCTTGTTGACCACGGGTTCGCGTGTCAGAAAGGTTGTCTCGCTCATGCGTTCAGTTGTGGCTATCGTTTGCGAAAGTGAAGGCGTCGGCGTGGAAGTGCGCCTCGGGAAGTTTGCACCGGCCGAAGAAGTCCTGGCGGGCCACTTCAATCATGGCTGGCGCGCCGCAGGCATACACTTCATGCCGCTGCATGTCGGGGTAATCTTCCATGACGACATGATGCACCAGACCGCTTCGCCCCTGCCAGGCCTCTTCCGGGGGAGACTCAGAGAGGACCGGGGTGTAGCGGAAGTCCGGCAGGCGTGCCTCCCAGCTTCTGGCCAGTGTGTCCTGGTACAGGCCCGCACGGTTGCGTGCGCCCCAGTACAGTCTCATCGGGCGGGTGCAGCCCGTTGCGATGGCGTGTTCGACGATGCTCTTGATCGGGGCAAAACCGGTCCCCCCTGCCAGCAGGATGATCGGGCGGTCGGAATCTTCGCGCAGGAAAAAGCTGCCCAGCGGTCCTTCCATGCGCAGGATGTCGCGCGCCTTCATGGTTTCGAAGACGTGGCCGGTGAAATGCCCGCCGGCCACCTTGCGTACATGCAGCTCAATGGTGTCGGTGACTTCCGGGGGCGAGGCGATGGAGAAGCTGCGTCGCCGGCCATCGCTCAGCAGAAAGTCGACATACTGGCCGGCACGGAAGCGGAATTGCTCGCTGGATGGGAGCTTCAGGGTGACGATCATCACGTCGTCGGCCGCCCGTTCGAGTGCCTGCACGCGGCAGGGCATCTTCCTCGCAGGAATGTCGCCCACACGGGCAATGCTGCGCGGCCTGATGTGCAGGTCGGAAAGCGGTTTGGCCTGGCATAGCAATGTCTGGCCACGGGCGAGGTCGTCGGCAGACAGGGTCGGGGTGTTTTCGGGCACCCCGCAAACCGAACCCTGCAGGAGCTCGGCCTTGCAGGCGCCGCAGGCACCGTCGCGGCAGCTGTAGGGCAGCAACAGCCCGGCGGCGAGGGCCGCTTCCAGGATGGTCTGGGCGTCGTCGGCCACGAACTCAAGGTCGTCGGGCGCGATTTGAATCTTGAACTGCATGGCTCGTGAGATAATCCGCTGATGAAAAGAGTCCTGATCGTTGGCTGTGGCGACATCGCACGCCGTGCCATGCCGGAGCTGCTAAAGCGTGGTTTCCGGGTGTATGCACTGGTGCGACGCGCGGAGGCTTGCGCAGCCCTGCGTGCGCTCGGTGTCACCCCCTTGCTGGCCGATCTGGACGACAGGCGTTCGCTGGCCCGCGTGGCGGGTGTCGCGCAGTGCATCCTGCATTTTGCTCCTCCTGGTGCCGATGGCGTAGGTGACCCGCGAACGCGGCGCCTTCTGGCTGCGCTGGGGTGTGCATCGAGTCTACCACAGCGCGTCATATACATAAGTACCACGGGGGTTTATGGCGATCGTGCCGGGCGCTGGGTGGATGAAACCACGCCATGCAGGGCGGATAGTGCGCGTGCGCGGCGGCGCGTCGAAGCCGAGCACCTGCTGCGCGATTTCGGACGGCGCACCCGGACGGGGGTGAGCATCCTTCGGGTGCCCGGCATTTACGCGCTCGATCGTGCGCCACTGGCGCGCATTGCGCGTGGAGACCCCTTGCTCGAAGCCTCCGGGGATGTGTATACCAACCACATTCATGCAGACGATCTGGCGCGCATTGCGGTGCTGGCGCTGTTTCGCGGACGCCCGGGGCGGGTGTATAACGCGGTCGATGATTCCGACATGCAGATGGGGGCGTACTACGACCTGGTGGCCGACCTGGCCGGTCTGCCGCGCGCCCCAAGGCGGCCTGCGCATGAAGTGCAGCAGCAGGTGTCGCCGATGGCCTGGTCCTTCATGCGCGAATCGCGGCGCGTGCGCAATCGTCGGCTGCACGAAGAGCTGCGTTACCGCTTCATCCATCCCACCGTGCGTGAGGGGCTGGCCGGTCTGGCTGGCGGTCGGGAGGCGGACGCTGCATACAACCATTCATGACCAACAGGAGTTTCTGAACGATGCTGACCGTGAAGGCCTTGCATATCGTGTTTGTGGTGAGCTGGTTTGCCGGCCTGTTTTATCTACCCAGGCTGTTCGTGAATCATGCGATGGTCGAGGATGTCGCGACCCGGGAGCGCTTGTTCATGATGGAGCGCAAGCTGTATCGCTTCATGACCCCGTTGGGCGTGCTCGCGGTGGGGCTGGGGCTGTGGCTGTGGCTGTATTACGGTTTTTCCGGCGGCTGGCTGCATGCGAAGACCACGCTTGTGCTGTTTCTGGTGGCTTACCACCTGTACTGCGGCAAGCTGATGCGTGACTTTGCCGAAGGGCGCAATACCCGCAGCCATGTGTGGTTCCGGGTGTTCAATGAAGTCCCGGTGGTGGTGCTGTTCATCGTGACCTTCCTGGTCGTGCTGAAGCCGTTCTGAGTTCAACCGGATTGAGGGCCTGCGGGCCGTACGAGAGATCATGTCAGAGAACTTTTTTGCACCTTGCCCGCGCGGGCTGGAAGCCCAGCTTGCCGATGAACTGCTCGGCCTGGGCGCGGGCGAGGTCGCTCAGGTGCCCGGTGGCGTGGGGTTTTCCGGAGACTGGGTGCTGTGTTACCGGGTCAATCTGGAAAGCCGGCTGGCCACGCGGGTGCTGTGGCGGGTGGGGCGGGGGCGTTATCGCAACGAGAGCGAGTTGTATCGCATTGCCTATGCTCCGACCTGGGCCCGATGGTTTACGCCCGACGACACCATCCGGGTGGTCGTGACTGCGCGCCAGTCGCCCCTGCGCAGCCTGGAGTTCGCCACGCTGAAGATCAAGGACGCGGTATGCGATCACTTTCGTTCGGTGCTCGGGCAGCGTCCCAGCGTGGATACGGCCAATCCGGCGATCCGGATTCATGCCTTCCTGAGCCGTGACGAGGCGGTGCTGTATCTGGATACCTCGGGTGAGCCCCTCTACAAGCGCGGTTTCAAGCGTGCTGCGGTGGAGGCGCCACTGAAGGAAAACCTCGCAGCGGGCATCCTGCGCCTGAGTGGCTGGCGGCCGGGCGAAGCGCTGGTCGATCCGATGTGCGGCAGTGGCACTTTCCTGATCGAGGCGGCGCATATGGCGTTGGACGTGGCGCCCGGTCTTGGACGGCGTTTTGGTTTCGAGCGCTTCAGGCACTTCGATGCCGGCTCATGGGCCGTGCTGCGCAAGCAGGCCGAAGCGCGTCGTCAGCCTGTGCGCACGTTGCCGATCTTCGGTTCCGACCTCGTCGGTGAACAGGTGCGGCGGGCGCGGGTGAATCTGGACGCTGCGGGTGTGGGCGACTGCGTGAGCCTGGCGCGTGCCGATTTTCTCGATCTTGAGGCACCCGCCGAACAAGGCGTGCTGGTGACCAATCCCCCCTATGGGGTACGCATTGGCGAGGAGGAGGCGCTCGCGGCCTGGTATCCGAAGCTTGGCGACGCGCTCAAGCAGCATTGGGCCGGTTGGCGCTGCTACTTTCTGACGGCAGACCCGGCCTTGCCCAAGGGCGTCCGGCTCAAGGCCAGCAAGCGTACTCCCCTGTTCAATGGTGCATTGGAGTGTCGCCTGCTCGAATACCGGATGATTTCGGGCACCATGCGCAAGCAGGACTCTGCCGACCAGACTGGGGGCGCGGCGCGCGCTGGCTGATCATGCATGCACCGGGGTGGGGCCGCCTGTCGGGCGGGTGCCGCCCCGGTGCATGTGCGTAAGAGGGGCGCTGTCAGACGATATCGAGGTTCTGCGTGCCGGCAGTGAGATCCTTCTCGCCATGTTTGCTGTACAGCTTGATCTGCAGGCGCAGGTCGTTGACCGAGTCGGCGTTGCGCAGTGCGTCCTCGTAGGTGATCAGGCCGTCTTCATAGAGTTGGAACAGGCTCTGGTCGAAGGTCTGCATGCCCAGTTCGCGGGAGCGCTTCATCACTTCCTTGATCTCCGGCACATCGCCCTTGAAAATCAGGTCGGAGATCAGCGGCGAGTTGAGCATCACCTCGATGGCGGGCACCCGCCCCTTGCGATCCTTCATGGGCAGCAGACGCTGCGAGATGAGGGCGCGCACGTTGAGCGAGAGGTCCATCAGCAGCTGCTGGCGACGCTCTTCGGGGAAGAAGTTGATGATGCGGTCCAGCGCCTGGTTGGTGCTGTTGGCGTGCAGGGTCGCCAGGCAGAGGTGACCGGTTTCGGCAAACGCAATCGCATAATCCATGGTTTCGCGGTCGCGAATTTCACCCATCAGGATCACATCGGGCGCCTGCCGCAGGGTGTTCTTCAGCGCAATTTCCCAGTTTTCGGTGTCGATGCCGATCTCGCGCTGAGAGACGATGCAGTTCTTGTGCGTGTGCACGAATTCGATCGGGTCTTCCACCGTGATGATGTGGCCGTAGGATTGCTCGTTGCGGAAGTCCACCATGGCGGCCAGTGACGTGGTCTTGCCGGTGCCGGTGCCGCCTACGAAGATCACCAGCCCCCGCTTGGTCATGGCTACGTCGCGCAGCACTGGCGGCAGGCCCAGATCGTCGAAGTTGGGAATCCGCTGCGGAATGGTCCGCAGCACCAGCGCCACCTTGCCCTGCTGGATGTAGGCATTGGCCCGGAAGCGCCCGATGCCGGCCGGCGAGATCGCGAAGTTGCATTCCTTGGTGGCTTCGAACTCCGCCGACTGGCGGTCGTTCATGATGGCCCGTGCCAGATCGGACGTGTGTGCTGCGGTCAATACCTGATTGGACTGCGGCACGATGCGCCCGTCGACCTTGATGGCCGGAGGAAAGCCGGCCGAGATGAACAGGTCGGAGCCGTTTTTCTGCAGCATCAGCCGCAGCAGGTCGTGCATGAACTTGAGTGCCTGATCGCGTTCCATGATGTTTTCTCCTGACCGGACTGGCGGTCATGTTCCTGCCCGCAAGACGTGCTTGCCGGGCGTGGGCGGTCAGCCCTGGAAGTTGTCCTTGTTCTGCGCCTTCACCCGTGCTTCGGCTGCCGACACCACATTGCGCTTGACCAGGTCCTGGAGGCACTGGTCGAGCGTTTGCATGCCCACATTCTGACCGGTCTGGATGGCGGAGTACATCTGCGCGATCTTGTTTTCACGAATCAGGTTGCGGATGGCCGGGGTGCCGATCATGATCTCGTGTGCCGCGACCCGGCCGGCGCCGTCCTTGGTCTTGAGCAGGGTCTGGGCGATGACCGCGCGCAGCGATTCGGACAGCATGGCGCGCACCATGTCCTTTTCTTCGGCGGGGAACACGTCGATGATACGGTCGATGGTCTTCGCGGCGGAAGAGGTGTGCAGCGTGCCGAACACCAAGTGGCCGGTTTCTGCGCCGGTCAGCGCGAGGCGGATGGTTTCAAGGTCGCGCATTTCGCCCACCAGGATCACGTCCGGGTCTTCACGCAGCGCAGAGCGCAGCGCGTTGTTGAACGACAGGGTGTCGCGGTGCACTTCGCGCTGGTTGATCAGGCAGCGCTTGGACTCATGCACGAACTCGATCGGGTCCTCGATGGTGAGGATGTGCGCGTGGTGGTTTTCGTTGATGTAGTCGATCATGCCGGCCAGGGTGGTGGACTTGCCCGAGCCGGTGGGGCCGGTGACCAGTACGATGCCGCGCGGCTGTTCGGAAATTTCCTTGAAAATCTTGGGGGCGTTCAGGTCTTCGAGGGTCAGCACCTTGGACGGAATGGTCCGGAACACGGCCGAAGCGCCACGGTGCTGGTTGAAGGCGTTGACACGGAAGCGCGCCAGGTTGGGAATCGCGAAAGAGAAGTCACACTCCAGGGATTCCTCGTACTGCTTGCGCTGGCCGTCGTTCATGATGTCATACACCATGGAGTGTACGTCCTTGTGCTCCATGGGCGGCAGGTTGATGCGCCGTACATCGCCATGCACCCGGATCATGGGTGGCAGGCCCGCCGACAGGTGCAAGTCGGAAGCCTTGTTCTTGACGGAAAAAGCGAGCAGTTCGGTGATATCCATGGTGTGGGCCGGTGTGTGGTAAGGCTGTTCGGGCTGCAGGGCCGGTGGCCCGCAGTGCTATACTCATCGGGCCAATTCAGGCCGTCCGACGTTATATGACAACAATCTCCAGCAACTTGCAAGCCGTACGCGAACGGCTGGAAGGCAGTGCGCGCGACTGTGGCCGCGACCCGCAGGGTGTGGCACTGCTCGCGGTCAGCAAGACCTGGCCGCCCCAGGCGATACGCGAGGCATTCGCTGCAGGCCAGCGCAGCTTTGGTGAAAACTATGTGCAGGAAGGGGTGGACAAGGTTCGTGCCCTGCAGGACCTGCCCATCGAATGGCATTTCATCGGCCCCTTGCAGAGCAACAAGTCGCGCCTGGTGGCTGAGCATTTCGAGTGGGTTCATTCGGTGGACCGGCTGAAACTGGCCGAGCGTCTGTCGGCACAGCGTCCGGCCGGTCGGGGGGCGCTCAACGTGTGTCTGCAGGTCAATGTCAGCGGGGAAGCCAGCAAGAGCGGGGTGAGGCCGGACGAGGTGTTCGCGCTGGCGACCGCCATCGCCGGCTTGCCGGGTTTGAGGCTGCGTGGTCTGATGTGCATTCCTGAAGCGGATGCGGATGAGCGGGTGTTGCGCGGGCGTTTTGCACTGTTGCGTGGCTTGCGTGACCGCCTGGCGACCGAGCAGGGCATCATGCTCGATACCCTGTCCATGGGCATGTCCGACGACCTGGAGCTGGCAATTGCCGAAGGCAGCACCCTGGTGCGCGTGGGCAGTGCGATTTTCGGCGCGAGAGCTTCGCGCCAGACAGGAGAAAAGTCTTGAGAGAGCAGGTGAGGATCAGTTTTCTGGGCGGTGGCAACATGGCTGTCGCATTGCTGGGGGGCATGCTGGAGCGTGGTTTTGCGGCCGATGGCATCCAGGTAGTGGAGCTGTCCGCTCCTGCGCGCGAGAAACTGCAGGCACGTTTTGCGGTACGTGCGGTGGAGCAGGCGGACGATGCGTTGCTGGCTTGCGACCTGTTGGTGCTCGCAGTCAAGCCGCAGCAGATGCGCGATGCATTGCGGCCTCTGGCCGGGCGGCTGGCACAGGATACGGTGGTGGTGAGTATTGCAGCCGGCCTCCGGGTGGATGATCTGGCACGCTGGCTGGGCGGTTTCCGGCGCATTGTGCGAGCCATGCCGAATACGCCCGCGCTGGTGGGGGCCGGGTTGACCGGGCTGTTTGCCGATGCTTCGGTGAATGATGAAGGGCGGGCGCTGGCCGAACGCGTTCTTGCGGCCGTGGGCACCACTTTGTGGGTGTCGGAAGAGGCGCAGATGGATGCGGTGACCGCGATTTCGGGCAGTGGTCCGGGGTATGTGTTCCGCTTCATCGAAGCGCTGGAAGCGGCGGCCCTGGCACGAGGCTTCGAGCCGGCCACGGCTCGCACCCTGGCGGTGGACACCGTATTCGGTGCAGCGAGTCTGGCCCGGTCATCGAGTGAGCCTCCCGCACGCTTGCGCGAGCAGGTGACCTCCAAGGGCGGGACCACGGCTGCGGCGCTGGACAGCTTGGCCGGGGCGGGCTTTTTCGAAGCGCTGCTGGAGGCCGTTTCGGCCGCCGAAGCGCGTGGCCGGACGCTCGGCGCCGAGCTCGGAAAGGACTGATCGCCATGCTTGGCAACATCCTTCTTCTGGTGCTGAACTTCGTGTTCGGCTTCATCACCATCGTGCTGCTCGCCCGTTTTTTCATGCAGTGGCAGAGGGTGAGCTTTCGCAATCAGGTGGGGCAGTTCGTGGTGGCCTGCACCGACTGGCTGGTGATCCCGCTGCGCCGGGTGATTCCCGGCTTGTTCGGTATGGATCTGGCCAGCTTGCTGCCTGCCTGGGTGTTTCAGACGGGTTTTGTGTTCGTCGAGCTGAGTCTGCGCGGCGTGCCCTTTGCCGGGGAGCCGCTGGGCATGCTGGCGGGTGTCTGGGGCATGGGGCTGCTGGAGCTGCTGCGGATGGCCCTGTATCTGGTATTTGCGGTGGTGCTGGTGTCGGCGATCATGTCGTGGTTCAGCCCCCATGCACCGGCTGCGGCCGTGTTCCACGGGCTGGCTGCCCCCTTCCTGCGTCCGTTCCGTCGGGTGGTGCCGATGATTGCGAATGTGGATCTTTCGCCGCTGGTGCTGCTGTTGTTGCTGCAGATCCTGCTGATGGTGGTGGGTGGCGCCCGCAACAGCCTGTTGCCGCTGATCGTCGGCTTGTAGCCTGTAACCTGTAACCTGAAGCGTGAACGACTGCCGGCGAGGGGCTGAGGCCGGGGGGCAGGCCCCGGCCTGCTGGCTGGCGGTCGGTTACTGGCCGTTTGCCGGGTTCTCGAACATGATCTTGCCTTCGACCAGCGTGTAGCGCACCACGCCGGGCAGCGCCTGGCCCAGAAAGGGCGTGTTCTTGCCCTGGCTGCGCAGGTCTTCATGGCGAATGCTGCGGATGGCCTGTGGGTCGAATACGCAGATGTCCGCACGGCTGTCCGGACTCAGGTGCCCCGCCTTGGTGATGCCGATGATGCGGGCGGCGTCTGCCGTTACCCGTGCCAGGGCGTCAGGCAGGGCGATCCCTTCGTCCGCCGCCCACTTGAGCGTCAGGGACAGCAGCAACTCCAGCCCGGTGGCGCCGGCCTCGGATTCGCTGAACGGTCGCAGCTTGCCGTCGTCGTCCACCGGGGTGTGATCCGAGCACAGTGCGTTGATGCGGCCATCCTTCAGACCGGCACGCAGCGCGTCGCGGTCGTGCTCGCTGCGCAGCGGCGGAACCAGATGGCAGTGGCTGTTGAAATAGCCGATATCCTTGTCCGACAGGTGCAGATGGTTGATCGACACGTCGCAGGTCACATCCATGCCTTCGGCGCGGGCCTGCTCGATCAGGGCCAGACCGGCCGCCGAAGAGAGGCGGGTGATGTGCAGCCGGGCCCCCGTCATTCTGGCCAGCTGCAGATAGGTGTATAGCGCGACGGTTTCGGCCGCTACCGGAATGCCGGGCAGGCCAAGCCGGCTGGCCACTTCGCCGTCGTGCGCAAAACCGCCGCGTGCGAGAAACGGTGCAATCGGTTGCAGCCAGACGCGGAAGCCAAACGTCGCAGCATACTGCAACGCGCGCATCAGTACGGCGTTGTCGACAATCGGGACGTTTGCCTGACTGAAGGCCACACAGCCGGATTCGACCAGTTCGGCCATTTCTGACAGCCGTTCCCCCTTCAGCCCCAGGGTCAGCGCGCCCACCGGATAGACATGCGCACGATTGAGCTTCTTGGCGCGGTAGCACAGCATCTCGACCAGCCCGGGTTCGTCCAGGGTGGGGTCGGTGTCCGGCGGAATGGCCAGGCTGGTGATGCCGCCTGCCATGGCGGCCTCCATTTCGGACTCCAGCGTGGCGCGATATTCGTAACCGGGCTCGCGCAGCCGCGCGGCCAGATCGATCAGTCCCGGGCACACGACCAGCCCGGACGCGTCGATTGTGCGAACCGGATGAAAACCGTCCGGGGCTGCACCGGTAGCGAGAATCTTGCCGCGCGCCAGATGCAGGTCTGCCTGTCGGTCGATGCCGTTGGCCGGGTCGATGACGCGGCCGTTGATGATGCTGATGTTCATTCGCTGTGTTACCTCAATCGGTCAGGAAGCGAGCATGCTCATGACGGCCATGCGTACCGCGATGCCAAAGGTGACCTGCGGCAGGATCACCGCCTGGGCGCCGTCGGCCACTGCGGAGTCGATTTCCACACCCCGGTTCATCGGACCGGGGTGCATCACGATTGCATCCGGCCTGGCCAGGGCGAGCTTCTCGGCCGTCAGCCCCCAGACCTTGAAGAACTCCTGCGGGGTGGGCAGCAGGGCGCCGTTCATGCGCTCGTTCTGCAGCCGCAGCATCATCACCACGTCCACGTCGCGCAGCCCCTCGCACATGTCGTGGAAGACCCGCACGCCGAGGCGTTCGACATCGGTGGGCAGCAGCGTTTTCGGGCCGATGACGCGCACTTCCGGCACGCCCAGCGTGATCAGCGCGCTGATCTGCGAGCGGGCCACGCGCGAGTGCAGCACGTCGCCGACCACTGCTACCGTGAGCTGGGTGAAGTCCTTCTTGTAATGCCGGATGGTGTACATGTCCAGCAGGCCCTGGGTGGGGTGGGCGTGACGACCGTCGCCCGCATTCACCACATGAATGTCGTCGCGCCCCTGCGCGGCCAGATGCTGCGCGATGAGGAAGGGCGCACCGCTGGCGGCATGGCGTACCACAAACATGTCTGCCTGCATTGCACACAGGTTGTCTACCGTATCGAGCAGGCTTTCCCCCTTGGAGGTGGAACTGGTCGACACGTTGAGATTGACCACGTCGGCCGACAAGCGTTTGGCGGCAATCTCGAAGGTGGTGCGTGTGCGGGTGGAGTTTTCGAAAAACAGGTTGAAGATGCTCTTGCCGCGCATGATCGGCAGTTTCTTGACCTCGCGTTCGGCCACCTCGGTAAATGGCGCGGCCGTATCGAGGATGGAGGTGAGAATTTCGCGCGGCAGGCCGTCCAGGGTGAGCAGGTGCTGGAGTTCGCCGTGGGCGTTGAGCTGGGGGTTACGCATCGATCAGCCTCAGGTTCAATTTTCCGGAATCTTCACATTCGAGCTGCAGGCGCTGGCCTGCCGGCAGCGGGTGCTCCAGCTGGTGGGCACACCAGCGCGGGCTGACGGGCAGTTCGCGTTCGCCACGGTCTACCAGAACGGCCAGGTCCACGCGCTGCGGACGACCGAAATCGAACAGCTCGTTGAGGGCTGCGCGGGTGGTGCGGCCGGTGTACAGCACGTCGTCGACGATGATCACCCGGGCGCCATCCACCGTGAAGGGCAGGTCGCTGCGCTTGAGCCCGCCATGCAGCCCCTTCGCCTTGAAGTCGTCGCGGTAAAAGGAAATGTCGATCGAGCCCAGGGGCTGGGTCAGGCCGAGGGCGTCGTGCAGCCGCCGTGCCAGCCACACGCCGCCGGTGTGAATGCCGACCAGGGCCGTGTCGGGGGTGACATCCGGGCGCATTTGGGCAATCAGGGCCTCACAAAGGGTTTCCGCATCGAGATTGAGCATGCTGAAGGCTGTCCAGGTGGAGTTGAAGGATCACTTGTGCGGCATGGGCATCGAGCGACTGCTTGCGCTTGCGCCAGTCCCGCTGGCCGGCTGAACGCAGCTGGTTTTCGGCTTCCAGCGAACTGTAGCGTTCATCGCACTCGGTGACCGGCAGGGCAAAGCGGCCACGCAACTGGTTGGCAAAGCGCCGGCAGCGCTGGGTGAGTTCGTGTTCGGTGCCGTCCGCATGGGTTGGAATGCCGACCACCAGCTGCACCGGTCGCCATTCGTCGATCAGTCGGGCGATGGCCGAAAAGCGGGTGTCGCTGGTGTCTGCCCGGATCGTGGTGAGCGGGCTGGCCTGCCCGGTCTCGAGTTCGCCGGTGGCCACACCGATGCGCGCCAGACCGAAATCGAAGGCCAGTACCGTACCGCGCGCAGGCCGTGCTTCAGGCATGGCCCGCCACGTCGCTCAGGTTGGTGAAATCCACCCCCAGGGACTGCATGGCGGCTGCAAGCCGCTCTTCGGGCGGAAGGTCGAATACGATGGACAGGTCGGCGGGTACGGTCAGCCAGGCGTTCTGGGCCAGTTCGTGCTCCAGTTGTCCGGCCGACCAGCCGGCGTAACCCAGGGTCACGATGACCTCGTGCGGTTCGCCGTGCTCGCTGATGGCAAGCAGGACGTCGCGCGAGCTGGTCAGCCCGACCTCTTCGGTCACCTTCAGCGTGGAGTGCCAATGCCCCAGCGGCCGGTGCAGCACAAAGCCCCGGTCGGTCTGTACCGGTCCGCCGAAATACACGGGCTGTGCGGCCAGCTCCTGTTGTTCAAGCGGTAGCTCCACACGCTCGAACAGCGCGGCCAGGGTCATGTCTATCGGACGGTTGACGATCACCCCCAAGGCCCCTTGCTCGTTGTGTTCCGCGATGTAAGTCAGGGTACGGGCAAAGTTCGGATCGGCCATGGCGGGCATGGCAATCAGAAAGTGATGGGTAAGGTTTGCACTCAGTTCGCTCATGGCAGCATTTTACGCTTTCCGTCGGCATCGTGAGCAGGAACCTTGCGATGACCGACCACTCGAAGTGCGGTTTGAATCTGCCTGGAGTCATGAATGAGCCGTGCCCTTGTCTGGTTTCGCCGCGACCTGCGCGATCATGATCACGCAGCACTGCATCAGGCGCTGAAGCGCTTCGATCAGGTGTGGTGTGCATTCGTGTTCGACCGCGACATTCTGGAGGCCCTGCCGGCGCGCCATGATCGGCGCGTGGCCTTCATCCACGATGCTGTGCAGGGCCTGAACGAGGCCCTGCATGCGCGCTCAATGGCGGCCGGAGGGCAGGGAAGTGGCCTGATCGTGCGCCATGGCCGGGCGATCGAGGAGATTGTGCAACTGGCCAGGGCGCTGGGGGTGGACGCCGTGCTGGCGAACCGTGACTACGAACCCGATGCCCGGGCCCGAGATGTGCAGGTTTCTGCAGCGTTGCAGGACATGGGCATCGTCTTTGAGTCATTCAAGGATCAGGTGATTTTCGAGTGCGATGAAATCCTGACCCGCACGGGCAAACCGTTCTCGGTGTTTACGCCTTACCGCAATGCCTGGCAGCGTGCATTGGAGCCTTCCCTGTTCGCGGCCCATGAGGTGGGGCCGCATGCTGCCAGGCTGGCGCCCCTGCCGGCGGGGGTGCGCTTGCCGTCGCTGGACGAACTGGGCTTCGAGGCAAGCGATCTGTGCGACATTGGCCTGCCGCTGGGCATGCAAGGGGGGCGGGCACTGTTCGAGGACTTCTGTGATCGCATGGATCGCTACAAGACTGCGCGCGACTATCCGGCGGTGAAGGGCGTGTCCTATCTGTCGGTGCATCTGCGCTTCGGGACAGTTTCGGTGCGTGAGTTGGTCGGGCGAGCCTGGGCGCAAGGGGGGGCGGGGGCGGAAACCTGGCTGAGCGAGCTGGTCTGGCGTGAGTTCTACCAGATGATCCTGTGGCATCACCCGCAGGTGGTGACCCGAAACTTCCGGCCCGAGTTTGACCGGGTGCGCTGGGAAGACGACCCCGAGGCCTTTGCTGCCTGGTGCGAGGGGCGTACCGGCTATCCGTTGGTGGATGCGGCGATGCGTCAGCTGCATCACAGTGGCTACATGCACAACCGCCTGCGCATGGTGGTGGCGTCGTTCCTGACCAAAGACCTGGGCATTGACTGGCGTCTGGGCGAGCGCTATTTCGCCGCCCGGCTGAATGACTACGATCTGGCAGCCAACAACGGAGGCTGGCAGTGGGCGGCTTCCACCGGGTGTGATGCGCAGCCGTGGTTTCGCATCTTCAACCCGGTGACGCAGTCGGAGCGCTTCGATCCGGAAGGGCGCTTCATCCGGCGTTACTTGCCCGAACTGGAACGCGTGCCGATGCGTTGCATCCATGCACCGTGGACGCTCACCCCGATCGAGCAGCAGGATCTGGGCGTGGTGATCGGGCGGGACTATCCCGCGCCGCTGGTCGATCATGCACTTGCCCGACAAAAGACACTGGAGCGTTTCGCGGTTGTGAAGCAGGCGTAACACACAAAGGCGTGACACAAAATGACGCCCGGCCAGGATGCGCGCCTTGGGGGGCGCATCCTGGCCGGGCGGGGACGCCGGGGGGGCCGACGCTCAGGCGGGGCTGGCTTCGGTCTGGGTGAAGGACTTCAGCAGACCGAGCAGTTCGTCTTCCTCGAAGGGTTTGCCAAGGTACTCGTTCGCGCCCAGCTTGAGGGCGTACTGGCGGTGCTTGTCGGCCAGGCGCGAGGTGATCATTACCACCGGAATGTCCCGGGTGCGATCGTCGGCACGGATGTTGCGCAGCAGGTCGAAACCGTCCATGCGCGGCATCTCGATGTCCGACAGGATCACGTCGGGCAGGGTTTCGATCAGCTTCTCGAGGGCGTCGGCGCCGTCCTTCGCCGTGGTCACCCGGTAGCCTTCGCGCTCGAGCAGGCGGCCGGTGATCTTGCGCACCGTCAACGAGTCGTCGACGATCATCACTGTCGGGATGCGGGGTTCCACCTGCGGGGCCGGCGCCTCTTGCGGCCTGCCCTGTGCGTCGAGCCGTGGTGCGCTGCGCATGCCCAGCGAGCGGCTGGCCAGTGCCACCGGGTTCAGGATCAGCACGATCTCGCCATCGCCCAGCACGGTAGCGCCGGTGATGCCGATGATGCGTACCAACTGCGGACCGGCGTTCTTCACGACGATTTCCTGGTTACCTCGCAGGCTGTCCACATGCAGCGCCAGGGTCTGCGCACCGACCCGCAGCAGCAGCACCCAGTTGAAACGCTGCAATTCGGGCTGCGCTGCATGATCGCCAAGCAGTTGTGGCAGGTAGCGATAGCTGAAGTGCTCGCCGTTCCATTCGGTACCGCCTGCATCGCGCATGGCCTGCAGGGCGTCGGTCTTGAGCTCCATCACCTGGGCGACCATGCTGGACGGAATCGCATAGGTATGGTGGGTGCCGCGCACGAGCACGGCCTGCGTGACCGCCAGCGTGAGCGGCAGGTAGATCTGGAACTGAGTACCTTGCTGGGGACGTGACGACACGTCGAGACGGCCACCGACAGCTGCGGTTTCCGACTTCACCACGTCCATGCCCACGCCACGGCCCGACACGGTGGACAGGCTTTCCGCTGTGGAGAAACCCGGCATGAAGATGAGATTGGTCAGGCGCTTGGTGTCGGCAATCTCGTCGTGACCGAGCAGGCCGCGCTCGCGGGCACGCGCTGCAATCGCGTCGAAATTGAGCCCCTTGCCGTCATCCACGAGGTTGATCAGGATTTCGTTGGCCTCATGGCTGACCGTGAGCGTGATCTGTCCGATTTCGTCCTTGCCGGCGGCCCGCCGTTGCTCTGGTGACTCGATACCGTGCGCCACTGCATTGCGCAGCAGGTGTTCGAGCGGCGCGGTGATGCGGTCCAGCACGCTGCGGTCGACCTCGATGCGGCCTCCGCGCAGGTCGAGGTTGACCCGCTTGCCGAGGTCCTTGGCACTTTGCCGGACCACCCGGTAGAGGCGGTCGGCCAGGCTGTCGAAGGGCACCATGCGCACCTGCATCAGGGCCTGCTGCAGGTCGCGCGACATGCGTGCCTGACCATGCAGGGCCAGTTCCGCCCCGTCGAGGTTGCGCAGCAGGTTCTGCTGCACTGTGGTTACGTCGCCCACACTTTCCGCCATCAGGCGTGTGAGTTCCTGCAGGCGGGTGTAGCGGTCCATTTCCAGCGGGTCGAAGTCGGCGTGCTGGGAGCCCGCCTGTGCCATGCGCGACTGCATCTGCACTTCGGCCTGAATCTCGACCTCGCGCAACTGGTTGCGCAGGCGGATCACGTTTTCGGTCAGGTCCAGCATGGAGCGGCGCAGCGTGCGCAGTTCGCCTTCGATGCGGGTACGGGCGATGCCGATTTCACCGGCTTCGTTCACGAAGCGGTCGACCAGGTCTGCGCGCACCTTGATGATGCCACTGCTGATCTCGCTTGCGCCGCCTTCGATGGCCACCGTGCCCGAGCCTGCGCCTTCCCCGCCCTGCGCTTCGCCCTGCGCCGCGTCTGGCTCGGGTTCGCCGGAGATGATGTGCTCCACCATCTGCTGGACATGATCCGCACCGGTGATGACTTCGTCGATCAGGGCGCTGCGCGCCATGTCGCTGTTCAGGCCGGTATCAAGGCGCGTTTCAAGTTGGTGCACGAACTCGCCCAACGTCATCGCACCGGTCATGCGCGCGCTGCCCTTCAGGGTGTGCAGCAGGCGTGCGGTGGATTTGGCGTGATCGGCGGAGTCCGGTTCGGCTTCCCAGTCGCGCAGCACGGTGTTGAGCTGCGAGATCAGGTCGCTGGCTTCCTCGATGAAGATGGGCAGAAGCTGCTCATCGATATCGTCATGCACCTGGGCTGCCGGTTCCGGGGCCGGTTCGTCGACCGGCACGGTGGCCTTCTCGGCGATGGGCGCGGGTTCGTCCGGCGCAGTTTCGCTTTCGACGGGCGCGAACGCTCCGGTGCCGGAGGCTTCGGCCTCGGACTGGACAAGGTCTTCGTGCGTGTCCGGCGCGTCGGTCACGGCTTGCCGTGTCTTGCTCAGGTCTTCCTGAGAGGCCTCCTCTGCAAGGTTCGGTGCGGCTTCGAGTGCTTCGTTTTCCAGGTCATCCATCGCACCCAGGTCGAGCGATACCGGGGGCGTGACCTCT
The DNA here is from genome assembly GCA_041678045.1 of Rhodocyclaceae bacterium. Taxonomy (GTDB): domain Bacteria; phylum Pseudomonadota; class Gammaproteobacteria; order Burkholderiales; family Rhodocyclaceae; genus UBA2357. The sequence goes on from JBAYOV010000001.1 coordinate 46,581, forward strand.
TCCAGCATCTGGCCAAGCTGTTCCAGCGCCTGTTCGAACTCCGGCACATCCAGCGGCATGCTGAAGGAGACCACTTCGGCCAGCATGCCATCGAGCCGGTCGACCACGGCATCGAGCAGGTCGAGCTGGTCGTCGCGGGGCGGTACGGACTGCACGCGCAGGCGTTCGAACGCGTGCTCCAGCGCACGTCCCAGCTGATGCATGGGTTGCACACGGGCGGTGCCGGAAATGCCGGCAAAGGTGTGGGCGGCCCGTACTGCGGTTTCGGCCGGAACACGGGTGGGGTTGACCGCCAGCTGGTCGATTTCTTCCTTCAGGGTGCGGATGTGCTGGGCCGCTTCCCCGGTAAACAGTTCGAACAGCGCACGGGACAGCTCGACATCGCCAATCCGCACGGTTTCGCTGAAGTTCGGCGCGGCGAGGGGGGCCGGGGCCGGGGCAGGTTCCGCTGCCTGAGCGGCGAGTTCTGCTTGAGCTTCAGGCTCCTCCACGGCCTCGACCGGCGGCTCTGGCGTTTCGACAGCTTCTTCGGCGGCTTCCTCGACAGCTTCTTCGGCGGCGGCCACAGGCTCGTCTGCAGGCGTGCTCATGCCTTCGGATATGTCGTCCAGGAGGGCTGGTGTCACTGGGAAGGGGCTGTCCGCAGTTCCGGCGTCAGTTGCCGTTTCCGTTTCGGCTTGCGTGTCCTCCTCAATCTCAATCCCAGTCTCAACCTCTGCTGTTGCCGCTGTCCAATCCTCCGCTTGCGCCTCGACCGCGCTTTCAGTCTCGGGTGCTTCCGGCTCAGCGGCGGCAAGATCGATGACTTCCGGTTCAGTGAAGGACGGGGTGTCGTCAACCGTGGGCAAGGTTTCAGCTGCTGCATCCACCGATAGCGCCTCGACCTCGACCTCGGTCGGTGCTTCCGCTTCGGGCATTTCGACGACAAGCGGTTCGGATGCAGGCCCTTCGTCGTGTGCTACCGCATCGGTCAGTACGTCATCGGACGCAGTGGGGGCGACCACGTCGGGCTCTGCGGTGGCTTCAGCCGTCTCTGCCCCTGTTCCTGTTTCCGTCTCCACTTCGATGGGCAGGGGGGCTTCCACGGCTTCATCGATTGCGGTGACTTCATCGATGGGTTCGGGCGTGATGGGCTCGACCCGGGCTTCAGCCGCTGCAGCTTCCGCAGCCAAGTCCTCGACAGGCTGCGCGGCGGGTGCGGAGCGTTCCGGCGCTGGCATCTCGTCGGGGAGGGCTTCGCCAATGTCGTCAGCTGCTGCAGGGGCGCTGCTGTCCGTGTCGGCAAAGATGTCGTCGAAGCTTTCGTCCAGATCGATGATCGGATCGATGTCCAGCGAATCGGGTTCGGTGCTGACCAGTTTGTTCTGGTCAGGATTGTTGAAACCTTCGCTACCCAGCCGGTCGAGATCGACCAGCACGGTCTGGTTCAGCATGGAAGGAGGGGCTTCCAGGCTGGGGTCGAACATCCGCATGTCGCCGAGGTTGGTTTCCAGGGCGAGTTCGTACAGATCGCTGGACTCGGTGAAGTGAGGGTCCTCGATCTGCATGTCGGCCGGCATGACGGGTTCGTCAGGCGCCGGGGCCGATGCCTGTGCCAGCTCGGCGCTGGGTTCGAGCGCAGCGCTGATGTCTTCGTCGAGGGTTTCCTCTTCAACGGACGCGTGTTCAATGGATGCGTCTTCAGCAACATCGTCTTCGGGCGAGACGGTGGGCTCAGGGGCTGTTTCGGCCTCGGCCGTGCCGCGCTCGCGCAGGGCTTCCGCGCGTTCGACCAGTGCAGCGGAGGGGTGGTCAAGCGAACCGCCTCCCTCGATCTGGGCGACCCATTCGGTGAACAGTGTGTCTGCCTGCTCCAGGAAGCTCAACAAGGTATTGTCGGGCTGCCATTCCATCTGCAGCCAGCGGTTGAGTGTCTGCTCCACGGCCCAGGCCACTTCGCCCAGCGCCAGCAGGCCCACCATGCGGCCGCTGCCCTTGAGGGTGTGAAAGGCGCGACGAACGGAGGTGAGAGCCTCCTGGTCGTCATGTGCCTTGCGCAGCACGCCAAGCTGTTCGCTGATGTTGCCGAGTACGTCGTGCGCTTCTTCAATGAAGATTTCCAGCAGTTCGGCGTCGACTTCCTGCTGGGCAGATCCGGCCGGTTCAGCCGCAACCGGTGCAGCCTGGGCGACCGGTTCTGCCGGTGTGGCGGCTGGCGCGGGTGGGCTGTCGCGGGAGACGACAGGCTCGGGGGCTTTGACCGTCTCGGGTTCGGCGGGCGCCACGGGCTGTTGTGCTGCGCTGGGGGGCGGCTCGGCTGCAGCGGGTGCGGAGGCTGCAGTTGCCTGCGCCTTGGCCGTCTTTGCGGTGGGTTCGACGTGTTCGTGTTCCTCGTCGGAGACAAAGGCATTCGCCTCACGGGCGGCCGCCTGGCGGGCACGGGCCGCGTCCGGATCGAGGAAGGTTTCCAGGCTTGCCGGGCCGTGTTGCAGGGCCTGGACGTAGAAACCCAGAGCCGACAACTGTTTGGCGAGCGTCTCGAACACTGCATCGTCAGGCGTGTCGTTGCCGCTGGCCAGACCGCTGACCGTGCCGGCGACCTCATGGATCAGAGCGGTGGCCTGCTCATCGCCAATCAGGAACAGTGCGCCTTCGATCTGCTTGAGTGGCCCTGCCAGGGTGGCGAGAGGGGCACGCTTGTTCTGGTTACGGAAAAAGTCGTCCAAGCGTTGTTCGATTTGCGCCAGGCTGGACAGAATTTCCCGGCCTACCTGACCAATCGCTTCGCGCTCCTCGCCCCGGCGCGCAGTGCGCACGGTGGCCGACTGATCGGCTCTGGGCAGAGTTTCGCCACGCGTCAGCTTGGCCAGACGGTCGAGCGTGTCCGCAACCTGGGTGCTGAAACCGGCTTCGGGTCCACCCTCGCTCAGTGCGGCTTCAACCAGCAACTGCGCAGAGGCAACTTCGATGGCGACGATTTCATTGAAGGCGTTCGGGGCCTTGCGCAGCCATTGGGAAAAGGCATCCAGCCCCTTGAGCAAGCGGTTGAGTGCAGGGCGGCGCAGCTTCACGGCCTGCTGGGCGAGCTTGCCCTGCTGGGCCTGGAACACAGCCAGGGCGGTGGTCTTGCCGGAGCTGAATTCGTCCCATGCGCGCTTGCTGCCGGCCAGTTCAGTGCGCAGCGACTGCAGCAGCGGAGCCAGCGGTACTTCGGAAACGGCGGCACCTTCTTCGGGCAACAGGGTGTCGAGCTTCCAGGTTTCGCGCACATTGCGTTGCAAGGGGGTGCGGACAGGCGCCTGGGATACGAAGTACAGGACTTCGCGCAACACCCGCTCGGGCAATCCGGCAGTGCCGGTATCGCGGCGCAGCTCGCGGTCGAGCGAGGAGCACAGGCGCTTCAGGTCGGGCGAGGCCGGCAAGTCGCCACTGGCGAGGGCTTCGAACAGGGCCTGGGCTGCCCACCAGAAAGTGGCCGCAGCCGGGCGGTCCTGGATGGCCTCTGCTGCGCGCACTGCAGACAGCATCTCGCGTGCGCCACCCTTCAGATCGGCACCACGCAGCACCTTCAGCAGGCCACGTTGATATACCGTACGCAGTTGCCGGGTGTGCTGCTCCAGCCGGGCTGGATCGACGTTGGTCGCGGGACGGTTGCGACGCGCCGGGCGCAGGCTGGTGTCCGGATAGAACAGTTCGGCGGGCGAGGGCGGTGGCAAGCCTCTGGCTTCGGCAATCTGCGTGTACAGGGACATCAGCCGCAGTGGCTGATCGGGGGTGCCATGCACCAGCTCTTCCAGGTAGTTGCCGGTAGCGGCCAGCGCACGGCGGCACATGCCTACTGTAGGCGCATCTGCCTGCCGTTCGCCGCGTGCCATCGTGCCAAGCAACTGCTCAAGCGCGTTGGCAAACTGGGTGACGCCATCCAGGCCAACGATGGACAACGCCCCGCAGGCCTGATGCAGATGGGTCTGGGCGAACTGGATGTTTCCGCCTGTGGGGCTGGCAAGTGCTTCTGTCGCCTTCGACAGGGCAAGGTCTATCTCACTCTTGACCCAGGTCAGCGGCCCGAGGTCCAGTTCCATAACGTCCGACATGTATGAGTCCTCTCGGCGATCCCTCTGGTCAGACTCTGAAGCCCGATACCGAGCCCTTGAGTTCGACGGCCAGATCCGCGAGCTGTCCAATCGACACTGCAGTCTGCTGCGTACCGCGCGTGGTCTGCTCGGTAATGGCCAGAATGTCCTTCATGGTTTCGGCCACGCGCACTGCTGCTGCAGCCTGTTTCTGGGTGTCGGTGGAAAGTTGTTCGATGAATCGTGCGGTTTCGGTGGTCACCTCGCCGATCTCGGCCAGGGCCTGACCGGCCGCGTCGGAAAGCTGGGCGCCTTCCACCACGTCGCGCGTGGCGGTTTCCATGGCGCCCACGGCGTCCTTGGTGTCGGTCTGAATGGTTTTCACAATGGCCGCGATTTGCTTGGTGGCCTCGGCGGAGCGTTCCGCGAGGCGCTGCACTTCTTCCGCAACCACGGTAAAGCCGCGTCCCGCTTCGCCAGCCGAGGCGGCCTGAATGGCGGCGTTGAGCGCCAGCACGTTGGTTTGCTCGGTAATGTCCGAGATCAGCTCCACGATTTCACCGATCTCCTGCGAAGATTCACCCAGACGCTTGATACGCTTGGAGGTTTCTTGAATCTGGTTGCGAATTTCGTTCATGCCCTTGATCGAGTTTTCCACTGCGCTCGCACCCTTCTGCGTGGATTCGAGCGAGCGGCGGGCCACGATGGCGGACTTGCGGGCACGTTCGGAAGAGTGGGTCATCGACTGGGCCATGCCCTGAATGGTGTTTCCAGCCTCTTCGATCTCGCGGGTCTGGCGTTCGGTGGCGTCCAGCAATTCGTTGGAAATCTTTTGTGCGGACTCGGTCGCAGCGGTCACCCGGGTGGCCGCGTCGTTGATTCGCCGCACCAGCACGGAGAGTTCTTCAATCGTGTAGTTCACCGTATCCGCAATCGCGCCGGTGATGTCTTCCGACACGGTGGCGCGCACGGTAAGGTCACCGTCTGCAAGGTCGCCCATTTCGTTCATCAGGCGCAGAATCGCCTGCTGTGACATGTTCCGCTCGCCTTCTGCGGCCTGGCGCTGTTCTTCCGCCTCGGTCCGCCGGCCCACCAGGTCGGTGTTGTAGGCCTTGGCGATCATCATCAGCACCACCAGGCTGAGCGCGCCGGACAGCAGGGCACCGAGTACGGTCAGGTTGAGGCCGCGAAAGGCTTCGTCATACACTTTCGACAGGGCCTGAGTCTTTTGCAGCAGGTCGCCCGCGTCGCGGAAAATGCGCGAACCGGCCTGCTTGGCCTGAACCAGCTGCTGCATGTTCGACAGAATGCTGGCCACCGCATCCATGGTGCCTTGCGATTCGGAAACGAGTTGCTGCAGGCGTTCGCGGGTGTCGATGTCGGAAGGCATGCGCTGCAGGCGACCGATCAGGTCGCCGAAGGTGCTTGCGTCCTTGCCGAGCAGGAAGGCTACTTCCGGGTCGATGGCCGATGCCACGCGCAGGGCATTGGCGTTTTTCGCGATGCGCTGGGTGAGCATCACGGCGGCGTTGGCCGTGGCGATGTCTCCGGTCTGGCTGCCGTCCTGAAGCTTGAGTGCGGCCACCTCCTCGCTGAGGTCCAGCAGCAGGGCGTTGCGTGAGTTGATGGTAGCCACGGCGGTATCGAGTACCGACAGGTTGTCCGACTGTGACAGCAACTGGGTGGCGTCCTGGCGTGTTTGCTCCCAACTCTCGCGCAGGGCCTGCAGGGCCTGATTTGCAACAGCGGGGCTGGGCGGCACACTTGCATTGTTGATCGTACCGCCGGAGTTGAGTGCGGAAATCAGCGATTCGAAACGGTCGCTTGCGGTGCGCAACTCGTCCACCGATGGCTTGTCGCCCTGCAGCGCGAGTTGTGCGGATTTGGCAATTTGCTGGGAGAGCATCTGCAGCTCACCGGCCGCCGACACGTACAGGGTTGCGTTCGTCGATTGCCTGTTCTGGTAGATCAGAAGGGCCACGGTCGCCACGAGCAACAGCGCAAACATCACGCCCAGTGCCTTGAGGTTGGCCGTGCCGGCCGCTCCGGTGGGGGCGCCCTTGTCTGCGGCGGGCGGTACCGGTTTTGTCAGGCTGCTGGTATCCATGATGGTCGTGTCGTTCGCTGTTTCAGGGTTGGCTTTCTTCCCGAGACGGGGAAACTTCAGTTGCATGTCGCGTACTCCACCGCTGCGCTGTTTTCGTTGTTTGGATGAACCGGTTCAGTATTTGTTGCTGAAGTCAGGCCATCAGGGCGCCGGCTTCGAGGAACTGCTGGTTGGCGAGCAAGGCTCGGGTATCCAGGCGTAGCCACTGTCGATCCCATACGTCCCGGTAGGCGCCCGACACCCAAGGGTGGTCGGGGCGTGGACCGGTGTCCTGCTCGAACTCTTCTTCGCTGCGCAGACCGGTGGTGCGGGAAAACAGCAGGGCGCTGTTGGCCCCGTGCTTGGCCCCGATCAGCAGCAGGCGGGCGCGGCCGGAAGGCGTGATCGGCTGACCGCCGTGAAACTCCGAAAAATCGACCACGCCGTACAGTACGCCCCGCACGTTGGCAATGCCACGAAACCAGTGCTGCGTCAGCGGTACCGGCGTGAGTGGCGGCACCGGCAGGACCTCGCCAGTGTCGGTCAGGTCGATCAGCCAGTACTTTTCACCGGCCTCGACCCCGAGCAGGGTGCGCCGGTCACTGCCGCTGGCTTCGGCAATGCGGTGGGCGAGATTTTCCTGAAATTCCCGCAGGCTCGTGCGTTTGGCCATGTCGGTCAGCCGAATGCCTTGATGCGGGCAAGCAATTCCTGATGGTCGATGGGCTTGACCAGATAGTCGAGCGCGCCCTGGCGCATGCCCCAGATCTTGTCGGTTTCCTGCCCCTTGCTGGTGCACATGATGATCGGGATGTTGCGCGTCGCGTCGCTGCGCGAGATCGTGCGGGTGGCCTGGTAGCCGTTGATGCCGGGCATTACGACATCCATCAGGATCAGGTCGGGCATTTCGCTGGCGCTCTTGGAGATGGCCTCCTCGCCGTTTTCGGCCATCACGACCTGATAGCCGTTTTTGGAGAGCACTTCGGCCATCGCGAAGCGTTCGGTGGGCGAATCGTCAACAACGAGAATTTTCTTGATCGACATGGGAGTAGTCACATCCGGTGAGTGGAAGAATCAACCTTGTGCCTTTGCCGCATGATGGGCAACGGCCTTGAGCAGACTGTCCTTGGTGAAGGGTTTGGTCAGATACTCGTCGGAGCCGACCATTCTGCCACGGGCACGGTCGAACAGTCCGTCCTTTGAAGACAGCATGATGACCGGGGTCGAGGCCAGTCGCGGGTTTTTCTTGATCAGCGCGCAGGTTTGGTAGCCGTCCAGCCGGGGCATCATGATATCAACGAAGATCACGTCCGGCCGGTGGTCTGCGATCTTGGCCAGCGCATCGAATCCGTCTTCGGCGAGCAGCACCTCGCAACCGGCTTGCCCGAGAAAGATCTCGGCACTGCGCCGGATGGTGTTGCTGTCATCGATGACCATCACCTTGAGTGCGGTCAGGTCCATTCAGTCATCCCCTAATTCTCAATGCCGGACGTCCGACCGGGACGAATACCGGGTTGTTGTTGTCAGATTGCGGTGGCCAGACAATGCCAATGCTGAACGACTCGGGTGTGTCAAGTCAATCCTCCTGGCCCAGGGGGAGTGTTCGTGCGCCGTCCGCATCATGTTCCGGCCCTTTCAAAGCCTTTCTTGTGGGCCTCTCCGGTCCCTGAAGATGGAGCCAGCGTTGGAGGCCTAGTCTTTAGAAGTTAGAATCCGGGCAATGTTACCGCATTTTGCAACCGCGTCTGCATGGCGCATCCGGCCGACGTCATGAGTCCGATCCTTACTGTTCATTCCTCTGTAATAAATGGGCCTCCGTCGGTGCTGTGTTTCGGTGCGGCCGACCCCTCCGGCAGTTCCGGTGTGCAGGCCGATGCGATGACGCTGGCTGCGCTGGGCTGCCATCCGTTGAGCGTGCTGTGCGCGGGCTGGGTGCGCGACACCCGCCGGGTGGAGGATGTCTTCCTGTTCGATGAAGAGGTGGTGGTCGCGCAGGCCCGGGTGGTGCTTGAGGACGTGCCGGTGCGCGCCTTTCGTCTGGGCATGCTGGGGTGTCTGGAAAACCTGGTGGCGGTGGCCGAGATACTGTCGGATTATGCCGAGGTGCCGCTGGTGGTCGAAGCCGTGCTCGACCCGCGTGTGCATGACGAGGATGCCGAGGCCGAGGATTACGCGCAGGCGCTGGCCGAGTTGATCGTGCCTCAGGCCAGCCTGCTGCTTGCCGATCGGCGTGAGCTGATGCTGCTGGCCGGAGAGGAGGCAGACGAAGCATCCGGCGGGACAGACATGACGGCACTGATTGCCGGGTTGGGTGCCCGGCAGGTGTGGATGCCGGGCGCAGGCCCCGGCGGGGGTGATATGTTGCATGCTGCGGACGGCATGCTGCGCTTGCCGGCGATGCGCCGTCCACCGTTCGAATGCGGCGATGTGCGTGGCACGCTGGCCACCGCAGCCGCCGGTCTGCTGGCCCACGGGCAGAGTGTCGTTGATGCAGTGTCCGGGGCGCGCTTGTATGTGGAAAGTGCGTTGGAACGGGCCTATCGGCCGGGCATGGGGCCTGCCGTGCCCGGGCGGGTGCCGCCGGGCGATGCGCAGCAAAGGAAATGTGAATGAGGGGACGTCAATGAGGTTTGCAAGTCCTTCGCCGTTGTATGCGATTACCCCCGATACGGCTGACACGCCCGCCCTGCTGTGCGCACTGGAGGCGGTGTTGAGCACCCGTCCCGCGCTGTTGCAATATCGCAACAAATGCTTGGGGAGTGCTGGAAAGCGGGCGCAGGCTGGGGCCGTGGCAGGGCTGTGTCGCGACTATGGTGTGCCGCTCGTCGTCAATGACGATCCGACGCTGGCCCGCATGGTGCGGGCGCAGGGGGTGCATCTTGGCCGTGACGATGGTGATCTGGCGCAGGCGCGGCAGATGCTGGGGCCGGACGCGATCATCGGGGTGAGCTGTTACAACGATGCTGCGCTGGCCCGGCAGGCGGCGTGTGCCGGCGCCGATTATGTGGCGATGGGCGCCGTGTTTCCGTCCGCGACCAAGCCGCAGGCCGTGCGAGTGACAACCGATGCGCTGGCCGGGGTATGCGCGCAGGTCGATGTGCCGGTGGTGGCGATCGGGGGCATCACCCTGGACAACGCGCCCGGTGTGCTGGCCACGGGCGTACGCCTGCTGGCCGTGATCAGCGATGTGTTCGATGCGGTGCAGCCCGGCATCCGGGCGCAGGCCTATGCCGGCCTGCTGCGCTCCGCAAGCGATTGAATGACGGAATGACGATTTCAGGGGAAGAAATGAACAGCAGAAACGAAGCCTTGTTCCAGCGTGCGCAGAAAACCATTCCGGGCGGCGTGAATTCGCCGGTGCGTGCCTTTCGTTCGGTGGGCGGTACGCCGCGCTTCATCGCGCGGGCCGAGGGGGCGCATGTGTGGGATGCGGACGGCAAGCGCTACACCGACTATGTAGGCTCCTGGGGGCCGGCGATTGCCGGCCATGCCCACCCTGCGATCATCGAGGCGGTGCGCGAGGCGGCGCTCAAGGGGCTGTCGTTCGGGGCGCCGACCGAGGCCGAGGTGGAGATGGCCGAGCGCATCTGCGAATTGCTGCCGTCGGTCGAGATGGTCCGGCTGGTCAGCTCAGGCACCGAGGCGACGATGAGCGCGATTCGCCTGGCGCGGGGTTTCACCGGGCGCGATGCGATCATCAAGTTCGAGGGCTGCTACCACGGCCACGCCGACAGCCTGCTGGTGAAGGCCGGTTCGGGCCTGCTCACCTTTGGCAACCCGTCTTCGGGGGGCGTGCCGGCCGACTTCGCAAAACACACCATCGTGCTCGATTACAACGATCTGGAGCAGGTCGAGGCGGTGTTCAAGGCGCGCGGCGACGAAGTGGCGGCGGTGATCGTCGAGCCGGTGGCCGGCAACATGAACCTGATCAAGCCGCGCGAGGGCTTTCTGGAGGGGTTGCGCGCCCTGTGCACCCAGTACGGCGCGGTGCTGATCTTCGACGAGGTGATGACCGGCTTTCGTGTCGGGCCGCAGGGGGTACAGGGGCTGTATGGCATCACCCCCGACCTCACCACGCTGGGCAAGGTGATTGGCGGCGGCATGCCGGTGGGGGCCTTCGGTGGCCGGCGCGACATCATGCAGGCGATTGCGCCGCTCGGATCGGTGTATCAGGCGGGCACCCTGTCCGGCAGTCCGGTGGCGGTGGCGGCAGGGCTGGCATCGCTGCGCCTGATCGGCGAAGCCGGTTTTTACGAGGGCCTGAGTGCACGGGCGCAACAGCTGACCGAGGGGCTGGAGGCCGCAGCACGCGACAGCGGAGTGGTTTTCCGGGCCGATGCGTTGGGCGGCATGTTCGGGCTGTACTTTGCCGATACGGTGCCGAACGGCTTTGCCGAGGTCACCGCCTGCGACCTGCCGCGCTTCAACCGCTTCTTCCATGCAATGCTTGATGCGGGGCATTACTTTGCCCCTTCGGCATTCGAGGCCGGTTTCATCTCGGCCGCACATGACGAGGCCGAAGTGGCGGCAACCCTGGAGGTCGCCCGCAAGGTGTTTGCCCGACTGCAGGACTGACGGCACGGGCGCCCGGCATTCAGGCCGGGCGCAAGGCCGGTTCAGGGCAGGGGCGTCAGAGCAGGAACAGGGTGGCCAGCCCCAGGAAGATGAAGAAGCCACCCGAGTCGGTCAGGCCGGTGATCATCACCGAACTGCCCAGCGCCGGGTCCTTGCCCATGCGGCTGCGTATCATCGGAATCATCACGCCGGCGCTGGCGGCGAGCAGCAGGTTGAGCGTCATCGCCGAGGTCATCACCACGCCCAGCGCCCAATTGCCGTACAGCCACCACGCAAGCAGGCCCAGGATGCCGCCCCAGAACAGGCCGTTGATCAGCGCCACGCCGACTTCCTTGCGCATCAGGCGCTTGAGCGCACTTTGTTCCACCTGACCCATCGCAATGGCGCGCACGATCATGGTGATCGTCTGGTTGCCCGAGTTGCCGCCAATGCCGGCCACAATCGGCATCAGGGCGGCGAGCGCGACGAGCTGTTCGATGGAGTCTTCGAACAGGCCAATCACCCGTGAAGCCAGAATGGCCGTGCCCATGTTGATGGCCAGCCACGCCCAGCGGTTCTTCACCGAGTCCCAGACAGATGCGAAGATGTCTTCCTCTTCGCGCAGACCCGCCTTGTTGAGGATTTCCTGCTCGGACTCCTCGCGGATGTAATCGACCACATCGGCCACGGTCAGCCGGCCAATCACCCGCTTCTCGCTGTCCACTACCGGCGCTGAAATCAGGTCGTAACGCTCGAAGGCCTGGGCCGCATCGTCGGCATCGTCGCCCGGCTCGAAGCTGATCACCGTTTCGGTGCGCATCACGTCGCCCACCAGACGGTCGGGGTCGTTGATCAGCAGGGTTTCGATGGTGAGGATGCCCTTCAAATGCTCCTCGCGGTCGACCACGAACAGCTTGTCGGTATGGTCGGGCAGCTCGTCGAAACGCCGCAGGTAGCGCAGCACCACCTCAAGGGTCACGTCCTCGCGGACGGTGACCATGTCGAATTCCATCAGAGCGCCGACGGTGTCCTCCGGGTAGGACATCGCGGCCTGCAGCTGTTCCCGCCCTTCGCTGTCCAGAGAGCGGAACACGTCCTCCATGATCTCGGGCGGCAGGTCGGGCGCCAGGTCGGCGAGTTCGTCGGCATCCAGCGAGCCGGCGGCGGCCTTGAGTTCCTCCGCGTCCATCGTCTCGATGAGCGACTCACGCACCGCGTCGGAGACCTCCAGCAGGATCTCGCCATCGCGCTCGGCCTTCACCAGGTTCCACACCAGCAGGCGGTCTTCCAGCGGGAGGGCTTCGAGAATGAAGGCGATGTCGGCCGGATGGAGCTGGTCGAGCCGTTGCTGCAGCTCGCTCAGGTGCTGCTTGTGTAGCAGGCCCTCGACCAGTGCGTGGCGCGGCATGTCCTGCCTGTGGACCAGGTCTTCCACCAGCTTCTGCCGTGACAGCAGCTCCTGCACTTCGCGCAGCTGGTGCTGAACGTCGTCCGGATGGTGTTCCTGTTCCTCGTGGGTCATGCGGGCCTCGATGTGTTTGGGCTGAGGGGCGGTCGGCTCGGTGTGGCACGCGCACCACGACGGGGCGTGTCCGAAGCCATGATTCTACGGACTCAGGGCGCGGACTGCGACCGCTTTCTGTTACAACCCGGGCATGCGTGGGCGCATGCAGGCTCAGGGAATCTGGCTGCGCCCCATGCGCGCCCTGACCCGTTCTGCGTGGGCTGCGACCCCGGCGGGCAGGCGATGCTGATAGCCGCGCGGGTTGGGCAGGCGCACCGCGAGCCGGCTCGCCTCGGCCGGCCCCAGGCGGTCGGCGGACAGGCCGTGGTAGTGCTGCGATGCGGCCTCTGCGCCGTAGATCGCCTCACCCCATTCGACCACATTCAGATACACCTCGAGAATCCGGCGTTTGGGCCACAGCGACTCGATCATCACCGTGATGACCGCCTCCTGGCCTTTGCGCACATAGCTGCGCGAGGGTGACAGGAACAGATTCTTGGCCAGTTGCTGGCTGATTGTGGAGCCTCCCGCCACGGCGCCCCCGGCTGCGCGGTTGCGCTCCAGGGCGCGCTGCATGCCTGCCCAGTCGAAACCCCGGTGCGTCATGAAGTGATCGTCTTCCGCCGCGACCACCGCACGCTTGAGGTGTTCCGAAATCTGCTCATAGGCCACCCACTGATGCTTCGGCACGACTTCGGCTTGCTGCTCGCGCAGTTCGGCGAGTTGCAGGCGCATGAAGCGCGTGCTGGCCGGGTTGTGGTCACGCCACCACCAGACATGGGCCAGAATCCAGAGCTGATAGCACAACAGCAGCGCCAGCGCGACCGCCAGCAGGCGCATCAGGCGGCGCAGGGCTGTTGTGGCGGGCTTCATCCCGTTGCGCACCCTTGCCGGAGGTTTTGCAGCACCTGTGCGGTGTCGGGGCGTACGTCGCGCCACAATAGAAAGCTTTCGGCGGCCTGTTCCACCAGCATGCCCAGTCCATCGGCACAGTGGCTGGCGCCCTGGCTGTGTGCCTGGGTCATGAAGGGCGTGTCGTGCTGGCCGTACATCATGTCGTAGGCCAGCGCACCGGGAGCGTACAGCCCGCCGGGAAGGTCCGGCGCCGTGTCCGAGAGACTGGCCGAGGTGGCGTTGATCACCACATCGAACGACTGGCCGGAGAGATTGGCGAAACTGCTTGCCTGCAGGTGCGTCTCGCCCGCATGCGGGGCAAACAGCGCGACCAGTTCTTCGGCCCGGGCAACGGTGCGGTTTGCAATCCGGAGCAGGGCGGGGCGCTCCGCGAGCAGGGGCAGAATGGCGCCGCGTGCAGCGCCGCCCGCGCCGAGCAGCAGCAACCTGCGCCCACTGAGCGGTGTGGCCAGATTGACGCTCAGGTCGCGCACCAGTCCGGCGCCATCGGTATTGTCGCCGAAGATTTCACCGTTCCTGAAACTCAGGGTGTTGACGGCCCCGGCCATCTGCGCCCGTGGGCTCAGCGTGTCGCACAGGGCATGCGCTTCGAGCTTGAACGGGACGGTGACGTTGGCGCCCCGGCCGCCTTCGCGCCGAAAGGCTGCGACGGTGTCTGCAAAACCGTCCAGCGGGGCGAGCAGCGCCTCGTAGCTCAGCGTTTGTCCTGTCTGGGCGGCAAAGGCGCGGTGAATCAGGGGTGACTTGCTGTGGGCCACCGGGTGGCCGATGACGGCATAACGGTCCATCTCTGTCGTCCTTGTGCGCATGAGGGAAACGCTGCTTTACTCCGTTCGGTCTGGGAAGCAAGGGCTTCGACAGGCTCAGTCCGAACGGTTTTGATTTGCTCGATGGGTGCGCTTACTGGGCCAGCAGGCGATCCGCGTTGGTGAAGCGCCAGGTGCGGGTGATTTCGATGATGTCGGTATCGGCCCGGATGTCGGGCGGGAAGCTGGCGAAGGGGGCTGCCAGCCGCACGATCTGCAGGGCTGCTTCGTCCAGAATCTTCTGTCCGGAGGAGCGTTCGATCTCGACGCGCTCCAGCGAGCCGTCCGCGCGGATTGCCACGGTGATCAGGAGATCGCCGTACAGCCGGCCACGCGCGGCCTCCGGGTAGTTGAGCGTGCCGACCCGCTCGATTTTCAGGCGCCAGTCGTCCACATAGCGGGCAAAGCGGTATTCCCGGGCGCGGGCGCCAATGAACTGCTTGCGCGGGCGCTTGGCGTATTCGTTCAGGCTGCGGTCGATCTGCGCCTCGATCTGCGCGGCGATCGAGGCCGCATCGAGCAGGTCGGTGCCGCTCGGGCGGGCCTGTTCGACGGGCTGGTCGGCCTGCCTGGCTTGTTCGGGGCGGGTGACCTTGACCGGCTCGGGCCGGGGGCTGGTCATCACCGGGGTGTCCGGGATGGCGGCAGCTTCGGTGCGTTTGGTGGCATCGAGCAGTGCGTCGCCCTCGCGGGTCACGTCCTTCGGGGGCACCGGAGTGGTCGGGCGCACATTCTCGTCCGTGCTGCCGCCGCCATCGAGATGGGCCTGGGCCAGCACGTCGGCCTCCTGGGCCGGCCGCTCGTGGCGCGCATTCACCAGGATCACCTCCAGGCTGCGCTCGCGGTTGTCGGCCCGGCTGGGCTCGGGCATCGTGAATTGCACGCTCAGCAACACCGCGTGAAACAGGAGTGAGCACACCAGCGCGATGGTCAGTTGCCGGCTGGCTGCCGTGCTGGCGACAACGGACTGGGCGGCTGGGGCGGTGCTGGCGGTGAGCAGGCGCATGTTCATCGTGCGTGTGTATTCAAAGACCTTGGGACAGGGCGTCTTCGGCTGTTTCGGGATCAGGCTCGGACAGGGTTTCGAGGTAGCGCGTTTCCAGTTCCACATCGATCAGGTCGCTGCCCTCGACGGCCAGACGGACCCGCGAGCCGGGAAGTTGCGGCGGCAGCGAGTGGACTTTTATGACCAATGGAATGGCCTCGAAGCGTACCACATTGTCACGCAGAACCCGGGCTTCGGCTTGACTGTGAGCATGCTGGCGCAACCAGCGCAGGCACCAGTAGCGCTCCATCTGGCGCTGAAATTCACCGTATGCGGCATAGGTCAGCTCGAAGTCGCGCATTGCCGCCATCAGGTCGGCCGAGCGGGGGGCAAAGGCGGGGGGGCGTTCGAGCAGGACTGACACGATCTGCCACTGGTTGACCAGATCCACGTACCGGCGCAGCGGCGAGCTCGACCATGCATAGCAATCCACGCCGAGCGCATCGTGCGGTTCCGCATGGGTGCTCATGCGCACCTTGCCCCCGTTCTGCACCCGGTACAGGCCGGGAATGCCCGCCTGATCGAGCAGTTTGCCCCAGGTGGCGTTGGCCAGAATCATCAGCTCGGACACCAGCTTGTCCAGGGGGGAGCCGCGTTCGCGCTGGCTGATGGTCACATAACCCGGACCATCGTCCGTCCGGGTGTGCCAGTCCACGTAAAAACTGAAGTCGGTCTGTGCCGGAGCCGTACCGGTTTTGCCGCGCCCGGCTTCAAGCACCGTGGCCAGATCCCACAGCAGCTTGAGTTCGTCGCGCCACGCAAAGTCGGGCAGCCCCTGAGCCAGCGTGTCGTCGTTGAACAGGGGTTCCAGCTCGTGCAGGCGCAGGTTGGCCACCATCGGGATGCGCTCGACCCGGCTTTCATGGCCGAGGATGGCCAGGGCCGGCGACACATCGAGGTACAGCGACACTGCCGGGCAAGTGCGCCCGGCCTGAAGGGTGAAGGCGTCGACCACCTGATCGGGCAGCATGGTGATCTTGTTGCCCGGCATATACACCGTCGACAGCCGCTTGCGGGCAATGCCATCCAGTGCGGAGCCGCGCTCGAAGCCCAGCGCCGGGGCCGCGATATGGATGCCGATGCGCCAGCCGCCGCCCTCGCGCGGGCTGATCGAGAAGGCGTCGTCGATCTCGGTGGTGGTGGCGTCATCGATGGAAAAGGCCGTGACGTCGGCCAGGGGCAGTTCATGGCCGTCCGCCACGGGGTCGTGCGCCGGGAAGTGGGTGCCGTCGGGAAAGTGTTCGAACAGGAAGCGGTTGTAGTGAAAGCTGTAACTCGACTCGATGGCGCCACACTTGAGCAGCAGGCGTGCGGCCGACAGGCCGGCATCCACGCAGGCAGCTTCGAAGGCCTTGGTTTCCAGCCGGTTGCGGTCGGGGCGATACAGCAGTTGCGGCACCATGCCGGCAATCGCCTCGGGCAACTGGCCGGCCACCAGATCAGCGCGGATCTGCTCCATCGCCTCGGCCTGTTGGCGCTTCTTCTCCAGCCCGACCAGCGCGGCCTTCAGGATGTCGGCCGGCGCTTTGCGGAAACGCCCCCGACCCTTGCGGTGGAAATGGATCGGCGCCGAATGCAGGCGCAGCAGCAGTGCGGCAGATTCCACCGAGCCAGGTTCCCGGCCATGATATTCGCGGGCGAGTTCGGTGAAGTCGAACTCGTCCTCGCCACAGACCTCGTACAGAAAGTCGGTGTCCAGCGCCTCGGCCATGGCTTCTGCGCGATCGAGCAACTCGGCCGGGGCGGGGTCGCGAAACTTGAGCAGCACATGGTTGCTCTTCAGCTTCACCCGCTTGCCATGGGTGGTTTCCACCTGCAGTGAGCTGTCGTTGTCGGCCAGCACGGTTCCGGCCTTGAAGGCACCGCTTTCCTCGAAAAGAACAAACATCCCTTACCGCCATCGATGAATTGGCCCGACAGTTTATCAGGCTGACCGCTGCTCGCGCAGTGCTGATGTGCAGCGCGATGAGGGCAGGAATCGTCATATCGCGTATACTTATGGACTCAGCCGCCAAGCGGGCCCGTGCCGTCGTTCCGGATGGCCCCCGGCAGCGGCGGCTGGGCAAGGGTGGAAGGTGCAATTCGTGTAGGCGGGGCAGGATTCGGGCGCAGGCCTGACCCGCACAGGTCGCTGATGACTGTGCCGCAAGAGGTTGGAATGACTGAGCAGACGTGGTGGGTGGTTGCAGTGGTGGCCGTGGTGGTTGCGGCGGTGATCGGGTTCTTCATTGGCCGGGTCACGGCCGGGGGCCGGGAGCGTATCGAGGCGCTGGAAAAGGAGTTGGCCGGCAACAAGGCGCAGATCGAGGCTTACCGTAAGGAAGTGGAGGCCCATTTCGACCGGACAGCCTCCCTGTTCGTGGATATGGCGGGATCGTACAAGAGCCTGTTTGAACACCTGTCTTCGGGCTATGAGAAGCTGTCCACGGGATCGGCCCGGGGCCTGTTCAAGGAGCGCGTGGCCGCGCTGCTGCTGGAAAACGGTGAAAAGCCTGAGGCACCGAAGTCCGACGCGCCTGATGCAGGTGGCGCGGCTCCGGCATCGGCCGGCGCCGGCAGCGAACCTGCTGCGGTTGCAACCGCAACTGCAACTACAACCGCAACCGCAGCTGCCAGTGCGCAGGACAAGGCCGCCGAGGCGCCTGCTGCCGAGGCGCCTGCCGGCGAAAGTGGGGTAACGGTCGTTGCCCAGGAAGACGCCGGCGCTTCGGCCGGTACGCCACCGCAGGGTCAGGCGGCCGACAGTACTGCGGCCGATGCGGTCAGTGCCGAGAGCCAGAACGGGGGGCAGGCTGCGTCACCGGAAGAGAAGAACGGCAAGACTGAAAAGGCCGAGAACACTGAAAAAGTTGAGGACGCCGGTGCAGGGGGCGCATCGGCTGAAAGCGGTACGGTAGCCCGGACTGAAGCGCCAGCCGAAGCGGCTGAAGCGGCTGTCCCGGCCAAGGGTGAAACACCGGAGGCTGCGCCTGCCGATGCCTCTGCTGCCGAGGGCAAGGCCACACGCAAGGCGTGAGAGCCGGGTAAATGCGTCAGGCCACGGCGTGGGCAATCCAGGCCGTGGCCGGAACGAGATAGCCGGCTTCGTCACTGCTTTGCCGGAAGCGGCTCAGCTCATGCGCGACTTCGTCGCGCAGGCGATCCTGGGTTGCCTCCGGCAGGCGCGAAAGGGATTCTGCCGCGCCGCCGGCCAAGTCCAGAAAAGCCTGCCAGTAATCCCGCGCATGGCTGAAGTGGCAATCGAAGTCGATGCGCTGCAGCGCGATCTGACGGAAGCCAGCCTGCTGCAGGCTGTGCTCCAACTGTCGCGGGTCGCCAAACCGGAATACCGACGGGCGGGCTTGCCGGGGGGGAGGTAGCAGGCGCGCAATGCAGTCCTGCGCGCAATGAATCAAGGGCACGTCTTCACGTGCCCCCCATACCGACAGGGCCAGCACGCCACCCGGGCGTAGCACCCGGTGCATCTCGGCCAGCCCGCGTTCGGGGTGTGGCAGCATGAACAGGGCCAGTCCGGCCAGTACCCGGTCCACGCAGTGGTCGCGCAGGCTCAGGTGCTCGGCGTCGGCGGCCACATAATGCATCGCAGCCCGGGTGGCAGGCGGGGGAGCATGCGGGCGGGTGTTGCGCGCGGCCACCAGCATCTGTTCGGCAATGTCGCTGGCAAATACTTCGCCTGCAGGGCCCAGCGCCTCTTGTGCAGCATGGGCGAGCAGCCCCGGCCCGCTGGCCAGATCGAGCACGCTCAGCCCGGGCTGCAGGCGGGCTGCGGCGAGCAGGGCCTGGTTTACCGCGCGTCGTAATTCAGCGCCTTCGGCATAGCGGTGGGCAATGCGGTTGAAGCCCGCACGTTCCAGCGCTTTCAGGCGGCGGGGGTCGAATCCGGTGTCGGTCATGGCTGTGCCGGGGCGAGCTGCGCCCATTCAAGGATTGGGTCAAGGTAGTCCTGCCAGCGGCTGAAACTGTGGTCGCCGCCTTCCAGAACGGTCTGGCGTGCGCCGGCATAGTGGCGCACCGCATGCCGGTAATCGAGCACTTCATCACCGGTTTCCGCCAGCAGCCAGTAACGCTCCGGATGGCTGATGCACGGTACTTCCAGTGCGCGCAACTCATCGAGGTGCCGGTGGGTGAAGTCGAAGGTTTCGCCGGTATACAGATTGGTCTGCCGGCCTGTCCAGGCTTCCAGCGACAGGGGGGCGACCACGGCAGGATTCACCACCACGGCCTTCAGGGCGTGGCGCTCTGCCAGCCAGGTGGCGTAGAAACCGCCCAGCGAACTGCCCACCAGCGTGGGGGGCGCATCCGGCATTGCGGCGAGACAGCGGGCAATCTGCGTATCGATCAGCGCAATGGCCGCAGCGGGTGACACCGGGAGTTGTTCGCACCAGAAGGCATCCGCCAGACCATGGGCCGCCATGTGGGCTGCGAGCGCCTGGGCCTTGTGCGATGCAGGGGCTGAGCGAAAACCGTGCAGGTAGATGATCATCGACATGGGGGTGGCTCCGGGCGCGTCAGGCGTTCGAGGCTTTGCAGGTAGTGCAGTGCCTGCTCGCGGTGGCTGCCGCACATTTCGTCCGACGGCTGCAGGCCGGCGCAGCAGGCGGGGCGTTGTGGCTGACCGAACAGGGCGCAACGCAGGTCGGATTGCAACTGCACACAGGGCAGGTCGGCCGGTTTGCCTTCTGGCAGACCGGGGATGGCGCTGCTGATGGATGGGGCGATGCAGCACGCGGCGCATCCCGGGCGGCAGTCCATGCTTAACGGGCGTCCGCCTTGAGGTTGTCCCACCAGTCCAGGATGGCCGGCAGGTCGGGTTTGAGCAGGACGGCCTGATTGCCGGTGAATTGCGCCCATTCGTCGAGAAAGCGGCTGCCCACTGCCGTCAGCAGGGGGATGCCTGCGGTCACGGCCAGGGCCATTTCGTCGCGCAATCCGGCGCCGGCCACTTCCTGCGCTCCAAACTTGTTCACCATCACCAGATCGACTCCCTGATCGAGCGCATGGCGCACTGCCATGGCCGCCTGGGCCAGCGAGCCCGGATCGAGCCGGCAGGCTTCGGAGCCCCGGCCGAGCGACTGGGACAGCGCAAAACGTGCCCCCGAGTGGAGGTCTTCCAGTTCCATCGCGCAGGGGTCGTCCGGGTCGCGCGGCAGATTGCGTTGCAGCACGCCCCCCAGGCGCACCCCGCGCGCGGCAAGCGCCTGCGCTGCTTGCAGCAGGATGGGCTCGACATGGTCGTCAGGGGTGTACACCAGTGCCGCAATCGGCGCGAGAGGATCGGAGGACATGATTTGGATTGTCTGGATGATTGCCGGATTGTCTCGCGGATTGTCTCATTTCCAGCCGCCACATGCCCAGCATTGGTGATGTTCTTATATTCTTTAATGGAATATGAAGCGAAGCTTTAATTCGTTTTGTGTTTTGGTGCTCTGGCGTATGTTGACGCGTCCCGTGTTCGCCGTGCTGCACTGCACTCCTCAAACCATGTTCCAGCTTTCCGAATCACTGCAGATCAGTGTGCTTGTACTGGTGTTGCTCGCGCTGTTTGCCTGCTTCATCCGCGAGTGGCTCAAGCCCGATGTCGCCGTGATGGCCGCCGTGGCCCTGCTGCTGGCGCTGGGCATGCTCCAGCCCGGGCAGGTGCTGAGCGTGTTCGGCAACAGCGCGCCAGTCACCATTGCCTGCCTGTTCATCATCAGCGGCGCGCTCAGTCGCACCGGTTGCGTGGACTGGCTGGGAGAATGGCTGGCTGCCGTGGCGGGCAACAGCGAGCGGCGCCTGCTGCTTGCGCTGATGCTGGTGGGGGTGCTGGTGTCGCCCTTCATCAACAACACGCCGGTGGTGATGGTGATGATTCCGGCGGTCATCGCGATTGCCGCGCGCAGTGGCATTGCGCCCTCCAGGCTGTTGATCCCCCTGTCTTACGCGACGATTCTGGGCGGCTTGGTGACCATGGTGGGGACTTCGACCAACATTCTGGTCGATGGCGTGGCGCGCAACATGGGACTGGCGCCGTTTTCGATGTTCGAAATCACAGCGCCTGCGCTGGTGCTGGCGCTGATCGGCTGCGTGTTCATGTTCATTTTTGCCCCCCGTGTGCTGCCGGTGCGCGAAACCCTCACCCAGCAATTCACCGGCAGCGGCGACCGTCTGTTCATGACCGAGCTGTTTGTGCCGGAAGGTTCGCGCCTGATTGGCAAGAGCCTGCGCGAGGCGCGTCTGTCCAATGGCACCATCAAGGTGCTCAACCTGTTTCGTGGGGACGACGAGTTCACCGCCCCCGACCCTGATACCCGCCTGATGGAAGGCGACCGGCTGATCGTGCACACCCGCAGCAGCGCGATGATGGACTTGCGCGGCACCGATCTGGTTGGCCTGCAGGCGGGCGGGGCGCCGGCCCAGGATCTCGAAACCCTGCGCCGGCGCGGTGTGGTGATGGTCGAGGCCATCGTGGGCCAGACCTCGCGCTATGTGTCGCGCCCCATCCGCGATCTGGATCTGGCAGCCCGTTATGGCATCCACCTGATTGCAGTACATCGCAAGAACGCCTCCTTTCGCGAGATTGGTGACGACTTCCAGCTGCAGTTCGGCGACGTGCTGCTGTTCGAAGGCACGCCCGCGCAGATCAAGCGCTTTTGCGACAACGGCGACCTGTTTGCGATCACCGAGGGCCGCGCCCCGGCCAACCGGCGCGGCAAGGCCCCGGTGGCCCTGGCCACGATTGCCGGCGTGATGTTGCTGGCAGCCTTCAACGTGATGCCGATCGAAGGGCTGGCCATCATTGGCGCAGTGGTGGTCGTCGCCACCGGCTGCATACGCTCGGATGAAGCCTACAAGGCCATCGAGTGGCCCATCATCATCCTCATTTTCGGCATGCTGGCGATCAGCATCGCGATGCGCGAATCCGGCCTGGCCGATCTGCTCGCCAGCGGACTGGTCAGCCTGGGTGGCGGGTTGTCGCCGTGGATGCTGCTGGCCCTGCTGATCCTCATCACTTCGGTACTCACCGAGTTTGTCAGCAACAACGCCGTGGCGGTGCTGCTCGCCCCGGTGGCCGTCGGCATCGCCCAGCAACTGGGCGTCGACCCGCGCCCCTTCCTGGTAGGCGTGATGTTTGCCGCCAGCGCCAGCTTCGCGACCCCCATTGGCTACCAGACCAACACACTGGTGTATAACGCCGGCAACTACCGCTTTGCCGACTTCGCCCGACTCGGCGTGCCGATGAACCTCATCGTCCTGGTGGTGGCCAGCCTGCTCATCCCGGTGTTCTGGCCGCTGCAGTGAGCGGGGTCTGCTCAGTGATGAGAAAGTTTGACTGGCTCAGACGTTGAACAAGAAATTCATCACATCCCCATCCTTCACCACGTAGTCCTTGCCTTCGGCGCGCATTTTGCCGGCTTCCTTGGCGCCGGCTTCGCCCTTGAACTGGATGAAGTCGTCGAAGGCGATGGTCTGGGCGCGGATGAAGCCGCGTTCGAAGTCGGTGTGGATCACGCCGGCGGCCTGTGGGGCGGTGTCGCCCACATGGATGGTCCAGGCGCGCACTTCCTTGACCCCGGCGGTGAAGTAGGTCTGCAGGCCGAGCAGTTTGTAGCCGGCGCGGATCAGGCGGTCCAGGCCGGGTTCTTCCAGTCCCATGGATTCGAGGAAGTCCTGCTTGTCGGCATCGTCCAGGTCGGCAATCTCGGCTTCGATGGAAGCGCACAGGGCGACCACCTGAGCGCCTTCGGCAGCGGCGTGGGTGCGCACGGCGTCGAGGTGAGGATTGTTGTCGAAACCGTCTTCGGCCACGTTGGCAGCGTACAGCACCGGCTTGGCGGTGATCAGGCAGAAGGGCTTGAGGTTGGCCCATTCTTCCTTCGACAGGTCGAGCGCACGCACCGGCTTGCCGGCGTCGAGTTGCGCAAAGCACTTTTCCAGGACTGCGACCAGCAGTTTCGCTTCCTTGTCACCGGCATTGGCGGGCTTGCGATAGCGGTTGAGGGCCTTTTCGACCGTGCTCATGTCGGCCAGGGCCAGCTCGGTGTCGATGACTTCGATGTCGCGGATCGGATCGACGCTGCCGGACACGTGCACCACGTTGTCGTCGGCAAAGCAGCGCACCACATGCACGATGGCATCGGTTTCGCGGATGTTGGCGAGGAACTGGTTACCCAGGCCTTCACCCTTGCTGGCACCGGCCACCAGGCCGGCGATGTCGACGAATTCGACGATGGCCGGCTGGATCTTCTGCGGCTTGACGATTTCGGACAGTTGCGCGAGACGCGGATCAGGCACTTCGACGATGCCCACGTTGGGTTCGATGGTGCAGAACGGGTAGTTGGCCGCTTCGATGCCGGCTTTGGTCAGGGCGTTGAAGAGGGTCGATTTGCCAACGTTGGGCAGGCCGACGATGCCGCATTTGAGACTCATGGGTGGGGTGCTCCGGGAAACAGGGGCGATGACCGGGATTGCATCGCAAACCGCCGATTGTACCCTGTGGCGGGCACCCGCCCAAATCTCACGCCGCGTCAAGACTGGCCCGGAAGGGCGCATGCTGCCTACAATGCGGCAGCGTCGCGTTGGACGATGTCATGAACAGGGCGTGTGAATGCCCGTGGAGGAGACAGGCCGTGGTGAGCAAGACCTTTATTGAACAGGTGGATGAACGCATTGCCAGCGCCTTGCAGAGCGGGGCGCTGGAGCCGATCGAGGCGGAGTCGAGCGAGGTGGAGGAGGCGGGCTTGCGTTTCGTGCTGCGTTGGGTGTCCACGCTGGCCAACAAGGATAAGGACAAAGCCGAAGCCGGCGCTGTGGCAGCCAGTGCGGCCGTGGTGATGCCCGGCGGGCCGCGTGATCCGAACTTCAACCCGTTCAAGAACCCGGACCCCGCGCTGACTGTGGGGCCGGTGGGTGAGCAGCATGTGGCGATCCTGAACAAGTTTCCGGTGTGCGAGCGCCATCTGGTGCTGGCGCGGCGCGTGTTCGAGGAGCAGTTGCTGCCGCTGGCCGAATGCGACTTCCTGGCCATGGCGCAGGTGATGAGCGAGGCGGGCGGGCTGGGTTTTTACAACGGGGGGGCGCAGGCGGGGGCGAGTCAGCGGCACAAGCATGTGCAGTGGATTCCCGAGGCACCGGGCAATGCCAGCCTCGCGCTGTATCTGCCCGGCCTGCCGGCGGCGGCCGCACTGCACGACACGGCCACACACCCGGCGCTGGCGATGCGCCACTGTTTTGTGAAGGTGGATGACGAGCAGGGCAGCGCATTGAAGGCCGACGTTCAGGCTTTCGCCCACCGCTTGTTTCAGGGTTTTCAGGTGGCGCGCGAGGCGCTGGACATGCAGCCAGGCGCAGATGGCTTGCTCGCACCGTTCAATCTGCTCGTCGGGCAGGGCTGGATGCTGGTGGTCCCCCGTTCGATGGAGTGTTTCGAGGGGATTTCGGTGGCCGCGATCAACTTTGGCGGTTCCTTGTATGTACGCCAGCGCGAACAGCTTGAACTGATCCGCAAGGTCGGCCCCTTGAAAATGCTGGCCAGCGTGGGTCAGGCCTGAATCGAGTGAGATGCGCCGCGTGCGCGGCTGAGGTGCCTGGAGAGTGGCTCAGCCGGCAGCAGGCGGTGTCTTGCTGCCGCGCACGTTCAGCCGGCCGGTGGCGGTGTTCAGGTCGCCGCGGGCAATCAGCGGCCAGGTCGACAGGGCGCGTTCGAGGCTTTCGTCGATCAGTGTCTGTTCTGCCTGTCCGGGGCGTTTCAGCACGAAATTGACCACTTCGTTGCGATTGCCGGGATGGCCGATACCGATGCGCAGGCGCCAATAGTCGTGAGTGCCCAAGTGGGCAGACGTGTCCTTCAGGCCGTTGTGTCCGCCCAGCCCGCCCCCGAACTTCAGCCGCAGTTGACCGGGCGGAATGTCCAGTTCGTCATGCACCACGAGGATTTCGGCAGGGGGGATGCGATAGAAGCGCGCCAAGGCGCCAATGGCCTGTCCGGAGCGGTTCATGAAGGTTTGCGGCATGAGCAGCAGCGTGCCGCTGGAGGGCAGCTTGGCCACCAGCCCGTGAAACCGGGCTTCGTGGGAGAAGCGAACGCCTGACTGTTCGGCCAGGCGTTCGCAGAACCAGAACCCGGCATTGTGCCGGGTATCGGCATATTCGGCCCCGGGGTTGCCGAGGCCTGCGATCAGGCGGGGCGGGGTGTGTGTGGACATGTCCGTGCCGTCGCGATGATCGCGTGCCTGGATCAGGCCTCTTCGCCGCCTTCGGTGGCTTCGGCACTGCCACCGGTCTTCAGCACGGTCACCACCACCGGGTCGCCTTCGCCGTGATGCACGGCTTCGACGCCGGCCGGCAGCTTGAGCTGCGACACGTGGATGGACTCGTCGGCCTGCAGGTCCTTCAGGTCCACCTCGATGAACTCGGGCAGGTCCTTCGGCAGGCAGGCGATGTCCAGTTCGTTGATGACGTGGGAGATCATGCCGCCACCCAGCTTCACGGCCGGGCAGTTTTCACCGTTGGTGAAGTGCAGCGGCACCTTCAGGTGCATCTTCTCGTCAGCGGCCACGCGCTGGAAGTCCACATGCAGCACCAGGGGCTTGAACGGATGCCACTGGGCATCGCGCAGTACCACGGACTGCTTCTGGCCATCGACCGTCACCGTCAGCACGGAGGCGTGGAACGCTTCCTTGCGCATCAGGTGATAGAGTTCGTTGTGGTCGAGCGTGATGGAGAGGGCGTCCTGACCGGCGCCGTAGATCACGCCCGGCAGTTTGCCGGCACGACGAAGGCGGCGGCTCGCACCCGTACCCTGTTCGTCACGCTTGCTGGCGCTGAATTCGATTTGCATTACATTGACTCCTGGGTTGAAGCGCCCCACCCGCGACCAGGCAGGGCATTAAAAAGCCGCCTCACCACAGGGCGAGGCGGCAGAAAGGGGAGAGCCGAGGGGCGCAAGTGCACCTCACTCCATGAACAGCGAGCTGACCGACTCCTCGTTGCTGATGCGCAGCATCGTGTCGGCGAGCAGCGAGGCCACGGAAACCTGACGGATGCGCGAACAGGCGCGTGCGTCGTCGCTCAGCGGAATGGTATCGGTGACCACCAGCTCATCGAGCTCGGAATCGGCAATGCGCGCGGCCGCGGCGTTCGACAGCACGGCATGCGTGCAGTAGGACAGCACGCGCTTGGCACCATGCTGCTTGAGTGCGGCAGCGGCCTTGCACAGGGTGCCGGCGGTATCGACGATGTCGTCCATGATCACGCAGGTACGGCCTTCCACTTCTCCGATGATGTTCATCACCTCGGAGACGTTGGCCTTGGGACGGCGCTTGTCGATGATCGCAAGGTCGCATTCCAGGCGCTTGGCAAAGGCACGGGCACGCACTACGCCGCCCACGTCGGGGGAGACCACCAGCAGGTCTTCATGACGCTGCTTGTCGAGATCGGCGATCAGCACGGGCGCGGCATACACGTTGTCGACCGGGATGTCGAAGAAGCCCTGGATCTGGTCGGCGTGAAGGTCCATCGTGAGCAGGCGTTGCACGCCAGCGGCCTGGAGCATGTTGGCGACGACCTTTGCCGTAATCGGCACGCGGGCCGAACGGGGGCGACGGTCCTGACGGGCATAGCCGAAATAGGGGATGGCTGCGGTAATGCGGCCGGCCGATGCGCGCTTCAGGGCGTCGACCAGCACCAGCAACTCCATCAGGTTGTCGTTGGTGGGCATGCAGGTCGGCTGCAGGACGAAGACGTCCTTGCCGCGCACATTCTCCAACAGTTCGATATTGACCTCGCCATCGGAGAAGCGACCGACCGTCGCAGAACCGAGAGAGATGCCCAGCCTGCGTACCACGTCTGCTGCAAGCTTGGGGTTGGCGTTGCCGGTGAAGACCATCAGGCTGCCACGGGGCATGACCGAATCTCCGAAGTCGAAAACGTAAATGACAACCAGGAAGGTAAAAACAACTCGGGCAGGCGCAAGGCCTGCCCGGATTGTACTGGCTGGGGAGGAAGGATTCGAACCCTCGAATGCCGGAATCAAAATCCGGTGCCTTAACCGACTTGGCGACTCCCCAAGAAACTTTTCCGCTCAGCTCAACCAGTCATGCAGCGGATGCCGGATTATGCCTTGAGTTGCCCAGGCGCGCCAGTGTTCAGGGCACGCATCGACAATTTTTCTGGCTTCTTCCGGGTCATGCACTTCTGCGAAAACGCAACTGCCTGATCCGGTCATCCGACTGGGCGCATGCTGGCCTAGCCATCGCACAGCCACTTCAATTTCTGGAAACAGCCGGCATGCCGTGGCTTGCAGGTCGTTTCGAGTGGTGTGTGCTGCGAAGTCCGCTATTCTGATGAGAGGGGTGTTTCGTGTCAACCCCTCATCAGAAAAAATTTTCGCGGTGGGGCTTTCGATGCCCGGGTGCACCACCACATAGTGGGCGGGCGGGAGGTGGATCGGTTGCAGGGCTTCGCCTACGCCTTCGGCAAAGGCATCCTGGCCGAAAATGAAGAAAGGGACATCCGCCCCCAGGCTCAGCGAAGCCTTCAGCAGGGTGTCGCGATCCATGCCGGTGTTCCACAGCCGGTTCAGCGCGATCAGTGTGGTGGCCGCGTCCGAGCTGCCGCCGCCGAGGCCGCCACCCATGGGCAGGCGCTTGTGCAGGGTGATGTCGGCGCCCAGCCGGGTGCCGCTCAGTTGCTGCAGCAGGCGGGCAGCGCGCACGACCAGGTTGTGCTCGTCGGGCACGCCGGGGATGGGGGGGTGCAGGCCGATCTGTCCGTCGTCGCGCAGGGAGAAGGACAGTTCGTCGCCCAGCGTGAGCATGCGGAACGCTGTCTGCAGCAGGTGATAGCCGTCCGTACGACGACCGGTGACATGCAGGAACAGGTTGAGCTTGGCAGGGGCCGGGCAGTGGTCGAGCCGGATCATTGTGCGGGCGTCCAGGCATCGATGATCAGGCGGATGCGGGCATTGCCCCATTGCGCATCGATACGCCGGGGCAGGGCCTGCGGCGAGTCGTCGGCATAGCTCGGGTAATCGATGATCCAGCCGGCGTCGGTCACGCGCCCCGGACGGCCGACGGGGTCGAGGGCCAGCACGCGCGCACCGCTACGCACGCTGGCCTGAACCCAGTGGGAGAGACCGTCCACCGGTGCGGGCACGCCGAGCAGTTCGGCGATCAGCGGGTCGATGTGCTCGGCCTGATGAAGCCGGCCGTCACCGGTCTGCAGGGTCACCCCCTGTGCGCTGGCGCTGAGCCGGGCGGCGATCTGTCCGAGCGGGGTGAGCAGCAGCCATTCCTGGCGCTCCGGGCTGTGCTGCCACTCCAGCGGGCCGTTTGCGGCCTGTTCGCCGTCACTGGCGGAAAAGCGCCCCTCCAGGGTGAAGCGCTCGATGTGTGGCCGCTCGACCGGCATGAGT
Source organism: Rhodocyclaceae bacterium (assembly GCA_041678045.1). Classification (GTDB taxonomy): domain Bacteria; phylum Pseudomonadota; class Gammaproteobacteria; order Burkholderiales; family Rhodocyclaceae; genus UBA2357. The sequence continues at coordinate 74,936 of JBAYOV010000001.1, forward strand.
TCGGAGTCGACCTGCGGCGGAAGCGTGTTGCAGGCGCTGAGCACAACGAGGGCACAGGACAGCATGGCACGACACAATGCGCGTGTTCGCCCGGAGGCGACACTGCGGGGACGGGCGAGCAGGGGGGCGGTCATTCTTCGGTGAGCCGTTCGATGGTGCGGTACAGGATTTCATGGCCGGGGAAGGCTTCACGGGCTTCGCTCCAGATGCGCAGGGCGTCCTCGCTGCGCTCCAGTGCCCACAGCACTTCGCCCAGATGCGCGGCGATCTCGGGGTCGCTGCGCAGGGCGTAGGCACGTTCGAGGTGCTGCAGCGCGCCTTCCGGGTCGTGCTGGCGGAAGCGTACCCAGCCCATGCTGTCGAGGATGAAGGGGTCGTCCGGAGACAGCTCAAGCGCCCGCACGATCATCGCTTCGGCCTCCTGCAGGCGCAGTCCGCGATCTGCCAGCGAGTAGCCGAGGGCGTTGTAGGCATGGGCGTGCTCGGGGTCGAGTTCGATCAGGCGGCGCAGCCGGGACTCCATCAGGTCGACCCGGTCGAGCTGTTCGGCGGTCATCGCTGCCTCATACAGCAGTTCGGGGTCGTCCGGGGTTTCGCGCAGCGCGCTGTCGAGCAGGATCAGTGCGTCGCCGAAGCGTCCGGCATCGCGCAGCAGGCTGGTTTTGGCGATGAGGATGCGCTTGGTCTCGTCGCCTTCGGCCACGGTGGCGTCGAGGTGCGCCAGCGCGTCGTCGAGCTGCCCGGTGCCAGCCAGGGTGATGGCGGTGCGGATCTGTGCCTCGATGAAGTGGGGGCCTGGCGGCACTTCACGATACCAGTGCAGCGCGGATTCACTGTCGCCGCGCTGCTCCGCCAGGTTGCCCAGGTTGAGCCGGATGGCGTTGGTTTCGGGGTGTCCGGAGAGCAGCGCCTGTTCCAGTGCGGAGGTGGCGCGATCCAGATCGCCCAACTCCTGCGAGATGAGCGCCACGGCAAACAGCAGGTCCGGATTGCCGGGGTGCTGCCCGAGCAGATGCTCGAATTCGCGCAGGGCGGCGTCCAGTCGTCGGGCGCTGACCAAGGTGCGGGCATAGTGCTGGCGCAGGGTCAGGTTCTCCGGGGCGGCGGCGACATGAGCGCCGAGAAAGCTCACCGCTTCATCGCTGGCATCGAGTTGCACCAGTAGTTGCGATTTGAGCAGGATGGCCGGTTCCCAGCGCGGACGCAGGCGCAGGGCCTGCTCGGTGGCTTCCAGTGCCCCCATGCCGTCATCGGCTTCTGCTGCGGCTTGGGCGCGCGCCAGTTGTGCCGCCGGCTCGTCGAGATAGGGCGCGGTGAGCCGTTCGATGATCGAGCGGGCCATGTAGCGGTCTGGCAGGCGGGACAGGGCCCGGTTCAGGCCGAGCAGGTTTTGCTCCAGCTGTTCGGGATTGTGGGCCAGGATGCGAGCCAGTTCGATCTGCACCTCGTTCAGCCGGTCGCCCCCGCTGGCCAGTACGCCCGCCAGAATGCGGCGGGCGTCTTCCGAGGTGGGGTCGGCTTCCGACCACAGGCGGGCGGCTTCGGTGGCGGCCTGGGTATTGCGGGCAAACAGGGCGATTTCGGTAGCCCGACGGGCAATGCGCGGGTCAGCGGTGGCGCGCGCAACCCGCAGATAGGCATCGACTGCGATGTCGATCTCGCCCCGGGCGCCGGCAATTTCGGCGAGAATCAGCAGATACAGGGTTTCCGGCGACAGCGACTGGAGTGGAAGCTGGGGTGCGGACAGCTGCGGGCCGGGCTCAACCCGGTCACCCCGGTCGGCGTGCTCTCCGGCGAATACGCCAGGGCTGACGCTCAGTGCCACGGCGAGTCCGATGGAACGGGCGAGCGAGGAAAGCTTGAGGTTCATGAAATTGGCCTGATGCGGGGTTGAAACGGAGTGCGCCGGTCGCGGGCGGGTGTTGCATTGCCCGATCCGTCCGGGGTTTTGAGTGCCGGACGCGATTTACGTTCGCCCGATGTTAGGCGGATTCCGCCCGCACCGGCAAGTGGCGAGTGCTGAACCGGGCGTTGCATGGAGGCGCCCGGGGCGTCGTGAAAGGTGTGTGATGGGAGGAAAGTGTGCCTGAGTTGCCTGAAGTCGAGACGACGCGAAGAGGTATTGCGCCCTGGGTGGAAGGGCGGGTGGTGAGTGCCGTACACGTGCGTCAGCCGCGCCTGCGCCGGCCGGTGCCGGCGGAGTTGGCGGGGTTGCTGGTGGGGAGGCGGGTGAGGGCGGTGCAGCGTCGGGCCAAGTACCTGGTGTTCGATTTCGGGCAGGGGCAGCTGCTGGTGCATCTGGGCATGTCGGGCAGCCTGCGCTGGGTTGCGCTGAATGAGGTGCCCGGAGCACATGATCACGTGGACCTGGTGTTCGGTGACCGTGCGCTGCGTTACCGCGACCCGCGTCGTTTCGGCATGGTGCTGTGGCAACCGCTGGAGGCGGGCGAGCATCCGTTGCTTGCCGGGTTGGGGCCGGAGCCCCTGTCGGACGCTTTCAATGCGGCCTGGCTGCTGGCCTGCACCCGTGGCGTGCGTACGCCGGTGAAGGTGGCCCTGATGGATGCCCGAAAGGTGGTGGGGGTGGGTAACATCTATGCTTCGGAGAGCCTGTTCCGGGCCGGCATCGACCCGCGAACGCCGGCGGGCGCCCTGGGGCCACGCAGGATTGCGCGGCTGGTGGGGTGTGTGCGCCAGACCCTGGCCGAGGCGATCGAGGCCGGTGGCAGTTCGCTGCGCGACTTTGTGGGCAGCGATGGCAAGCCGGGTTATTTCCAGCAGCAGTACTTCGTGTATGGGCGCGAGGGCGAGGACTGCCGGCGCTGCGGCGGCGGCGTGCGCAAGCTCGTGCAGGCCCAGCGTTCGACGTATTTCTGCCCGCGCTGCCAGCGTCGCTGAACGGCGAGGGGGCGGGCGCGTGCCGACCGTCCGGCGGGCGGATTTTGCCCGAAACGCGAATCGGCGCTATTCTATTCAAATTCAATGAACTTGGTGCTGTTCGGGCACCTTTCGAGAGTGAGGCAGCGAAATGAGCCTTGTTGACCAGATCACGGCCTATACCCAGTGGCGGGACGAGGTATCCGACAATGTGGGGCGGCTGCGTCAGTGGTTGTCCCGTAACGATGTGGGCGATGCCCAGTCCGACCTGCGCCTGCAGTATGTGCTCGACCGCCTGCGCGATGCCAAGCTGACGGTGGCCTTTGTGGCCGAGTTTTCGCGTGGCAAGTCGGAGTTGATCAATGCGGTGTTCTTTTCCGACTACGGTGACCGCATCCTGCCGTCGAGCACGGGACGCACCACCATGTGTCCGACCGAACTGCAATGGGTGCCGGGGTCGCGTCCGGAAATCCGGCTGCTGCCGATCCGTACCCGTGCGCGCAATGTCACGGTCACCGAACTCAAGCAGTTTCCGGAAGAGTGGGTGGTGGAGTCCCTGGAAAGTCAGGAACTTGCCGATCTGCAGCGGGCACTTGCCAAGGTGGGCGAAACCGAGCGGGTGCGCGTGGAAGAGTGCAAGCAGCTGGGCTTTGCGGTGGACGAATCCGGACAGGCCGGTCTCAAGCCGGATGCGGACGGTATGGTGGAGATTCCGCGCTGGCGTCACGCCACCATCGAGTTCCGCCATCCCCTGCTCGAACAGGGGCTGGTGGTGCTCGACACGCCGGGCCTGAACGCGATCGGCGCCGAACCCGAGCTGACCTTCTCGCTGCTGCCGAACGCCGATGCGGTGCTGTTCATTCTCGCGGCCGATACCGGGGTGACGCAAAGCGACCTCACCGTGTGGCGTGAATACGTGCAGTCCGGCAAGACCGGCCAGAAGGGTCGCATGGTGGTGCTCAACAAGATCGACGGGCTGTGGGACGGGCTGCGCGACGATGAACGCATCGAGGCAGAACTGCAGCGCCAGGTGCAGTCGGTGTCGCGCATGCTCGACGTACCGGCGGAGAACGTTTATCCACTGTCGGCGCAAAAGGGACTGGTGGGGCGCATCCATCACGACCCCGAACTGGTGGCGCGCAGCCGCCTGCCCGAGTTCGAGCGGGCACTGTCCATGGACGTGCTGCCGGCCAAGCGTCGGATCGTCACCGACAACACGCTCAGCGAAACCCATGAACTGGTCGGACAGGTACGCAGCCTGCTCAACGCGCGACTCAGCGGGTTGCGCGAGCAACTGCGCGAGCTGACCGACCTGCGCGGCAAGAATCAAAGCGTGATCGAGTACATGATGCGCAAGATTCGCACCGAGAAGACCGAGTTCGAACAAGGCTTGCAAAAGTATTACGCTGTGCGCTCGGTGTTTACCACGCTGACCAACAACCTGCTGGCCCATCTGGGGCTCGATGCCCTGCGCGATGAGGCGCGGCGCACCCGCGAGGCCATGCTGGAGTCCACCTTTTCCCGTGGCCTGAGCGAGGCAATGGAGGGCTTCTTTGGCAGTCTGCGCCAGAATCTGTCGAAGTCGTCCGATGAAATTGCCGAAATCACCACCATGCTGGACACCATGTACCGGCGTTTCAGCGTCGAGCACGGGCTCAAGCTCACCTCTCCGGAGAGCTTTTCCACGCTGCGTTATGAAAAGGAGCTGGACCGTCTGGAGGAGGTCTTCAACCGCCAGATCAATTCCACCCTGACGCTGGTGACCACCGAAAAGCATGCGCTCACCCAGAAGTTCTTCGAAACCGTGGCGTTACAGGCGCGCAAAACCTTCGAAGTGGCCAATCGCGATGTTGAGCAATGGTTGCGGGCGGTGATGTCGCCGCTGGAAACCCAGGTGCGTGAGTATCAGTTGCAGCTCAAGCGCCGGCTGGAGAGCATCAAGCGCATTCACCAGGCAACCGATACGCTGGAAGACCGGGTCGAAGAACTCAACCAGGCCGAGACAGCGTTGCTGGCCCAACTGCAGGAACTCGACGCGCTGGAGGCCGAAATCAACAAGTCACTCGGTGTCGCCCGGCCTGAAGCCGGGCAAGCGCAGGCCGGGCAGGCGGCGCGCGCAGCCTGAGCGCAAGCAAAGTAAAAATGGCAAGCAAGTAAAAACCCGGCCCTTGAACATCAAGGGGCCGGGTTTTTCGCGTGCGTCGAACAACGAACAGAGAACGGCGCAGGGGACGGCGCAGTGCGGGGCCTGCATGGGGCCAGTGCTGGACGACTGGCCCCTCCTCGATCAACCTTCCTGGTTGGTGAGCTTCAGGAATTTTTCCATGAGCTGCTCCCGGGTTTCCTCACGGTTCGGATCCAGCGGAATACAGTCGACCGGGCAAACCTGCTGGCACTGCGGCTCGTCGAAATGGCCGACGCATTCGGTGCACTTGTCCGGGTCGATCTCGTAGATTTCGTCACCCTGGTAGATCGCGCCGTTCGGGCACTCGGGCTCGCACACGTCGCAGTTGATGCATTCATCGGTGATCATCAAAGCCATGTTTCTTTTCCTCTTCAGGATTTCAGGGGGGTGTGTTCGCGCAGCCGCAGCAGGACTGCGGGTTGCACGAACTTGCTGACGTCTCCGCCAAGGCGTGCGATCTCGCGCACCATTGTGGCCGAAATGAACATGTACTCCTCGGCCGGGGTGAGGAAGACGGTTTCGACGTTGGGGAACAGCTTGCGGTTCATGCCGGCCATCTGGAATTCGTACTCGAAGTCCGACACCGCGCGCAGGCCGCGCAGGATCAGGCGCGCGTCGTGGGCGTGCACGAAATCCATGAGCAGACCGTCAAAGCCGATGACTTCGACGTTGACGAAGGGCGCGAGGATCTCGCGTGCGATGTCGACCCGTTCGGCCAGCGGGAACAGCGGCATCTTGCCGCGACTTTCCGCCACCGCAACGATGACCTTGTCAAACAGCAGCGCGGCGCGTCGTACCAGGTCTTCGTGGCCCCGGGTGAAGGGGTCGAAGGTGCCGGGGTAGACGGCGACAGCTTCTTTCATTCGGACGGTCCTTGCAGCAAGTGATAATGAACCTGACCGGCATGGCCTTGCCTGACCACATGCCAGGCACCCAGCCGGGCCAGGGGCGTCTCGCATTCGACATACAGCCAGCCCTGCGGCTGGAGCAGCCGGTCCAGCCAGGGTTCAATGCGCTCAAGCCAGCCCTGGTGATAGGGTGGGTCGAGAAACACCACGTCGAAGGCTTGCCGGACAGACCGGGCGAATTCTACCGCATCGCCCCGGATCAACTCTACTTGCGACGCCTGCAGGGTTTTTGCGGTATCGCGTAGCGCCGCACACGCACGGGGATTGCGCTCCACCATGCACACGTGCTCGGCCCCGCGCGAGGCCGCTTCGAAACCGAGAATGCCGGTGCCGGCGAACAAGTCCAGGCAACGCAGCCCGGAGAGGTCCTGCCCAAGCCAGTTGAACAGGGTTTCGCGCACCCGGTCCGGCGTGGGGCGCAGGCCGGGCGCGTGGGCCACATTGAGCAGCCGGGAGCGCCACTGCCCCCCGACGATGCGCACCCGGCTCACTGCGCCGGTCCTCCGGCGCCGGCATCGCCGGTATCGCCAGCGTCGCCATCCCCTCCGGCGACCACGGTCACCAGGTGCGCTGGCGTCACCCGGCGGGCGAAGGCGTCACGCACGGCCTCGGCGGTGACCTGCGCGACCTGCTGCGGATAGGCATCCAGCCAGTCCAGCGGCAGGCGGTAGAAGCCGATCATGGCGACATGGTCGAGCATCTTGCGGTTCGAGTCGAGCCGCAGGCCGAAGCCGTTGATGATGTTGTCACGGGCGGCCTGCAGTTCGGTCTCGCTTGGCCCTTCCGCGATGAACGCGCGCAGCACCGCGTCGACCACTTCGAGTGCGGCCTCTGCCTGGGCGCCACGCGTCTGCAGGCCGATCTGGAAGGGGCCGGACACCTTGCGCGGGATCATCGCGCTATACACGCTGTAGGCAAAGCCGCGCTTCTCGCGCACTTCGGTGGTCAGGCGCGATACGAAACCGCCGCCGCCGAGTACGTAGTTGCCGACCAGCAGCGGGTAGTAGTCGGGGTCCTCGCGCGACATCACCGGCAGGCCGATCAGCACATGTGCCTGAGCGGACGGATGGGGGATGCGCTGCACGCCCTGCTCGGGGGGCTCCGGCGCAGGCAGCGGGGGGAGGGCTTGCCCTTGCGGGAGTGCGCCGGTGAGCTGACGGGCAATCGCATCGGCCTCCTCGCGGCTGGCATCGCCGACAATGCTCACCGTGGCCTGGCTGGCGGTGAAGTGCTGGCGGTGAAAGGCGACCACATCGTCGCGCTGGATGGCCAGCAGGGTTTCCTCGGTGCTTTGCAGGCCGTAGGGGTGGCGCGGGTACAAGGCGGTCTCGAAGGCCCGGGCTGCCAGCGTGCCGGGACGGGTGAGGGCGTCGCGCAGGCCGGCGACATAGCGTGCGCGTTCGCGCTCGAGGGCCGCTTGCGGAAAGCTGGGGCTGGCCAGCAGGCGGGACAGCAGCGCGATGGCCGCATCGCGTTCGTCGGGGCTGGAGAGGGTGCGCAGCGTCAGCCCGGTGCGGTCGTTGTCGGCGCCGCTGCCCAGCTGGGCACCGGTGTCGGCCAAGCGGTCGGCAATGTGCTGCTCGTCCAGCCCTTCCACCCCGGTTTCCAGCAGGGCCAGGGTCATGGCGGCCAGGCCCGCCTTGTCGGCGGGGTCGTGGGCGCTGCCAGCGGCAAAATCCACCTGAATGTCGAGCAGCGGCAGGGCGCGGCTTTCGACGAAATACACATGGGTGCCGGATTCCAGGGTCCAGTGCTGGATGTCCGGGCCGGCCTGGGCGCCCGAAGCGGCCAGCGGCAGGATCAGCAGGCCAAGCAGCTTCAGGCAGGCCTTGTGGAGCAGGGGGGGCGTGTGCGTATGCGGGCGAAGGGTCAACATCATGTCAGTGTCTCGTGGCGAAGTTGGGCCTGCGGGGCGTGGCGGAGTCCAGGGGCAGCGGCACCAGTTCGGCGCGGGTCAGCCGGTTGTCGTCGAAATAGCGCTGCGCGACGGCCTGTACTTCCTCGGCGGTGACCTGGCGTAAGCCTTCCAGCAGGGCCTGTTCGTCGCGCCAGGACAAGCCCACCGATTCGAGGTAGCCGATTTCCATGGCTTGCCCCATCAGCGAATCGCGCTTGAACACTTCGGCGGCAATCGCTTGGGTGCGCACCCGCGCCAGTTCCTCCTCGCTGATGCCTTCCCGCTGGATGCGGGTGATCTCGGCGCGCAGGGCGGCCTCCAGGGTGGCCACGTCCTGTCCTTCGGCTGGTGCGCCGACGAGCATGAACAGGCTGGGTCCCCGGCCGGTGTTGCCATAGCTGGCGCTGGCGGACTGGGCCACGCGCGCCTCGCGTACCAGATGGCGGGGCAGGCGTGCGCCATCATGACCGCTCAGGATCGCCGCCAGCACTTCGAGCGCATACGCGTCGCGATCGCCGGCCGGGTCGCGCAGCGTGGGGGCGTGCCAGGCGAGCGCAATGTAGGGCAGCTCGGCCGGCGCGCGTACCACGGTGTGGCGCGGGCCGCGCTGCTCCGGTTCCACCGGGATGCGCAGCTCGGGTAGCGGACGTGGCGGAATCGGCCCGTAGTGACGGCGGGCCTGTTCGAATACGGTCTGATGGTCCACATCGCCCACCACCACCAGGCGAGCATTGTTGGGGGCGTACCAGTCGGCATGCCAGCGGCGTGCGTCCTCCACCGTGTAGCGCTCGATGTCGGGCATCCAGCCGATGATCGGGCGACGGTAGGGGTGAGACTGGAAAGCGGTGGCCATCAGTTGTTCGAACATCAGCGCCCGCGGATTGTCATCGGTGCGCATGCGGCGCTCTTCCTTCACCACCTCGACCTCGGGGAGAAACAGGGACTCGGCGATCACCAGGTTTTGCATGCGATCGGCTTCGAGCATCATCATTTCGTCCAGATGGGCGGGGGGAATTTGCTGGAAGTAGGCGGTGTAGTCGCGGCTGGTGAAGGCATTGTCGCGTCCGCCCACGGCGGCGACCCGGCGGTTGAACTCCCCCGGGCCGACCTGTTCGGTGCCTTTGAACATCATGTGTTCCAGCATGTGGGCAATGCCCGATACGCCCTCCGGCTCGTCCATCGAGCCGATGCCGTACCACAGCATGTGCACCACCGACGGCGCGCGCCGGTCTTCCTTCACGATGACCTTCAGGCCATTGTCCAGGGTGGTTTCAAAAGGATTGGCGCCGGCCGGGCCGGCCAGCAGCAGGCCGGCCAGCACGGTGCCGGTGATTCGGGAGATCTGGCGAAGCATGTGAGTAATCCGCATCTGATAGAATTCACGGCCATTGACGTGCCGCCCGCCGGACGGTCCGTGCGAAGGGCCGCATGATAGCCCCATTGTCGCGCTGGCGCCTGTGCCGGGCGCGAACGACCTAACTGACCCGAGTGACCATGTTTGGTTTCCTGAAGAAAAAACCCAAGCCCGAACCCCAGAAGCCCCCCTTGCCCGCCGTGCAGGAAACGCAGGAGGCCGTCCAGCCACTGCAGCCCACCGTGGGGGCGGAGGTCGCGCCGGCGCAGCAGGCGCCCGATGCGTCCGTGCCTGCTGAAGCGCAGCCCGAGGAGGCTGTGGCGGCAGTAGCAACCGTTGCCGAGGCGCCCGTTGCGGCGCAGCCGGTCACGCCCGATGTCGCACCTCAGCCCGAGCCGTCCGCGCAGCCCGCGCCCAAGCTGTCCTGGGCCGAGCGCCTGAAGGCGGGGCTGAGCCGTACCCGGCAACAGCTCGGTGGCGGGCTGGCGAATCTGTTCGGCCGTCGCAAGATCGATGAGGAACTGCTCGAAGAGCTGGAAACCACGTTGCTGATGGCCGATTGCGGGGTGGAGGCCACCGAGCATTTGCTGACCGAATTGCGTCGGCGCTGGAAGCGTGACCGCCTGGAGACTGCAGACCAGTTGCAGCAGGCGCTGGCCGATGCGCTCGATGCCATCCTCAACCCACTGGAGCAGACGCTCGACGTGGGCACGCACCAGCCCTTCATCATCATGATTGCCGGGGTGAATGGCTCCGGCAAGACCACCTCCATCGGCAAGCTCGCCAAATATTTCCAGAATCAGGGCAAGAGCGTGCTGCTGGCGGCCGGCGACACCTTCCGCGCCGCTGCGCGCGAGCAGCTGATGACCTGGGGCGAGCGCAACAACGTGACCGTGATCGCGCAGGACAGCGGAGATTCGGCGGCGGTGATCTTCGACGCGATCAATGCCGCGCGTGCGCGCAAGATCGATGTCGTGCTGGCCGACACCGCCGGGCGGCTGCCCACGCAGCTGCACCTGATGGAAGAGATTGCCAAGGTGCGGCGGGTGATCGCCAAGGCCGATCCGAGCGGGCCACATGAGGTGCTGCTGGTGCTCGACGCGAACATCGGACAGAACGCACTCACCCAGGTGAAGTCGTTCGATGCTGCGATCGGCGTGACCGGACTGGTGCTCACCAAGCTTGACGGCACGGCCAAGGGCGGTGTGGTGGCGGCCATCGCACGCCAGACCCCCAAACCGCTGCGCTTCATCGGGGTGGGCGAAGGCATTGACGATCTGCAGCCTTTCCGTTCGCGTGAATTTGTCGATGCGCTGTTCTCTCCGCAACCCGGCCGGCTGGCCGAACGCAAAGACGGCGCTTGATGATTGTCTTCGATCAGGTTGCGAAGAAATACCCCGGCGGCTATACCGCGCTGGACGGGGTGAGCTTCGAACTGCGCCATGGGGAACTTACCGTGCTGTCCGGACATTCCGGGGCCGGCAAGAGCACCTTGCTGAAGATGATTGCGGTGATCGAAAGGCCGTCCTCCGGCAAGGTGCTGATCAACGGCCAGAACATTTCCGAGCTGAGCGCCACCGCCATTCCCTATCTGCGCCGCAAGCTGGGTCTGGTTCTACAGGAAAGCCGCCTGCTCTACGACCGCAGTGTGTTCGACAACGTCATGCTGCCGCTGGTCATCACCGGTCACCCTCCGGGCGATGCGGCAAAGCGTGTGGCGGCTGCGCTGGAGCGGGTCGGGCTGGGCGGACGGGAGCGCGAGATGCCGGCGGGCCTGTCCGGTGGTGAGCAGCAACGGGTGGCGATTGCGCGGGCAATCGTGAATCGCCCCTCCATCCTGATTGCGGACGAGCCCACCGCACATCTCGACAGCGCCTACGCCGGCGAGATTGCCAGCCTGTTCAAGTCCTTCAATGCAGCCGGCGTGACCGTGCTGGTGTCCACCCATGACGATAGCCTGTTTGCGGCGTACGAGCCCCGCCGCCTGGTGCTGAGCAAGGGGCAACTGGTGGGGGATTCAGCGTGTTGAACTGGCTTTACCTGCATGGCCGGGCGATCCTGCATGCCTTGCGCAGGCTGCTGGCCCAGCCGCTGGGCACAATGCTGTCGGCGCTGGTGGTGGGCATTGCCCTGTCCCTGCCTGCGGCCGGTTACGTGCTGCTGGAAAACATCGCAATACTTGCGCGTGGCGTGTCGGGTACGCCTGAAATCAGCCTGTTCATGGCACGGGGGGCGACGTCAGACGATCTGGCCGAAATCGAGGGCCGGCTGACGGTCGAGCCGGATGTCGCGAGCTTCAGGCATGTTTCGCCGGACGAGGCCCTGCGCCAGCTTGAACGCGCCGGCCTCGGGGATGTGGTTGGCAGCCTGCCCGAAAACCCCCTGCCCGATGCCTTTGTGGTCACCCCGCGCGGGGACTCGCCCGAGTTGTACGACCAGTTGCATGATGTCTTTGCCGCCTGGCCACAGGTCGAGCATGTGCAACTTGATTCGGCCTGGGTGCAGCGCCTGCACGCGCTGCTCGGTCTGGGGCGCTCGGCGGTGCTGCTGCTGACGGCACTGCTCGGTTTCGCGCTGGTCATCGTCACCTTCAATACGATTCGGCTGCAGATACTGACCCAGCGGCATGAAATCGATGTGAGTCGCCTGCTGGGCGCAACCGATCCTTTCATCCGCCGGCCGTTCTACTGGTTCGGCAGTTTGCAGGGGGCGCTCGGCGGGCTGGTGGCGCTGGCCACCGTGTGGGTCACCGTGACTGCGCTGAGCGGCCCGGTCGCCAGCCTGTCCGCAACCTATGGCGCAGTGTTCATGCTGCGCGGCCCTGAGTTGCCCGAGTCGCTGGGGATCGTCCTCTTTGCGGCCTTCCTCGGCTGGTTGGGCAGTGCGATCTCGGTGCGCCGCCATCTGGCCGAACAGCTGATGTGAGCTGAACGCCTGACGTGACCCCGTACGCTGATGTATGGGGCACGGCATTCCGGGCACGCGCTCGCGTGCTCAGTCCTGTGTTGCCCGGGGCGTGTCCCGACTGCCGGGCTGGGCTCTCAGTTCCGCCAACTCACCACGCAGTGCGCGCAACTCCCGCATCAACTCCTGATGGTCGAATTCCACCAAGGCGCGGGTTTCTTCCTGCTCCTTGTGCTCGGTCACCGTCATCGCATCGACCACGATGGCAATGAACAGGTTGAGCACCGCGAAGGTGGTGAGCAGGATGAACACCACAAAGAACAGCCAGGCCAGCGGATACACCTCCATGACCGGGCGCACGATGCCCATCGACCACGATTCCAGGGTCATGATCTGGAACAGGGTGTAGAAGGATGCCCCGATGCTGCCGAACCACTCGGGGAAAGAGGCTGCGAACAGTTTGGTGCTCATCACCGCCGCAACATAGAACACCAGCAGCAGCAAAGTGAGTACCGAGGTCATGCCGGGGATCGCACGCAGCAACGCATTGACCACCTTGCGCATCGAAGGCACCACCGAAATCAGGCGCAGAGCCCGCAGGATGCGCAGTGCCCGCAGCACGGCCACGCCCTCGCCGGTGGGCGCCAGCGTGATGCCGACCACCAGAAAGTCGAACACATTCCAGCCGTCGCGGAAGAAGTTGTGGCGATAGACCACAAGCTTCAGAACGATCTCGATCACGAAGATGCTCAGGGCTACGCGGTCGAGCGCTACCAGCAAGCCACCGGCCGTGTTCATGACGCTTGCCGAGGTTTCCAGTCCCAGTGTGATCGCGTTGATCACGATGACGGCGATGATGAAACGCTGAAAGCGGGTCGATTCGATGAGGGTGCGCAGTGTGTCCATGGACGATGTGGGGTGGAGTGATGGAGTAGGTGGTCGGCGAATGAAGAAAGCCGCTGTGCCCGGCTTGGGCACGGCGGCGCGATTCTAGTCGATCTTCTGCGCACACCATGAAAGGCGTTGTTTCAGGGGGTGACTGTACGGCGCCGTGTTTTCAGCCTTCAGGCGACACCAGAACGGTGCGCAGCACCATGTCGGTGATGAGGGCGCCGGCATCGGTGAAGTCCTGTGCGTCCAGCTCGCTCTTGCGCAGCACCAGGCAGATCTGGTGGGCGAAGTCTGCGTAGGCCTGCGTGGCGGCCCAGAGCACGATCATCAGGTGGCGGGTGTCCATCGGGCGGCACAGGCCCAGCGCAACCCAGCGCTGGTAAGTGGCTTCGTCGGCCTGCAGGGCGGGGAGCACGCGGGTTTCGATGGCATCGGAGAAGTGGGGGGCGCCAGCGATGATTTCGTTGGCAAAGACGCGCGAGCCGTCCGGGTGGTCGCGCGAAAAACGCAGCTTGCCCGCGATGTAGTCGCTGAACGCCCGCTTCGGATCGTCGTGATGCTGACCGAGTGCGTCCATGTACAGCAGCCATTCGTCCAGCACGCCATCGAGCACCGCCCGGTACAACACGGTCTTTTTCGGGAAGTAGTACAGCAGCCCCTGCTTGGACAGGCCGGCATCCTGGGCGATGCGGTCGATCGACACACCCTCGTAGCCGCGCTGCGCGAACAGTCGGCGCGCGGCAGTCAGGATGTCCTGCTCGATGCGTTGCCGGGACGCGGTCTTGCCGTCGCAGGCGGGTTTGTCGGATAGGCTCATGATCGTTTCGCGTTAACTGATCCGAATATACCGAAAATGCAGGGTGCTGGACAGCACGCGCAGGTGCGTGCGAGCGGCTTTCGTGAAAAAATGCCGTTGCGTGGCCGGGCGGGCCAGCTTGCATGAGGCGCTCTGCGTGAGCGCCTGAACCGTGTTATAAGCAGTGGCCTGCAGACCATGTGGTAAAAGTTCGCTTTCAACTTTCAAGCCTCTTCCGCTTATCCGCTCAAAGGAGTCCAGCATGATCAGTTCCACCCGCCGGCTGTTGCTTTCTTCCTCTCTTGCCCTGGCTCTGGGCGCAGCCTTCCCGTTCGGGGCGTTTGCAGCGGACAGGCTGAAGGTGGCCGCGATTTACACCGTTCCGGTCGAGCAGCAGTGGGTGTCACGCATCCACAAGGCGCTCAATGCCGCGCAGGCGCGCGGTGAAGTCGAATATGTATTTTCTGAAAATGTCAGCAATGCCGACTACGAGCGCGTGATGCGCCAGTATGCCGAGGCCGGCAACGCGCTGGTGGTGGGTGAGTCCTTTGCGGTGGAAGCCGCTGCCCGCCGCGTGGCCAAGGATTACCCTGAAACGGCCTTTCTGATGGGCTCGTCGGGCAAGCCGCAGGCCCCCAACTTTTCGGTGTTCGACAACTACATTCAGGAGCCGGCTTACCTCACCGGCATGTATGCGGGTGGGCTGACGCAGTCCAACCACATCGGCATGGTGGGCGGTTATCCGATTCCGGAGGTCAATCGCCTGATGCATGCCTTCATGGACGGTGCGCGGGCGGTGAATCCGGCAGTGAAGTTCACCGTCACCTTCATCGGTTCGTGGTTCGATCCGCCGAAGGCCAAGGAGGCCTCGTTTGCGATGATCGATGCGGGGGCCGACGTGATGTATGCGGAACGCTTCGGGGTGTCCGATGCGGCCAAGGAGCGCGGCGTGCTGGCCATCGGCAATGTCATCGACACCCAGCCACAGTATCCCGATACGGTGGTGGCCTCTGCGCTGTGGAACATGGAGCCGACCATCGACAAGGCGCTGGAGGCGGTGAAGGCGGGCAGCTTCCAGGCTGAAGACTATGGCCGCTATTCGATGATGGCGTTCGGTGGCTCGGAACTGTCCGCACTGGGCACCTTTGCCGACAAGGTGCCGGCCGAACTGGTCGAGAAGGTGCAGGCGGCCGAGGCCGCGATTCGCGCCGGGACGCTGAGCGTGACGGTCAACGACAGCGAGCCGAAGTCGAACTGAGCCTGTAACCCCAACCCTGTCCATTCCGGCGCAGGGCCTTGCAGGGGCCGGGTGGCTTGTGCCCGGTTCCTGCAGGACTGGACCGGTGACTGCAGATACCGCGATGAGCGATTCAACCGTATTACGGCTGTCCGGCATCACCAAGCGTTTTGGCCCGCTGGTGGCGAACGACGCGATCTCGCTGAGCGTGCGCGCCGGCGAGGTGCTGGCCTTGCTGGGCGAGAACGGTGCTGGCAAGAGCACGCTGATGAGCATTCTGTTTGGCCACTATGTGGCGGACGAGGGTGAGATCGAGGTGTTCGGCCAGCATCTGCCGCCGGGCGACCCGGCTGCAGCCCTGGCTGCGGGGGTGGGCATGGTGCATCAGCACTTCACTCTGGCCGACAACCTGTCGGTGCTCGACAACGTGATGCTGGGCACGGAGTCGCTGTGGCAGCCTTTTTCGCGGCGGCGCGAGGCGCGTGCACGCCTGCTCGACACCGCGCAGCGCTTCGGTTTTACGGTGAACCCGGAGGCGCGCATCGGTCGCCTGTCGGTGGGTGAGCGCCAGCGGGTGGAGATTCTGAAGGCCTTGTACCGGGGGGCGCGCATCCTGATTCTGGATGAGCCGACAGCGGTGCTGACGCCGCAGGAGAGCGAGTCCTTGTTTGCCACGCTGGGCGAACTGGTACGCCAGGGGCTGTCGCTGATCTTCATCAGCCACAAGCTCGACGAGGTGCTGCGGGTGTCGGATCGCGTTGCGGTATTGCGGGGTGGGCGGCTGGTGGCGGAGTTGGCCGCAGATGGCACGAGCCGTGACCAGTTGGCCGAACTCATGGTCGGGCGCAGTGTGGAGCGGCCGCAGCGGATGCGGCGGAGTCTGCCCGGAGGGGCCGCCGAGGTGCTGCGCCTGGAGCGGGTGAGTACGGCTCGCCAGCGTGGGCACGGCCATCTGCAGGCGGTCGACCTGAGCGTGCATGCCGGCGAGATCGTGGCCATTGCGGGTGTTTCGGGCAATGGGCAGGAGGCGCTCGCCGACCTGTGTCACGGCATGTTGAAGGCGTCGTCGGGGCGGGTGCTGCTCGATGGCGAGGCGATGCCGGCCCGTCCGCGCGCCTGGGTGGGACGGGCGGTGGCGCGGGTGCCGGAGGATCGCCATGCGGTTGGTGTGGTGGGGGATCTTTCGGTGTGGGAAAACGCGGTCTCCGAGCGGCTGCATGTCCCCGCCTTCTCGCGTCTTGGCTGGATTCGGCGCGGCGCGGCACGGGCCTTTGCCCGGGCGCTGGTGGGCAAGCATGACGTGCGCCTGTCGGGCATCGATGTGGCGGCGCGCACCCTGTCGGGCGGCAACATGCAGAAGCTGATTCTGGGGCGGGCGCTGGCGGTGGGCGAGGGCACGGCTTCGCCGGCCGGGGCCAGCGTGCCACGCCTGATTGTTGCCAACCAGCCCACCTGGGGGCTGGACATTGGCGCGGTGGCCGGCATTCATCGCAAGCTGCTCGATGCAGCGGCGGCCGGGGCCGCGATCCTGATCATTTCGGAAGACCTGGACGAGATTTTTGCAATTGCCGACCGGGTGGCGGTGATGTTCAAGGGGCGCTTGTCCGCAGCCCGCGCGGCTGAGGACTGGACGCTGGCCGACATCGGACTGGCGATGGCGGGCGAGGACGGGGAAGAAGAGAGGAAAGGGAAAGGGCAAGGACAGCACGAAGGAGCGAGCGATGCGGCTTGAGGCGCGTGACGGAGTATCCCGGGTGGCGCTGGTGGTGGCGCCGTTTGCGGCGATCGGCTTCACGCTCGTGGTGTGCGCGTTGCTGGTGGCCTGGGCCGGTGCGCCGGTGGGGCGAACCTATGTGCTGCTGTTCGAGGGGGCGTTCGGTTCGCGCTTTGCGTTTTCCGAAACGCTCACCCGGGCCACGCCGCTGATTCTCACCGGGCTGGCGGCGGCGGTGGCGTTTCGCGCGCACTTCTACAACATTGGCGCCGAGGGGCAGCTCTACCTCGCGGCGCTGGCAGCGGTGGCAGTGGGCGGTCAGGGTGCGGCCTTCTTTTCGGGCTTGCCGACAACGCTGGTGTTCGTGCTGATGGTTCTTGCCGGAGCGCTGGCCGGGGCCTTGTGGCTGCTGGCGCCAGCACTGATGAAGATCCGCCTGGGGGTGGATGAGGTGGTCACCACTTTGTTGCTCAACTTCATTGCGCTGCTGTTTGTATCGATGATGCTGGAAGGGCCGATGAAGGACCCGATGGCGATGGGCTGGCCGCAGTCGGTCACGCTGGACCCGGCCTATGAGTTTTCCCGCCTGATGGAGCGCACCCGGGTGCATGGCGGTCTGATCCTGGCTTGTGTGCTGGCCTTGCTGCTGTGGGCGGTACAGCGTTTCACCACCTTTGGCCTGCAGATGCGCGCGGTGGGCACCAATGCGCGGGCGGCGGCGTTCGCCGGCATGCCGGTGAAGCGGGTGGTGCTGGCCTGCGCGCTGATCTCGGGTGCGCTGGCCGGGCTGGCCGGCGTGGGCGAGGTGGCCGGGCGCACTGGCTATGTGACCCTCGACATGTCGCCGGGCTATGGCTACACCGGCATCGTCATTGCCATGCTGGCCGGCCTGCATCCGCTGGGGGTGGTGGTGTCGGCGCTGTTCGTGGCCGGTGTGCTGGTGGGCGCAGATTCGATGAGCCGGGCGGTGGGCGTGCCCAACTACATTTCCGATGTGATCGTGGCGACGGCGCTGCTGGCCATGCTGGTGGCCACCCTGTTTACGCGTTATCGCATTCGCTGGGGGCGGGCATGAACGAACTGCTGGACATTGTGTTGTCCTCGTCCTTCTGGGTGGCCACGCTGCGCATTGCCACGCCGCTGATCCTCGGCACGCTGGGCGTGTTGCTGTGCGAACGGGCCGGGGTGCTCAACCTCGGCATCGAAGGCATCATGGTGGCCGGGGCCTTCACCGGCTGGTTGGCGGTGTGGCTGGGCGCAGACCTGTGGGTCGGGGTCGGGGTGGCGATGCTGTGCGGGGCGACGTTCGGCCTGCTGCATTCGGGGCTGACCGTCTGGCTGGGGGTGTCCCAGCATGTGGCGGGCCTGGGCATCACGCTGCTCGCCACCAGCCTTTCCGCTTACGCCTACCGGGTGTCCCTGCCGCAGGTGAGCACGCCGCCGACAATCGAGCCCTTCGCGCCGATGACGGCCCTCTCCGGCCTGCCGTGGATCGGCCCGGCGCTGGGCGCGCAGACGGTGCTCACCCTGCTCGCCTTGCTGATGGTGCCGCTGGTGGCCTGGGGGCTGTATCGTACCCCGGTGGGGCTGGCGGTGCGCATGGTGGGCGAAAACCCCTCGGCCGCCGAGGCACAGGGCCTGAACGTGATTGCGGTGCGCACCGGCGCGGTGATGGCCGGCTCCATGCTGATGGCGCTGGCCGGCGCCTTCCTGACCCTGTCGGCCTTCAACGCATTCTTCTTCAACATGGTCAATGGCCGGGGCTGGGTGTGCATTGCGCTGGTGGTGTTCGCGTCGTGGCGCCCGGGCAAGGCCCTGCTCGGGGCGCTGTTGTTCGCTGCCTTCGATGCGCTGCAGCTGCGCCTGCAACAGGCCGGCGACATTCTGCCGGTGGCGGTGCCCTATCAGGTGTATCTGATGCTGCCTTACATCCTGTCCATTCTCGCGCTGGTGATCATGGCGCGACGGGCGGCCTATCCGCAGGCACTCATGAAACCGTATCGCAAGGGTGAGCGCTGAGGCGCGCGCACCCGGGGAGAAAACATGTTCGATCTCATCGTTCGCAATGCCAGCCTGGTGGATGGTCGTTCCGGTATCGATGTCGGTGTGCGCGACGGGCGCATCGTGGCGCTGGAGACTGCCTTGTCCGCAGCGCCGGGCACGGTGGGGGAGGTGCTGGAGGCCGACGGCTTGTTGCTGAGCCCGCCCTTCGTCGATGCCCACTTCCACATGGATTCGACCCTGTCCTACGGCATGCCACGGGTGAACCGGTCCGGCACCCTGCTGGAGGGCATTGCGCTGTGGGGCGAACTCAAGCCGCTGCTGACGCAGGAGGCGCTGGTCGAGCGTGCGCTGCGCTATTGTGACTGGGCAGTGGCACGCGGGTTGCTGGCGATCCGTTCGCATGTGGATGTGTGCGATCCGCGTCTGCTGGCGGTGGAGGCGCTGCTGCATGTGCGCGAACGGGTGAAACCGTGGCTCGACCTGCAACTGGTGGCCTTTCCGCAGGACGGCGTATTGCGCAGCCCCGGCGCGCTGGCCAACCTGACCCGGGCGCTGGACATGGGGGTGGAGGTGGTGGGCGGCATTCCGCATTTCGAGCGCACCATGGCCGAAGGGGCGGAATCGGTGCGACTCCTCACCGAACTCGCCGCCGAGCGTGGCCTGCGGGTGGATATGCATTGCGACGAGTCGGACGATCCATTGTCGCGCCATATCGAGACGCTGGCCGCCCACACCCACCGCCTCGGCCTGCATGGGCGGGTGGCCGGTTCGCATCTGACCTCCATGCATTCAATGGACAACTACTATGTTTCCAAGCTGATGCCGTTGATGCGCGAGGCCGGGGTGGCGGCGATTGCCAATCCGTTGATCAACATCACCCTGCAGGGCCGGCACGATACCTACCCCAAGCGCCGTGGCATGACCCGGGTGCCGGAGCTGCTCGCCGCCGGGGTGCCGGTGGCCTTCGGCCACGATTGCGTGATGGATCCGTGGTATGGCCTGGGCTCGGCGGACATGCTGGAGGTGGCCCACATGGGCTTGCATGTGGCGCAGATGACCGGGCAGGACGCGATGCGTGCCTGCTTCGACGCGGTCACCCACACGCCGGCGCACATCCTGGGGCTGGAGGGCTATGGCGTGTCGGTGGGCTGCAAGGCCGATTTCGTGCTGCTGGATGCGCGTGACCCGGTGGAGGCGCTCCGCCTGCGCGCGGCGCGGCGCGCAGTGGTGCGCGGCGGCAAGGTGATTGCCCGCAGTCAGCCGGCGGTGAGTTCCCTGAACCTGCCGGGACGGCCGCAGCAGGTGGATTTCCGCCTCTGAGCTTCAACGGGATGCGCTCGGGGCGAGCCTTTTGGCTGCGCTCAGGACAGGCTTGTCGAGCCCCCGGTCCTGTGGCACAGGCGTTGCTCCGTGCGCCGTTCAGCTCTTTGCCTTCTTGCGCTTGTCCTTCTTGCGGGCGTCTTTGTCCTTTCTGTCCTTTTTCTCTTTTTCGGCCTTTCCGGTCTTCTCGACCTTTCCGGCCTTGTCGGCCTTGTTCTTGCGAGGCAGGGCGGAGAGTTGCTCGATGTCGTTGATCAGCGCCAGGGCATCCTGTGCCAGCGCGAGCTGCAGGCCGATGCGCAGGATGTCCGAACGTGTGGCCGGGCTGCCGTGGCGCGCGAGCAATTCGCGCAGCGCCTTCATGCGCTGGCATTCGCTCGTGAGCAAGCGAACGCTCACCGTTTCGCAAGCTTCGTTGTCGGCCTCTGCGGGGGCGGCGGCACGCACCCGCGCGGGTTGACTGGCCGTGCGGAGGGCTTTGGTGACCGTCTTGGCGGGCTTGCGTGCGGCGCGTCGCGGTTTTTCGCCGGTCGGTGTCTCCGGCGCCGGGGCGCTGACATCGCTGGCGGCAGGTGGGGCGGTGTCGTCGGTTGCCGGCAGGCGCCGGCTCAGCGAGGCATCTTCGTGTTTCAGCGTGGCGCGCAGGGCGGCGAGGTCTTTGCGTGATTGAGGCATGTGCGGGACTCCCGGTGAGGGCAGCATTGAGAGGGGGTATGCCATCGTAGCCCGGTTGCCGCAGATTGCCAATGCGATGGGCCGGGCGCGGCCGGGCAGCCGGGCCGTGGGCGCTCACCCCGGGCGGGTGAGCCGGGCGGCAAGCCAGGTCAGGGCGACGGCCACCGCCATCAGCCCGAAAGCCGTGCCGACGTGGCTGAGTCGTTCGGGAGCGAGCAGCAGCAGGGCGCCCAGGCCGAGCATCATGAGCCCCGACATCAGCTTCAGCAGGCGACCCTCGCGTTCGGTCAGCTTGCGCGCCCCCAGGGTGCGGGCAAACACCACCACGATGGCCGCCAGCGGCAGGACGTAGATCAGGTTGTAGGCTGCCAGATAGCCATAGCGCGTGAGGCCGGGCAATTCTGCCAGCGTCAGCAGGCGGGTGAACACCATCGGGAAGCCGGCCGTGCACAACAGTTCATACACATTCGCTGCAATCGCCAGAAAGGCGGTGGCGCTGAGCATGGCGGGCAGGTGGTCGGCCGACAGGATGGCCCGGGCACGGCGGAAGATGTCGGGCTTTCTGGACTCCGGAATGGACAGTGACAGGCCCTTGTCGAACCAGAAAAAGTCTTTCACATTCACCGTGCCGACGAACACCGCCAGCGCTCCGGCGGCCAACGTTACCCAGCCCAGGTGGCCGAACACCTGGAACAGGTTCAGCCATGCGGCCATGAAGGCAAAGTACATCAGCCCGGAGACGGTGACGAAGATGCCGCCGATGATCAGCATGCGACGGCGGCTTTTCTGGTGGGCCATCATCGACAGCAGGAACAGCAGGACGAAGAAGGCGCAGGGATTGAAGGCGTCCAGCCCCGCCAGTACAACGGTGAGTGCCGGCAGGGACAGGGTGGCGGTGTCCAGTTCGCCGATCAGCGGCAGGCTGATGCGCGTGCCGCCCGTCGCCACGGCAGGCTGCGGGGTGAGCGCCCCGCTGTCCGAGAGGAGGCGGGCATGGCAGGCGTCCAGCTCGGCAAGCAGTTGCGCACCCATGCCCTGCTCATGATCCCAGCCCACCATGAGCCGCCCGCAGAACAGCAGGCTGGGCACGGCAGAGGCCTCTTCGCCCGCGAGGGCTGCCAGCGCGACGAAGCGCTCGACATGGTCGCGGTGACGGGACAGCTCCAGCGCGTGTACCGTGACCCACGGGCGTTGTTGCGGAATGGCGGCGATGAAGGGGTGGGCGGCGGTGCAGTGCGGACAGCTGAGGGACCAGAAGAAATACAGCTGAACCTGCGGTGCGCCATCGGCATCGTGTTCTACCCAGGGGGCGATGGCTTGTGCCGGAAGGCTTGTGGACATCAGCAGCAACACTACTGCCGCGATCATGCGAAGAACCGACATGATGAACCTCGATAAGCCTGATCATCCGTGCGCTCATGATAACCCGGTGTGCCGGGGCGGGTTTGAGCTGGCGCAAACGCGATGGAATCCACGCTAACCCGATGAGGGATAATCCGGACGTTGTCGGGATTCACCCGAATCCATCCGAACTGAGTGAAGTGACCAGAGGAGGCAGTGGCATGTACGGACAGAGGGCGTATCGGGGTGGGGGGAGATCATCCGTTGGGAGGCATGGTTTGGGCAGGGTGTGGCGCGCGGGCCTGCTGTGGGTTGCGGCCTGTCTGCTCGGCTTGGTCAGCGTTGCGCAGGCGGCAGGGAACGAGCCGTTCCGGCTTGAGGTGGTGCAGGTGGCAGAGGGGGTGCATGCGCTGATCGGCCCGACCACCGATCGCACGTATGACAACCTTGGCCTGAATGCCAACTTCGGCGTCATCGATACGCCGGAAGGGGCCATTCTGGTCGATAGCGGTGCCTCCCGGGCGGGGGCGGTGCTGCTCGAAGGCTTGGCCCGGGAGCTGACCGGCAAGCCGGTGCGCTGGGTGATCAACACCGGGGTGCAGGACCATCGCTGGTTCGGTAATGCCTATTTCATGGCGCAGGGAGCCGAGGTGATTGCCCATGCGCGCACGGTCGACAGCCAGCAGCGCGAGCTTGCGGCACAGGTGGCACGCCTTGCGCCAGTGCTGGGCGAACGCTTCGAGGGTACCGAGCCGACAAGCGCCAACCGCGTGCTGGAAGATGAGGTGAATGTGTTCGTGCTGGGGGGGCGCACGCTGGAGCTGCACTATCTGAACGATGCCCATTTCCCGGGCGACATGGTGTTGCGTCTGCCGGACGGGGAGATCGTGTTTACCGGCGATGTGGTGTATGTCGACCGCCTGCTCGGCCTGCTCCCGGGGAGCGATGCGGTGCGCTGGCTTGATGCGTTCGAGCGGCTCAAGGCGCTGGCCCCGGCGCACATCGTGCCCGGTCACGGACGGGTCACCGACCTGGCCGGCGCCCAGGCCGATACTGGCGACTATCTGGCCTTCATCGTGAGCGGCGTGAGCCGCCTGGCCGACGAGATGGCCGGGGTGGAGGCCGCCATCGCCGAGCTGGGCGATGCACCGGCATTTGCACGGCTGGACAACTACGACATCCTGCACCGGCGCAATGTGAGCCAAGCGTACTTGCGGCTGGAAGCCGGGCTGTGATGCAGGCTGGCCGGGGCCGCCGCGCAGGGCTGCGGTGGGGCAACGGGCTGCCTGCGCGGGCCTCAATCCACGGTCAGGAGGATGCGCAGCTCGGGGGTAATTTCCGCTTCGGGCAGGTAGCCGATCAGGTGGGCGTCCTGCTGCAGGGCTTCGCGCACGGCTGTCGGGGTACGCAGTTCGCGCGGTGGCCGGACACGGCCGGAGAACACCATGCGCGACCAGTAGGCCCGTGTCTGTAGCGGGTTCTTGCCAATGAGCCTTTGGTAGAAGCGGTCGCGTTCGGGGCCCTGGGGCAGGTCGAGCAGCCGCACGCTGGTGCCATCGCGCAGGGCATTGAGCCGCCCGAGATAAAGCTGTTCGGCCACGTCGCGGTCGAGTGTCTCGATCGCGCTGTCGCGTGCGGTGACAATGGCCAGGTCGGCCAGACCCGGTGTGGCCCAGATCAGCAGGAAGAGGGTCAGGACGCAGGTTTGCAGATGTCCGGACATGGCGGCGCTCAGAAAACGAAGTCCAGTGACAGGCCGAACATGTCGACCGACCGGCCGGCGGGGCTGGTGCCGGCAGTTTCGTCCACCGGGAAGAAGGCCCCCCAGGCATGGTGCCCGACACGCACATGAGTCCATTGCAGCTTGAGCGCTGTCTGGGGGTGCACGTCCCAGCGCACGCCCACGCTCACGCTGCGTTGGGCGTTGGAGCGTGAGTGGCGGTAGGCATCGAAAGCCAGGATGTGCGGCTGGGCCTCGAACAGGGGCCGGAGCTGGCTCTGGCGTGCGAGGGTCACGAACGGCGTGAACCTGCCGCTGCGCCGTGCGGCGGTCAGGTGCCAGCCGTGGGCCGTGGGGATCGTACGGCTGGTGTGTCGCCGCGCATATTCGCCGATCAATTGCCAGCGGCCGTCGTCCCAGCGAAAACCGAACGACATGAAGCGTGCGCGGATGCCGCCACCCGACAGTGAAGGCAGCAGCGGATGAGCGGTTGCGGCCATCTGCGATGCAATCAGGCGGAACAGCGGATCGTCGTAATGCACCGCAATCCGCCCGCTGCCGTAGCCCGCCTGCAGGCTGAGGTTGCCCCGGCTGGCGGCGATGCTCAGGCCGAGTGCGTCGCGCAGCGTGCTGCGTCCGTGCGGAAAATGCATGCTGCCCTGGCCGGCATAGGGACGCACTTCGAGATCGGTGCTGCCGATGCGGCGGGTGTGGATGAGGTCGGCACCGTCCAGTGCAGTGAAGGGGTTCAGACCATACACCTCGACCGGTGGCCGCATCCACGGATTGGCGTAGTTCAGGTTGACGCTTTCGGACAGCATGAAGAAAGACGGTGCCAGGCGGCCCGCACGCAGGCTCAGGTCCGGCCGCAGGTCGTGACGCAGAAAGGCCCAGCCCACGCGGGGACGGTAGCCGTTGCGGTAGTCGTCGGAGCTGAGCAGCTGCACGGTGAGGTCGGTGTGCGCTCCAAGAGACCACATCGCCTGCAGGCCAATGACCGAGTCGGCGCTGAAGTCGGGCCGGTCGGGGGCGGTACCGGGTTTGGATGGGTGGTTGAAGTACAGCGCTTCGGTATCCACCCAGAGTCCGCCTACGGTGCCGAACCCCGACCATTGCAGTGGGTGCTGTGTGGCGAGCGCGCGCAGCGGCAGGATCAGCAGCATCAACAGCATCAGCCGGGCTGCATGCAGGCCGCAAGCGGCTCTGTTGGGTCTGTTCATGACTGTTCCTCCACGGCCGGCTCGGGGGACGAGGGTTGCAGCAGGGCTTCGGCCTGTTCGGTGCTGAGCGGACGGTTGTACAGATACCCCTGGCCCAGATCGCAGCCCAGGGATCGCAGGATGTCGGCTTGCGCCTGGCTCTCGATGCACTCTGCAATCACCGTCATCCCCAGGTCGTGCGCCAGCTCGGTACTGCGCCGCACGATGGCGCGCAGCCGCTTGTCGTGTTCGATCTGGTGGACGAAGGTGCCGTCGAACTTCACGATGTCGCACGGAATGCGGTGCAGGTAGCTGAGTGCGGAGTAGCCGGTGCCGAAATCGTCGATGAGAATCTTGATGCCGTGCCGCCGCAGGGTGTGCAGGACTTCCAGGGCTGGCCCGTCTTCGTGGGCCAGAATGCTTTCGGTCACTTCAATGCGCAGCAGGGACGGCGGCAGCCTGAAGTGCTCCAGGCGCTCGATGAGCGTCAGTGCCAGCCGGGGGTTGCCCAGCTGCAGGGCCGACAGGTTGATGCTGATCGCAGGGGTGGCGTCGGTGCCGAGTTTCCGGTGCCAGCGGCTGAGCGTGGTGCATACATGGCTGAACACCTGATTGCCCAGGTCGCAGATCAGCCCCAGGGCTTCGGCCATGGGCACGAACTCATCCGGTGCGACCATGCCCCGCTCGGGGTGGCGCCAGCGCACCAGGGCCTCGAAGCTGCAGATATCGCCTGTGTGCAGGTCGATGATGGGCTGGTAGGCGACGGTCAGGGTTTGCTGGTCGATGGCCCGCCGCAGGTCGGCCTCCAGGTGCAGCGCATCGACCGCCCGCGCATGCATGGACGACTGGAATACCGCCAGCGTGCTGTCGCCCGAGCGCTTGGCCTCGTGCAGGGCGTTGTCGGCATCGCGCAGCAGGGTTTCGGAGTCGTTTACCGTGATGTCGCTGATTGCGATGCCGGCGTGTACGCGGGGAAAATACACCCGACCGTCGCCCAGGTCGATGCGGCGTTCGAGCTCGTCGATGAGCTTGCGGGTCAGGCGCAGGCTGTCGCCGACGCCGTCCAGGTCGTCGAGCAGCAGGGCAAACTGGTCTGCCCCGACGCGTGCCGCCACATCGCCCTGGCGCACGCACTTGCGCAGACGCTGGGCAATTTCCTTCAGCACACGGTCGCCCGCCGCGTGCCCGAAGCTGTCGTTGACCAGATGGAAGCGTTCCAGATTCACCATCACCAGCGCAAAGCTGAAACTGTCGCTGCGTTGCTGGCGGCCCAGGCTGGTGTTCAGGTGCTCCTGCAGCAGTACCTGATTGGGCAGGTCGGTGAGCCGGTCGTGCAGCGCATCGTGCATGAGCTGGGCTTCGGCCCGCTTGCGCTTCTGGATGTCGGCTACCGATCCGACCATGCGGAAGGCCTTGCCGTCCGCATCGCGCTGGGCAATGCCGCGAATCAGCACCCAGCGCATGCCGCCCTGGCGTAGTTGTACGCGGAATTCGCATTCGAACTGCTGGGTGTAGCCTTTCAGGTGGGCCACCAGCTGTTCGCGGTAGCGGCCACGGTCGGAGGCCGGCATGCAGGACAGCATTTCCCCGTTGCTCAGGTGCTCGCTGTTGCCCGGCAGGTCGAGGATTTCGCGAAAACGCTCGGACACGAAGATGCTGCCGCTGCGAACGTTCCAGTCCCACAGCCCGTCGTTGGCGCCACGCATGGCCAGCGCATAGCGTTCCTCGCTGGCATACAGGCGCTCGGCGGTGAGCCGCAGTTCGCCCACGTGGTCCTGCAGGGTTTCGGCCATCAGGTTGAAGTGGTGGGAGACGCGGGCCAGTTCGTCACTGCCCTTCACCTCGATACGATGCGCCAGCCGGCCCTCGGCGATGGCGCGGCTGCCTTCGAGCAGGCGCCCCAGGTTGCGGGTGAGAAAGTAGCCGATGGTCGACAGCAGGATCAGGGTCAGTGCAATCTCGATGGCCGCAATCATCGCGCCCTGACCCAGAATGGCCTTGCGCGCCTGCGCCAGGGTGGCGCCGGAGACGCCGAACTGGATGAAACCCACCTCGTTGCCCTTCAGCAGGAAGGGCGCGCGCATGTGCATCAGGGTCCGGCGCGGAGCGATGCGCAGCAGGCGCAGGTCGCCGTCGCTGTCGGGCAGGGTGGCGTCGTCGGCCTTTCCCGCACTGACCAGCAGCGATTCGTCGCTGCGCCCGATGCGTACATATACCAGACCTTCTTCGGCATCGGCGAGCAATTCTCCCAGCATGTCCTGGAGTGCGTCATAGCGATCCAGTTCGCCGTACGTAGTGGCCATCGAATGCAGCATGGCGGCATTTTGGCCGACCATGGTGTTCATGCTGGCGTCAATGGCCTCGTTCATCAGGCGCACGCTGTTGAAGATCAGCAGGGTCAACAGGAACACCTGCACCAGGGTACTGGCGAACAGCAGTCTCAGGCGGATGGACGATCGCAATGGTATCAAGACGTACAATGCCTTATGGGTGGATCGTGCATTGTGCCGCGAAATGCCATGATTGTGCAGGGGGAGTTATGCTGCAATGCAGCGGTATATCGAAAGTAGCACTGCGAATAATCCGGAAGTTATCCGGATTTCATGAATTCATGCGTCAATGAATTCATGAATGACTTTCTTGGCCTGTTCCGCAGTCGGGGGCCTGCGCGGTCACGGACTGGATGATCGCGTCGCGGGCCTGGGTGGCCAGATCGCGGCGGTGTGTGCCGTTGCCGGTGGGCAGCGGGGCATGGACGGTGCAGTCGGCCACCAGCCCTCGGGCCGAGACGATGGTGAGCAGTGACGCCAGCAGGCTGGTGTCGCCCACATAGGCAGGCGCCTGGCTGCGCAGGCCGCTGGCGTCGTGATAGCGCAGCGCCAGCGGCTGAACCGGGTGGCCGCAGGCGATGGCCGGCTGCAGCAGGGCGGCGTGAAAGTGCAGCACCTGGCTGCCGTCGGTGGTGGTGCCTTCGGGAAACACCGCCACATGGGTGCCGGCATCGAGCAGGGCGGCGATCCGGCCATTCACGATCCTGGCGTGGCCGCGACTGCCGCGCATCAGGAACACGGTGTCGTTGCGTGCGGCCAGCCAGCCGATCAGCGGCCACTGGCGCACTTCGGCCTTGGAGACGAAGGCTGCCGGGGTGAGCGCATTGATCACGAAGATGTCCAGCCAAGAGATGTGATTGGCCACCAGCATGCAGCCGGCTTCGGGGGAATGGCCGCGATGGCGCAGCCGCACCCCGACGCTGTGCAGCAGGCTGACCGACCAGCGCTGCCGCAGGCGCTGCCGCCCGCGCGGTGAAGTGAATGGAAACACCAGCAGGGCGGTGAGCCCCCCCCACAGCAGCACCCATGCGAGGCGCAGCAGGCGCCATGCACGCAGCGGCCGGGAGGCCGGCTGCACGAGGGGGGGCGTAGTTTCAGCGGTGGGCAGGGTGCGTTCGACGGGGGCGTGCAAGCTCAGTCCTGTGTGTCCAGAAAATGCCGGGCGTACTTCTGATCGATCCGGCTCATCGGCATCAGGATCGGCAGATCGGCGGTGTTGAAGTCCGGGTCCCAGGCCGGGGCGCCGCACATCCAGGCCCCTGCCCGCAGATAGCCCTTGATCAGCGGCGGGGCGCTCGGATGCAGGTCCTGGCGCAGGCGCTCCAGCGGCAGCGGATGGCGCGGGAAGACATGATATTCCAGCGGAGCGAGGTGTTCGTCGCGCAGGCGATTATACAGACTGGCTGCAAGGTGTCCGCCATCGGCCATGCTGACCGAGGCGCAGCCGATCAGGTAGTCGTAGGCATTGTCCTGCATGTAGCGCGCCAGTCCCGACCACAGCAGGGAGATCACCGCGCCGGTGCGGTAGTCCGCATCGATGCAGGAGCGGCCGATCTCGACCATGCGGCTGCGCAGATGCTGCAGGCGGGTGAGGTCGAATTCGTTCTCGGTGTAGTAACCGCCGATGCGCCGTGCTGCGGACGGAGACAGGATGCGGTAGGTGCCGACGATGCGTCCGGCCTGTTCGTCGCGCACGATCAGATGTTCGCAGAAGGGGTCGTAGATGTCCCGGTCCACGCCCGGGGTGCGACCGGGGAGCCGGGCGCCCATTTCTTCGGCAAATACCCGGTAGCGCAGTTTCTGTGCTTCGAGCACTTCGGTTTCGCAGGCGGCCAGTGCGACATGGAGCTTGCGGCGGGGACGGAGAAATCGTTGCTGTTCGGTGTGGAGCATGGCGGGCCTCATGATGTCCAGGTGAAGCCATTGTGTTGAGGCCCGGTTGCAGTGCCGTGAAGCGGCGATTACGCCGGCGTTACGCGACAGCCGTCGGTGCGGCGAACCGGCAGGCGGGCGGGGTGGCGGCCGATTCCCTATAATCGCGTTTTTCATGTTTACTCCGACGAGGC
This sequence comes from Rhodocyclaceae bacterium, assembly GCA_041678045.1. GTDB lineage: Bacteria > Pseudomonadota > Gammaproteobacteria > Burkholderiales > Rhodocyclaceae > UBA2357. Next base: position 104,354 of record JBAYOV010000001.1, read on the forward strand.
TGCGCGATGTCTATTCTGGTATGTGGTTCATTGGCTTACGACACAATCATGGTCTTTCCCGACCGCTTCAAGAACCATATCCTGCCCGAGCAGATACACATCCTGAACGTGGCCTTCATGGTGCCCGACATGCGCCGCGAGTTCGGCGGATGTGCCGGCAACATCGGCTACAACCTGGGGCTGCTGGGAGCGAGCCCGCTGATCATGGCCACCGTCGGGGACGATGCGGCGAGCTATCTCGAACGCCTGGATGCGCTGGGCCTGCGCCGCAACCATGTGAAGCTGGTGCCTTACACCTATACCGCGCAGGCCTTCATCACCACGGACCTTGACGACAACCAGATCACCGCCTTTCATCCGGGGGCGATGCTGCAGTCGCACCTGAACCGCGTGGATGATGCGCGTGGCGTGACGCTGGGCATCGTCGCGCCCGACGGCAAGGAGGGCATGCTGGGTCATGTCGAGCGCTTTGCCGCGAACCGGATTCCCTTCGTGTTCGACCCCGGTCAGGGCTTGCCGATGTTCGGTGGGGTGGAGTTGCTGGAGTGCCTGAGCCAGGCAACCTATTGCACGCTGAACGACTACGAAGCCCGTCTGGTGTGCGAAAAGACCGGCCACAGCATCGAGCAGATCGCGGCGATGGTCGATGCATTGGTGGTGACCATGGGCGCACAGGGTTCGCACATTCATGTGGACGGCCGGGTGATCGAGATTCCCGGCGTGAAGCCGGATGCGGTGGTGGACCCCACCGGATGCGGGGACGCTTACCGGGCAGGGCTGCTGCACGGCATCGAACAGGGCTGGGACTGGGAGAAGACCGGACGCCTGGCTTCGCTGATGGGCTCGCTCAAGGTGGCCAGCCGGGGCGGGCAGAACCACACCCCCTCAAGGGACGAGATCGCCCGGCGGTTTGAAGAGGCTTTTGATCAGGCGCTTTGATCAAGCCATAGAGATAACAGAAACCGGGGATCAGACCGAACGATGCCACCCACCAAAATGACGCTTGCCCGCCTGGAAAGTCTGCCGCTTGCGACCTGCTGCGATCTGCTCAAGGTCGAAGAGCCCAAAGCTGTCGATGGCTAACCTCTATCCCAGCCTCAATCCGAATAAGGCGCTGATCTGGCGTATCGTGCACCGCGAAAATTTGCTGTGGGTGCTGGACAACGGATTGCACTGCGGTAACAGCGCAGTCAAGGCTCCCGGATGGATCAACATCGGCAACCCGGAACTGACCGAAAAGCGCGCTCATCATCCGGTGCCGCTGCCTCCGGGCGGTTGTCTCAATGACTATGTGCCGTTCTACTTCACGCCCTTTTCGCCCATGTTGCGCAATATCCATACCGGCTGGGGCGGCATCCAGAAGCGACGCAATGAGGATATCGTGATTCTGGTGTCCGGTCTGCACCACGTTGCCCGGCTGGGCTTGCAGTTCCTGTTCACCGACAGCCATGCCTATTACCAGTGGGCAAATTACTATGCGGACCTGGACGACCTCGACAGGATCGACTGGCCCCTGCTGCAGCGCAGAGACTTCAAACGCGATGCGGAAGACCCGGCCAAGTTCGAGCGCTATCAGGCCGAGGCGTTGATTCACCGGCACTTGCCGGTGGTCGGACTTCTCGGCATTGTGTGCTACACAGAGGCATTGAAACAACGCATCGGGCAAGAGATTCAGGCCCGCAACCTGAGTCTGACGGTTCACGCCCGAACAGGGTGGTACTTTTCATGATCACGTTCACTCAAGGCAATTTGCTGGAGGCCCGCACCGAGGCGCTGGTCAACACGGTCAACACCGTCGGGGTGATGGGTAAGGGCATCGCGCTGATGTTCAAGGAGCGATTCGCGGAGAACTTCCGCCTCTATGCCGCAGCTTGCAAGGCCAAGAAAGTGCAGACCGGCCAGATGTTTGTGACGGAGGTGGCAGAACTGGATGGCCCTCGCTGGATCGTCAACTTTCCCACCAAGCAGCACTGGCGTGCGCCGTCGCGCATGGAGTGGGTGGTCGAGGGTTTGCAGGATTTACGGCGCTTTCTGGTGCAGCAGAACGTCCACTCCATCGCCATCCCACCACTGGGTGCGGGCAATGGTGGTCTGGAGTGGGTTGAGGTGTGCGAGCAAATCAAACAGGCGCTGGGCGATCTGGACATCGATATCCTGGTATTCGAGCCCACCAAGCAGTACCAGAACGTGGCCAAGCGCGCTGGCGTTGAGAAACTGACGCCCGCCCGTGCGCTGATTGCCGAACTGGTACGCCGCTACTGGGTGCTGGGCATGGAGTGCAGCTTGCTTGAAATCCAGAAACTGGCGTGGTTTCTGGAGCGCGCCATCGAGCGTTACAACCCGGGCGACAACCCGCTGAATCTGAAGTTTGTGGCGCACAAGTACGGGCCCTACGCTAACCGTCTCGATCATTTGTTGAACGATCTGGATGGTAGCTATCTGCACTCCGAAAAACGCATCAGCGATGCCAGTCCGACGGATGTGATTTGGTTCGACGATGAGCGCAAGGGCTTCGTTCAGACCTATCTCAAGAGCGAAGCTGAAGCCTACGCGCAGGCACTTGAATCCACTGCGACGCTTATCGATGGCTTTGAATCGCCCTTTGGTCTGGAACTGCTGGCTACGGTGGACTGGTTACTGATCCGTGAAGGTGTGGCGCCCAATATACCGGCCGTACGCGAAGGGCTCCGTCACTGGCGAGGCGGTCCGGATGCCGCCGCTCGCAAGGGTCGCCTTTTCGACGACCGGGCGCTGGGCATTGCTCTGGAGCGCTTGAAAACAGGCTGGGTCTGACCCCTCCCCCTTGTGGGAGAGGGCCGGAAAAAGAGGCCTCCCCAAACTTGACTTCACACTATTGAAGCCTGTGACTTCCTGTCAAGGATAAAACGCATACACCCGGTAGCCGGCGATGTTGTCCACGCCCTGGGTTTCCATGTGCAGCCGCAAGGCACGGGTCTGCCCGGGGGGCAGGCCGTGTGCGCGCTCGGTTGCGTCCTGCTGCCACTCTTCCGGGGCGATCACCCGGCGCACCACGGGGCGGTCTCGGGCGTCGGTGAGGGTCAGTTCCAGATGCGGATAGGCCATGGGATGGGCGGCCAGGTTGCGGATCAGGGCGTTGAATTCGTAGTGGCTGGGCTGGGCGGTGTCCCACTCCAGGTCTGAGGTTTCCACCGAAACATTGTCGATGTGCCTGGGCAGGGGCAGCTCGCAACCGATGTGTTCGCACAGCGACAGGGCCAGAGGGCGCAACTCCGGCCATTTTCGGGTCAGTTCGTCGCGGAACAGATAGGCGGCCTGCACCGTGAGCAGTCCGAGCAGGGTGCCGATGAGCAGGCCATGCAGCCAGCGCGTGCGGGGCGACACCGGGGGGCTGACCGGGCGATAGTTGTAAAGATGCTCGTCGTCATCGTCCTCCTCGTGTGGAACGAAGCGTCCTGCAGTGCGGGGAGGCACTGCTCGTTCGGTCGGCTCGGTCGGTTCGCTGTCGGGGCGGGCGTCCGTGACCTTCGCAGGGCCTGCAGGTTCCGGCGAGACGGATTGGGGAGGAGCCGGTTCAGCACGCCGTTCGCTGTCGGGCAGGGGCGCGCGCTCGGCAGGCTCCTGTCTGTGTGGTCCATTGGCGGTGCCCTGCGTGCGCTCGGGCGGGTTTTCGGACGGCTCCAGTCGGGGCCAGCTGATGTTCCTTCTGCGACCGATGGGGGCCGGCGTGTAGTCATGCGACGTACCTGCCGGGGCAGGCTCCGGTGCAAGCGTGCGGAACGTCCCCGGGGCGCCGTCGGCCGTGCTGTCCTGCCTGCCGGGTGGGGGTGTCTGCGGTTCCCTGGCCTGCTCCGCCCAGCCCGGGGGGGCGGTGGCTTCCGGGTCGAAGTTCAGGCGTCGGGCGAAGTCGTCGATCAGCCTGCGTGCCTGATTTCCGGAGATCGGTGCCGACTTGCCGGCGGGCGGCGGAAGATCGGGGACGCTGAAGTCGAGGGCGGCGTCGAGGGCGGCCAGTGTGTCGCGCTCGTCGCCGGTGTCGACGCTGTCCTGCTCTGCCGGCGCCATGTCCGCACGTATCTCGCCGAGCGGGGCCTGCTCGCGCACGGATGGGCCGCTCTCCATGAAATGCTCGCGCGCATTGAAGGGCTTGAGGCAGTGACCACAGCGGACCATGCCCTTGTGCGCAGCCAGATGCTCGGGCTTGACCCGGAAAATGGTCTGGCAGGCGGGGCAGCGCACCATCATCATGGCTGTGCAGACTCCTGCGGGCGTTGCCCTTCCAGCCGGGCCCAGCCTTCATGAACGTCGCCCACATGCAGCGGGAGGAACGGGGCGTAGGCTTCGATGACCTGAGCGCTCTGGTGTTCCAGCACACCGGAGAGAATGATCCGCCCGCCCGGACGGATGCGCGCGCACAGCAGCGGGGCGAGCACGCACAGCGGGTTGGTGAGGATGTTGGCCACCACCACATCGAAGCACGCGTCGAGCGTTTCGCTCGAGTGCTGCAGGCGCAGGCTCACCTGATTGCGGCTGGCGTTGTAGGCCGCCGCTTCCAGGGCCTTTTCGTCGATGTCCACTCCCAGCACGTCGGTGGCACCCAGGCGGGCTGCGGCAATGCCCAGGATGCCCGAGCCGCAGCCATAGTCGAGCACGCTCGCGCCTGCCTGCAGGTGCTCGCACAGCCACTGCAGGCACAGCCGGGTGGTGGGGTGCGAGCCGGTGCCGAAGGCCATGCCGGGGTCGAGCACGATGTTGATGGCTTCGGCCGATGGCGCGTCGTGCCAGCTTGGCACGATCCAGAGCCGGTCGGTGATGTGGATCGGGTCGAACTGGCTCTGGGTGAGCTGCACCCAGTTCTGCTCGGCCACTTCTTCCAGCGTGAACTGCGGGACGGCCTGCAGGCCGGCCTGCGCCGAAGCGGTGGCCAGCGCTGAGGCCAGGTCGGTGTCGGTGTCGAACAGCGCAATCACCCGGCTGTGGTCCCAGAGGCCCACCGGATGATGTCCGGGTTCGCCGAACTGCGGCTTTTCTGCTTCGGTGCCGGCGTCCGCGTCTTCGATGCTGATCGACAGGGCGCCGCATTCCATCAGGGCTTCGGACAGGGCTTCCGCCCGATCGGCTTCAGCCTGCAAGGTGACGGATATCCACACGTTGGGGGTTCCTTGTTAACGTGAAACACAAGCGCTCGCGGTGAGCCCTTCTTCGGCTGCGCTCAGGACAGGCCTGTCGAGCCACACAGCCCCTTCGACAGGCTCAGGGCGAACGGTTTCATGCGCTGTGGCGGTGCCGGTCACCATCGCCGTGAGCGCCGGCGGGGCGTCGGGGCGGGCGCTTGTGTCGCACGCTTCCCGACGTCTTTCCCGGTCGTCTAGTGCTTCTTGACCTGATTGCGATCGGCCAGCAACTGTTCCAGATAATGAATGCTGGTGCCGCCCTCCACGAAGCGTCCGTCCATCATCAACTCCTGGTGCAGCGCGATGTTCGTCTTGATGCCATCGACCGCCATTTCGGACAGGGCAATGCGCATGCGCCGGATGGCCTGTTCCCGGGTGTCGCCATAAGCGATCAGTTTGCCGATCATCGAGTCGTAATGCGAGGGCACGGTGTAGCCATTGTACACATGCGAGTCGACCCGGATGCCGGGGCCGCCGGGCATGTGCCAGTTCGAGATGCGCCCCGGGCAGGGGGTGAACTTGAACGGATCCTCGGCATTGATGCGGCACTCGACGGCATGACCGCGCAGCACCACGTCACGCTGGCGGAACCACAGCTTCTCGCCTGCAGCGATGCGAATCTGCGCCTGCACGATGTCGACGCCGGTGATGATTTCGGTCACGGGATGCTCCACCTGTACCCGGGTGTTCATCTCGATGAAGTAGAACTCGTCGTTCTCATACAGGAACTCAAAGGTGCCTGCGCCCCGGTAGCCGATCTGGCGGCAGGCTTCGGCGCAGCGTTCGCCGATCTTCTCGATCAGCTTGCGCTCGATGCCCGGGGCGGGCGCTTCCTCGATGACCTTCTGGTGGCGTCGCTGCATGGAGCAGTCGCGCTCGCCCAGGTACACGGCATTGCCGTGCTGGTCGGCGATCACCTGGATTTCCACATGGCGAGGATTTTCCAGATACTTTTCCATGTACACCACCGGGTTGCCGAACGCGGCGCTGGCCTCGCTCTGGGTGGTAGTGACCGCATTGAGCAGGGCGGCTTCGGTATGCACCACGCGCATGCCGCGTCCGCCACCGCCGCCGGCCGCCTTGATGATCACCGGGTAGCCGATGGCGCGTGCGATGCGCACGATCTCCTTCGGATCGTCCGGCAGCGCGCCTTCGGAACCGGGCACGCAGGGCACGCCGGCCTCGCGCATCGCGTCCTTGGCGCTGACCTTGTCCCCCATCAGTCGGATGGTTTCGGCGCGGGGGCCGATGAACACGAAGCCGGACTGCTCGACCCGCTCGGCAAAGTCGGCGTTTTCGGACAGGAAGCCGTAGCCCGGATGAATGGCCTCGGCATCGGTCACCTCGGCAGCGGAGATGATCGCGGGGATGTTCAGATAGCTCTGCGCGGATGAAGCCGGACCGATGCACACCGACTCGTCGGCAAGCTTCACATACTTGGCTTCGGTGTCGGCTTCGGAATGGACCGCAACGGTGCGGATGCCCAGTTCGCGGCAGGCGCGCAGCACTCTCAGGGCGATCTCGCCCCGGTTGGCAATCAGGATCTTTTCAAACATGGCGCATCAACCGATCACGAACAGCGGCTGGCCGTACTCGACCGGCTGGCCGTTGTCGACCAGAATTGCCTTGATCACGCCGTCGACTTCGGACTCGATGTCGTTCATCAGCTTCATGGCCTCGATGATGCACAGTCGGTCGCCGGACGATACGTTCTGGCCGATATCCACGAAAGGCTTGGCGCCCGGAGAGGCCGCACGGTAGAAGGTGCCGACCATGGGGGACTTCACGACATGGCCCGGAGGGAGGGCGTCTTCTGCGGCAGGGGCGGCCTCCGCCATGGGGGCGCCGGCCTGTGGGGCGACAATGTGGGTGACATGGCTTGCAGGTGCCGCGGCGACGGGGGCATGCTTGACGATGCGAACCTTCTCTTCGCCTTCGGTCACTTCCAGTTCGGCAATGCCCGATTCCTGGACAAGGTCGATGAGCTTCTTGAGTTTGCGCAAATCCATTTGAATCTCCGGATATGGCGATCGGTAAGCGTCGCCATGAAAGGTGTTCGTGAATGATTCGACCCGAGGAGGATCGTTCGGGTCGGACGCTGAAGGCGCTTGTCGGACGAGTCGGTCTTTCTGTCTGCCAGTCGGCGCCTGTCTGCCTGTTGCCGTCAGGGGTGCAGGCTGGGGGGCGAGTGAGCGTGAACGCGCTGAACGCATGCAGCACGACCACCTGCGCCCGGCGACAAGGCAGATGCCGTGAAGCTGGAAGTGCCCGAGCGTGCGCTGGCGAGCAGGGCAAGCGTGTATGGCTGAATGACCGAGGGATTCCTGTGTTTGGGCAAGATGAGCGACTTTGACGGCTTCATGTCGTCAAGTTTGCCGTAGATCGCTGCATCTTGTCCAGTGCTCGAATGCTTTGGGCAAGATGGCCCAGGGGGCCGGGAGGGGGTTCACTGACTCAGCTGGGCGAGGATTTTGCGCTCAAGTTCTTCTGTGTTCAAGGTGCCGAGCTTGACTTCTGCCACTTCGCCCCGGCGATTGATGATGACGGTGAAGGGCAGGGCGCCGGCAGTGTTGCCGAATTCCTTGGCCAGCCCGAGTGTGGCCTGGGTGCCAATGAGCAGGGGATAGGGAATGTCGAAACGTTCGCGAAACTGTGTCACGGCCTCGGGCTTGTCGAGGCTGATGCCGACGAATTGCACGGGCGCGTCTGCATGGCGATGGCTGGCTTCGACGAAGTCCGGGATTTCCTTGATGCAGGGTGGGCACCAGGTGGCCCAGAAATTGACCACGATGATCTTGCCCTGCCATTGCGACAGCGGTTGCGCCACCCCGTCCAGGTCGGGCAGCGTCAGGGCCAGCAGGGTGGCGCCCGCGCTGGCGGCCGCCTGGCTGTCAAGCGCCGGGGGGGCGGAGGGGGCGGGGCGGGTCAGCCAGCCGGCCAGCCCGGCCGTGATGGCCACGGCGCCGATCAGCAGGGTCTGGGTGAGTTTGCTCATTCGTCGGTACTCCGAGGGTTGGCGAGCAGCGCTTCGACGGTGGCCAGGCGCGCGCGTTCGCTACGCTTGCGACCCCGCTCGGTGGGGCCTTCGTAGATGGACAGGCGCACCGGGATGTCGTCCCAGTCGAACACCAGCACCGCTTCCGGTGCATTGGGCTGCGGGCGACGGGGTTCGCGGTGCTCGTAGGTCAGGTCCTGGTTGAGCAGGAAAATTTCGATGTCCTTGGCGCTGTCCGGGTAGGCCTCGATCTCGAGTTCCGAATAGCGCCCCGCCGTGCCGTCGAGTGCGCCGCCGGTCAGGTAAGGGCGAAAGGGATCGAGCAGGCGCAGGATCTCGCTGGCCGCCAGCCGCATCTGGTGGATGCGGGCGCTTTGCTCGTCGTCCTGATACAGCGCCTGCCAGGCGCGCAGCTCGCTTTCGATCTCGGCATTGTTGGGCAGGCTGTCGCTGTCGTGGATGCCGAGCTGGCGGGCCGCCTTGCGCTTGGCAAAGCCGAAATCACCGATGCCGTCTTCGGCCATCATCCGTGCGGCGAGCGTGGCAATTTCCCGGCGGAGCTGTCCGCCGCGCGATGTGTTGGCTCTCGAGGTCATGTTGGGCAGTGGGGCCGACGGTGAAGGTAGAATGGCCGGCATTTTACACGGCGCGCGTTTCGACTCGCCGTCAGTCAGCGGAGCGGTTTTTCATGCACCTTCACATTCTGGGTATCTGCGGCACCTTCATGGGCGGCATTGCGCTGCTGGCACGGGCGGCGGGCCATGTGGTCACCGGCTGCGATGCCAATGTCTATCCACCGATGAGCACCCAGTTGGCCAGCCAGGGCATTGTGCTGACCGAGGGGTATGACCCGGCGCAGGCCGACAATGGGGCGGATGTGTTTGTGGTGGGCAATGCGATCTCCCGGGGCAACCCCTTGCTGGAGACGATTCTGGACCGGGGGCTGCCCTATGTTTCCGGTCCGCAGTGGCTTGCGGAGAATGTGCTCGCCGGACGCTGGGTGCTGGCCGTGGCGGGCACGCATGGCAAGACCACCACCACTTCGATGCTCGCCTGGATGCTGGAGGACGCCGGTCTTGCACCGGGGTTTCTGGTGGGTGGGGTGCCGGGCAACTTCGGCGTGTCGGCCCGGCTTGGCAACACGCCCTTTTTCGTCATCGAGGCCGATGAGTACGACACGGCCTTCTGCGACAAGCGTTCGAAGTTTGTGCACTACCGGCCGCGCACCCTGATCCTGAACAATCTGGAGTTCGATCACGCGGACATTTTTGCCGATCTGGCGGCCATTGAAACACAGTTCCACCATCTGGTGCGTACCGTGCCGCGCACCGGCCGCTTGCTGGTGAATGCGCACGAAGACAGTCTGCGCAGGGTGCTGTCGCGCGGTTGCTGGTCTGAGCTGGAGTGGTTCAACGATGAGGCGGGCTGGTCGGCGCGTGCCGATGCGTGCGGAGCGCAGGCGCATTTCGCGCTGGCCGGCGAGCCTTTGGGCGAGGTGGCGATGCCGATGAGCGGCGAGCACAATCGTGCGAATGCGCTGGCTGCGATTGCGGCCGCGCGGCATGTGGGGGTGGCGCCCCGGCACGCCATTGACAGCCTGAGCCGTTTTGCCGGTGTGCGGCGGCGCATGGAGGTGCGCGGGGTGGTGAATGAGGTGACGGTGTATGATGACTTCGCCCATCACCCCACCGCCATCGCGCTGACACTGGAGGGGCTGCGCCGGCAGGTGGGTGCGGCCCGCATCCTGGCGGTGCTGGAGCCCCGCTCCAACACCATGAAGCTGGGGGTGATGAAGGCACGTCTGCCCGACAGCCTGCAGCAGGCCGACCAGTGCTTCTGTCATGCGCGGGGTCTGGGTTGGGATGTGGCGGAGGCGCTGGTGCCGCTGGGGCCGCGTGCGCAGGTGCATCAGGACATTGATGCGCTGGTGTCGTCCGTGGTGGCCGTGGCCCGGCCGGGCGATCATGTGCTGGTGATGAGCAATGGCGGCTTCGAGGGCGTGCACGAGCGCCTGCTCGCCGCGCTGGCCGGAACGCCCCTGCAGGGCTGATCCGGTCAGCGGTACCGGGCCGTCAGTGGGTCAGTTGTCTTGACGGGGCTGACGGTCAAGGCGGGCGGCTTCCTCGTCGCTCACATATTCGAACACCCGCACCACCTTCTGCACGCCGGCGGTGGTGCGCGCCACCTCGGTGGCGGCATGCGCTTCGCGCTGGGTCACGACCCCCATCAGGAACACGGTGCCGGACTCGGTCACCACTTTGACATGTGTCGAGCCGGGCACGCTGTTGTCGATGAAGCGTGCGCGCACCTTGGAGGTAATCACAGCGTCATTGCTGCGCGAGGTGAGCGAACTGATGCCGGCAATCTGCAGCTCGTTGATGATGCCGCGCACATTGTCCACCGCACCGGCAATGCGGCCCACTTCGGCGCGGGTGGCTTCGTCGGGCACCTGGCCGGTGAGCAGCACATTGCGGTTGAACGAGGTCACGCTCACATTCACCATGTTGCCGTAGCGCTCGTTGATGCGGTTACGGGTGCGCCATTCGATGCCTTCGTCCTCGACATAGGCGCCCGAGGTGCGACGGTCGGACACCATCATGGCCGCAGCGGTGGCGCCGCCTGCGACGACCGGAAAGCAGCCTTGCAGCAGAGGCAGGGTCGCCAGGGCGCCGAGGCCGGCCAGCAGGTGACGACGGTTGAGGTTCTGGATTCGGGTCATGCTTCTTCCACTCCAAGTAATAGACAATCGATGCCGTCGCACAGGCAGTGCAGCACCACACGGTGGACTTCCCGGATGCGGGCCGGTGTTTCGGCAGGCACGCAGATATGGATGTCATGATCGTGCAGACGTTCCCCGACCGGTGTGTCGCCGCTGCCGGTCAGCGCGATGATCCGCATGTCCAGCTCGTGGGCGGTGTCGATCGCGGCACAGATCTCGGCAGCGCGTCCTTCCGGGTCGAGCAGCAGGAGCGCGTCGCCCGGCTGGCCGAGGGCGCTGATCTGCTGTGCGAAGAGGGGCTCGGTGTTGCGGGGGGCTGCGTTGCCGGCTTGTGTGCAGGCGGGCAGCATGAACAGTTGGCTGCCCAGAGCAATGGCAGCCAGCGGGGGGCGCTCCAGCTCGAAGCCGGTCATCAGGGTGGCGGCAAAGGCGTGTGCGTCCAGGGCCGATTGGCCGCTGCCGCAGGTCAGGATGCGGCCGCTGTTGAGCAGGCAACCGGTGAGGGTTTCGACCGCCCCGGCAATCGGCGCGGCAAGCCATTCGAGGGATTCCAGCGTGCAGCGGCTGCTGTCCTCGAACTGTCGTGAGATGCGTTGAATCAGGTCCATGCGTGGGTTCTGCTCTTGAGGTCTGCCTGTTGCCGCTCGCGCGTGTATTCGGTATTCGGTATTTGGTATTCCACCCATATTCGGCGGCCAGGTCGCCATTCTAGCCTGTCCGGTGTGGCCCGGGCTGAGCAGGGCGCACCCGTTGGGCCGGAACGTCGATCGGGAGATGGGTGAGGGTGTCGAGCAGGGTGAGGGCTTGAGCATTGTTGACTGCCCTGCATCGGTACGCGCGAGGCCTCTTACCAGCCCTCGGTGCCGAAGGCGCCTTGCAACCACTCGGGGGGCGTGTCGCCCCGGGCGGCGCGCTCATCGAACAGCACGGCGTCGAAGCGGCAGGGGCGGTTGGCGTGGGCTCGGCCGGCGCCGCCCAGCCACCAGCGGGCGGCCAGGATGATGCGCTGCTGCTTGTGGGGCGTGATGCTCGCCCCCGCACCGCCGAAGCGGGGGTTGCGGCGCAGGCGTACCTCGATGAACACCACGGTGTCATGATGCAGGCCGATCAGGTCGATCTCGCCGCCCCGGCAACGGAGGTTTCGCGCCAGGATGCGCAACCCATGACCGGTCAGGAAGCGCTCGGCAATCCGCTCCGCATCGGCACCACAGGCTTGCGCCCGGGTTGCTGCAGGGCGGACAATCCCGGCTTGATCCTCTCTGGCGCGCCGCGCATCCGTCATGTCAAGTCATTCGTCCTTGTCCGTCATGCCGACATTGTATGTCGTGGCCACCCCTCTGGGAAATCTGGATGACATTTCTCGCCGGGCGGTGAATGTGCTTGGCCAGGTTGCGGTGGTCGCCGCCGAGGATACCCGTCACAGCCAGCGCCTGCTCGATGCGATTGGCGTGCGTGCCCGCCTGATCGCGCTGCATGAGCATAACGAACAGAGTGCCGCGACCCAGGTGTTGCACGTGCTGGAGCAGGGCCAGTCGGTGGCCTTGATCAGCGATGCGGGCACCCCGGGCATTTCCGACCCCGGGGCAAGAGCCGTTCGAAGGGTGCGTGAGGCGGGGTTCGCAGTCGTGCCGGTGCCCGGTGCGTGTGCAGCGATTGCGGCCCTGTCGGTGTCGGGCTTCGATGCAGCGGGTTTTCGTTTCGTCGGCTTTCTGCCGCCGAAGGCCGAAGCGCGCAGGCGGGCCATTCAGGGGCTGCGGGGTGAGCAGGCGGCCGTGGTGCTGTACGAATCGCCCCATCGCATTGCGGAATGCCTGGCCGATCTGGCGGCCGAGCTTGAGCCGGGGCGCGAGATCCTGATTGCGCGGGAAATGACCAAGCTGCATGAGCAGACGGTGTGTCTGCCGGTGGGCGAGGCGCCAGCCTGGCTGGCTGGGGATGCGAATCGCAGCCGTGGTGAGTTCGTGCTGGTGCTGTCGGCAGCGCCTCCTCTCGAAGAGGGGCAACCGGATGCGGCCGCCGAGCAGGTGTTGCGCACCCTGCTCGACGAGCTGCCGGCGAGCGCCGCAGCCCGGGTGGCGGCCACGCTCACCGGCTTGCCACGCAAGCAACTGTACGCCCGGGCGCTGGAGCTCAAACAAGACTGAGCGACGCGCTATACTTGGCGCACACCAACAGCTTGCCGGACCACCCCATGCAAACGCTCACCCTGATCCGCCCCGACGACTGGCACCTTCATCTGCGCGATGGCGCTGCCTTGCAGGCCGTGCTCGGGCATACCGCCGAGCGCTTCGGACGGGCCATCGTGATGCCCAACCTGCGCCCGCCCGTGACCACCACCGAACAGGCGCTGGCCTATCGGGCGCGCATTTTGGAGGCGCTGCCGCCGGGGGCGCGTTTCGAGCCGCTGATGACCCTGTACCTCACCGACAACACCACGCCGGAGGAGATCGACCGTGCCTGTGATAGTCGGGCGGTGTTTGCGGCCAAGCTGTATCCGGCAGGGGCCACCACCAATTCGGATGCCGGCGTGACGGCCATCGAGCGCATCCACCCGGTGCTCGAACGAATGCAGGCACGCGGCATGGTGCTGTGCGTGCACGGCGAAGTGACCCATGACGCAGTCGACATCTTCGACCGCGAGCGTGTTTTCATCGATGACGTGCTTGCGCCGCTGATTGCCCGCTTTCCGGCCCTGAAGGTGGTGTTCGAGCACATCACCACCCGTGAGGCCGCCGATTTCGTGCAGGCTTCAGGTGAGCGCGTGGGCGCCACCCTGACAGCCCATCATCTGCTGCTCAACCGCAATGCCATGCTGGTGGGGGGGATCCGCCCGCATCACTACTGCCTGCCGGTGCTCAAACGGGAGTCGCATCGCGAAGCGCTGGTGAGGGTGGCCACCTCCGGCCATCCGCGCTTTTTCCTGGGCACCGACTCCGCGCCGCATGCGCGCGGAGCCAAGGAGCATGCCTGCGGCTGTGCGGGGTGCTATACCGCACATGCGGGCATCGAACTGTATGCCGAAGCCTTTGAGCAGGCGGGGGCGCTCGACAGGCTGGAAGCCTTTGCGAGCCTGAACGGCCCCGCTTTCTATGGTTTGCCGCCGAATGCGGACACGATCACGCTGCGCAAACAGCCCTGGCAGGTGCCGGAACACTACCCCTATCTACCCGACGACCCGTTGGTGCCCCTGCGGGCAGGCGGGCAGGTGGGCTGGCAGCTGGTCTGATTCACGAACGGAGGCGGCCATGAAGCAGCGGACCCGGCGTATGGCATGCATGCTCGGCATCGTGGCGCTGCCGTTGTTGAGTGCATGCGAGAACAGCGCGACGGCATATACCATCGACACCAGCCAGCATGCCCTGATACTGGTGCGTGAGCAGCCCTTTTTCTGGAACGACTCGGTCAATCAGTTCGTCATCGTGTCGCGCCTGCCGTATTGTCAGCGCAAGGTGAGCATTCATGCTGGCGCCGAAGACATGGTGGAAATGCAGGTGTTCGAGGCTGGCGACCTGCTGTGGGCGCTGCGCCAGGGGCCGCGCTGGTATCTGGCCAGTACCGAGCGCTGCCTGGTGCAGGACTGGAGCAATGCCACCGACGCTCCCCCGGGTGACTATGTGGGCAGTTTCGTGCTGCGGGATGGGGCGCCTGCATTTGTCCGGGCACAGGATTGAGCAGACCGTTATAATCCTGCCAGGGAAGTTCGTCAGGCAGTCGCTGCACGCCTTCGGGCGTGGGGAGGAAAGTCCGGGCCCCGCAGGACAGGATGCCGGTTAACGACCGGGCGTCGTGAGGCGACGGAAAGTGCAACAGAGAACAGACCGCCGATGGCCTCATCGAGGATCAGGCAAGGGTGAAACGGTGGGGTAAGAGCCCACCGCAGGACTGGTAACAGGACTGGCACGGCAAACCCCATCCGGGGCAAGGCCAAATAGGGGAGCAATGGCGTGGTCCGCGCTGCTCCCGGGTAGGCTGCTAGAGCGTCGTGGCAACACGCCGCCCAGAGGAATGACTGCCCGGTGTTGTGCGCCTTGGCGCGCAGCGCTCGACAGAACCCGGCTTATCGACGAACTTCCCTTCCTTTTTTCTTTTCTTTCTCCTTCTCCGTGTTTGCCGTCGCGAAAAGTGTGAAAAATTTCACACTTTTTTGACGCTGCATCCCATATGCAAGCCTGTGCGGGCTCATCCCAGCAGGCATGAGTCATTCCCCGGTTTTTTGGTGCCGGCCTCGCCTTCATCCCCTTCGCTTGCCCATTTTTGTGTTTTGACACGCTCCTCCTTGATTTTTCAAGTGTTTCCAGTTGTTTGTCGATGCTTGGTAAGTCATTGTGTAGCAAAGGGAAAGTGCATTTTGCAAGCTTGACCGGTTGTGACCTTTGAACTAGAGTGGGCGCAAGTGGTGAAAAGTGGGAAAAAGTGTCATGAGCGGCGCTTCGGCTCGTTTGCGGTGCAGGGGGGGCAATGTTCCAGGGGGCAATCGCGCTCAATCTCGATGCGAAGGGTCGTATGGCGATTCCCACGCGGCATCGTGACGCGCTGGTTCCGGGTGGTGCCCCGCTGGTGGTGACGGCCCATCCGCACCGTTGCCTTCTGGTGTATCCGCAGGCCACTTGGGAGCCGATTGCCGCGAAGATTGCGGCGATGCCGGGTCTTGATCGGGGCAG
Source organism: Rhodocyclaceae bacterium (assembly GCA_041678045.1). Taxonomy (GTDB): domain Bacteria; phylum Pseudomonadota; class Gammaproteobacteria; order Burkholderiales; family Rhodocyclaceae; genus UBA2357. The sequence continues at coordinate 119,882 of JBAYOV010000001.1, forward strand.
CGCAACCCTCAAGCGGTTGTTTGTCGGCTTTGCTCAGACTGAGGAGCTCGACGCGGCAGGGCGCATTCTGATTGCGCCTTCGCTGCGCAAGTGGGCCGAATTGGAAAAGCAGGTGTGGCTGGTGGGTCAGGGTTCGCATTTCGAACTCTGGTCGGATGCTGGGTGGCAACAGCAGCAGGAGGCCATGATGGCACTGGTGGAAGAGGCCGCATTGCCGGCCGGATTCGAGAGTTTGTCTTTGTGAGCGCTGCCGATCAACACGTCAGCGTGATGCTGGGCGAGGCCGTCGATGCGCTCGCGCTGCGCCCGGAAGGGGTGTATGTCGATGGTACTTTCGGTCGCGGTGGACACAGCCGGGCCATCCTCTCGCGCCTCGGGCCGCAGGGGCGGCTGATCGCGCTCGATCGTGATCTGCGCGCGGTGGCTGCCGCAGCGACACTGGATGACCCTCGCCTGAGCATGGTGCATGCCCCCTTCAGTGAGCTGGAGCAGGTGCTCGATGACCTGGGGGTAGCCCGCGTGGATGGCGTGCTGCTCGATATCGGGGTGTCGTCGCCGCAGCTCGACGAAGCCGAGCGTGGCATGAGTTTTCGCTTTGATGCGCCGCTGGACATGCGCATGGATACGTCGCGGGGGCAGACGGTTGCCGAGTGGCTGGCCGATGCGTCCGTGGGACAGATTACGGAGGTTTTGAAAGATTATGGGGAAGAACGGTTTGCTTATGCGATTGCAAAGGCGATTGCAGCTGCTCGGGCAGGGGGGGCTGTTGCAACCACTGGACAACTTGCCGAGATCGTGGAAAAGGCCGTCCGGACACGCGAGCCGGGGCAGCACCCGGCGACGCGCAGCTTCCAGGCTTTACGGATTTTCATCAATCAGGAGCTCGAAGAGCTTTCGTTAGTCCTGCCTGCAGCAGTTTCCAGACTGAACCCGAACGGACGTCTCGTGGTGATCAGCTTTCACTCCCTGGAAGACAGAATTGTCAAGCGCTTCATGCGTGATGCATCGCGGCCGCCGCAGCTGCCATCGCGTTTGCCCCTGCGCGCCGATCAGCTGCCTGCCCCGCGCCTGCGTGTGGTCGGCAAGGCGTGTCGTCCCTCGGAGGTTGAGGTACGGGCCAATCCGCGTGCACGCAGTGCGGTGATGCGGGTTGCGGAGCGGACGGAGGCGCCATGAAGAACCTCGATGCCTTCGTGCTGGGAGTGGTCATCGCCAGCGCCCTGGGGGTGGTGGCGGCCCAGCACCATGGCCGCAAGCTGTTCATCGAGCTGGAGCGTGCGCAGGCGCGCACGCATGAGCTGGAAGTGGAGTGGGGGCAACTGCAGCTTGAGCAGAGCACCTGGGCGGCGCTGGCCAGGGTGGAGCGGCTGGCGCGCACTCGCCTGGGTATGGTAGAGCCCCGTCCGGGACAGGTCGTGGTGGTCGAGGGGGTTCGCTAAGCATGGGCAAGAGCTCGGTGACCTTCAAGCACAACCCCCTGCTTGAGCATCGTCTGCAGCCCTGGCGGGCGCGCATCGTGCTTCTGGGGTTGCTCGCCAGCATGCTTGTTCTGGTTGGACGAGCGGCTTATCTGCAAGGTTTCAACAAGGATTTTCTGCAGGCAAAGGGCGAACTGCGTTATTCGCGCATTCTTGCATTGCCGGCCACGCGCGGGCGCATTACCGATCGTAATGGTGCCGTCATGGCGGTCAGCACGCCTGTGCGTTCGGTATGGGCGATTCCCGCAGATGCCGAGTTGACGCCTGCCCAGTTGCGTCAACTGGCACAACTGCTTGAGGTCGAGGTCGAGGATCTGAACCGGCGCCTCGCCACGAATGGAGAGTTTGTCTTCCTGAAGCGGCAGATTGCGCCGGATGTGGCCCGTCGAATTGCCGAACTCAAGCTGCCGGGGATCCATCAGCATCCGGAATATCGCCGATACTACCCCGGGGGGGAGGTGACGGCGCATGTGATTGGCTTCACGGGCGTCGAAGACCGGGGGCAGGAGGGCGTGGAGCTGGCTTTCAATGCACAGCTCAGCGGTCACCCCGGTTCGCGTCGAGTGATTCGGGATCGGCGTGGCCAGATTGTCGAGGACGTGGAATCGATCCGCGAGCCACGAGATGGAGAGGATGTGGCGCTGGCTCTGGATGCGAAGCTCCAGTACCTGGCCTATACCGCCCTGTATCAGGCGGTGGAGCGGCATCAGGCCCGAGCTGGTGCGGCGGTGGTGCTCGATGTGCGCAGCGGCGAGGTTCTGGCGCTGGTCAATCTGCCCACTTTCAACCCGAACAACCGGTCAGGGCTGAATGGCGCGCAACTGCGCAACCGTGTGCTCACCGATGTATTTGAGCCTGGCTCCTCGATCAAACCCTTTATTGCGGCGATGGCCCTTGAGCACGGGCATGTGCGCCCGGACTCGATCATCGAGACTGCGCCTGGGCGGATGACCATCAACCGGGCCACGATCTCCGATGTGCGTAACCATGGCACGCTGACCGTGACGGGCGTCATCCAGAAATCTTCGAACGTCGGTACGGTAAAGCTGGCCCAGGCCTTCATGCCCGAAGAGATGTGGACCCTGTTCGACCGGCTCGGCTTCGGGCGAACGCTGGGTCTGGGTTTTCCGGGTGAAACGGGGGGGCGCTTGAGACCCGCAAGGAACTGGCGTCCGATCGAGCAGGCGACCATGTCCTATGGGTATGGATTGTCTGTGAACCTGATGCAGATTGCGCACGCTTTTCTTGTTTTTGCACGCGACGGTGACCTGTTGCCGGTGTCGCTGCTGCGGCGTGACAGCCTGCCTGAGCCGGGGGAGCGCATCTTCTCGCCGGAAACCGCCCGCCAGGTCCGGCACATGCTGGAGTTGGCCACCCAGCCCGGCGGTACCGGGACCCGTGCGCAGATTTCCGGTTACCGGGTGGCGGGCAAGAGTGGTACGGCCCACAAGCTGGAGGGTGGGCACTACACCGACAAGTACATTTCCTCCTTTGTGGGCTTTGCTCCGGTATCCAACCCCCGTCTGATCGTGGCGGTGATGATCGACGAGCCGACTGCCGGGGAACACTACGGCGGCGCCGTGGCGGCGCCCGTCTTTGCACGCATTACCGAAGGGGCCCTGCGTGCCCTTGGTGTGGCACCGGATGCACCGCTCGCGCCGTTGAAGATCGCCAATGGTCGCAACGATGCGACTCACCCGGTTTCGAGTCCGGGGCAGCAGGGAGGACAACGGTGAGTTCGATCCATGTGCACACCATTCTCTCGCACCTGCAGGCCGCCGGCGTGACGCCGGCTCGACTGGCCTGGGATTCGCGCCGTGTAGCGGCCGGAGACGTGTTCGTGGCCTGGCCGGGCGCGCAGGCAGACGGTCGTCACTTCATCGGCATGGCGCTGGAGCGTGGTGCCGGGGCGGTGCTGTGGGACGATGCCGGAGGCTTCGAGGTGGGCGACCTGCCTGTTCCCGGGCTTGCGGTGCCGGGGCTGAAAGCGCTGGTCGGCCATCTGGCTCACGAGGTGCATGGGCGTCCTTCCGAGGCGTTGTGGCTCGCTGGCGTGACTGGTACGAACGGCAAAACCACTGTCAGCCAGTGGATCGCGGCGGCGCTGGGTGAGTTGGGGCAGCCCTGCGGGGTGATTGGCACGCTTGGATGCGGTTTTCCCGGTGCCTTGGCCGAGGGGCTGAACACCACGCCGGGCGCAGTGGAGACACACCGGCTGCTCGCAGACTTTCGGGATGGCGGGGCGGCGGCCGCTGCAATGGAGGTGTCCTCCATCGGGATCGAGGATGGCCGGATCAATGGGTTGGCTTTCGATGTGGCCCTGTTCACCAACCTTACCCGTGATCACCTCGATTACCACGGCAGCATGGAGCGCTATGCCGCCGCCAAGGCCCGGCTGTTCGACATGCCGGGCCTTGGCGGGGTGGTGATGAATGCGGACGATCCGTTCGGGCGCCAGCAGATCGAGCGTCTTGCAGGGCAGGGTGACAAGCGGATCATTGCCTATGCCTGTGAATCCTGGTTGCATGCCCTGCCGCCGGCGGTCGAGCCCTTGTGCGCCGGCCATTTGCGCCTGTCGCCATCCGGACTGAAGTTCGAGGTGGATTGGTGCGGGCAGCGGGGCGAGCTCGGTGTGAATCTCGTCGCACAGTTCAATGTATCGAATCTGCTCGCGGTGCTGGGTGCGTTGCTGCTGCGCGGGGTGCCGTTCGAGGAGGCTTTGTGGGCGGTGGGCCGGCTCAAGCCGCCGGCCGGGCGCATGCAGGTTGTGGGGGGCGTTGGAGAGCCGCTGATCGTGATCGACTATGCGCACTCGCCGGACGCCCTGGCAAAGGTGCTGGAGGCCCTGCGCCCGACAGCCACCGCGCGCGGGGGGCGGGTGATCTGCGTATTTGGCTGCGGGGGCGACCGCGATCCGGGCAAACGCCCCCTGATGGGCGAGATTGCCGGGGCGCTGGCTGACCGGGTGGTGGTGACCAGCGACAATCCGCGCAGTGAATCGCCCGAGCACATTGCCGAAGCGATTCTGGCCGGTGTGCCGGGTGCCGAGGTGCAACTTGATCGTGCCCGGGCCATTCGCATGGCCATTGCCGAGTCTGCCGCCGACGACGTGGTGGTGCTGGCAGGCAAGGGGCATGAACCGTATCAGGAGATCGGCGGGCAGCGCGTGCCGTTTTCCGATGTTGAGCAGGCCAGGCAGGCCCTGCATGAATGGAACATGAAGGTGGCGGGAGGGGCGCGATGAAACTGCAACTGCAGGACGTGGCGCAGGCCACTGGCGGTCAGGCCATCGGAGAGGCCATGGTGCGCGGGGTGGGCACCGACAGCCGGGCGCAGGCAGCCGGTGAGCTGTTCGTCGCGCTGCGCGGCGAGCGGTTTGACGGTCATGACTTCGTTGCCGGGGCGCAGCAGCAGGGGGCTGCCGCCGCGCTGGTCGACCGTGACTGGTATGCCCGGCAGGGTGGGGATGCAGGCAGCCTGCCGCTGGTGGTGGTGGATGACACCCGGCGGGCGCTGGGTGCGCTTGCAGCAAGCTGGCGCCAGCGTTTCGACATTCCGCTGATCGGCATTACCGGCAGCAATGGCAAGACCACCGTGAAGGAGATGTGTGCGGCCATCCTGCGCACCCGTTTTGCAGACAGCGGGGCGGTGCTGGCCACGGCGGGAAATCTGAACAACGACATCGGCCTGCCGCTCACCCTGCTTGGCCTGCGTGCGCATCACCGGGCTGCCGTGGTGGAAATGGGCATGAACCACCCGGGCGAGATCGGTGCGCTGACCGCCATCGCACGGCCCACCGTGGCGCTGGTGAATAATGCCCAGCGTGCCCACCTGCAGGGCATGGGTGGTGTGGTTGAGGTGGCCGAGGAAAAGGCAGCGATTTACGATGGACTGGACGCGCATGGTGTGGCCATCGTGAACCTGGACGATCCCCATGCGGCGCTGTGGTTGGCGCGCAACCGGGATCGCAAGGTGATGGGGTTTGGTTTTCGTGACGCTGCCGATGTGTATGGTGTGTGCCGCCTGCAGGGCCTTGGGGCGATCCTGCAGATACGCCACGCGGGCGAAGCGGTCGAGTGTGCGCTGCAGGTGCCGGGCGTGCATAACGCCGCCAATGCGCTGTCGGCCGCTGCGGCCTGCCTGGCTGCCGGGGTGACGCTGGCCGAGGTGGCCCGTGGCCTGAGCGGATACACCGGCACGAAGGGGCGGTTGCACCGTCGGGCTGGCCGGGGCGGGGCGTTGATTCTGGACGACACCTATAACGCCAATCCGGATTCGGTGCGGGCCGGCATAGACGTGCTGGCCAGCACGCCCGGTCGCAAGGTGCTGGTGCTGGGTGACATGGGCGAGGTGGGCGAGAGTAGCGCCCAGGTTCATGACGAAGTCGGCGGCTATGCGAAGAGCAAGGGCGTGGATGCCCTGTTCGGACTGGGGGAAATGAGCGCCATCGCAGTGCGCAATTTCGGCGAGGGTGGGGCGCATTTTGCCAATCCCGAGTCGCTGGCTGCGGCGGTGCTGCCCCTGCTCGACGCAGACACTGCAGTGCTGGTGAAAGGTTCACGTTTCATGCGCATGGAAAGAGTGGTGGAACGGCTTCTGGCAGTGCACAATAGCGGCCCTTCGCAACCCGGGGATTCCCATGCTGCTTGAACTGGCGCTCTGGCTCGGCCAGGACATCCGTGCCTTCAATGTGTTTGGATACATCACGCTGCGTACCGTGCTGGCCACGATGACGGCGTTGCTGATTTCCTTCGTGTTCGGGCCCCCGGTGATTCGCTGGCTGACCCGCAAGAAGATCGGTCAGGCGGTGCGCGACGATGGCCCCAAGTCGCATCTGACCAAGGCCGGTACACCGACCATGGGCGGGGCGCTGATCCTCATCGCGATTGCGGTCACGGTGCTGCTGTGGGGCGACCTGCGCAACCACTACGTCTGGGTGACCCTGCTGGTGACGCTCGGATTTGGCGCGGTGGGCTGGGTGGATGACTGGAAGAAGGTGGTGCATCGCGACCCGAAAGGGCTGGCCAGCCGCTGGAAGTATTTGTGGACTTCGCTCATCGCGCTGGGGGCTGCGCTTTTTCTGGCGCTCACCGCCACCGAACCGGCGCAGACCGAACTGATCGTGCCGTTCTTCAAGGCCGTGGCGTATCCGCTGGGGCTGTTCGGTTTTGTGGCCCTGTCTTATTTCGTCATCAATGGCACCAGCCACGCGGTGAACCTGACCGACGGGCTGGACGGGCTGGCGATCATGCCGACCGTGATGGTGGCCGGCGCGCTGGCCATCTTTGCGTATGTGGCAGGTCATGCCGGTTTTGCCAAGTATCTCGGCGTGCCCTACATCGCGGGGGCGGGTGAGCTGGCCGTGTTCTGCGGAGCGATCTGTGGTGCAGGGCTGGGTTTCCTGTGGTTCAACGCGTATCCGGCCGAAGTGTTCATGGGCGATGTCGGCGCACTGGCGCTGGGCGCTGCGCTGGGCGTGATTGCCGTGGTGGTGCGACAGGAAATCGTGCTCTTCATCATGGGGGGGCTGTTCGTGGCCGAAACCCTCTCGGTGATGCTGCAGGTGATGTATTTCCGTGCCACCGGGGGCAAGCGCATTTTCCGCATGGCGCCGCTGCATCACCACTATGAACTGGGCGGGTGGAAAGAAACGCAGGTGGTGGTGCGTTTCTGGATCATCACCCTGATGCTGGTCCTGTTTGGTCTGTCTTCCCTCAAACTCCGATGAACATGCTTGCCGGACAATCCGTGCTGGTGCTGGGCCTGGGCGAATCGGGCGTTGCGATGGCGCAGTGGTGCGCGCGCTCGGGCGCGCGGCTGCGTATTGCAGACTCGCGGGCCCATCCCCCCGGACTGGACGGCGTGCGTGGCCTGGCGGGGGTGCAACTGCATTGTGCGGCCCGCTTTGACGGCTCGGAGCCGCAGTTGCTCGACGGGATCGACTGGGTGGCGATCAGTCCGGGAATCGACCCGGAGCAGCCCCTGTTGCAGCAGGCACGCGCACGTGGGCTGCCGGTGAAAGGCGAGATGACCCTGTTTGCCGAAGCGCTTGAGGGGCTGGGTGTGCGTGCGCATTGCCGGATCGTCGCGATCACCGGTACCAATGGCAAGACCACCACCACGGCACTCACTGCCCGTTTGTGCCAGGCGGCCGGTCGCGATGCCGTGGCTGCGGGCAACATCAGTCCGTCGGCGCTGGCCGTACTCATGCAGCGACAGGATGAAGGGCGCGCCTTGCCCGACTGCTGGGTGCTGGAGTTGTCCAGCTTCCAGCTCGAGACCATGCAGGGTTTGCAGCCCGATGCGGCCTGCGTGCTCAACCTGAGCGACGACCACCTGGACCGTCACCGCACTCTGGAGGCGTATGCGCAGGCCAAGGCGCGGATTTTCGAGGGCCGGGGCGTGCAGGTGCTCAATCGCGATGACCCGCTGGTGGCGGCCATGCAGCGGCGTGACCGAGAGCCTGTGTGGGTGAGTCTGGGCGTGCCTGTGGGCGAGCGCGACTTCGGCGTGCGCCTGCAACAAGACGAGGCGTGGCTGTACCGTGGCGGCGAGCCGCTGTTGACGGTTTCCGCGTTGCGCCTGAGCGGCCGTCACAACCTCTTCAATGCGCTGGCGGCGCTGGCACTGGCAGACGCCGTGGGCTGTGCGCCGCATGACACCCTGCCGGCCCTGCGCGATTTTTCCGGGCTGGCGCATCGGATGCAGTGCGTCGCCGAGCGGGCCGACGGTGTGCGTTTCTACGACGACTCCAAGGGTACGAATGTGGGCGCCACCCTGGCTGCGTTGCAGGGGCTGGGCAGGCCTGTGGTGCTGATCGCCGGTGGCGACGGCAAGGGGCAGGACTTCTCGCCGCTGTGCGCGGCGGCGCGCGAGCATGCCCGCGCCGTGGTGCTGATCGGTCGCGATGCGCAGCGCATCGCGCAGGCACTGCTGCCGAGCGGGGTGGCGCTGCACCACGCACAGGATATGGATTCGGCCGTTGCGCTGGCTGCACGGCTGGCCCGACCCGGTGAGGCGGTGCTCCTGTCGCCGGCCTGCGCCAGCCTGGACATGTTCCGCAACTATGCGCATCGCGCCGAGGTTTTCGTGCAGGCGGTGCGCATGCTTGAGGGGGTGCGCGCATGCTGAGCCGGGCACACACCTTGCGCGCCTGGCTGGGCGGCGGCCGTACTCCGGGCACGCCGGGGGGGCGGGTCGTGGAGCGCATGATGCATCCGCCTTCCGGGCGCGAGCTTGACCCCCTGTTGCTGTGGTCAGCCGTCGGGCTGCTCACCCTCGGGCTGGTGATGGTGTTTTCGTCATCGATTGCGATTGCGGAAGGCAGTCGTTTCACCGGCAACAATCCTTACTATTTCGTGCTGCGTCACACCGTGTTCGTGCTGGTCGGCGTGGCGGCGGGGCTGTTTGCCTTCCAGTTTCCGATGCGCCAGTGGCAGCACTTTTCGCCCTGGCTGTTCATGCTCGGCATGTTGCTGTTGGTGATCGTGCTGATTCCCGGGGTGGGGCGAGAGGTCAACGGCGCGCAGCGCTGGCTGTCGCTGGGGCCGGTGAATCTGCAGCCTTCCGAACTGATGAAGGTGTTCGTCGTGCTGTATGCGGCCGACTACACGGTGCGCAAGCTGCCACACATGCACAGCTTCGTGCGGGGCTTCATGCCGATGGCGGGCATGATCGTACTGGTCGCCTTCCTGCTGCTGAGCGAACCCGATTTCGGTGCGCTGGTGGTGGTGTCGGTGATTGCGTTTGGCATCCTCTTCCTCGGCGGCATCAGTGTGGGCATCTTTGTTTTGCTCGCGGTGGTGGCGACCATTGGTTTTGTACTCATGGTGCTGCTTGTGCCTTACCGGCGTGACCGTCTGTTCGGTTTTCTCGACCCCTGGCAGGATCCTTTCGGTACAGGCTACCAACTGTCGCATGCGCTGATCGCGTTTGGTCGGGGAGAGTGGTTTGGCGTGGGGTTGGGGGCCAGCGTCGAAAAACTGTTTTATCTGCCCGAAGCGCACACCGATTTTCTGATGGCCGTGATTGCCGAGGAGCTGGGTTTTGCGGGCGTGCTCGCGGTGATCCTGATGTTTGCCATGCTGGTGCATCGTGCGTTTGCCATCGGGCGCGAGGCGATCAATCTCGAACGCTGCTATTCCGGTCTGGTGGCCATGGGCATCGGGCTGTGGATTGGGGTGCAGGCCTTCATCAACATCGGCGTGAACATGGGCTTGTTGCCCACCAAAGGACTGACCCTGCCTCTGATGAGCTTTGGCGGGTCGGCCATTGTCGCCAACTGCATCGCCCTGGGGTTGTTGCTGCGTGTGGACTGGGAGAACCGTCAATTGCGCAAGGGGGTGACGGTATGAAGACGCTGATGGTGATGGCGGGTGGCACTGGCGGACACATCTTCCCCGGCATTGCGGTGGCCGAAGCGTTGCGTGCGCAGGGTTGGCGCGTGGTCTGGCTCGGTCACCCGGACGGCATGGAGGCGCGTATCGTGCCGGGAAGGGGCTATGAGCTGGCCTGGATCCGCTTTGGTGCGCTACGCGGCAAGGGGCTGTTGCGCAAGCTGCTGCTGCCACTCAACCTGCTGCGCGGTTTCTGGCAGGCGCTGGGCATCCTGCGTCGCACGCGGCCCGATGTGGTGCTTGGCATGGGGGGCTACGTGACCTTTCCGGCCGGCATGATGGCGTCGTTGCTGGGGCGCCCCCTGGTGCTGCATGAGCAAAATGCGGTGGCCGGGTTGGCCAACCGGGTGCTGGCGCGCCTGGCGGACCGGGTGTTGAGCGGTTTTCCGGACGTGCTGCCGGCGGCGCAGTGGGTGGGCAACCCGGTGCGTGACGATATTGCCGCGCTGCCTGCACCGGAGCAGCGTTTTGAAGGCCGCGACGGTCCGCTGCGCGTGCTGGTGGTCGGTGGCAGCCTGGGGGCTGCGGCGCTCAATCAGGTGGTGCCGCAGGCGCTCGCCCGACTGCCTGCCGGATCGCGTCCGCAGGTGGTGCATCAGGCGGGCGAGAAGCAGATCGAGGCCCTGCGCATGGCCTATGCCGAAGCCGGCGTGGAAGGAGAGTTGTTGCCTTTCATCGATGACATGGCGGCGCGGTATGCCTGGGCCGATGTGGTGATCTGTCGGGCCGGGGCGTTGACCGTGGCCGAGTTGGCCGCAGCCGGTGTGGGCAGTGTGCTGGTACCTTTCCCGCACGCGGTGGACGATCATCAGACGGTGAATGCGGGTTTCCTGGTGGCAGGTGGAGCGGCCGTGTTGCTGCCGCAGGCACAACTCGGTGCCGGGGCACTGGCCGAACTGCTGGGTGAGCTGGACCGGGCGCGCCTGTTGCAGATGGCCTGCGCCGCACGGACACTGGCCAGGGCGAACGCAGCGGGCAGCGTGGCACAGGTGTGCCAGCAGTTGGGCGGCCAGCCACACGCGGGGGAGCGTGCATGAAACACAAGGTCAAGCATATTCATTTTGTCGGTATCGGCGGTGCCGGCATGAGCGGGATTGCCGAGGTGCTGGTGAACCTGGGCTTTATCGTCAGCGGTTCGGACCTCGGCGAAAACGCCGCCACGCGCAGGCTGGCTGCACGGGGCGCACGGGTGATGCGTGGGCACGAAGCGGGCAACATCGAAGGGGCCGATGCGGTGGTGGTGTCGACCGCCGTGCGCAACGACAACCCCGAAGTGCTGGCCGCGCGGGCACAGCGCCTGCCGGTGGTGCCGCGCGCGCAGATGCTGGCCGAGCTGATGCGTCTGAAGAGCGGCATTGCGATTGCCGGCACGCACGGCAAGACCACCACCACTTCGCTGGTGGCGAGCATTCTTGCCGAAGGGGGGCTGGACCCCACCTTCGTGATTGGCGGTCGCCTGAACGCGGCGGGGGTGAACGCCCGGCTGGGCAAGGGCGACTTTCTGGTGGCCGAGGCCGACGAATCCGATGCCTCCTTCCTGATGCTCAATCCGGTGATCTCGGTAGTGACCAATATCGACGCGGATCACATGGACACTTATGGTCACGATTTCGCGCGGCTCAAGCAGGCTTTCGTCGATTTCCTGCATCGCCTGCCCTTTTACGGGGTGGCGGTGCTGTGCGAGGACGATCCGCACGTACGTTCGATCATGCCGATGGTGTCGAAGCAGATCGTGCGCTACGGGGTGTCGCCGGGGGCGAACATCCGGGCCGAGAACATCCGGGCCGAAGAGGGGCGGATGTGCTTCGATGCGGTGCGCATCAACGGCAGCACTTCGCGCCTGCCGATCCGGCTCAACCTGCCCGGCATGCACAACGTGCTCAATGCCCTGGCGGCGATTGCGGTGGCCACCGAGGTGCAGGTGCCCGACGACGCCATCGTCAAGGCGCTGGCCGAGTTTCGCGGAGTGGGGCGCCGTTTCCAGCGTTATGGCGAAGTAAGCCTGCCCGTGCGGGGTGGCGGGGCCTCAGGCAGTTTCACCCTGGTCGATGATTACGGTCATCACCCGGTGGAAATGGCGGCGACGATTGCTGCCGCGCGCGGCGCGTTTCCCGGACGCCGGCTGGTGCTGGCCTTTCAGCCGCATCGCTATTCGCGGACCCGCGACTGTTTCGAGGATTTTGTGAAAGTGTTGTCCAGCGTGGATGCGCTGCTTCTGGGGGAAGTCTATCCGGCAGGCGAGGCCCCCCTGGTGGCGGCCGACGGACGGGCGCTGGCCCGGGCGATCCGCCTGGCGGGCAAGGTTGAGCCCTTGTTCGTGGAAGAGGTGGCGGAAATGCCCGACAGCATCCTGAACGTGGTGCAGGATGGCGATGTGGTGATCACCATGGGGGCGGGCTCGATCGGCAGCGTGCCCGGAAAACTGACAAGCAGCGAGGATGTGTCGTGAGTGTGGCGGGCAGGGATTTCGGCAAGGTGGCCGTACTGATGGGCGGCAGCTCCGCCGAGCGTGAAGTGTCGCTGATGTCGGGGCGGGCGGTGCTGGCCGCGTTGCATGCGGCCGGGGTGGATGCGCATGCCTTCGACCCGGGTGAGCGCGATCTGACAGAGTTGCGCAGCGACGGCTTTGCACGCGCCTTCATTGCGCTGCATGGCGGTGCCGGCGAGAACGGCACGGTGCAGGGCATGCTTGAGATGCTGGGCATCCCCTATACCGGCAGTGGCGTGATGGCCTCCGCGCTGTCGATGGACAAGTGGCGTACCAAGATGGTGTGGGCGGCCAGTGGTTTGCCCACCCCGCGTTATGCCCTGTTGCAGGCCGACAGTGACTGGGCGGCGATCGAGGCCGAACTGGGCCTGCCGATCTTCGTCAAGCCGGTGCATGAAGGCTCCAGCATGGGCGCCAGCAAGGTGAGCAACCCCGGGGGGTTGCAGGAGGCGTGGGCGCTTGCGGCCCGTTACGACCGGCTGGTGATTGCCGAGGAGTTCATCGAAGGGGCCGAGCTCACAGCCCCCTTCCTGGGTGACCGGGTGCTGCCGCTCATCCGCATCGAGGCGCCTGGCGGCAAGTATGACTACGAGCACAAGTACTTCAGCGACGAAACGCAGTACCACTGCCCAAGCGGCCTGCCGCCGGAGCAGGAGGCCGCCCTGCAGGACATGGTGAGCAAGGCTGCGCAGGTGCTGGGGTGCCGTGGCTGGGGGCGGGTCGACCTGATGCTGACGGCCGACGGCCGTCCCTGGTTGCTGGAAATGAACACCTCGCCCGGCATGACCGACCACTCTCTGGTGCCGATGTCGGCCCGGGTGGCGGGCATCGACATGCAGGCCCTGTGCCTGCGCATTCTGGAGGACAGCGCACTTGCGTGACTATCGCCGGCACTTCGCGACGGACATCGCTGCGGGACTGCCTTCGTCGGCGGGCCCACGGCGTGAGCGACTGTGGGATCGTCCCTCGGTGCTCAATCTGTTTGCCGACCTGCTCATGCTGGTCGCCGCGATTGCCTTTGGTTATGCGCTGGTGGTGTGGTTTCTGAATCGTCCGTTCTTCCCGGTGCGCGAAGTGCTGGTGTTGTCGCCTCCGGCGCAGGTGACCACGGCGCAGATCGAGTTTGCGGCGCGCTCCGCCGTGCGTGGGAACTTCTTTTCGGTGAACCTGGAAACGGTCAGGGATGCCTTCGAGAAGCTCCCCTGGGTGCGCCGTGCGGAAGTGCGCCGGCGCTGGCCGGATGGCATCGAATTGTGGCTGGAAGAGCATCAGGCGGTGGCTTACTGGACCAGCACCGACTTTGATGACGCACATCTGGTGAACAGGCAGGGTGAGGTGTTCATTGCAGCCAGCGACGCGAACATGCCGGCGTTCAGCGGGCCACCCGGTTCGGCAGCTTACCTGCTCGCACGGCACGAGTTGTTTGCAGGCATGCTTGCCCCGATGGGGCGTACGCTGGTGGGGTTGAGCCTGTCGGCTCGTGGTGCATGGCAGTTGGAACTCAATGACGGAATGGTGATCGTGCTGGGGCGTGACCATGAAAGCGCGTCCGTGGAGGAGCGGCTCGACCGTTTCGTGCGGGCCTGGCCCGGTGCGGTCGAACAGGTCGGGTTGCGGATTGCAGTGGCGGATCTGCGTTACCAGGGCGGCTTCGCGCTCACTCCCGAGGCGCAGGGCCAGGATGCAGTCAAAGGCAAGCGATGAGCAAGGAATACAAGGATTTGATCGTCGGGCTGGATATCGGCACTTCCAAGGTGACCTGCATGGTTGCCGAGGTGCGGCCGGATGGGCAGCTGAATGTGGTCGGGCTCGGCACCCAACCGATGAGCGGCCTGAAGCGTGGCGTGGTGGTCAACATCGAGGCCACGGTGGAGGCCATCTCCCGGGTGGTGCAGGAGGTCGAGGTGATGGCCAACTGCAAGATCCGCGAGGTGTACACCGGTATCGCGGGCAGCCACATCAAGAGCTTCAACTCCAACGGCATGGTGGCGATCAAGGACAAGGAGGTCAGTCCGCTGGATGTCGAGCGTGTCATCGAGGTGGCGCGTGCGATGCCGATACCGGCCGAGCAACAGATCCTGCACATCCTCACCCAGGAGTTCATCATCGACGGCCAGGGTGGGGTGCGCGAGCCGATCGGCATGAGTGGCGTGAAGCTTGAGGTGAAGGTGCACATCGTCACCGGGGCGGTGTCTGCCGCGCAGAATGTGATCAAGTGCGTGCGCCGTTGCGGTCTGGAGGTGATGGACCTGATCCTGCAGCCGCTTGCGTCGAGCTATGCGGTGCTCACCGATGACGAGCGAGAGCTGGGCGTGTGCCTGGTGGATATCGGCGGCGGCACGGCGGACATTGCGGTGTTCACCCAGGGGGCGATCCGCCACACCGCAGTGTTGCCGGTGGCGGGCGACCAGATCACCAACGACATTGCGATGGCGCTGCGCACGCCCACCTCCGAAGCGGAGGAAATCAAGATTCGTCGCGGGGTGGCCATGCACACGCTGGCCGACCCGGAAGAAATGATCGAGGTCCCCGGGGTAGGCGACCGGCCGCCGCGTTCGCTGTCCCGGCAGCGGTTGGCCGATGTCATCGAGCCCCGGGTGACGGAACTGTTTGAGCTGGTGCAGGCCGAACTGCGGCGCAGCGGCTACGAAGAGTTGCTGTCATCGGGCATCGTGCTGACCGGTGGCTCATCGGTGATGCCCGGCATGGAAGAACTGGGTGAGAGCGTGTTCCACATGCCGGTGCGTGTGGGCACGCCGTCTTATCAGGGAGGGCTGGCGGATGTGGTATGCCAACCCTATTATTCGGCCGCCATGGGGCTGGTGATGGAAGGCATGACCCAGCGCCGGCGCGGCTTGATGACGCGAGATACACGCTCCATGCGCATGATGCTGGCCAGGATCAAGTCCTGGTTTGAGCGTAATTTTTGAGTATGTCAATTTTTGGCAGATTTTTGCAAATTTTGTGAATTTCGCCATTAGTTTGAGATAATAACTGGTGGCGTTTAGGCGAAGCAGTGAGTCAGGAGGCATAAACCATGTTTGAGATAATTGAAAAAGAACAGTCTGGCACCGTGATCAAGGTGGTGGGCGTTGGCGGTGCGGGCGGCAACGCAGTCGATCACATGATTCGCGAAGGTGTGCAGGGGGTGGAGTTCGTTGTGGCGAACACCGATGCGCAGGCCCTGCGTCGCAGCCTTGCTTCGGTGAAGGTGCAACTGGGCAACACCGGGCTGGGTGCCGGCTCCAAGCCGGAAGCCGGCCGTGCTGCTGCCCAGGAGTCGCGCGATGCACTGGCCAAGGCACTGGAAGGGGCGCACATGTGCTTCATCACCGGTGGCATGGGGGGCGGCACCGGGACCGGGGCTGCGCCCGTAGTGGCCGAGATTGCCAAGGAAATGGGCATTCTGACCGTGGGCGTGGTGACCAAGCCCTTCGATTTCGAGAACCGCCTGCGCGTGGCCGAAAGTGGGGTCGAAGATCTGAGTCAGCATGTGGATTCGCTGATCGTCGTGCTCAACGACAAGCTGCTGGAAGTGTTCGGCGACGATGCGGGCTTCGAGGACTGCTTCCGTTCGGCGGACAATGTGCTCAAGAATGCAGTGGGTGGCATTGCCGAGATCATCAACGTGCCCGGTCTGGTGAACGTCGACTTCCAGGACGTGCGCACCGCGATGGGCGAGATGGGGCGTGCCATGATGGGATCGGCCGAGGCCGAAGGGGTGGACCGTGCCCGCATCGCAGCCGAGCAGGCGGCCGTCAGTCCGTTGCTCGAAGGGACCGAACTGTCGGGCGCCCGCTGTGTGCTGATCAACATCACCGCCAGCAAATCGCTGAAGATGTCAGAAGTGCGCGATGCCGTGCGGACGGTGCAGGCCTTCGCCGCGCCTGAAGCCTTCGTGAAGTACGGTACGGTGTTCGAGGAAGGCATGCAGGACCGGGTGCGTGTGACGGTGGTCGCGACCGGCCTGGGGGCGGTGCCGCGTGAGGCACGCCAGCCGGTGATGCAGGTGGTGGCCGGTACTGGTACGTATGGACCGTCGGCCGGCGGTGGTGTGACGGGTGAGTTCGAGATTCCGAAGGTGCTGCGCGGCCGTCGTACGGTCGAGGCCATGACGGCCAACGGAATGGGCACCCTCGACATTCCGGCCTTCCTGCGCAAGCAGGCGGACTGAACGCCGGGTTCTGGGCGTATGCAGGGTCTGCAGTCATCGCCTCCGACAGCAGACCCTTGCTGCATGCATCGTCCTCCGCACTCGCCATGCGGGATAGTTGCTCCTTATCAGCTGCTTAGGCTGAGGGGGCAGGCCGACATGATAAAATGCCTGCCAAAAAAGGACTGACAAGATGATCAAGCAGCGCACGCTCAAGACCCTGGTCCGCACCACCGGTGTGGGGCTGCACGGTGGCCGCAAGGTCGAACTGGTGCTCAGGCCCGCGCCGCCGGATACCGGCATCGTGTTTCATCGTACCGACCTGGCGCCGGTGGTGTCGCTGCCCGCCAGTCCCTATGCCGTGTGCGACACCCGCATGTGCTCCGGCCTGCAGAACGAGGATGGGGTGAAGGTGGGAACGGTCGAGCACCTGATGTCGGCGCTGGCCGGCCTCGGTGTGGACAACCTGCATGTGGATGTCAATGCGCCGGAAATTCCCATTCTCGATGGCAGTTCCTCGCCTTTCGTGTTTCTGCTGCGTTCGGCGGGCATCGTCGAGCAGCCCGCCCCCAAGCGTTTCCTGCGGGTGAAGAAGCCGGTCGAATACCGTGAGGGCGACAAGTGGGTGCGGCTTGAGTCGCATGACGGTTTCAGGCTGTCCTTCTCGATCGTTTTCAACCACCCTGCCATCGATGCCACCTCCACGAAGGTAACGATTGATTTTGCTGAACAGTCCTATGAGCGCGATGTGGCACGCGCGCGAACCTTTGGCTTCATGCAGGATGTCGAGTTCATGCGCGCCAACGGTCTGGCGTTGGGGGGCAGCCTCGACAACGCGATCGTGATGGATGAGTATCGCGTGCTCAACAGCGAGGGCTTGCGCTACCCCGATGAGTTCGTCAAGCACAAGGTGCTCGATGCGATTGGCGACCTCTATCTGTGCGGACACCCGCTGCTGGCGGCCTATTCTGCTCACAAGGCCGGACATGCCCTGAACAACGAGGTGCTGCGCGTGCTGCTCGCCGATGCGTCGGCCTGGGAAATCGTCAGTTTCGATCAGGCTGCCGCCGCGCCCGAGGGGGTGAGCCGCCTCTTCGCGCTGCCTGCCGTGGCCGAGCAGATGCCATGCTGATCGTCAGGCTGTTTGCGCTCCTCGCACTGATCGGCATCGGTGGCTCGCTGCTGGCATGGCTGTTTACCGGGAACCCCCGTTATCGTCAGCTGGCCTGGACCTTCTTTCGCGCAGCCGTGGTGATCCTGTTCGTTTTTCTGGCCCTGTTCGCCATCGAGCGGGTGCTGATCATCGCCTGAGGGGGCGCCTCATCCGGGTGTGGATGGCGGCTGGCTGCGCTCAAGCAGCTTTTCGAATGAATCCCTGAGTGGAGCCCCTTCCGGCAGGGATGCAACGAAGGCTTCAAGACTGCGTCGCCCCTCGCTGCCAATAATTCGTGGTTCGGTGTGTCGTGGCGGCGGCGCAGGCGGGCGCATCTGCACCTTCACCTGTATCTGGGTAATCAGAATGCCCTGTTCGCCCAGCCTGCGGATCAGTGAGGGGGCGATTTGCTTGAGCTTCACCGCAATCGCGCCGTTGCGGGCCAGCAGCACCAGCGTGCCGTCCTTGAGATTGCCCACCGACGCCCCCTCGACGAGATGGGCGGGCAGCAGACGGCCGAGCAGTGTCTGCAGCTTCATGAGCTGGCGGGCGTGGTCCTGCAGGCGCTCAAGCGCGCTGCCATGTCCGAGAAAACGCTGGAGTGACTGGGTCATGGGTGGATGGTAGGCCTGCGCCCGGAGCGCTGCAAGCTCGTATGTGCACCGCACGCGGGCACTATTCGGGGCAAATGACTCCGGCGTGCTAAAATTGCGCATTTGCCGAATTCGGACCCAGCACACATCCATGATCTCCGGCCTGTTCAAGAAAATCATCGGCAGTCGCAACGACCGCCTCATCCGTCAGTACTCCAAGACCGTGCGCAAGATCAATGCGCTTGAGCCCGCGATCGCTGCCTTGTCCGACGAAGATCTGCGCGGCAAGACCGCCGAGTTCAGGCAGCGGATCGAGAACGGACAGTCGCTGGACGACCTGCTGCCCGAGGCTTTCGCGGTGGTCCGCGAAGCGGGCAAGCGGGTGCATGGCATGCGGCACTTCGACGTGCAGCTGATCGGCGGCATGGTGCTGCACAACGGCAAGATTGCCGAAATGCGCACCGGCGAGGGCAAGACCCTGGTGGCCACGCTGCCGGCCTACCTGAACGCGCTGAGTGGCAAGGGCGTGCATGTGATCACGGTCAACGACTACCTGGCCAGCCGCGACGCCGACTGGATGGGCCGCATCTACGGCTTTCTGGGGCTGACCACCGGTTGCAACCTGTCGCGCATGCCGCATGTGCAAAAGCAGGCCGCCTACGCGGCGGACATCACCTACGGCACCAACAACGAATTCGGCTTCGATTACCTGCGCGACAACATGGTGTATTCGGTCGCCGAGCGGGTGCAGCGGCCCCTGTCCTTTGCGATCGTCGATGAAGTCGACTCCATCCTCATCGACGAGGCACGCACCCCGCTGATCATCTCCGGCCAGGCCGAGGATCACACCGACCTGTACCTCAAGCTCAACCAGTTGCCGCCCATGCTCAAGCAGCAGGAGGGCGAGGGCGACAACATCGTCGAGCCGGGCGACTACACGGTCGACCTCAAGGCACGTCAGGTGCTGCTCACCGAGGCGGGCCATGAGAATGCGGAACAGATCCTGACCCGCATGGGGCTGCTGGCCGAGGGCACCAGCCTGTACGATCCGGGCAACATCCTGCTGGTGCATCACCTGTATGCCGCGCTGCGCGCGCACTCGCTGTACCACAAGGATCAGCACTATGTGGTGCAGAACGGCGAAGTGGTCATCGTCGACGAGTTCACCGGTCGCCTGATGGCCGGCCGCCGCTGGTCCGACGGCCTGCACCAGGCGGTGGAGGCGAAGGAGGGGGTGAAGGTCCAGGCCGAGAACCAGACGCTGGCCTCGATCACCTTCCAGAACTATTTCCGCATGTACGACAAGCTCTCCGGCATGACCGGTACGGCGGATACCGAAGCGTTCGAGTTCCACTCCATCTATGGTCTGGAAACCGTGATCGTTCCGACCAACCGTCCGATGCAGCGCAAGGATGAGAACGACAAGGTATACCGCACCGCGAAGGAGAAGTGGCAGGCGGTCGTCGAGGACATCCGGGGTTGCGTGGAGCGCGGTCAGCCGGTACTGGTCGGCACCACCTCGATCGAGGTGAACGAATTCCTGTCGCGCGAGCTGAAGAAGGTGAACCTGGCGCACCAGGTGCTCAACGCCAAGCAGCACGACAGCGAGGCGGGCATCGTGGCACAGGCCGGTCGGCCGGGGGTGGTGACGATTGCCACCAACATGGCAGGCCGGGGAACCGACATCGTGCTGGGGGGCGGCATCGAGCCGGAGCTGGAGAAGATCCGTCAGGATGCCGGCCTCTCCGAAGAGGACAAAGCCGCACGCATTGCGCAACGCCGTGCCGAATGGCAAAAAGTGCATGATCAGGTGCTGGCCGCCGGTGGCCTGCACATCATCGGTACGGAACGGCACGAGTCGCGCCGCATCGACAACCAGTTGCGCGGACGTGCCGGCCGTCAGGGGGATCCGGGTTCCAGCCGCTTCTATCTGTCGCTCGAAGACCCGCTGATGAAGATTTTCGCCGGCGACCGTCTGAACGCCATCATGGTGCGCCTGAAGATGCCCGAAGGCGAAGCAATCGAACACAGCATGGTGACCCGCTCGCTGGAGTCTGCCCAGCGCAAGGTGGAGCAGCGCAACTTCGACATCCGCAAGCAACTGCTCGAATACGACGATGTTTCCAACGACCAGCGCAAGGTGATCTACCAGCAGCGCAACGAGCTGCTCGCCTCCGACAACATCAGCGACACCATTACCGCCATGCGCGAAGGGGTGCTGCATGACACCTTCCGCGTGCATGTGCCGCTCGACAGCGTCGAAGAGCAGTGGGACATCCCCGCGCTTGAGCAGAACCTCGCCAGCGAGTTTCAGCTCAAGCTGCCGCTGGGCGAATGGCTGAAGGCCGAACCCAATCTGGACGACGAGGAGTTGCTCAAGCGCATTGTCGACGCAGCCAACCAGGGCTATGCGGCAAAGATCGAGGGCATCGATGCAAAGGCCTGGCACATGTTCGAGCGCAACGTGATGCTGCAGAGCCTGGACAACCACTGGCGCGAGCATCTGGCGGCGCTCGATCACCTGCGCCAGGGCATTCATCTGCGCGGTTATGCGCAGAAGAATCCGAAGCAGGAATACAAGCGCGAATCCTTCGAGCTGTTCGAAACCCTGCTCGACACCGTGCGCCGCGATGTGACCAAGCTGCTGATGACTGTGCAGATCCGCGCCGAGTCGCAGCTTGAGGAAGCCGAGCGTCCTGCAGAAGTGAAGGATGTGGAGTACCACCATTCCAGCTACGATGAAGCATTGGGCGGTGACGATGAGTCTGCGTCCGCAGGGGTGCAGCAGCGGGTGAATGCCATGCCCAAGGTTGGCCGTAACGATCCCTGCCCCTGCGGCTCAGGCAAGAAGTACAAGCATTGCCATGGCAAGCTCAGCTGAGCGCCGCCTTTGAGGCGCTTGCCGGTGACTTCATGACGGACGGCCCTGAGGGGCCGTTCGTCGTCTACCTGGGCAAAAATCATGAAATCTGGATTGAAACAGATACAGGGCCCGGGGTCGGCACGGCCCGCAGCGGGGGCGGAGCGCCCGCAGCCGGTGAATGCGGCGGGCTGGGTGGAGCGCATCCGCGAGGAGGAAATGCCCGCCCTTGGGGCCACTGTGGCCCTGGTGCAGTCAGTGACCAACGACGAGAAGGCCTCCACCGCCAAGCTTGCGCAGGTCATCTTGCAGGACGCCGCGATGACCGCCAAGGTGCTGAAGCTGGCCAACAGCGCCTTCTTCAACCCGTCGCGCCACAGCATCAGCACCATCAGCCGTGCCATCGTGGTGCTTGGCATGGATGTGGTGGCCGAAATGGCGATCGGCATTCGTCTGGTCGACGCTCTGGTGAAGGGGGGCGTGCGCCAGCGTGTGGTGGAGGACATGGCCGGCTGCTTTCATGCCGCAGTGCTGGCCCGTTCTTTGTGTCGCATGCGGCGCGAGTCGCACGGCGAGGAAGTGTTCATCGCAACCCTGCTGTCGCGCGTGGGCGAGATGGCTTTCTGGGCGTTTGGGGGGGAGACGGCGGTCCGGCTCGATGCGCTGATGCGTGCGGGCACCCTGTCGCCCGAGGACGCCCAGCAGCAGGTGCTGGGTTTCAAATTGCGGCAGATCTCGCTGGGGCTGGCGCGCGAGTGGCGTCTGGGCACTTTGTTGCAGTCGGTGCTGGAGGGCGCGCGCAATCCCTCGCCGGCAGAGCAGTCCATCCTCTACGGCAAACAGTTGTCCGACGCTTTGCTGCAAGGCTGGCATGCCCCGGCCAGCTCTGCGCTGATCGAGCGACTGGCGGATTTCGTCAACCTGCCTCTGGATGAGGTGCGCGAGGCGCTGGTCGACAGCACCGAGGAGGCGGCTCGGGTCGCGCAGTGTTTCGGGGCGACCGAGGCTGCGCGTCGCATCCCCGGCGGTTCTCCGCCAGCCAGCACAGAGGATGAGCAGGACGCCTTGCAGGGGCAACCCGACCCCCTCCTGCAGTTGAAGATCCTGCGCGAGCTGTCGGGACTGATTGCCAGTCGTGCCTCACTCAACCAGGTGCTCACCCTGGTGCTCGAAGGGCTGTTCCGCGGGGTTGGGTTTGATCGGGTGCTGTTTGCGATGCTCACCCCCAACCGCCAGCAGTTGGTCGGCAAGGCGGGGCTGGGAGTGGGCATCGACTCCCTGCGGCAGCGCTTCATCTTCTCATTGGGCAATGATGCCGACGACCTGTTCGTGGGCTTCTTTGCACACAAGGCCGCCTTGCGCATCGAGGGCGCCCGTGCCCGCAACGGACTGCGTGCCGATCGCCTGCAGATGGTGACGAATGCACAACAGGCGTGCATTGCGCCGATTGAAGTGCGCGGGCATGTGGTCGGGCTGTTCTATGTCGACCGCAGCGTGCGCGGTCAGGACATCGACGACGAGGCGTTCGAGGCTTTCCAGCTCTTCGTGCAGCAGGTATCGATTGCCGCCAACCGGGGCGACCCGGCGGGGTGAGGCAATGAGCCGGTGGAGGGGCGGGGCGGCTGATTGCAGCGCATGCACCCGTTACGCGGCTGAAGCTACAATGTGCGCTTCATTTCAATGCCGAATCCTGTTAACGGAGAAAACCGCATGCCCGTAAATTACTCGACGCCCGATGCCTCGGAACTTCATCCGGTCAGCGGGGTGCAGCTTGGCGTGGCCGAAGCCGGCATCCGCAAGCACAACCGCCGCGACCTGACCCTGATCCAGCTCGACGAGGGTAGCCGTGTGGCGGGGGTGTTCACCCGCAACCGCTTCTGTGCCGCGCCGGTGCAGCTGTGCCGCAAGCACTTGCCCGAGGGGCATATTCGTGCGTTGGTGATCAATACCGGGGTGGCCAATGCCGGTACCGGCGCCGAAGGCCTGGCTGCCGCGCAGCGCACCTGCCAGGCGGTGGCCGAGTTGATGGAGATTGCGCCCGAACAGGTGCTGCCGTTCTCCACCGGGGTGATTCTGGAGCCCCTGCCGGTCGAGCGCCTGGTGGCCGGACTGCCTGCGGCGGCGGCCGCGCTGCGCAAGGACGGCTGGCACGATGCGGCGCATGCGATCATGACCACCGACACGGTGGCCAAGGCTGTGTCGCGCACGGTGGACATCGATGGCCGGCAGGTGACCATCACCGGCATCAGCAAGGGGGCCGGCATGATCAAGCCCAACATGGCGACAATGCTTGGTTTTGTGGCTACCGATGCCCATGTTTCGCAGGCGCTGCTCGACCGTCTGGTGGTGGAAGCGGCCGACCTGTCGTTCAACAGCATCACGGTGGATGGGGACACCTCCACCAACGACTCCTTCATCCTGATGGCCACCGGGCAGGCCGAGCATGCGGAACTGATCGACGAGGCCAGCGCCGCCTACCAGCAGTTGCGCGAAGCGGTGATCGATGTGTCGGTCAGGCTGGCGCAGGCGATTGTGCGCGATGGCGAAGGGGCGACGAAGTTCATGTCCATCCAGGTCGAAGGCGGACGCGACCGTGAGGAGTGCCGCAAGGTGGCCTATGCGGTGGCACATTCTCCGCTGGTGAAGACGGCGTTCTTTGCCTCCGATCCCAATCTGGGCCGCATCCTCGCGGCCATCGGTTATGCCGGCATCGAAGATCTGGACGTGTCGTCGATCCGGGTGTGGCTGGGAAATGACAGCGAGTCGGTGCTGGTCGCCGAGCAGGGCGGTCGTGCGAGCGCCTACCGCGAGGAAGACGGCGCGCGCCTCATGGCGGGGGCCGAGATCACCGTCCGCGTCGATCTGGCCCGTGGCGCACACACGGCCACCGTGTGGACCTGCGACTTTTCGTATGACTATGTGAAGATCAACGCGGACTATCGCTCCTGATCCTCACACCGCCTGCCGGCCGGCCCGGGCTCAGTTCAGCACACCGGGCACGGCCAGCGTGAAGGGGGCGATCGGGGCATCGAAGCGGTAGCCGTCTTCGGCCTGCATCTGGTAGCTGCCCTGCATTGCACCCACCGGCGTTTCCAGCACCGAGCCGCTGGTGTAGCGGAACTGTTCGCCGGGGGCGAGGTGCGGCTTTTCACCGATCACGCCTTCGCCCTTCACTTCCTGTCGGCTGCCCGTGCCGTCGGTGATGATCCAGTGGCGACCGAGCAGGGTGGCGGGCACCGCTCCGGTGTTGGTGATGGTGATGTGGTAGGCAAACACATAACGCTTTTCATCCGGATCGGACTGGCTCTCGATGTACTCGGCCACTGCCTGTACCTGAATCCGGTATTTCGTGTCCTCAAGCCTG
Organism: Rhodocyclaceae bacterium; assembly: GCA_041678045.1. Classification (GTDB taxonomy): domain Bacteria; phylum Pseudomonadota; class Gammaproteobacteria; order Burkholderiales; family Rhodocyclaceae; genus UBA2357. The sequence goes on from JBAYOV010000001.1 coordinate 144,367, forward strand.
GTGCTGTTCATCTCGCGGGCATCCTCTGTCAGCCTTTATCGTCTTTGAGCGGTAAAATAGCACTTTTGTCAGGAAATTTCGTCATGACCATTTCGCCGCTTGTTGCGCTTTCTCCGCTCGATGGCCGTTATCACGGCAAGGTTGCCGGCTTGCGTGAGCATTTTTCCGAGCATGGACTGATTCGCAACCGGGTGCGGGTCGAGGTCGAGTGGCTCAAGGCGCTCGCTGCCGAACCCGCGCTGGCCGAGATTGCACCGTTCTCCGAAGCCACCCGCGCGGAACTCGACCAGGTCGTGAACACTTTCTCCACCGAGGACGGCGAGGCGGTGAAGGCCATCGAGGCGACCACCAATCACGATGTGAAAGCCATGGAATACTGGCTCAAGCAGCGTCTGGCACACAATGCCGAAGTCACCAAAGTGTCGGAGTTCATTCACTTTGCGTGCACCTCCGAAGACATCAACAACACTTCGCATGCCCTGATGCTGCGCCAGGGGCGTGACGAGGTGCTGCTGCCGGCGCTCGACGGGGTGATTGCCCGCTTCCGCGACCTGGCTCATCAACTGGCCGACCTGCCGATGCTCTCGCGCACACACGGCCAGCCGGCCAGCCCGACCACGCTGGGCAAGGAAATGGCCAACATCGCCGCGCGCCTGCTGCGTGCCCGGGCGAGCATTGCCGGGGTGTCGCTCACCGCGAAGTTCAACGGTGCCGTCGGCAACTACAATGCCCACCTTTCCGCCTGGCCCGAGTTTGACTGGGAAGGCTTCAATCGCCGCTTCATCGAATCGCTGGGCCTGGAGTTCAATCCCTACACCATCCAGATCGAGCCGCACGATGCCATGGCCGAGCTGTTCGATGCCACGGCCCGCGCCAACACCATCCTGCTCGATGCCTGCCGTGACATCTGGATGTACATCTCGCTGGGCTACTTCAAGCAGAAGCTGAAGGAAGGCGAGGTGGGCTCCTCCACCATGCCGCACAAGGTCAATCCGATCGACTTCGAGAATGCGGAAGGCAACCTGGGGATTGCGAACGCTGTGCTGCGCCACTTCTCCGAAAAGCTGCCGGTGTCACGCATGCAGCGCGACCTGACCGATTCCACCGTGCTGCGCAACATGGGCGTGGGCTTTGGCCATACCGTGCTGGCGCTCGATGCCTGCCTGCGCGGTCTGAACAAGCTCGAAGCCGATCCGCAGCGCCTGGCGGCCGATCTGGACCAGGCGTGGGAGGTGCTCGCCGAGCCGGTGCAGACGGTGATGCGCCGTTTCGCGATCGAGAACCCGTATGAGCAACTCAAGGCCATGACCCGTGGCAAGGGCATCACCCGTGAGGCGCTGCACGACTTCATCCGCACGCTGGCGATCCCGGAGCACGACCGCGCGCGCCTGCTCGCGATGACGCCGGCCAGCTATGCCGGCAAGGCCGCCGAGCTGGCGCGGCGCATCTGAAGGCTCACGGAGGACTTGCGATGGCATTTGCCGACACACTGAAAAGCCTGCCCAAGGTGTCGCACCTTGAGGCGCTGAGCCTGATCGACGCGACCGGGGCCGTGGTGGCCAGCATCGAGAACAAGCCGGGGCAGGCGGGTTCTCTTGTGGTGTACAACCATCTCGCCCAGCTGTACGGTGCGATCACCCCTGAAGCGGCAAAGAAGGGGCTTGAGCTGTACGCCGAGCACACCGAGGATGCGCGTGCCCAACCCGGCAAGCATCCCAACATCGACCGCCTGTTCGGGCTCATCGAGCGCAACGAAACCCTGCGCATCAAGCAGGTGTTTGCGGTCTGAGCCGGCACGAAGCGATACTGCGCCGTTCATGAAAAAAGCACCCTGAGCGGGTGCTTTTTTGTGGGTGCGTATTGATTGCTTGAAGGGATTTTCTTGAGGGCGTCAGACGACGGCTTCTTCCTTTTCCTTCTTCGGCTTCACGAACTGCTCGCGAGATACGCCGAGCCACATGACCAGCGGGCTGGAAACCAGCATCGAGGAGTACATGCCAAAGATGATGCTGATGGCCAGGGCGAGCGAGAAGTAATGCAGGGTCTCGCCACCGAACAGCAGCATGGTGAACACCACCATCAAAGTGGTGGTGTGGGTGATGACGGTGCGGGAAATCACCCGTGTAATGGCGTGGCTGATCACTTCGGGCGTGGTCATGCCACGCCGTTTCTGGAAGGTTTCGCGCACACGGTCGAACACGATCACCGTTTCGTTCACCGAATAGCCCAGCGCGGCCAGAATCGCGGCCAGCACCGGCAGGGAGAAGTCCCACTGGAACAGCGCAAAGAAGCCCAGGATCACGATCATGTCGTGCAGGATCGCGACAATCGCCGCCACCGCAAAGCGCCACTCGAAGCGCAGCGCCAGGTAGATCATGATGCCGATGAGCACGAACAGCAGCGCCAGCGCCCCCTCTTCGGCCAGCTCCTCGCCGACCTGCGGGCCGACGTACTCGGCCCGACGCAGTTCGGGTGTGGGCCCGTCCATCGCCTGCAGGGCCGTCATCACGGTTTCCGAAATGCGGGTCGAGTCCATGTCCGCGCGGGTCGGCAGGCGTACCAGCACATCGCGGGCGCTGCCAAAGTGCTGCACCTGCGCATCGCTGTAGCCCTGCTGCACGAGCACCTGCCGGATGGGTTCGACCTGGACCACCTCGGGGTAATTCACCTCGATCAGTGTGCCGCCGGTGAATTCCACCGACAGGTTCAGACCGCGTGTGGCGATGAAAAAGATCGCCAGCACCACGGTCAGGATGGAGAAGATGTTGAACTTCAGCGCATGGCGCATGAAGGGAATGTCATTCCTGACCTTGAAAAATTCCATTGCAATCGTTCCTTTGCCGTTGCGGGATCAGCCAATGCGCACTTTCTGGATCTTGCGCTGACGGCCATATACGAGATTGACCAGCATGCGCGACACCAGCACGGCGCTGAACACCGAAGTCAGGATGCCCAGGCACAGCACCACCGCAAAGCCGCGCACCGGTCCGGAGCCGAACACGAGCAGCGCGATGCCGGCGATGAAGGTGGTGATGTTGGCATCGAGAATGGTGTCGAAGGCGCGTTCGTAACCGGCATTGATCGCAGCCTGGGGGGACACTCCGTTGCGCAACTCCTCGCGTATGCGTTCGTTGATCAGCACGTTGGCGTCGATGGCCATGCCCAGGGTGAGGGCGATGGCGGCAATGCCGGGCAGGGTGAGGGTGGCCTGAAGCAGCGACAGCAGCGCGATCAGCAGCACCAGGTTGGCGGCGAGCGCGGTGACCGAAATCAGGCCGATCGTCGAGTAATACACCGCGATGAACACTGCAATCGCAACCATGCCCCACATCACCGAGTTGAAGCCCCGCGCAATATTCTCGGCGCCGAGGCTTGGGCCGACGGTGCGTTCCTCGATGATGTCCATCGGAGCGGCAAGGCTGCCGGCACGCAGCAGCAGGGCCACGTCGTTGGCTTCGGTGGTGGTCATGCGGCCGGAAATCTGCACCCGGCCACCACCGATCTCGGTGCGGATCACCGGGGCGGTGACCACTTCACCCTTGCCCTTTTCGATCAGCAGGATGGCCATGCGCTTGCCGACGTTCTCGCGGGTGATGTCGCGGAAGATGCGTGCTCCGGCCGAGTCCAGCGTCAGATGCACTGCCGGCTCGTTGGTCTGTCCGTCGAAGCCCGGCTGGGCATCGGTGAGCCGGTCGCCAGTGAGCATCACCTGATTGCGCACCAGCAGGGGGGCGCCGCCACGTTCGGTATACAGCTCGGTGCCGAAGGGCACCTGTCCGTTGAGCGCCGCTTCGAGGGCGCCGGGCGAGTCATCGACCATGCGCACTTCCAGCGTGGCGGTACGGCCGAGAATGTCCTTGGCCTTGGCGACATCCTGCACGCCGGGCAGTTGCACCACGATGCGGTCGGCGCCCTGCTGCTGGATCACCGGTTCGGCCACGCCCAGCTCGTTGATCCGGTTGTGCAGGGTGGTGATGTTCTGTTTCAGGGCAAACTCACGAATGGTCAGCTGGGCCTGCGGGGTGAGCGTGGCGATCAGCTTCAGGTCGCCCGGGCCGTCGTCCCGGTCGGCCAGCTGGAGTTCGTTGCTGTTGTTGGTGATCGCACGCCGGGCGGCGTCACGCTGCTCCGCATCGCGGAAGCGCAGGTGGATGCTGTTGCCGTCCCGGTTGATGCCGGCATGGCGCACGCTGCGGTCGCGCATCAGGGTGCGCAGGTCGCCCGCAGTGGAGTCCAGACGCTTGGTGAGGGCGCCCTCCATGTCCACCTGGAGCAGGAAATGCACCCCGCCACGCAGGTCCAGGCCCAGATACATCGGCAGGGCCTTGATCGAGGTCAGCCACGCGGGAGAGGCGGGCAGCAGGTTGAGGGCAACCACATAGGTCGGGTCGCTGGGGTCGGGGTTGAGGGCGCCTTCGATCACATCGCGGGCGCGCAGCTGATCGTCGGTGCCGTCGAAACGAAAGCGCAGGCTGTTCGCATCCGCAAGCTGGCCGGTATGCGTGATGCCGGCCTCGCGCAATGCGGTTTCGATGGGGGCGACCAGACTGGTGTCCAGTTTGACGGTTGCCTTGCCGCTCGAAACCTGGACTGCCGGCACTTCGCCATAGAAATTCGGGAGGGTGTAGATCAGGCCGAAGAACAGGACCAGACCAATGAGAATGTTCTTCCAGAGCGGATAGCGATTCATGTGTTGTCAGTGGGGCTAGTGGGGAGTCGGGAAGGCCGGGTCGCGGGCCTGCTGCATGCCGGAGGCAGGCGCAGGCCCGGAGGAGCGAGGGCGGCGCATGCAGTGGGTGCGCCGCCGCGTCGTGTCGACGTCAGAGGCTTTTCAGCGTTCCCTTGGGCAGAACGGTGGCGATGGCCTGGCGCTGCACGACGACATTCACCTTGTCGGCGACTTCGATGTGGATGAAGTTGTCACCCAGGTCGCTCACGCGGCCGGTCAGCCCGCCCTGAGTCACCACTTCGTCGCCCTTGGCGAGTGCGGCGACCATGGCTTTGTGTTCCTTGGCACGTTTCATCTGTGGGCGGATCATCAGGAACCACAGGATGATGAACATCAGGATCAGGGGCAGCAGCCCCATCAGGCCACCGGACGGATCGCCTTGTGCGGCCTGGGCATAAGCATTGGAAATGAACACTCTGGAACTCCGAATGGATGAAAAAACGCTGAATTATAACAGTACAGCCGGTTGCGCCCGACGGCTCACGCACCGCGTGCGCGGTCGCTGGCGAAACGCTCGCGGAAGGCCTGGAAGCGGCCATCCGCAATGGCGTCGCGCATTTCGGCGGTGAAACGCTGGTAGTAACGCAGGTTGTGGACGGTATTGAGCATGCTGCCGAGGATTTCGTTCGTTTTGTGCAGGTGATGCAAATAGGCACGGCTGAAATTGCGGCAGGTGTAGCAGTCGCAGCTTTCATCCAGCGGGCGGGTGTCCTGCCGGTGGCTGGCGTTCTTGATCTTGATGTCGCCAAAGCGGGTAAACAGCCAGCCGTTGCGTGCGTTTCGGGTGGGCATCACGCAGTCGAACATGTCGATGCCGGCGGCCACGCCTTCGACGATGTCTTCCGGCGTGCCTACGCCCATCAGGTAGCGGGGCTTGTCTGCGGGCAGGCGCGGGGCGGTGTGGGCGAGAATGCGCGCCATGTCTTCCTTGGGCTCGCCAACCGACAGGCCACCGATCGCAAAGCCCGGAAAACCGACTTCGGTCAGGCCGGCCAGCGATTCATCGCGCAAGTCCTCGTACATGCCGCCCTGCACGATGCCGAACAGGGCGTTCGGGTTGCCGAGCTGGTCGAAGGCATCCCGCGAGCGCTGCGCCCAGCGCAGCGACAGCTGCATGGAGCGGGCGGCTTCGTCGCGGGTGGCCGGGTAGGGCGTGCATTCGTCGAAGATCATTGCGATGTCGGAGTTGAGCACCGTCTGGATGCGCATCGACTCCTCCGGGGTCAGGAACAGCCGCGCACCATCGATGGGCGAGGCGAACTTCACGCCTTCCTCGGTGATCTTGCGCAGCGCCCCCAGGCTGAACACCTGAAAACCACCCGAGTCGGTGAGGATCGGCTTGTCCCAGCCCATGAAACGGTGCAGGCCTCCATGCGCAGCAATCACCTCCAGCCCCGGGCGCAGCCACAGGTGGAAGGTATTGCCCAGGCAGATTTGCGCGCCGATCTCCGACAACGACTGTGGTGTCATGGCCTTTACCGTGCCGTAGGTGCCGACCGGCATGAAAACGGGCGTCTGCACCGTGCCATGGGCCAGGGTCAGACGGCCCCGACGGGCCTGGCCGTCCTGCGCGAGAAGTTCAAACTGCATCGTTGGTGTCCTGTGTGTTGCGGTGGGTGATGAACATCGCATCGCCGTAGCTGAAGAAGCGGTAGCCCCGGTCAATGGCGTGGGCGTAGGCCTGACGCATCGGCGCCATGCCCGCGAGTGCGGAGACCAGCATCAGCAGGGTGGATTTGGGCAGGTGGAAGTTGGTGATGAGCGCATCGACCACCTGAAAGCGGAAACCGGGCAGGATGAACAGTTCGGTTTCCCCGCTGCCGGCCTCCAGCGGGCCGTCCTGCGCGGCGCCCTCCAGGGCGCGCAGGCTGGTGGTCCCCACCGCAATCACCCGGCCGCCGCGTGCCCGGGTGTCGGCGATGGCCTGCACCGTGTCCTGCGGCAGCACATAGCGCTCGCGGTGCATGCGGTGCTGGCCCAGGTCATCCACGCGCACGGGCTGGAAGGTGCCCGCGCCCACATGCAGGGTCAGCCAGGCGGTGCGGATGCCGTGACCGGCCAGTCGGTCGAGCATCGCCTGATCGAAGTGCAGGCCGGCCGTGGGCGCCGCGACGGAGCCGGGGTGGCGGTTGTACACCGTCTGGTAGCGGGATTCGTCCACCTCGTCGGCCGTGCGTTCGATGTACGGTGGCAGCGGCAGCTTGCCATGGCGCTCCAGCAGGGCTTCGAGCGGTTCGGTGTCGGGGAAGCGCAAGTGAAAGAACTCGCCCACCCGGCCCAGTACCTCGACCTCGAAGGCGTCGGCCAGGCGCAGCCGGGTGCCGGTGCCGGGGGACTTGCTTGCGCGCACCTGGGCCAGGGCCTCATGGGTGCCAACCGGCCGCTCCACCAGCACCTCCACCTTGCCGCCGGTCTGCTTGGTGCCGTGCAGTCGGGCATGAATCACCCGGGTGTCGTTGAACACCAGCAGGTCGTCCGGCCGCAGCAGGTCGGGCAGGTCGGAGAAACGGCGGTCATGCAGTTGGGTCAGCATTGGGCCGTCGAGCACCAGCAGCCGGCTGTCGGTGCGTTCGGGCAGAGGCGCCTGGGCGATCAGCGCCTCGGGCAGGGTGTAATCGAAATCGTCGAGTTTTAGTGACATTTGCTTGCTGCCCACGGGGCGTTTGTTGGATAATGCGCAACTTCCCAGCCGGGATGGCGGAATCGGTAGACGCAGCGGACTCAAAATCCGCCGCTGGCGACAGTGTGAGGGTTCGAGTCCCTCTCCCGGCACCATCATTTGTACGGAATCCATTCCGTACTGCCTTTTTCCTTTCCTTGATTTCCCCCCGTTCGACGCCCGCATGCAGTTACGCTGCAGAATGTGCGACGGCTGTCCGAGAGACGCAGGGTGCGAGATTATACGTGCGAACGCATGCATCCGTGCGGGCGTGGCGCATCTGTTCACGTGCCAGCCGGAGGGCGCTGTCCGCTTTGCTCCGGTTGTTCGCCCGCTCGGCTGATGGCAAGCGTGGCGGGGTGGGTGATGCGGCGTTCCACCGAAATGGCGTAATAGGCTTCCCGGACTTGTGGCAGCACGCCAAGGCGGAAGACCTGATACTGCCGGCAGATTTGTTCGGCGATCAGCAGCGGGGCGGGGAAGATGCCTGCACCGGTTTCGCCAAAAGACTTCATCAGTGCGCTGTCGTCGAATTCTCCGACGATGCGCGGGGTGAGTTTCTGGCTGTCGAGCCAGTGCTGCAGCGGGCGGCGCAGGGCGGCATCCGGGCCGGGCAACAGCATCGGGGCGCGGTCAAGGCTGTCCGGAAAGCCGGTCGCGAATTGATTGTGCAGCTGTTCGGTGGCGAACAGGCCGATGGCCGACTCGGCCAGTTTGTGGCTGAAGCCGCGTACATCCATGTCGGATGGCATCGGACGGTCGGCCAGCACCACGTCGAGCTTGTGTATCGCGAGGTCGCCCAGCAGACGGTTCAGCTTGTCCTCACGGCAGAGGATGCGCACCGGTTCGGGCAGGGCCAGCGAGGGGGCCAGCAACCGTGCTGCGATGGCTTTCGGCACCACGTCGGCAATGCCCACACGGAAGGGCATGGCGCGGCCTGCTGCGCGGTTGTGCAGGGCCTCTTCCAGTTCGTTGCCGACACGGAAGATTTCCTCGGCGTAGTCGAGCACCATGCGGCCGGTTTCGGTGAGGGCCAGGCGGCGTCCCTGACGGCGGAACAGGGTTACGCCCAGTGCGCCCTCCAGGGTTGCGATCTGGCCGCTCAGCGTCTGTGGCGCCAGGCCGGTGAGTTCGGCGGCACGCGCCACGCCGCCTGCGCGGGCGACGCTCCAGAAATGCTGAAGTTGTTTGTAGTTGAGCATGAAAGTTCGAAAAAACAGGATAAAGATTTCGCTGAACTCGTATTTTATCGAACAGTCTTAAGATAGCATTCGCACATGAACGATTGACTCGCGCGCCGGCGGTTTCGCGGTTTCGGTTTGCGGGGAACTCGTGACGATGGGTCGGTCAAATACCTGCGGCATCGACAATCAAGCCCGCCGCAGCCCGCTGTCTGCGGAACCGATCCACCGACCAGTCATTTACAACGGTTTCAAAGGAGGATGAACATCCATGGACAATCGCAGCATGACGATGAACCGGGCTGAGGCTTCGGTTCTTTCCACCAACAAGGTGATCCGCAACACCTATGTGTTGCTGTCGATGACGCTGGCTTTTTCGGCCGTGGTCGCGGGCATCTCGATGGCGCTCAAGCTGCCGCATCCGGGTCTGATCCTGACGCTGGTCGGCTACTTCGGGCTGCTGTTCCTGACGACCAAGTTGCGCAACAGCAGTGGTGGCATCTTCGCGGTGTTTGCGTTGACCGGCTTCATGGGCTATACCCTGGGACCGATCCTGTCGGCCTACCTGTCCCTGCCGAACGGCCACGCCATCGTGATGCAGGCGCTTGGCGGCACGGCGGCAATCTTCCTGGGGCTGTCGGCCTACGCGCTCACCTCCCGCAAGGATTTCTCCTTCATGGGCGGCTTCCTGATGGTGGGCATCCTGGTGGCCTTCCTGGCAGGACTTGGCGCAATCTTCTTCGAAATTCCCGGCCTCTCGCTGGCGGTTTCGGCGATGTTCGTGCTGCTCATGTCCGGCCTGATCCTGTATGAGACCAGCAACATCATTCACGGCGGCGAAACCAACTACATCATGGCGACGGTGACGCTGTATGTTTCGATCTACAACCTCTTCACCAGCCTGCTGCACCTGCTGGGCGTGTTCAACAGTGACTGAACCGCGCTTCGCTTGAATTGAGCGACGGGGCACCCGAGGGTGCCCCATTTTGTTTGGTGCGCCGCAATGGCATGAGTGGGCGCAGCGAGTACAATATGCCCCTTTTTTCAGGCAGGGTAGAGGGCAGATGAAAACCGCCTTTCTGGATTTCGAGCAGGCAGTTGCCGATCTGGAAGCCAAGATCGATCAATTGCGTTTCGTGCAGGACGACCCTGCGGTCGACCTGTCGGGTGAGATTGCGCGGCTGGAGAAGAAGAGCCAGTCGCTGACCCGGGACATCTATGCCAAGCTCACGCCGTGGCAGATTTCGCAGGTTGCGCGCCATCCGCAGCGCCCGTATACGCTGGATTATGTCCAGCACGCCTTCACCGACTTCGAGGAGTTGCACGGTGATCGTGCATTTGCCGACGACAAGGCGATCGTGGGCGGCCTGGCGCGTTTCAATGGCCAGCCCTGCGTGGTGATCGGCCATCAGAAGGGGCGCGACACCAAGGAAAAGATCCTGCGCAACTTCGGCATGCCGCGCCCGGAGGGGTATCGCAAGGCCCTGCGTCTGATGCGCCTTGCCGAGAAGTTCGGGATTCCGGTGTTTACCTTTGTGGATACCCCGGGGGCCTATCCCGGCATCGGTGCGGAGGAGCGTGGCCAGTCCGAAGCGATTGGTCACAACCTGTATGTGATGGCCGAGTTGAAGGTGCCGATCATCTCCACCGTGATCGGTGAGGGAGGTTCCGGCGGCGCGCTGGCGATTGCGGTGGCCGACCGTCTGCTGATGTTGCAGTACTCGACCTATTCGGTGATTTCGCCGGAGGGCTGCGCGTCCATTTTGTGGAAGAGCGCGGACAAGGCTTCGGTTGCGGCCGAGGCCATGGGCATCACGGCGGACCGTCTGAAGGGGCTGGGGCTGGTCGATCAGGTGGTGGCCGAGCCGGTGGGCGGTGCGCACCGCGACCATGCCGCGATGGGCCAGAGCCTGCGCCAGGCCTTGCAGGATGCGCTGCGTCAGGTAATCGATCTGAGCCCTGCCGAACTCGTCGAGCAGCGTCTGCAGCGCCTGTTGGCTTATGGTCGCTTCAAGGACAAGGCCGCCTGACGGAAACCTCCATGCGCGGCTTGCACAGGCTTTGCACGAAGCCGGTGTGGAGCGGGGTGCGCGGCTGACGCTGGCGTTCAGCGGTGGGCTGGATTCGCGCGTGCTGCTCGAGTTGCTTGCCGATGTGGCGCCCGGTCTGGGCTTGCAGCTCGATGCGGCGCATGTCCATCACGGGCTCAGTGCGCACGCCGAAGACTGGGTGAGGCTGTGCGAAGCTGCCTGTGCCGGGCGTGGCCTGCCGTTGCGGGTGTTCAGGGTGCAGGTGCCGCAGCAGAACCCGCTGGGGCTGGAGGCGGCGGCCCGGCAATTGCGTCATGCTGCGCTCGACAGTGTGGTCACTGACTGGTTGGTGTTTGCGCACCATCAGGACGATCAGGCCGAAACCCTGCTGTTCAGGCTGCTGCGCGGCAGCGGGGTGCGGGGGGCTGCGGCGATGCGCGCTCGGGTGCCGGCACACGCCGGCCGGCCGGGACGGTTGCGCCCCTTGCTCAATGTGCGTCGTGCCGAACTGGAAGCCTTTGCCCGTGCGGCCGGGTTGCGTTGGGTGGAGGATGAGAGTAACGCCGACACGCGCTTTGCACGCAATTTTCTGCGTCACCGCATCATGCCGGAGTTGCAGGTGCTGGCCCCCGCGGCGGTGCCGGCGCTGGCGCGCGCAGCCGGGCAGTTTGCACAGGCGGATGAATTGCTTGAGGACCTGGCGCAGCTTGATCTGGCGCAGTGTGGCGGACTGCCGATGCGGCATCCGGAGTTGCTGGCCCTGAGCGATGCGCGTCTGCTCAATCTCTTGCGCAGCCTGATTCGTGAGTTGGGCGAGCTGCCCCCCGCGCGGGCGCGTTTGCTGGAGGCCGTGCGCCAGTTGCGCGAGGCGCCCGGTCCGCTGTGCTGTGCGCTGGGGGCTTGCACCCTGCTGGTGTATCGCGACCGGGTGTGGCTGGAATCTGCTCGTCCTGCAACGCTGCCCGTGCCCCGGTCATGGTGCGGGGAGCGTGCCCTGCCTTGGTCGGGGGCAGAAGTGTGCTTTGAACCGGTGAACGGGGCGGGGTTGGATGCCGCACGGCTTGCCGGGGCCGGGGCGTGCCGGCTCGTGCCGCGCTGGCCGGGTTTGAAGATGCGCATGGCGCCCGAAGGGCCCCGACGCAGTTTCAAGAATTTGTGTCAGGAGGCGGGTATTCCGGCCTTTCTGCGGGAACGGCTGCCGGTGCTCGTGGTGGACGGGGAGCCGGTGTGGATTGCGGGCATTGGCTGTGCGCCCGCCTGGCGTTGCACATCTGGTCAGCCCGGTGTGCAGCCACGTTGGGACGTGGTGGGGGCGAATTTTTCGGCGGAGGGGGTCTGACTGTCGGTCGTGGTTTGCTGATAAAATGCCCGGTTTATCCCAACGCAACATTTTCAACTGGAGAATTGTCTCATGGCGATTGAACGCACGCTTTCCATCATCAAGCCCGATGCCGTCGCAAAGAACGTGATCGGCAAGATTTACCAGCGTTTTGAAGACGCTGGCCTGAAGGTCATCGCTGCCCGCATGATGCACCTGTCCGAGCAGGAAGCCGGCCAGTTCTACGCAGTGCACAAGGAGCGCCCCTTCTTCAAGGATCTGGTGTCGTTCATGGTGTCCGGTCCGGTGATGGTGCAAGTGCTCGAAGGCGAGAGCGCCATTGCCAAGAACCGTGAGCTGATGGGCGCGACCGACCCGAAAAAGGCCGATGCCGGCACCATCCGTGCAGACTTCGCCGATTCGATCGATGCCAACGCCGTACATGGTTCCGACGCTCCGGAAACTGCAGCGGTCGAAATCGCTTTCTTCTTCCCGGGCATGAACATTCATTCCCGCTAAGCTGTTTTCATTCGGGCGGCTTGGTGCCGCCCTTCGCGCAGGCTTGCGATGAACGCTCCGGTCAATCTTCTGGATTTCGATGTGGACGGCCTTGTGGCCTGGCTGGTCGAGCGGGGTGAGAAACCCTTTCGGGCCCGCCAGGTGCTGCGATGGCTGCACCGCGAGGGTTGTGATCGCTTTGACGACATGACCAATGTTGCCAAGAGCCTGCGTGCGCGGCTGGCACAGGAGGCCGAGATTCGTGCTCCGGTGCCGCTGCGCGATTCCGTTTCTGCCGACGGTACCCGCAAGTGGCTGCTCGATGTCGGGCAGGGCAATGCGGTGGAGGCGGTGTTCATTCCCGAACGCAGTCGTGGCACCCTGTGCATTTCTTCACAGGCGGGGTGTGCGCTCGACTGTGCGTTCTGCTCCACCGGGAAGCAGGGCTTCAATCGCAATCTGACGGCCGGCGAGATCATCGGCCAGCTGTGGCTGGCCAACCGTCTGCTCGGGGCGGCCCGCGATGCCCGCTGCGAGTACGGTGGGGTCGGTGGCGATGGGGCCGCTGGCGATGAGGATCCGGGCGACCCCGGCAATGGCCGGGTGATCAGCAATGTCGTGATGATGGGCATGGGCGAGCCGCTGGCCAACTTCGACAATGTGGTCACCGCGTTGCGCGTGATGCTCGACGATCACGCCTATGGGCTGTCGCGTCGGCGGGTGACGGTGTCGACCTCGGGCATCGTGCCGGCCATGGACCGCTTGCGCGATGAGTGTCCGGTGGCACTGGCCGTGTCACTGCATGCGCCGACCGATGCGTTGCGCGATCGTCTGGTTCCGATCAATCAAAAATACCCGTTGCGTGAGTTGATGGCAGCCTGCCGGCGCTATCTCGACCGGGCTCCGCGCGATTTCGTGACCTTCGAGTATGTGATGCTCGAAGGAGTGAATGATAGTGACGCACAGGCGCGTGAGTTGATCGCGCTGGTGCGCGATGTACCCTGCAAGTTCAACCTGATTCCGTTCAATCCGTTCCCGAACTCCGGCTTCAGGCGTTCCCAGGGTGAGCGTGTCAGGCAATTTGGCGGCATACTGAATGGCGCAGGCATTGTGACGACAATCCGCAGAACGCGCGGAGAGGATGTCGATGCCGCTTGTGGTCAGTTGGCAGGGCAGGTGCAGGACCGGACGCGGAGAACAATCCGGCTTGCGCAGGCTGGAGAGGAGGAAAGATGAATTATGGTTTGAGAATGCTGGGCGCTGTCACCCTGGCAGCGGTGCTGGGGGGATGCACGACCCTTCCCGGCGTGGCCGATTCGTCGACTGCGGGCGGTGCGGTGCGGGCAATGTCGGACACGCCGCCGGCCAATGCGGCACAGGCCCGAGCCAGGGTGAGTGTCGAACTGGGCATGGCTTATCTTGAGGTTGGGCGCTTCGACGTGGCACTGGACGAGGCGCGAAGTGCGATGGCGCATGATTCAAACTATGCGCCTGCGTATCACCTGCTTGCGCTGGTGCATATGTTCATTGAGGAAAATGCCGCTGCGCGCGAGAACTTTCTGCGGGCGCTGCGCCTGGCGCCGGGTGATCCGGAGATCAACAACAGCTATGGCTGGTTTCAGTGCGTGCATGGCGAGTCGGAGGAGGGCTTGCGCCGCCTGACCGCTGCTGCACGCAATCCGTATTACCGTTTCCCGGGGCGGGCTTATACCAACGCCGGGCTATGCCACCTCAGGACACAAACCGATGACGCAGCTGCCGAGCAGTTTCGTCGTGCGGTGAGCCTTGATCCGGCCAACGCCCAGGCCCTGTACCATCTGGCTGCGATTGCCTACCGTAGTGGAGACTACGTTGTGGCCCGTCAGTGGCTGGTGGACCTGCATCAACGCCGGGAGCCCACTGCAGAGTCGGTATGGTTGGGCTTGCGTACCGAGCGCAGGCTGGGCAACCGCGCAGCCGAAGCAAGCTATGCCGAACAGCTGAGAGGGCGTTTTGCCGACTCGCCTGAGTATCAGTCCATGCTGCAGGGGAACTACGAGTGAGCGAGCACACCATGGACAATGGCGGGGAGCAACCTGCTGAGGGACAGGTGCCCGCCACGACTTCGATTGGCCGCATGCTGCGGCTGGCGCGTGAGGCGCGTGGCGAATCCCTGGCCGATGCTGCCTATGCGCTGAAACTGACCCAGAACCAGGTGGATGCGATGGAGCGGGAGCGGTTCGACCTGCTGCCCGGCCCAGCGTTCGTGCGCGGCTTCCTGCGCAACTATGCCAGGCATCTGGGGGTGGACATCGAACCCCAGATGGCCGGTGGTGGCGTGCCGTCGACGGCCTCTGCTGCGACGGTCGAACTCAGCCCCCCGATGAATGCGACCGGAACCTTGCCGTCCGGTAGCCGTTCGCGCAGGGCGCCACGTACAGCGCTGGCGCTGATTGCGGTGTTGGTGGGGGTGTTGGTGGCGGGATGGTATTTCGACTGGTTCCAGGTTGCTGAAGTGGAGTCCGGTGCAGAAGGGCAGCCTGTGGCTGTGGTGCCGGCCAATGGCGTGCAGCGACCCGTGTTTCAGTCGCAGCTCATGCCCCCCGCGCAGGAGGGGGCTTTGCCTCAGCCGCTGTCCCAGGGGCGCGGTGCAGCCATGACCCGGAATGCTTCCGGAGGGGGGGCAGAGGGGCAGGATGCAACCGCCGCGGCTGATGAAGGCGTGCTCGCCGAGGTGGCAGGCGTTGCGGATGAGGCAGGCGCCGGTGCAGGTGCCACGAGAAACGCGCAAGGTGAAAGCGGGCCGGATGAAAACGTGCCTGCTCCAGCGCAGGCCGATGCGGCCAACGCAGGCGACGCCGCCGGTGCGCAGGTGAGTCCGGTGGCTCCGGCGGTTCCGGAGACGGAAACCGGTCGTCGGGGTACGCTGGTTTTCCGCCTGGCGGGAGAGTCGTGGATTCAGGTTCGCGATGCCGGCGGGGCCACCCTGTACATGGGTACCGGCGCGCCCGGTACCACCCGTACCGTGCAGGGGCAGCCGCCGTTTGCCGTGGTGGTGGGCAATGCCGAGCAGGTCACGCTGGAGCATGCCGGGCAACAGGTGGATCTCAAACCGCACATCCGCACCGGCGTTGCCCGTCTGAGTGTGGAGTGACTTCTTGAATACAGCGCAGATGAACAGTCGAGCAGACGATTTCGGTGCCTGGCCGCGCCGGGCGACCCGTCAGGTGGCCATCGGGCCGGTGATGGTCGGCTCCGCGCACCCGGTGGTGGTGCAGTCGATGACCAACACCGATACGGCCGATGTGCTCGCCACGGCCATGCAGGTGGCCGAACTGACCAGGGCCGGTTCCGAGCTGGTACGGATCACCGTCAATAACGAAGAGGCCGCACGTGCCGTGCCGCACATTCGCGACCGTCTGCTGGCACTCAACATGGACGTTCCACTGGTGGGGGACTTCCATTACAACGGTCACCGCCTGCTGGCCGCACACCCGGCCTGCGCCGAGGCACTTGCCAAGTTGCGCATCAATCCGGGCAATGTGGGGCAGGGCAGCAAGCGCGACCCGCAGTTTGCCGCCATTGTCGAGACGGCCTGCCACCATGACAAACCGGTGCGCATCGGGGTGAACTGGGGCAGCCTGGATCAGTCGGTGCTGGCGCGCGTGATGGACGAAAATGCCCGCCTGCCGGAGCCGCGCGATGCCGGCGCCGTGATGCGCGAGGCGCTGGTGGTGTCGGCCATCGAGTCGGCGCGCAAGGCCGAGGACATCGGGCTGGGCGCCGACCGGATCATCCTGTCGGCCAAGGTGTCCAGCGTGCAGGACCTCATCTCGGTGTACCGTGAGTTGGCCAGGCGCTGCGACTACCCGCTGCATCTGGGGCTGACCGAGGCTGGCATGGGCTCGAAGGGCATTGTGGCCTCGACGGCGGCGCTTGCCGTGTTGCTGCAGGAAGGCATTGGCGACACCATTCGGGTGTCGCTGACGCCCGAACCAGGCGGCAGCCGCACCCAGGAGGTGATCGTCTCCCAGGAAATCCTGCAGACCATGGGCTTGCGTGCCTTCACCCCGCTGGTGACTGCCTGCCCGGGCTGCGGGCGCACCACCAGTACCTTCTTCCAGGAGTTGGCCTCCGGCATCCAGCAACATGTGCGCGAGCAGATGCCGGTGTGGCGTGAGCGCTACGACGGGGTCGAGAACCTCACCCTGGCGGTGATGGGCTGTGTGGTGAACGGGCCGGGCGAGAGCAAGCATGCCAACATCGGCATTTCGCTGCCGGGCACCGGAGAGTCGCCCGCCGCCCCGGTGTATGTGGATGGTGAAAAGGTCACCACCCTGCGTGGCGATGACATTGCCACCGAATTCAGGGCCATCGTGGATGACTACGTGGCCAGAAAATATCCCAAGAAAGCGGTGTGAACACCGCACCGAGAAGACACTTCAATGAGCCAGACCTTACAAGCCGTGCGCGGGATGAACGACATCCTGCCCGACGACGCCCATGTGTGGGAGCAATTCGAGAGCATCATCCGTGACTGGTTGCGCAGTTATGGCTATCGCCCGATCCGCATGCCCATCGTTGAGCCGACGGCACTGTTCAAGCGTGCCATCGGTGAAGTCACCGACATTGTCGAGAAAGAGATGTATTCCTTCGAGGATGCGCTCAACGGCGAGCACCTGACCCTGCGTCCCGAAGGCACCGCATCCTGCGTGCGTGCGGCGATCCAGCACAAGATGCTGGCGACCGGCTCGCACCGGCTTTACTATCATGGGCCGATGTTTCGCCATGAGCGGCCGCAGAAGGGGCGCTACCGCCAGTTTCATCAGGTGGGTATTGAGGCGCTCGGTTTTGCCGGTCCGGACATCGATGCCGAACACATCCTGATGTGCGCCCGTCTGTGGGAGGATCTGGGGCTCGAAGATGTCAGCCTTGAGCTCAATTCGCTGGGGTCCAGCGAAGAGCGTGCGCACCATCGTGCTGCACTGGTGGCCTATCTCGAGGCACATGTCGACCAACTCGACGACGATGCCCGCCGCAGACTGCACAGCAATCCGTTGCGCATTCTCGATACCAAGAACCCCGACCTGCAGGCACTGGTCGAAGCTGCGCCCCGTCTGTATGACTACCTGGGCGAGGCGTCGCTGGCGCATTTCGAAGGCGTGCAGCAGATCCTGAAGGATGCGGGTCTGCCGTACCGGGTCAATCATCGCCTGGTGCGGGGTCTGGACTACTACAACCGCACCGTGTTCGAATGGGTCACCACACGCTTGGGGGCGCAGGGTACGGTGTGTGCCGGCGGGCGCTATGACGGCCTGGTCGAGCAGCTTGGTGGCAAGCCGGCACCGGCTGCAGGCTTTGCCATGGGCGTGGAGCGTTTGCTGGCATTGTGGCTGGAAAGCGGCAACGTGCCGGAGGCCGTGTCGCCCGAGGTGTACATGGTGCATGTGGGCGAGGCGGCCGGGCGCCAGGCTTTCCGCGCAGCCGAGCATCTGCGCGAACATGGTTTTGATGTGCTCACGCATTGTGGCGGGGGAAGCTTCAAGTCGCAGATGAAGAAGGCCGATGCCAGTGGTGCGCTGGTGGCTGTCATCATCGGTGAGGACGAGGCTGCAGCCGGAGAGGTGGGGCTGAAGCCGTTGCGCGTGTCTGGCGTGCAGCAGAGACTGAAAATGGAAGGCCTGGCGCAGGCTGTGGCCGATTGCCTGTACGGAGAGGATGACGATGGCAGTGTATGACCTGGAAGAGCAGGAACAGATTTCCCAGCTCAAGGCCTGGTGGGAGCAGTACGGCAAGTATGTGACCACGATTCTGGTGGTGGCCGCGCTGGCCTCGGTTGGCTGGCAGTCCTACCGCTGGTATCAGGACAAGCAGGCCGCGGAGGCGGGGGCGCTGTTCCAGGCGATGCAGACGGCTGCCGAAGGCGGTGATGTGGCGCGTACCCGGGAGCAGGCCGGTCAGTTGATCGAGCGTTTCCCGGGCACCGTGTATGCCGGCTATGCGGCGCTGGTGTCGGCCGACGTGCAGTTTGCCAGTGGTGACGCACGCAATGCGCGGGCACATCTCGACTGGCTCGCCAGCCAGGGCAAGGATGCGATGCTGCGTGACATGGCACGTCTGCGCATTGCCACCATTTTGCTCGAAGAGGGGCAGCATGCCGAAGCGCTGGCACAGCTTTCAGTCCCATCCGTGCCTTCGCTGCGGGCGCGCTTCGAAGCCCTGAAGGGCGACATCCTGCTGGCCGACGACAAGCCGGCGCAGGCACGCGAGGCCTACCAGGCTGCGCTGGCCGCACTGGCCGCCAGCGGTGCGGGCGTCGGCGATGCCTTGTACAACGTGATTGCAGTCAAGGCAGAATCCCTGGAGGGTTGATCATGGTGCGTGCGCGCAGGCTGCTTGCGGTACTTGCGCTGGTCGGACTGGCCAGTGGGTGTTCGTCGCTCAATCCTTTTGCATCTTCTGCCCCCAAGCCTGCTGAATTGCAGCCCTTCGAGGCGACGGCGCAACTGCAGCCCCTGTGGCAGGCGCGTGTCCCGGGCGCGGGTGACTATCGCTTCTTTCCTGCCGTGGTGGGTGAGAATGTGTATGTGGCCGGTCATGATGGCACGGTGAGCCTGTTGCGCAACGGCGCGGTGATCTGGTCGGTGAAGCTGGACAAGCGCCTGTCGGCCGGAGTCGGCAGTGACGGACGTCTGGCGGTGGTGGTTGCGGTCGATGGCGAGGTGATCGCGCTGGACGCACAGAGCGGGCAGGCGCGCTGGCGGGCGTCGAGCGGGGTCGAAGTGCTGGCTCCGCCAGCGGTCGGCGAAAGCACCGTGGCGGTGCGTGCCTCGGACAGCCGGCTGATCGGTTTTGCGACGGCAGATGGCGCACAGCGCTGGACGTACCGTCGCGACACGCCGGCCCTGTCCCTGCGTTCGGTGTCGGGCATGACACTGGACGGTCGGGTGCTGGTGCTCGGCTATCCGGGCGGACGGATTGCGGCGATCAACATCGAAAATGGCGGCCCCCTGTGGGAGCTGACCGTTGCCGTTCCGCGCGGGGTGACCGAGCTGGAGCGGATTGCCGATGTGGTAGGGGCGCCTTCGGTGGGCGCGCGCGATGTGTGCGCGGTGAGCTATCAGGGGCGCATCGCCTGCTTTGATCTGAGTAATGGCAGCACCGTCTGGGCGCGTGATTTCTCAAGCAGCACCGGCCTGGATCGGGACACACGCTTCGCGCTGGTCACCGACGATCAGGACCGGGTGCATGCGCTGGATGTATTCAGCGGAGCCAGCGTGTGGGTGCAGGATGCACTGGTGCGCCGCGTGTTGACCCGCCCCCTCGTCGTGGGAGAGCATGTGGTGGTCGGCGATGTCGAGGGCTATGTGCATCTGCTGAGTCGTGAGCAGGGCCGCTTTGCCGCGCGTGCCCGTGTGGACAGCAGCCCGCTGAACGTGCCCCCACAACGCCTCGGCGTCAATGCCTTCGTCGTGCAGTCGCGCGATGGAAGCGTCCAGGCTTTCGAGCCGAAATAAGCAGCAACAAGCGGAATAAGCGAACTCGCAGGTGAAACCCACTATCGTTCTGGTCGGCCGGCCCAATGTCGGCAAATCGACCCTTTTCAATCGCCTGACCAAGACGCGCGATGCGCTGGTTGCCGATCAGCCCGGTTTGACCCGTGACCGCCACTATGGCATCGGTCGTGTTGGCGAGCGTGACTATCTGGTGGTCGATACCGCCGGTTTCGATCCGGTGGCCAAGGACGGCATCATGCATGAGATGGCACAGCAGGCCGAGCAGGCCATTGCTGAAGCCGATGCACTGCTGTTCCTGGTGGATGGCCGGGTCGGCCTCACGCCTCACGACGAGCAGATTGCCGCACGCCTGCGTCGCGCTGGCCGTCCGGTGCATCTGGTCGTGAACAAGTCCGAAGGCATGAACCGTAGCGTGGTGGCTGCGGAGTTTCATGCCCTGGGCCTGGGTGAGCCGCTGGTGATCTCGGCTTCGCATGGCGATGGGGTCCGGCAGTTGGTCGAGCTGGTGCTGGCGCCCTTTCCTCTGGACGAGGAGCAGGACGATGCGGCGCCCAGCGAGAAGGTGCCGCGCATCGCGCTGGTCGGGCGTCCGAATGTGGGCAAGTCCACCCTGGTGAATGCCCTGCTCGGTGAGGAGCGGGTGATTGCCTTCGACATGCCTGGTACCAC
>JBAYOV010000002.1:0-155304 GCA_041678045.1 Rhodocyclaceae bacterium
GTCCGGGCTGGGCAAATTGCGTCCATCGCATGAAGGAGGCAGGGAAAAAGGGGAACTCATCGCGAAAAATCAGAATTCAGCCAATCGGAATATCAACATCAGCTAATTAAGCACCAACGCCGTGCTGCAGCACAATGTTGCTATATAAGAAATCTATGCTGCTTTCCGGGATGGTTTTCAGGTATTCCGATGTGTTGTGCGTGAATTCAATGTTCTCGATGCCGTAATTTACTTTTCTGGCTTCCTTCAGCATTGAGCTGGAAATGTCGAGAGCGATTACTTTTTGAAACTCTCTGGCCAGCGCCCTTGAAAGTCTGCCAACGCCACACCCAAAGTCCAGTGCAACGCCCCTGCCTGGATTGATGCCCAGCTTGCTTAATCTGGACAAAATGTCTTCAATCTCCTCTTTTCCGGTTTTGAAAAACTCTTCGGCGCTCCATTTTCCGCCTTTTTTGTTCGGGTCGGTTAAGACGGCCCAATAGGGATCGTCCGAACCCAGTTTTTCCCATTGTTCGCGATACTTTTCTTTCATGTGAAATGTTGCTCTGATGTCGGATGAAGAATATGGTTTGTCTCTGAAATCAGCGTCGCAGCGGTCCCAGACGACCGCGCCATCCGTCTCGCAGCCCCCGCAGCATCCACACAAGATGCACGCCAGGCGGGCGCGAAAACAGCGTATGAAAGACCAGTCTCTGCATCAGCACCCATGCGTCGTAGCGTTTCCAGCCCCGCTCCACCCAGCTCATGCGCAATAGCGCGACACCGTTACGCATCACATAATAGTGTCGCAGGGACGAATGCACCGGTACTTCGCGCCCGAACACCCGCATCACCCGTTCGCCCAGGTTATGCAACAAGCGTGCCGAGCCCGCCACAAACACCTTCAATCCTTGGCGACGGCAGCGCAGGCACCACTCGATATCAACATAATCGATGAACAGGTCGCACCGGAAGGCCCCTGAATGCGCCAGCGCAGCAAGCGGCACCAGGCAACCCGAGCTGATCACATACGCCACCTCATGCACACCGCCATCGGCTACCGCCCGCAGCCTCAAGTCACCATTGTCCGACACCTGGAGAATCCGGGCCCGAGAGCCGGTACGGTCATCCACAATCGCCGGTCCCAGTGCCCCCACCGGCTCGCCGGAGGCCACCAGTTCAGACCATGCCAAAGACAATGCGGACATCATGTCCTCGGCGGGCAGGCTGTCCTGGTCCGACAGCAGCACAAACGTGGCCCCCCGCTGCATCGCATGCGCCACCCCACGGTTGAATGCCTCCGCCACGCCAAGATTGGCCCCCAGGTCCAGCCACTCGAATCCCAGAGCCCTGGCCTCATGCGCCAGCGCCGATGGCGTCCCGTTGTGCACCACCACGCCCATTGCCACCTGGGGCCGCAAGGCCCGCAGCAGTCTGCACAGGTGAGCCTCGTCAGGCCGATAGGCCACCACCACCGCACACACCCCGGCGACCGTACTCGGCATGGCACCCGCAGGCGCATCCGTATGCGAATGGCGGGCGGCAGGCCGTTGAGCGATGCCGCAGTTCACCGCACCCGCTTCCCGAACCTGCCAAGCCATCCAAGCAGGGCACGCAGGGGGGCCGTCACCCGCCACGAAAGGGATGACTGCATCGCCACCAGTGCAGCCCGAGCCTCAAGAATGGCGTCCGCATCTGCGGGCGCCATGCGCGCCTGACGCTCGCGCACCTCCAGTTGCTCCACATAAGCATACAAGGCATCAAAGCTCGGGCGGTCAAGCCCAATGCCCCATTTCTCGAGCACCCGGTCGCGCCACAGCCTGATCTTTTCCGCATCGTTCACCGGATGAGCCGCATCGTGCATCACACGATATTCCGCACTCACCCCGGGAGCGCGCACGAACGGCCCGAGCCTGGACACCTGCAGCCAGAAATCCCAATCCTCAAAAATTTCCAGAGACTCATCCACCCGACAGCCATCGAGCACGGCCTCACGCCGGAACAGTACCGCATGAATTGGCAGATAGTTCGCAAAGCGCAACCTGACCACGGGGGCATCCACATCGAACAGATACACTAGGGTGCCGTCCTGTGCATTCACCGCACGCACGTCCGCATGCGCGGCCACGCATTCTCCGCGTTCCTGCAACTTGGCAACCAGTTTTGCGAGGTGATCCGGAAAAATCGAGTCATCATCGTCGAGAAACATCAACAGCGCTCCGGAAGCCTCTTCCAGTGCCCGGTTCGCCGCCGCGCCACGAGGCAAGGCGGGGCCTTCGACGTTCACCAACCGCAAGCTGCAATGGCCCCACCGCGCAGGCAGCGGCTGATGGCCGGAGCCGAACGCATTCACCACCACAATCTCGATGCATGGATAGGTCTGTGCCGCCACCGCATCCAGCGCCTGCTGCAGGCTGGACCGGTTCATGCTCCGCACCAGCACGCTCACCAAGGGCGCGCCGGGCGCAGGGCAGGGCAGGGGGCAGGGCATCGCCTGGGGGGCACGCAAGGCTTCCGCAGCGCACAGCGTGCGAGCAGTCACCACCCGGTAAGCTTCAGCGGCGAGCACCGGATGCCCCAGGGTGTAGGTACGATATCGATTCAGCGCCCCCACCTGCTCATCGTATGCTTGCACAGCAAGTTGCGATACAAAGCAGCCCATCGCTGTCTGTTTCAGCGCAAGTACCGACGAAATGTCCACCAACAGGTTCGGGTCTGGCAGTGGGCGTCCGACCTCATACAGCGCCACGCACAGATCGCCCCCATCATGCCGGCGTGCAGCCTCCAGCACCGCCAGCGCGCAAGCGCGATGGTCCGGATGCACCTCGAAAGGGGAGGGGGCATACACACGCTCCGGCCGGAAACGTACCAAAGCCTCCTTCACGCGTGTGACCAGCGTCTCGTCGTACCTCAGGCCCCGGTCCGGAAGATGCCAGAACTCCGGCTCTTCGTACCCCAGCACACCGGCAGCGGTCACACTTTCCGCTTCACGCACGGCCACCAGCCCGCCTGCATCGCCGTGCCCCCCCGTACCGGCGGCCCCATCCGTCAGCACCACCACCTGCACTACGGCCTGCTCGCACACATGCAACGCCAGCGCACCACCGCATCCGAAAACTTCGTCATCCGCATGTGGCGCGAACACCAGCACGCGCTCAACCCCAAAATGCCTGACGGCCTCATACGGCACGAAACGACTCTCTTCGGGCTTGCTCATCTGCAACTCCACCAGTCTGTTCAATCGACCCGGTACGTGAAATGACGATGCGCCCCGAAACTCAGCAGCGGCACCGCCGTCACCACCAGTGCAATCCCGGCAAGATAGTGCCAGCCCGCCTGCTCGGCAGCCCACGCCAGGCTCACCGTCAGTCCCAGGGCCGCCAGTGAAACCACCATATAGCGCCGCCAGGTGCCCCAACTCATGCGGCTACGAAAACTCCAGCGCGAATTCAGGACGTATGACATCGCATTCGCAAGCACGAATGCCAGCCCGTTGGCCAGTGTCGGGTGCGCCCCCAGCCAACCGGCCAGGAGGCTTGCCACCGCCACATGCAGCAGGGTTGCCAGCGCGCCCACATTGGCAAAGCGCCACAGCGACGAACCCGGCTGCCTCATCGCACCACCGTATCGCCGGGCCTGCGCAGCAGCGCAATCACCGAAGTTCCGGCCGGAAAAAACCAGTGCCCCAGCACCCGGCGCTCCAGTCCGAAAATGCCCTGCAAAACTGCATTGACAAACCTCCCCGGCATCCGTACGTCCGAGCCCGCAGCGGCTTCATCGCTGTCTTGTGTCCCCTTCAACCTTTGTGCTCCCCTGGCCAGGGCGATCAGCGGAAACAGCAGGGTATTGAAATAACCGCCGCGCACCCACTCGAACCCCGCTGTCCGGGCCAGCGTGCGCAGCGTCCCGGCGGTATAGCGCCGGAAATGGCCATGCCCCTCATCGTGTGCCGACCACAACCACTGATAGGCTGGCACCGTGATCAGCAAGCTTCCGCCTGGCTTGAGCAGGCCAAGCACCCGCTCCAGCGCAGCCCCGTCGGCCTGCACATGCTCCAGTACATCGAGCATGCACACCAGGTCGAACTGCCCGTTGGCAAACGGTACCGGTTCTGGCAATCCACCCGGCAACACCTCGCACACCCCCTGTGCGCGGGCGTGCGCCACTGCCGAAGCATCGTACTCCATGGCCTGCAACTGTCCGAAGGCCGACAGCATTGCCAGGTTGCCCCCCGGGCCACAGCCAATCTCAAGAATGCGCGACTGTGCATCAAGACCCAGCGTCGCGATCACCACAGCCAGATTTTGCCGCCGGGCCACAAACCACCAGTGCTGCGCCTGCAAGCGGGCCATCTGCTCATACAGTTCAGGACGCATCGTCGTAGCGCTCCCGCACGATGTACACCGGCCGTCCCTTGGTTTCCGCAAAGATCCGTCCCAAGTATTCTCCAAGAATGCCCAGCCCGATCAACTGCACCCCTCCCAGGAAAGACACCACCGTGATCAACGAAGCATAACCTGGCCAGTCACGGCCATAAATCAGGGTGTGACCGACCACGAACAGGCCGAATACAAAGGCCATCAAGGCAATCACCCCGCCCAGATAGGTCCACACCCGAAGCGGAACCGTCGAAAACGACGTAATGCCTTCCAGTGCCAGATTCCACAGTTTCCAGCCTGAAAACTTCGTCCTGCCTGCCGCTCGGGTTGCCCGGGCATACGGAATGGTGGCCTGACGGAAACCCACCCATGCGAACAGCCCCTTCATGAAGCGGCGGCGTTCCGGCAAGGCCTTCAGCGCCTCCACCACACGCCGGTCCATCAGCCGGAAATCCCCCACGTTCGGCGGCATCGGAGCCTCTGCAATCCAGTTGTGCAACCGATAGAACCAGTCTGCCGTCACCCGTTTGAGCAGCGAATCGCTGGAGCGGTCGGTGCGCTGGGCCAGCACCACATCGAATCCTTGCTGCCACACCGCCAGCATTTCACCGATCAGCTCGGGCGGGTCCTGCAGATCGGCGTCCATCGGTACCACCGCCTGTCCAAGCGCATGATCGATGCCGCAGCTCAGGGCCGCCTCTTTGCCGAAGTTCCGTGACAGGTCGATCACCCGGATGCGCGCATCGCGCTGCTGCCACGCCCGCAGGCGTTGCAAGGTATCATCCTGGCTGCCATCATTCACGCACACAAACTCGGCGGATATCGCGAGGTGGTCGATCACCCCGCTCAGCGTCCCGAAAAAGGCATCCAGTACAGCACTCTCGTTGAACATCGGACACACCACCGACAACAACGGTCTTTCATCGCAAGCTGGCTGTAATGCGGGCACCGCTCCCGGCGTCATTCTCGTATCGCTCATTTCCGTTCCCACTCAACCCGAGGGCATGATCCGGAGCCTGCATGACACCTCGCCCCTTGAGCCGATGTCGATCTGCATGGAGTGGCGGATATTACCAGAACGACAGACCCCCCAATGCGGCGCCTGCCATGGGCTGCACCACAACGAGCCTGTTTAGCGCATGACGTACACCACTCACCCATTCCCGCATGCAACCCCTCTTGCGGCTATCTGGCTTGGCTTCCTCGCCTGCTCCCTGCATGGCAGTGCCCTGCAGGGCTTCTGGCGCATCGACGACCTGTGGTTGCTGCACTACGTAAGCCTGCACCCGCAGGCAAGCGGTTACTTCTTTTCCCCCATGCAGTGGCAGGCGCTGTCAGTGCCATTCTTCACACCCTGGCTTGTCCTCGACTTTCGGCTGGATATTGTCCTGTTTGGTCCCGACCCCATGCCACACTACGGGCGTCATCTGCTCGTACTGCTCCTGGCGGCATGGCTGACTTTCGTGCTGCTGCGACCTCACGCCGGCTGGCTCTGGAGCACGCTGGGTGCCAGCCTGTTTCTTGCAGGTGCTCCTACAGTCGTTTTGGCCCAGCAACTCATGGCGCGACACTATGCCGACGGACTGGTGTTTGCCCTGCTCGCCATTCTGCTTTGGCTTCACCCGAACAAAGTCCCCAAGGCAGGGGCAGGGCGCTGGCTGGCATCCGTGTGCTACCTCCTCTCCATGCTATGCAAGGAAGTATTCGCACCGCTTCCGATGGTTCTCTTCTTCCTCATGACCGGTTCGTTCACCACCCGAATGCGGGCCATGCTCCCTCTTGTTGTCAGCGCACTGGCATTCGTTCTCTGGCGGCAGAGCATGATTGGCACGCTCGTTGGCGGCTACTCCAACAGTCTCGAACTGAGCCGTTTTAGTACCTGGGTCGGCACCTTTCCAGACATTATTTTTGGACAGGGTTGGTTCGTGCTCGTCGCTATTGCCGGCTTTCTGACAGCGCTTTTTGTAACCCTGACAGCCTCCCGCCAGGCTGCCATGGTGACCGTCTCCGCTTTGTTCGCGCTGCTCTTGCCGTTGCTGGCAGTCGCCCCGGTCAGTGAACCGCTTCACTATCGTCTCGCGCTTCTCCCCTTCTGGGGGGGCTGCGTTCTGTTTGCTGCGGGCGCAGCCCGGCTGCTGAAGTGCACCCGGCTCGCGCCCGTCCGGCTCATGCTGTTTGCGCTACTCACGGCCGTGCCGCTTGCCGTTGCTTTGCACGGCCGTGCCGTAGCAGCAGAATATGCAGTCATCACCAGCAATCTCGATGCACACGGTCGATTCCTGTTCAGTCACGATACCGCAGTCGGCTATGTACCATCCGGTGCCGCCGCTGGCTATATCGCACCTGCACACGCTTTAAGACAACACTATGGCGAAGCAGGCGCTCCACGGCCACTACCCATTCCCGAATACGCCGAACAATACGCGCCCGAACTGCCTGTATTTTCCTATCAATCTGACTGCCGCTGCATGATGCCCATGCACTCCATGCCAACGTCCCGCACCTTCCGCGCGGGCCTTCCTGCTGCTGTCAGCATCGACAGACGTGACGGTGGTTTGAGACTCACCGCTGAAGTCCCCCCAACTGCAGCGTGCCATCTCGTATTCAGGGAT
Organism: Rhodocyclaceae bacterium; assembly: GCA_041678045.1. Lineage (GTDB taxonomy): Bacteria > Pseudomonadota > Gammaproteobacteria > Burkholderiales > Rhodocyclaceae > UBA2357. Next base: position 6,971 of record JBAYOV010000002.1, read on the forward strand.
GCCCGTCTTACCCTGCCGGTGCCTTGTCAGGCGCACGTCGCCTTCGACCCACCCAACTGGGTGCAGGGGGCGGTGCGCATGGTTGTTGTATACCAGACAGAGTGGGGCGCATCCGACTGGTTCGATTTTCCCGAAAAAGGCACACTCCAGCGCTGGCCTCGGCACACAGCCGACCCGCACCTCTGAAGAAAGCTCCAATGCACAGCCCGCACACCCCCATTGCACACAAGGTCTCTGGCACACAGCCACACGACACTACCGACTGGTCCATCGAGCTGCTGCGCGGTGGCGCTGCGCTGCTCGTCGTCCTTGCCCACTACCGCGACATGCTCGGTCTCGAATACTGGGCGGTCAACTTCACCTTCACCGGCGTCGACCTCTTCTTCGTTCTCAGTGGCTTCGTGTTTGCGCCCTACCTCCATGGCCGCCGTCTCGACCCCATCCCTTTTTACATCCGGCGCTTCTTCAGGCTTTACCCGCTGTACATCGTTGCCGTGCTGCTCTATGCCGCCCTTCATCTGCACCAAAACAGCGGAAATGCCGGTCACACCCTCACGCTCATCCTCAAGCATGCCTTGTTCCTGCACACCACACAGGACATCGCTACCGCCTTCAGCCTCAATCCGGCCTTCTGGAGTCTCCCGCCCGAAGTCGAGTTTTATCTCGTTCTGCCCCTGCTCTGCCTGCTTGGTGGCCATCCGGGGCGCGCACTGAGTATTGCCGCCTGCGCCCTGATCCTGCATCTTGCCCTGGCCGCAGCCTCGTTCAGCACAGCACAACCCGCAGCAACACACACGACCACCCTGCCAGCCCTTCTGCTGGTGCATCTGCCCGGCCTGCTCGTCGAATTCATGCTCGGCACGCTCGCCTGGCAACTCAACCGTCGCTTGCGCACTGATGCCCAGCGTCTGGCCCTCATCCTTGGGGGCTTCCTCGCCTGGCTCGCCCTGGCCGCACTGTTTCACCACCACCATGACCAGGCCCCACACCTTCAAGCCCTCCTGCATGGCAATGTCGGCCTGCTGGCCGCACTCACCTTCCTGCCCATGGTGGCCGGCCTGGCCGGGGCTGGTGACCGCTTCCAGCCCGTCCTGCGAGCGTTCGGCCGCAATCTGGGCCGGCTCAGCTATGGCACCTACCTCTTTCACAACGCAACGCCCCGGCTGCTCGACCGCATGCTCGACATTCCCTCGCGGCCCATGCTGGCCCTGTGCGCGCTGCTGCTCACCCTGCTGCTTGCCCACATCCTCAATCTTCTGGTAGAAGAGCCTGCCCGCAACCGGGGGCGTCGTTTGGCCGCCCGCCGCGCCCGCCCATCCTCCCCTTGACCTCGCCAGCCCACATGCCGGACCCCGCCCGTCAGCCCTTCCACTGGAAAATCCTCCGTGCCATCAACGGCCTGCACTTCAGCCTCGGCCTGCCGCTCATTGCCCGCCTGCCGGCTGCCGCCGGCATCCGGTTCGCCCGCATGTTTGGCCGGCTGCACCACCGTCTCGATCTCGACTGGCGCACCGTTGCCCTCAGCACCCATTTCGTTCGCGAACGCACCGCACAGGCGCTCGCGCAAATCAACCCCGCGGGCGCGCCGGCAGAGCAGGGCAGGGCCGCGCCAGCTCCCGACCGCCGGGTTCGCCAGCGCTTCGAAATTGCAGTGCGCGAAGAGCTCGAAGCGCACTGGTTCATCAACCAGCGCATCCGCTCCACGCATTGCCGGTTCATCGGCTTCGAGCCCGTGCGCGCACTTCAGCGCAGCGGACAAGGCATCGTATTTCTCACCTTTCACTACGATGCCCCCCTCGTCGGCGTGGTGCACATGGGGCGGGCCGGCATTCCGCTCAACCTCATGACCTCCTCGCAGGTCGAACTCGACTGCGTCCCCCGTTCGGTACAACACTACTTCCGCAACAAATACGCAGCCATCCAGCAGCACCTCAACGGCGGCCGCACCCTGCATGCCGAAACCCACCTCAAATCCTTCTACACCGGCCTGCGCAAAGGCTGTTCCGCCGTGATCCTGGGCGAAGCGCCCGCCGTACAGGACGAAGACGGTATCGTCGTTCGTTTCATGCACCGACGCCGCGCCTTTGCCCCCGGCGCCGTCCGGCTCGCCGAGCGCACCCGCAGCCCGCTGGTGCCCTTCGTCTGCGAATGCACCGGAGCGGGGCAGTACCGCATCGAATTTGGCGCCCCCCTGCTGCCCACAGCCGACGGCAGTCATGCCGCCAACCAGCAGGCACTGTATGAATTTATCGAAAAGCGCATCCAGGCCCACCCCGAAAAATGGTGGGCCGCAGACCTGCTGCCCAGCTTCCGCCAGCTCGACTGAGCGCAGCGCGCCATGCACCGCCCCCACCGCCAGGAACACCGCATCATGATGACCCCCAGCCCACGCTTCGCTTTCGTTTGCGCCGCCACCGACCCCGCCATCCTGCAGGCCAACTTTCTCTCCTCGTGGCACGCCCTGCAGCCCGAGCGCAGCCCCTGCATCGTGCGCTTCGGTGTCTCCAGCGCAGCCCACGCCTTCAACGACGCCCTCACCGGTCTGAGCGACATCGACTGGCTCATCTGGGTACACCAGGATGTCCGCTTCCCCCCTGACTGGCTGCAGCGATTTGCCGCCCGCCTCGAAGCCGCCCTCGAACGCTGGCCCGATCTCGCCGTGGCCGGCGTCTACGGCATCACCCCCGAAGGTCAGCGCGCGGGCAGACTGCTCGACCGGGGGCAATCGCTCGACGAAGCCACCCCCCTGCCAGCCCTGGTGCAAAGCCTGGACGAACTGTTGCTCGCCGTGCGCACCGACAGCGGTTTGCGCATGGATCCCCAGCTCGGCTTCGACTTCTATGCCTCCGACCTCGTCCAGCAAGCCCGCGAAACCGGCCGCACTGCCGTCGTACTCGACGCCTGGTGCGAACACTGGTCCACCACCCCGCTGGCCCCACCTTACCCGGCAGCCTTCCTTGAGCGCCTTGGCCGCAGCGCCCACGCCTTCGAACAAAAATGGCAGCACCGCCTGCCCATCGTCACCCCCTGCCTCGAACTGCACCGGCCCGGCTCTGCCCGCACCCAGCTCACAGCCCTGGCCCAGGCCCCCGTCTCCGCCCCCGCAGTTCCTGCTGCCCCCGGCGGGGATGCATCCGTCACTGCACTGCCGCCCGACGACAACCTGCCCGTCCATCTCGTGCTCATTGCCGAAAGCGCGCACACGCCCGCCTCCGACGAGCTTGCCTTTGCCGAACGCCAGATGCGCAGTTTGCTGCCCCCCGGCGTGCCCATCGTCGTCCGGCCTGCCGCCACGCTCAACGCACTCATCGCGCAGGCCGCCGCGCTGCTCCGGACACACCCCCTGCACGACCGTCACCGCATCCTGCTGCTGCGCAGCCGCTGGCTGTACTGGAGCGCCGATACCCTGCCCAGCCTGCAGGGTGCGCTCACGCCCGACACCGGCATGGTGGCCGCCTATGACAGCACCCGGCCCAACCCGCACAACGGCCCCGATTACCTGACCCTGCGCGGCCTGCAGCGCTATGGCCAGCGCATCGCCCGGGCGCAGCCCACCCTGCACACGCTCGAACCGGCCCAGGCGCGCGCACCCGACTTTTTCCCCGCGCTCATCCTCACCACCGCCGGCGCCCTGCGCGCAGGGCGCATGCTGCACTACGCCCGCATGCAGCCTGCCGCCCATGTGCACGACTTCTCGGGCTACCAGCAAGGCCGTCGCGAAGACGTCCTGCCGCATGTCCCGCGCAACATCCGCAGCATCCTAGACGTCGGCGGTGGAGAAGGGCGTTTTCTGGCCGATGTCAAAGCCGAGCTCGGCTGCGAAACCCATCTTGCCGAATATGCCCCCGCCGCCGGGGCCATCGCCCGCAGCCGGGTCGACCGCGTCTGGCAGGGCGACTTCTTCACCACCCGCTTCGACCGCAGCTTCGACTGCATTACCTTCCTCGACGTCCTCGAACACAGCACCGACCCCGAACGCTGGCTGCACAAGGCCCGCCAGCTGCTCGCCCCCGGCGGCCACATCCTCGCCTCCATCCCCAACGTCGGCCACTGGTCCGTCGTGGCCGACCTTCTCGAAGGCCACTGGGACTACGCCGCCGCCGGCATCCACTGCATCACCCACCTGCGCTTTTTCACCCGCAGCGGCATCGAGCAACTCATGGAGCAGGGCGGTTTGCGCATCGAGCGCATCGTCCCCACCACCATCGCGCCGCCAGACTGGTTCCAGCCCGAGCGCCTCACCGGCACCCCGCTGGCCCTCGACCGCGACAGTCTGTCCACCTACGCCTTTCTCGTCATCGCCACCGCCCGCCCATGAGCTGCCAGGCCATCCTCATCAACTACCACGGCGCGGAACTCATCCGCGACGCCGCAGCCTCGCTGGCCGACGACCCCGCCTGCACCGACATCGTGGTCGTCGACAACTCCGTCTGCCCCCACCAGCAGCAGCAACTGCGCGCCACGCTTCCCGCGCGCGTCCGCCTGCTCGTCGCCCCCGAAAACCTTGGCTTCGCCCGCGCCTGCAACCTCGCCTTTGCCGGCGCACAACGCCGGTCGGACGCAGCAAGCGCAACGGATCGCCAGCACAAAGTTGCCACCGCAACCGGGGTCGCAGCCGAAACCGAAACCGAAACCGAAACCGAAACCGAGTTCGTGCTCCTGCTCAACCCCGACGCCCGCCTGCTGCCCGGCGCGCTCGCTCGCCTCATCCGCACCCTGCACGAACATCCCCACGCCGCAGCCGTCGGGCCGCGCATATACTGGGACCACGACCGGCGTTTCCTGCTGCCACTCAGCACCTACCCATCGGCCCGCGACCACCTCGCCGAACAACTCGCCGCCTGCAGTCCGCGCCTGGCCGCCTGGCGCTCGCACCGCTTCCGCCGCCAGCAACTCCACGCCTGGACGGCTTCCCGTCCCTTCCCGGTGCATGCCCTTTCAGGCGGGCACATCCTGCTGCGGCGCAGCGCAGTACAAGCCGCCGGCGGCCTGTTCGACCCGCGCTTCTTCATGTATTTCGAAGACTCCGACCTCATGCACCGCCTGCATCGCCTGCGCCGGCCGCTCCTGCTCGAACCCCGCGCCAGCGCCATCCACCTCTACGACCACACGCCGCGCAAGAACCAACTCCTCGCCCAGGGCTGGCACACCTACCGCCAAAAGCACTTCGCCGCCCCCGGCTGGCGCCTGCTCGAACGTCTCATCGCAGCCTGCCCGCAGCAGCGCCCCTGCGCCTGGCCCCCGCTCACCGTCATGCAGCCCCCCCAGCCCGGCAGTGCCGCCCTCTGCCTGCCCGTGCCGGATGACCTGCACCCCGGATGGCTGCTCGAAATCGGCCTCTCGCCGCACTTCGTCCCCGCCATCGGGCACTTCGGCAGCGGTCCCCGGGCGCACATTCCCGCACACCTCCTGGAGCGTTTCAGCGCCGTCTCCTGCTACCTGCGCCTGAGCGCGCCGCACCCGCACGCCCGTCCGCACCTGCCCATCGTTCACATCCCGCCGCGTGCCTGAACGTCCCCGCTGCGTCCATCCTCCTCGCGTCCATCCTCCCCAGCGCCCAGCCATTCATGCGGCAGCACCGCCACCCCCTGCAGCCCCCCCAGCTGCGACACCTCCAGCGTGGCGCAGCGCACTGCCATGTCATAAGGCTGCAAACCCCGCTCGCAAATCAGAAATGCGCTCACGTGGTACGTCCCCTTCAACAACGCACAGCGCACAAAGCGCACCGTCGCCTCACCCCGGCCATGTGCATCCACCCGCACCGCACCGCTGTCCGGCATTGCCAGCACGCTCGTCACGCCCACCCCTGCCGCATTCTCGATGCCCAGCCCCACGCTTGGGCAGGGCAGGGCAGGGTCCACCGCAAAACGCACCGTTACCGACACCGTGCTCAGCTCCGAGCGCACCGCCAGGCGCTTGCCCACCGTTCCGTCGCACTCCGCCTCCACCGCCACAATCCGCCCGCTGCCCACCGGCGCCACCGCATCCACCGGTGTCGTTGCACCGGCATCCGGCCCATCGCCCGCCGTCCCGTCCGCATTTGCCTGCGTCGCCGGGCGCTCGCCCGCATCGCCCCCCTCGCGGTTCTCCAGTGCCAGCGCCGTACCATAGGCCGAAGTCACCTCCGCCGCCGGCCCCAGCATTCGCAGCCGCCCCCGGTCCAGCCACATCGCCCGCTCGCACAGCACATCCACCTGATACATCGAATGCGAGCAAAACAGAATCGTGCACCCCGCATCGCGCAGCGCCATGATCCGTTCGAACGACTTGCGCGCAAACGCCCCGTCGCCTACCGACAGCGCCTCATCGATCACCAGAATGTCCGGCTCCACGCTTGTTGCCACCGCAAACGCCAGGCGCACATACATCCCGCTCGAATACGTCTTCACCGGCTGATCCACATGCGCCCCAATACCTGAAAACGCCACGATTTCATCGTAACGCTGCGCCATCTGCGCATCGCTCATGCCCAGAATCGCCCCGCTCATGAACACATTCTCGCGCCCGCTGAACTCCGGATTGAACCCCGCCCCCAGCTCCAGCAAGGCTGCCACCCGGCCCTGCACCGCCACCTCGCCTTCCGTGGGCGACAGCGTGCCGCACACCAGTTGCAGCAAGGTCGACTTGCCCGACCCATTGCGCCCCACCACCCCCAGCACCTCACCGCGCCGCACCTCGAAGCTCACATCCCGCAAGGCCCAGAACGGCTCAAAAAACTGCCGCCGCCCCCCCCACACAAACTGCTTCAAGCGGTCCTGCGGCCGTGCATACACCTCATAGCGCTTGCCCAGACCGCGCGCCCGGATCGCCACCGCCTCGCGCGCATCCGTGCTCACCCCGGTGGCCGCCTCCGCGCCTGCCTCCGTAGCCCCATGCCTCTCGCCGTCCGCCCCAGCCATCCCGTCACGCTCCATCGCCGTCACACCCGCACCCAGCACAAAGCCTTCGATTATACGTACCGTGGCCGCACCGTCCCCGCTACAATCCCCGCCAACCCACGCCATGCCCACACCCGGCCCATGCACACCACATTCACCATCCGTCACGTCGAGGCGCACGAAACCGAAGTCCTCTGCCACCTCTTCCGCACCGTCTTCGGCCACCCCGTCACCCCCACCCAGTGGCACTGGAAATACCACGACCCCGCTCTGCACGGACACATCAACATTGCCCTGCTGCGCGAGCGGCGCATCGTCGGCCACGCCGGCGCCCTCATCCTGCCCGGCGTGCACGATGGCCGCCCGATCCACATCGCCCAGGTCTGCGACGTCATGCTCGACCCCCGCGAGCGTGGCATCGCCGGTCCGCACGGGGCCTACGCCACCTTCATGCACGGCCTCATCGCCGCCCTGCAGGCCCGCATTCCCCATGGCCTGTACTACGGCTTTCCCGGTCAGCGCCCCTTCCGGCTCGGCGAGCGCCTCGGCCTGTACCGGGGCACCGGACTCATCCACGAATACCGGCAACGCATTCACCCGTCCGCCCGGCGCCCGTTGCCCGCCCTCTGGCACCGGCTGCGCCCCCTGGCCTGGCACGACCCCCGGCTCGACGCCCTGTGGCAGCGCCACGCAGCCGACCCCGGCTGTCGCCTCGTTCGCGACCGCAACTACCTCGACTGGCGCTACGCCCGTCACCCCCGGAACCGTTACCGCCTGCTTGGCCTGTACCACGGCTTCGCCCTGAGCGGCTGGGCCGTCGTCCACCCCGTCGACGACACCCTCCAGCTCATCGACAGCCTGCACCCGCCCAGCCTGCATCCCCACCTGCTGCGCCTGCTCGCCCGCCACGCCCATGCCCTGCGCCTCGGCCAGCTCAGCTGGTGGCAGGGGGCTGCCACCGCCCACGGCGCCCCCCCCGGCGCCCAGGCCGGCAGCACCGGCATGGTCGGCGTCGTCATGCCCTCCAGCGCCCCCGCCTTCGCCAGCGTCGTCCCGCACTGGCAGCCCGGCGACACCGACGTGCGCTGAGCCGGCCGGGCAGGGCACCCAAGGGCCGGTGTGGCGCGATACGCTCACCACGAGCGGCAGTCTGTCTCGTTCTTTCTCGTTCTTTCACGTTAATATGCCGATCACCCGCACATCACCAAAACCATCGCCCCATGAAGCCGCCCACGTCCATCGCCCGCACGCTCGCCCGCCATCTGTTTGTCCGACGTTTCATTAACCCGGTCCCCAAATACCCTCTTCCCGTTCGCCCTGAGCCTGTCGAAGGGCGCGATTGGGCTTCGGTACGCCCGGCCCGCACGGAAGCAGGGCCTTCAGGGGGCAGCTCAATCGCCCACCGCCTCTGCCTGCTGGCCTGTCTCGCGCTGCCCCTCGCGGCGCACGCCCAGCCCCCGCAACGGGCGCACACCCTGCACAACCCCGACCTCACCCCCGCCGCTGCCGCTGCCCTGCGCGCCCTGCCCACCGGCCAGCGCATCGAATTGCGCGCCGTACCGCTGGGGGCCGACGCCCCGCAGCGCAGTGCTGACATGGTGCTCGAACGCTTCACCGTCCATACTCCCCAGGCACGGGTGCGCATTCACCACGAACACGGCGAGCACGTCCGCCCGCCTGCCGCCACCAGCTACCTGCGCGGCCAGCTCCACGGCCAGCCCCGCTCGCGCGCGCTGGCCGCCGTCGAGCCCGACCACAGCCTGCGCCTGCTGGTCGACACCGAAGCCGGTCACAGCATTGTTCACGACAACACGGCCCGGCTCACCATGTCCACCGCCCGGCGTGCCGACATCGCCCGCAACCGGGGCGCTGCCGCCTTCCGCTGCAACGCCACCGCGCACGGCCCCACCGGCGTCGCCGCCCGTATCGCCCCCACCGGGTTCTCCGGCCCACTGGGCCAGGCCCTCGGCCGTCTGCCTGCACACGCCGCCCCCCAGGCGCCGGCCCCCGAAGTGAGCGCAGGCGTGTCCCCCGAAGTGTCCCCCGAAGCCGCCGCACTGGCGACCGGCGCCTACCGCGTCGCCAGCCTCATCGTCGAAACCGACCACGCCCTGTACCGCAGCCTCGGCAGTGCCGAGGCCGTCGAGCGTCACGTTACCGACCTCACCGCCTACCTCAGCGACATCTACCGCAGCGAACTGGGCGTCGAACTGGTCATCGAACAGCTCAACATCTACCCCTCCGCCGCAGCCAACCCCTGGCGCGCCACCGACGACTACGGCATCCTGCAAGAGCTGCGCAACCGCTGGAGCAGCAGCGCCCGCCGCAGCCAGAGCCGCAGCCTGGTCGTCCTGCTCGCCGGCGAAAGCCTTGCCTACGACGACTACTCCGCCGCCGGCATCGCCTATGTCGACGCCCTGTGCAATGCCGACTACGGCTACGCCGTGCTCGGCGGCGTAGGGCAGGGCGGGCGCTTCAACCCCGGCCTGGCCTCCGTCGTGTGGGACAGCATCGGCTACGCGCACGAACTCGGCCACGTCTTCGGCAGCCTGCACACCCACGAATTCGACCTCAACCTGGGCCACACCCTGCCGGTCGACTGCTGCGACGCCGGCGACACCGGCTACTGCCGCACCCAGCCCCTTCTCCTGCCCGGCATCGGCAGCCTGCAAGGCGGCAGCATTGGCCAGCGCACCGGCACCATCATGAGCTACTGTCACCTGCTGCCCGGCGGCAATGACAACATCAGCCCCGTGTTCGGCCAGGGTCACCCCTATGGCATCGCCGCCCAGCGCGTGCCCGAATTCATGCGCAGCACCATTGGCCGTGCCGCCGCCCGGTACCCCCAATGCCTGCCCGTGCGTCAGGCGCCGCAGCGTCACACCCTCAGCGTGCGCATCGAAGGGCAGGGCAGCGTGCTCAGCAGCCCCGCCGGTCTCGACTGCAGGCAGGGCACCTGCAGTCACGACTTCGACGACGGCAGCTGGCTGCTGCTGCGTGCCACCCCGGCCGCCGGTCAGCGCTTCGAAGGCTGGCGCGGCGACTGCGCAGGCCAGAGCGCCTGCCTGCTCGGCCTCACCGCCCCGCGCAGCGTCACCGCCCGCTTCGCGCCCATCGACCCCGTCGCCCCCGGCGGTGCCTACGCCTGCTTCCTCGACTGGGCCGGCCGGCAGTTCCCCCACCTCTTCGCCCCGCCCGCCGGCAGCCGCAGCCTGGACGATGACGAATGGATCATCCGCTACTACGCCACCCACGACGCCTACCTCGGCGTACTCAAGCCCGCCCACCGCCTGTATTACCTCGGTCCGCACAGCGCGCACCGCCCCCACGACCTGGGCGACATGGGCAGTTGGCTGGCCCTGTCCGGCTGCGACTGAGCACGGAGATTTACAATTGCACAAGGTGCCGCTTGAAAATACACTCCCCATTCGCGTCGGAAATTGACTAAACTACGGCCCGCAAGGCTGCGTAAGCGGCAAGAGCAACGATTCAACAGACAGGAAAGTTTGCATGACATCCATGTTGGAGCAGCTGCGACAAGCAGCCGAAGCAGTGCGCCAGCCTGCACCGGAGAACGCAGCCCCCGCCGGGGGCGAGTCGTCTCAAACTCAGGAGGCCCGCCTCAAGGCGCTCGCCGAGCGCCTGCGCGAAGCCTTCGAACAACCGCCTGCCGCCCCACGGCAGTAAGGTGTGTTGTTTTGCAGCAACAATGGCCGGGCAAGAGATGGGTGCTTGCCTGCGGCTTCACTAGAATTTTCAGATTTCATGTTTAAATGTCAGGCAGGCAAATCTGAAATGCCCACCCTGTAGTCAATCAAGCTATATCCATAGGAGAAGTGTACATGGCAACAACCTTCCAAATCGCACTGGCTGGCGCAGGCATGGCCGCGGGTACGTTCAAGGGGCTGGTCGAGGACACGGTCGCTGACGCTGGCGAATCGCTGACGCTCGAAGCGCTCATCAATCTGGGCGCAGCCGAACCGCTGACCGATGCACAGTGGGCAACCAAGCTGGTGAGCAACACCATCGGTGGTGCCGCAGCCGCAAACGACGAACAGGCTTTCATCGATGCCATCGCCGAGCTGGCACAGCAATTCTCGCGTGGCGACCTGATGGTGGCCTATATCAACCTGCTCGACGCCGTCTCCGTTGACGATCCGGTGTGGGGCGCTGCCATCCAGCAGTGGAACAACCGTCTGGCCGTGTCCGAGGCGCTCGACGCCGCGCTGGCCACCGAAGCCAACACCAACGCAGGCGACGTCGCCCTGCTGCAGGGCCTGATGGCTGGCGTGACCGCCAACCCGGCCACCCTGAACGCCGCGCTGGCCGATGTGGCCGACGCATGGATCGGCGGTGTGAACCCCAATCCGACCCCGGTCGATCCGGGTACCGACGGCGCCACCATTCGCCTCAACCTGACCGAGTCCGTGTACGAAGGCACTGCCAACGACGACACCTTCATTGCCATGCCCCTGGGCAACACCGACACCTTCATGTCGGGCGTGATGGTCGACGGTGGCGCAGGTCGCGACACCCTCGACATCACCCTGGGCAACTTCAGCAACTTCGCCATCCTGGCCGAAACCACCGGTGTGGAAGTGGTCAGCGTGCGTTCGCAGGCCGTGAACACCAATGGCAACAACGGCGACAACGAAGTGGGTGACAGCAACATCATCTCCGGTGCCCGCAACGTCATCGATGCCGAACTGATGGAAGGCGTGCAGGAATGGTGGAGCAGCAACAGCCGCTCCGACCTGATCGTCGAAGACGTGCGCTCCAACAGCCACCAGACCACCGTGGGCTTCCGCAGCGCCGATGCCGGCGATGTCGACTACGCCGTATATTTCGACAATCAGTTCATCACTGCAGCCGACCCCAGTGCAGCTGGCGCCACCCTGTTCCTGCGCCTGCTCGACCTGGACGGTATGCGTACCGATGGCGAACCGCTGCTGAACAACCCGTACAACGGCTTCAGCTTCATGCTCGACGGCGTGCGCAAGGTGCTGCAGAGCGATGGCATTCTCGAAGCCACCACCTTCGCCGAACTGCGTGACGCCATCAACGCCGCGCTGGCCGAAGATCCCTCCCTGGCCGATCTGCAGGCCTCGCTGGGCATGGATTACACCGCCATCAACTCCGATACGGGTGTCTCCTACGTCGGTACCGAAATCGTCATTACCAACAGCGGTTCTGGCGTGCTGGCCACCGGCAGCTGGCTCACCCCCACCGGTGAAGCTCCGGCCGACACCAACATCCTGGCCCGTCAGAGCAACGAGCAGCCCGACGTGATCGAGCCGCTGACCAGCGTCAACATCGTGCTCGACAACGTGGGTCGTGGCTCCAAGTCCGGCGATCTGGAAATCGGCGCCATGTCGCAGTCCGACTACTCCGGCTCGCGCGGCATCGAGCAGTTCGACATCGAAGTCGACCGCTCCAGCTGGATCGACACCCTGCAGTCCACCAACAACACCCTGGAAGTGGTCAACGTCGAGAACATCGGCGCCAACGGCAACCTGCGCATCGACCAGCTGCAGGACGTTCGCGTGTTCAACGCCGAAGCCATGCAGGGCGACGTGGTGCTGACCGCCGACCTGTCCGCTTCCGTTGTGGGCAAGTACATGCTGCTCAGCGACGATCAGGATGCTCCGGCTGCCGACAATGTGGCGTTCAACTACAGCACCGGTAACGGTGACGACACCCTGAACCTGACCATCGACGCGGCCAACCTGGCCAACGACACCTTCGTTCCGGATGTCGGCACCACCACCCGCGAAGACTTCGATCTGAACATCGCCACCGGTTCGGGCGACGACAACGTTACGCTGAGCATCGTGTCCAACGGCGCGCTGGCCAGTGCCAACGGCGGCTCGGCCAACTGGTATCAGAACAGCGTGCTCAACAACAACCTGCAGCTCAACACCGGTGCAGGCAATGACACCATCCGCACGCCGGGTTCGGGTGACATGAACATCAACGCTGGCAGCGGCAACGACACCATCTATGTCGACAACACCGGCGACTATGGCATCACCGGTCGCATGGCCACCTTCGTGTTCAACCAGACCACCTCGCTGACCAATCCGCTGTCCGACGCCAACGACACCTACTCGATCTACAACGGCACGCTCACGATCAGCTTCAAGGGTTTTGAGGCCACCGTCGATCTGCCGCACACCAACGGTGTGGTCAGCGATCTGCAGGTCAATCAGGCCATCAAGGCTGCCATCAACAACGATCCGGTGCTCAGCACGCTGATCGTTGCCAAGGACAGTGCTGCCAACGGTCTGGTCATCGAGTCGCTGATCGACGGCGTCATCGCACTGGACGAGCTGGCTGTGTCGATTGCTGCTCCGGACGAACTGACCCCTGCCGAGCAGGCTGAGGCCAACCAGTTCTTCGGTACCGGTGCTCTGACCGCCGAGCAGCTGATCGACCTGATGGAATTGCAGATCGATGCATTCAACCTGAAGGGCGACTACGCCACCACCTACGCTACTCTGGGTATGGCGGCCTACACGGGTGTGAACAGCACCCACACCAGCGACAATGTCATCCTGCCGGGCACCGGCGACGACGTCGTGGTTCTGGGCACCGGCGCCAACAGCAACGACACCGTGGTGTATGAAGACTACCTGAACGGTACCGACACCATCGTCAACTTCGTGGCAGGCGTTCTCGATGAGACGACTGTGCCGGCCGATAACCCCGTGTCCGTCGAAGTCACGACGCAGGGTACCGCAGGCAATGCCCCTGCAGACGAAGTTGCCGCGACCTTCGAGCTGAAGGTCTCCGCCGCGTCGGCTGATGGCAATGTGGTCTTTACTGACGAAGACGTGTTCGGTGATTTGGATGGGACCGCTGGCGTTGTTGACCTTTCCGTCGCCGTCCTGGCCGCCGATGATGCCGCAGCGGTTGCTGGAAAGATCGTGGCGGCATGGCCTGCCACCAGCGACTGGACCGTGGCCGTGGATCCGGAAGATCCGAGCACCATCGTCTTCACCGAAGCGACGCCGACCGGTACCACCACCCCCGTTCAGACAGATATTCTGGCTGCAGTGGATGGTTCGAGTTCCGGTGTGCTGGCAACCGTCGAGAACATCACCATCGGTTCCTTCGGTACGCCGGAAGTGCTGCCGGCAACTGAAGTCATCACGGTGACCTTCGGTCAGCCGACCATTGACGGGTTGTTCCAGTTTGATGGCGACGAGTTCCCGATTCTCGAGAACGACACTGCGCAAGATGTTGCAAATACCTTTGCTGCCGGTGACTTTGCTAGCTGGACTGCTGCTGCTCCGGCTGACAACGGTGACGGCACCTGGTCGGTAGAGTTGACCTCGACGACGGCTAATGCCGAAGTGGCGGACGTGACCATTGCCGACTTCACCGGTGACATCAATCTGAATGCTGAGGTGATTACTGATTGGGTTGTTGCTCCGGGTAGCGACATGCTCGACTTCAGCGCCTACGATGTGACCGGCGTTGAAGTGGGTACCATGGTGGGTGGCACTTTCAACTCTGACGAAGCCTTCTATGGCGCTTGGGTTGAAGGCGATGAGTATGTGTTCCTGGTTGAAAGTGCGGAGAATGCTGGCGAATACCAGATGCTCCACGTTGAGGCCACCGGTGTTAACACCTACCAGACCCTCGGCATCATCGGTACTGCCGACTTCGGTCAGAGCATGAACTTCGTGGAAGAAAACTTCATCATCTGAAGCTGATTCGCCCCACGCCGGCCCCGCCGGCGTAGCGAAACAAACCCCCGCCTCTGGCAACAGGGCGGGGTTTTTTTTGTGTGTCACTGTCAACCGTTCGGGCTGAGCCCTTCGTCGGGCTCAGGGCGAACGGAGACAGCATGCTCAAGGGCCGGGTTAATATTTTCCGTAGCGTGCGTTTCCGGGTACACTCCTGCGTCTGCGTTTCTTTCATTTCTGCAAACATTCAGGCCAAAACCCCATGAGCACTCTCACTGCGCTGAGCCCCTCCACCCATCGGCACGCCGGATGGCTGCCGGCGGGGCATTTCCGGCATGCGGCCGACTGGGCCACCGTGCCCGTGGTGCATAGCGAAATCAGTCATGTCATCCCCACCATGCCGCTGGCGCTGCAGGCGCGCGCAGCAGCGGAGCAGGGACTGGTGTTCGATCTGGTGGCACTGCTGTCGCCGGTGCCGGGCCGTAACCTCATGCTCAGGCCCGGCGGTCAGTGGCTGATCGGTTATGTGCCCGCCGTGCTGCGTGCCTACCCCTTTGCCTTGGCCCGCCCGGCCGATCAGGGCGAACCGTCCGATAGCGACCAGCGGGTGGTGTGCATCGACACCGACAGCGGCTGTCTGGTCGATCCCGCAAACGCGAATCCGCAGGCCCAGCCGCTGTTTACGGCCGATGGTCAGCCCGCCGGGGGGTTTGCACGCGTCATCGATTTCATGCGCGATCTGGAAGAGGCGCGCCAGCGTACCCGCCAGGCGGTCGCAGCGCTGGCCGAGCACAAGCTGCTGGTGCCCTGGCAACTGTTGCCCAGGGAAGCCGGCAGCGCGCAGCAAACCCCCGGCCTGTTTCGCATCGATGCCGATGCGCTCGCCGCGCTCGAAGCAGAACCGCTCTACGCCCTGCACCGCACTGGCGGCCTGATGATCGCTCAGGCGCAGTTGCTCTCCATGCAACGCACCCGAAACTTTCCGCATCTGCTGAAGATGCAGCAGCAGGCGCAGTCCGCCCAGCCCGTTCAGGCGCCGCTCGATGTCGAACGCCTGTTCGGCGGCGAGGGCGAAACCCTGAGTTTTTCCAACCTGTAACCCTGACCTCTTACTGGACAAGACAACCATGAGCGACAAGACCGAACACGCCGCGCAGAACGAACCCACCCTGACCCTCGGTGACAAGCAGTACAAAATGTCGGCGCTGAGCGAGCGCGCCCGCGCCCAGGTGGTGAATCTGCGTGTCACCGATCAGGAAATTGCCCGCCTGCAGCAGCAGCTGGCCATTGCGCAAACCGCACGCGGCGCCTACCTGTCGGCGCTGCTTCAGGAGGTCGGTGCGGCCGATGCGGCCGAGGGCGCAGCGCAGGACAAACCTGCCTGAGCAGGCCCGGAGGAGTCCGCACGGTGTTGCAGCTGACCCGATTCACCACGGTGTATGAGCCGATGCAGGATCGTCTGGCGCTGACCGGCCGGGATGCCGGTGGCCATGGCGTGACGATCTGGCTCACCCAGCGCTTTGCGCTGCGCCTGCTGCCGACGCTGTTTGCGCAGCTCGACCGCAGCGGGCCGGCGCAGGCCGTGCGGCCCAATGTGTCCGCTGTCGCACCCGACGCGCTGCGCGCGCAGGCCGTGCAGGCGTTCAGGCAGCAGGCCGCCCGCGCGCAACAGCCCCGCCTGGAACCGGTTCGCCCGCACCCGGACAGCCACTTCGAGCTGCTCGCCACCGAGGCCCGTCTGGGTCGGCAAGGCCCGGGCTTGCGTGTGCTCTTTCTGGGCGCAGCGGGGGAGGCCGCCGCGCTCGTGCTGCTGCCGCTGGAGTTGCGGCAATGGCTGGACATCGTGCATCGCCACTGGCGCAACGCCGAATGGCCCCTCACGATCTGGCCTGCCTGGATCGTCACCGCCGCAGCACCGGCAGCAGCCGGACGTGGTTACGCGCACTGAGCGTATCCGGCACCCGAGGCCCGGTCTGGTTCGCGGCCTTGATCCGGTCGGGGTTGAGCACACCACGCTGGGCATGCGGCCTGCGACAAAGGGGGGAAATAGGGGACAGACCACGATTTCTCGGTTCCGAGGGTGTTGCAAACGATCCACCGGGCAGACCTTTGCTGAGGTCGATGCAGAACGCCAGGTCAGTAGTGGTAACGCCCCTGCAGAAACTCGATCCGATCCGCTTTCACCAAATAAACGCAGCGGTGCTCTTGTGTGATGCGGCGTGACCAGACATCCGAGCCAAGGTATTTCAGCGGTTCCGGATTGCCAATGCCCTTGAAGGGATCGCGGAGTGCCGCCTTGACCAGATCCAGTAACCGTTTGGCGGTACGACGCTCCGTCTCGACCCAGTAACTCAAGTCATCCAGAAACTCGGGTTGGAAAACCGCGACGCGTTTGGCCTCAGGCTTCGAGGCCATAGTGCTTCTCAAGGGCATCGACAGGGGTCGGAGCGACATCGCCGGCACGCGCCCGAGCCAAGGCAGCCAGCAGACGCTCGGCATTCTTCGGTGAGCGCAAGAGATGCGCGGTCTCCATCAGGCTCTGCAACTCGTCGGCGGCAATCATTGCAACTGCACCCCCGGAGCGGCGGCGTACCAGAACCACTTCCCGGTCATCGACCGCGCGATCCATGAGCGTCTTGAACTGCTCACGAGCTTGGCTGTAGGTGGTTTCGATAGTCATGGCGACTTCCTTCTAATTGGACAAACTCATTGTACAACCATGACCCAAAAGGTCAAAAAAAACCGCAAAAAACAAAACAAAATAGGGGACAGACCACGGATTTCAATTAAGCGAAGGGAACAGGGGACAGAAAACCGTGGTCTGTCCCCTATTTTCTTCTATTTTCCCTATTTTCGTGTCCCCTATTTCCGGGCTTGCGCTGTGCTTCGGCGCTGACTATAATCTCGCCCTTCACTACTTGGTTGCCAGCGGTTGGGGCAGTCATGTCGTCATGCGGGAGTAGCTCAGTTGGTAGAGCGCAACCTTGCCAAGGTTGAGGTCGCGAGTTCGAGACTCGTCTCCCGCTCCATCATTGCCCATGTAGCTCAGTGGTAGAGCACTCCCTTGGTAAGGGAGAGGCCGGCAGTTCAATCCTGCCCATGGGCACCAGTTGCCGTTGCACATTCAACCGGACTCCGGGGGTTGGTCATGCGCGGGTTCGCCTCCTCCCGGCATTCTTCGGGAGGGTCTGAATGGAAAGCAGAAATTTTCGCTATGTGCCGGAAATCGATCAGCTGCGGGGCCTGGCGGCGCTGCTGATCCTGTTCTACCACGGCCTGCACCTGTTCAGGCACAGCCTCACGCGTGAAGGCCCGTTTGTGCTCGATGGGTGGATGGCGACGTCGAACCCGCTGCTGGCGGTGATCGTGGAAGGTTATGGGGCCGTGGCTCTGTTCATGGTGCTGTCCGGCTTCATTTTTGCCTATGGACTGGGCCAGGCGAATGTCGATTATTGGCAGTTCGTGAGAAACCGCTTCTTGCGAACCTATCCGCTTTTTGTGTTCATGCTTTTTCTGGGCATTGCAACACACGCTGGAAACTTCAATCTTCAAGGGTTTTTCCTGACGCTGTTCTTTATGGCGAACAGTCCGGGGGCGCTCGAACTCGGGCCTTTTACGGCAATGTTCTGGGCGGTGGCGGTGGAGTGGCAGTTTTATCTGCTGTTTCCGTTCTTGCTGGTGTTTGTGCGGCAGGGTGGGCTGCGGTTTGTGGGTGGGTTGGTGGTGTTGTTTGTTGCGCTGCGCCTCCTTGCCAGCCTGTACGATGCGTCGCTGCGCGATCTGGCCTACTGGACAATCGTTGGCCGCCTGGAGCAGTTCCTGATTGGGGTGTGGCTGGGGGTGCGTCTGTCGCAAAGGGGGATTCCGGTGCTGCCGCGCCCGTGCTGGGTGTTGCTCGCGGCGGCGGGGGGGGTGATGGTGTATTCGTTGCTCCTGAACCGGGCAGGGGGGTGGTTTGAGGACGGTCTCTGGCGCGCATTCTGGCCGGCTGTGGAAGGGTCGGCATGGGCGGGCTTCATGGTGCTTTTTCTGGGCAGCGCGCGGGCCTTGC
Source organism: Rhodocyclaceae bacterium (assembly GCA_041678045.1). Taxonomy (GTDB): domain Bacteria; phylum Pseudomonadota; class Gammaproteobacteria; order Burkholderiales; family Rhodocyclaceae; genus UBA2357. Next base: position 25,591 of record JBAYOV010000002.1, read on the forward strand.
CTCGCTGGCTGGGGGCTGTGCTGGTGCGGGTTGGGGTGCTGAGTTATTCGGTGTATCTGCTCCATGTCCTGATCATCGATTCGGTGATCCGCCTGGGGTGGTTGGTCGCCCCGGCCTGGCTGGGGGTTACGGGGGCCGCACTGGTGACCACGCTGGTGGTGGTGTTGCCTGTGGTGCTGGCCATTTCGTATCTGAGCTTCAATGCCATCGAAAAGCCTTTTCTGGGTTTGCGGCACCGTTATGCCAGGGAATGAGTGCCGTACGGGCACGCGCCTTCGGAGGTTTGTGTGAAAAAAGTATATGTGGCCGGGCATCGCGGCATGGTGGGCCGCGCCATCGTGCGACAGTTGCAGGCGCACGGCGATGTGACGCTGGTGTGTCGCACGCATGCCGAGCTGGATTTGACCGATCAGGCGGCGGTGAACGCCTTTTTCGAGGCAGAGCGGCCCGATGAGGTGTATCTGGCGGCGGCGAAGGTGGGCGGCATTCATGCCAACAACACCTATCCGGCGGAGTTCATTTACGACAACCTGATGGTTGAGGCGAACGTGATTCACGCGGCCTGGCGCTGCGGGGTGTCGCGCCTGCTGTTTCTGGGCAGCAGCTGCATTTACCCGAGGCTGGCGCCGCAGCCGATGACCGAGGACATGCTGCTGTCCGGCCATCTGGAGCCGACCAATGAGCCCTATGCGGTGGCGAAGATTGCGGGCATCAAGCTGTGCGAGAGTTACAGCCGCCAGTATGGCTGTGATTTCCGCAGCGTGATGCCGACCAATCTGTATGGCCCGGGCGACAACTATCACCCGGAAAACAGTCATGTGATTCCGGCGCTGATCCGGCGCTTCCACGAATGCCGGCAGGCCGGCGAGTCGTCGATCACGATCTGGGGGTCGGGCAGGCCGATGCGCGAGTTTCTGCATGTGGATGACATGGCGGCGGCGTGCGTGCATGTGATGAACCTGCCGCGTGCGGTGTATGAGGCCCACACCCTGCCGCAGCAATCGCATGTCAATGTGGGCTTTGGCAGCGATGTGACGATTGCCGATCTGGCGCGGCTGGTTGCGAAGGTGGTGGGTTTCGAGGGCGACATCGTGTTCGACACCGGCAAGCCCGATGGCACGCCGCGCAAGCTGATGGATTCGTCGCGCCTGCGCAGTCTGGGCTGGGCGCCGTCGATTGCGCTGGAAGCGGGGCTGGCCATGACGTACCGGGATTTCGTGGCGGGTGGCGGTCGCACTGCCTGAGCGCCGGGCGCTTGTGTGGGAGTGCCGTATAATTCCGGCTTTATTTCTTGAACGATGACTTCCTCATGCAGGTACTCCCGACCGATCTTCCCGGTGTGCTGATTATCGAACCGCGTGTGTTTGGCGACGAGCGCGGTTTTTTCATGGAAAGCTGGAACCGCGAGCGTTATGCGGCGGCCGGGCTGGATGTGGATTTCGTGCAGGACAATCTGTCGTTTTCGCGCCGTGGGGTGTTGCGCGGGCTGCATTTCCAGAATCCGAATGCGCAGGGCAAGCTGGTGCAGGTGCTGCAGGGCGAGGTGTTCGATGTGGCGGTGGACATTCGTGTGGGGTCGCCCGCCTTCGGTCGCTGGACGTCGGTGCGGCTGTCGGCGGAGAACCGGCGGCAGTTCTACATTCCGCCCGGGTTTGCGCATGGCTTTTGCGTGACTTCGGAGACGGCGCTGTTCGCCTACAAATGCACCGATGTGTATAACCCGGCGGCGGAGGGTTCGGTGTTGTGGAATGACCCTGACCTGGCGATTCCCTGGCCGTTGGCGGGCGAGCCCGAGCTGTCGGCGAAGGATCGGGAGGGCGTGCGGTTGCGCGATGTGCCGGTCGAGCGCCTGCCGCGCTACGAGGGGGCGGCATGAAGGATGGCATGAGCGGGCCGATTCTGCTGCTGGGTCAGCATGGCCAGGTGGCGCGCGAGCTGCAGCGCGAGCTGAGTACGCTCGGCGAGCTGGTGGTGGTGGGGCGCACGCCGGGGCCGGGCGCGCCCGGCCTGCAGGCCGATCTTGCCCGCCCCGACACCTTGACGGCCGTGGTCGATGCGGTGCGCCCGGCGCTGATCGTGAATGCGGCGGCCTATACGGCGGTGGATCGGGCCGAGAGCGAAGCCGAACGGGCTTTTGCGGTGAATGCCGAGGCCCCCGCCGTGCTGGCGCAGGCGGCTTGCCGGCATGGTGCGCTGCTGGTGCATTACTCCACCGACTATGTGTTCGACGGTCGGGCGCAGCACCCTTATCGCGAGGACGATGCGACGGCACCCCAGGGGGTGTATGGCCGCTCCAAGCGGGCGGGCGAGGAGGCGATTGTGGCTTCAGGCTGCGCGCATCTGATCTTTCGCACGAGCTGGGTGTATGGGCTGCATGGGCAGAACTTCATGCGCACCATGCGGCGGCTGGCGCGTGAGCGCGATACGCTGCGGGTGGTGGCCGATCAGGTGGGCGCGCCGACCTGGTCGCGACACATCGCGCAGGCCACCGCACAGGTGCTGGCGCAGTTGCGCGGGCAGCCGGCGGGGCAGGGCGGCTTCGATCGCGGCTTCGGTGCCGCACGCGGGGCGGCCTGTTCGGGGGTGTATCACCTGGTGTCGTCGGGGCGTTGCAGCTGGTTCGAGTTTGCGCAGGCGATCATCGCGCATCAGCGTGGCCATGAGGCGCTGGCGGTGCGCGAGGTCGTGCCGATTGCGACGCATGAATATCCGCTGCCGGCGGCCCGCCCGGCCTGGTCGGTGCTCGATGCCGGCAAGCTGGCCGACACGTTCGGTGTGCGCCTGCCGGACTGGACCACGGCACTGGCCCAGGTGCAGCAGGAGCTGGACCGCGAGCCGATCTGAGGCTGGCGGGGCATCCGCTCCGAACCCTCCGCACCGAATCTCCCCTTCAAGGACGTTTTTTCACAATGAACAAGACAATTCTGGTGACCGGCGGTGCCGGTTTCATTGGCTCGGCACTGGTGCGTCACCTGATTGCCGAAACCGGGCACAAGGTGGTGAATCTGGATTGCCTGACGTATGCGGGCAATCTGGATTCGGTGGCGATGGTGGCGGACGATCCGCGCTATGCCTTCGAGCAGGTGGATATTCGCGATGCGCAGGGCGTGCGCGGGGTGTTCGAGCGCCACCGCCCGGACGGGGTGATTCATCTGGCGGCGGAAAGCCATGTGGACCGCTCCATCGATGGCCCCAGGGTGTTCATCGAGACGAATGTGCTGGGCACCTACACGCTGCTGGAGGAGGCCCGCCGGTACTGGAGCACGCTGCAGGATGAGGCGCGTGCGGCGTTCCGCTTTCACCATGTGTCCACCGACGAGGTGTATGGCTCGCTGGGTGAGCAGGGGCTGTTTACCGAGGAGACGCCGTATCAGCCCAATTCGCCGTATTCGGCCAGCAAGGCGGCGTCCGATCATCTGGTGCGGGCCTGGCATCACACCTACGGTCTGCCGGTGGTGACCACCAATTGCTCGAACAACTACGGGCCCTATCATTTCCCGGAGAAGCTGATCCCGTTGATGATCCTCAATGCGCTGGAGGGGCGGCCCCTGCCGGTGTATGGCGATGGCCGGCAGGTGCGCGACTGGCTGTTCGTGGAAGATCACGCGCGGGCACTGGCGCGGGTGTTCGAGCAGGGCCGGCCGGGGCAGGAGTACAACATCGGCGGGCACAACGAGCGGCGTAATCTGGAGGTGGTGCACACCTTGTGCGAGTTGCTGGAAAGCCTCGCGCCGGAGCGCCGGCCGGCCGGTGTGGCACGCTATGCCGATCTGATTACCTTTGTGCAGGACCGCCCCGGTCATGACCTGCGTTATGCAATCGATGCAGGCAAGATCGAGCGTGAGCTGGGCTGGGTGCCGCGCGAGAGTTTCGAGTCGGGCATGCGCAAGACGGTGCAGTGGTATCTGGACAACGAAACCTGGTGGCGCCGGGTGCGCGATGGCAGCTATCGCGGTGAGCGACTGGGGCTGGCGGGCTGAACGGCCGGCATGCCGTGGTTCTTTTGAACATTCGACGGAGTTCCTGATGAAAGGCATCATCCTGGCCGGGGGTTCCGGCACCCGGCTGTATCCGGCCACGCTGGCGGTGAGCAAGCAGTTGCTGCCGATTTACGACAAGCCGATGATTTATTACCCGCTGGGCACGCTGATGCTGGCGGGCATCCGTGACATTCTGGTGATTTCCACCCCGCAGGATACGCCGCGCTTCGAGCAGTTGCTCGGCGACGGCAGCCAGTGGGGCCTGAACATCCAGTATGCGGTGCAGCCCAGCCCGGACGGGCTGGCGCAGGCGTTCATCATCGGTCGTGAGTTTGTCGGCGACGGTCCGTGTGCGCTGGTGCTGGGCGACAACATTTTTCATGGGCACGATCTGCACAGGCAGCTTGAGCGGGCGGTGGCGCGCGACACGGGGGCCACCGTGTTTGCCTATCATGTGCATGACCCCGAGCGTTATGGCGTGGTGGCCTTCGACGAGGCGGGCCGGGCCACTTCGCTGGAAGAGAAGCCGGCGCAGCCGAAGAGCAGTTATGCGGTGACCGGGCTGTATTTTTACGACAATCAGGTGGTGGACATGGCTGCGACGCTGAAGCCCTCGGCGCGCGGTGAGCTGGAAATCACCGACATTAACCGGATTTACCTGGAGCAGGGCCAGTTGAATGTGGAGATCATGGGGCGGGGGTATGCGTGGCTGGATACCGGCACGCATGAGAGCCTGAACGAGGCGAGCAACTTCATCCAGACCATCGAGCACCGCCAGGGGCTGAAGGTGGCCTGCCCGGAGGAGATTGCCTACCGCAAGGGGTTCATCGACGCCGCCCAGGTCGAACGCCTCGCCAGCCCGCTGGCAAAGAACGGCTATGGTCAGTACCTGCTGCGCATGCTGAAGGAGCGCGTGCTTGTGTGAGGGCGTGTGAGAAAGTGAGGCGGCGATGATGCTGGAGTGGGCTGGTTGCGCAGAGGTTGGCCCGGGGGCGGTCGCCGGGCATCCTGTTATGAGGATGTTATAATCCGGGCCATCGGACACCCGCTGCACTGCGTGGCGGGCGTATCATGTCATGACAAGGCGGCACTACGAGGCTGTCGGCATTCACCCCCCCACTTCTTCAGTCGCAGAGATTATCCGCATGGCCCACCTCGTCTGGTCGGAAGACCTGAACACCGGCATCGACGTGATCGATGCCCAGCACCGGCAGATCGTCGGTTTCATCAACCAGCTCGATGACGCGCGCAGCAAGGGCGACCGCAAGCTGGTGAAGGATGTGCTCGATGGCTTGATCGACTACACCGTCGCGCATTTTTCCTTCGAAGAGACGCTCATGGAAGACGTTGGCTACGCCTACCTGCGCCCGCACCAGAAGGTGCATGAACAGTTCGTGCGCCGGGTGTCGGACATGCGTGACCAGTTCGAGCGCGGTGAGGAGGTGGTCGACGCGCTGCACTCCTTGCTGCACCGCTGGTTGTTCAACCATATTCGCCACGACGACGATTCCTACGCCAAAACCGTGAAGGGCCGCATGCAGAAACTGCTCGAAGACCGGCAGCAGGGCGGATGGCTGTCCCGCACCGTGTCGCGCTTTTTCAGGCGTTGATCGGTCGGACTGACCAGCGTTGCCTGGATGCTTGCTTGTCGATGGCGCCGTCTACTAATGATTACTAACATACTGCGAAATTAGTAGACGTTGGTGGTAAAGGTGTCGCTATACTAAATTCTACTAATCAAGTCAGGAATTAGTAGAGTGAAGCTGCCAATGTCTCCGCCGAACGTTCAGGATCTCGTGCGCAACGTCGATCCCAAGGATTTGCCAAAGGTGTTGGCCTATTCGACGCCGTTGCCAACCGGCAGGTATCTGCACTGGGATGAGTTGCGCCGCAGGACTCCGCCCGAAGGCTTGTCGTCCGAGCTTTGGTGGGCGAGTGTATGGTTTGCCCGCAGTGGCGGCATGCAGGCCATGCCATTGCTCGACAAGGCGGGGGTGCCCTTCATGTTCGCCATGCCCGAGCCGGTGCAGGTGCACCTCCATCACATTGATCGCGATGCGGCTGGGCACGATGCGGCTGGGCAAATACGCAGCCCGGAGGGAACGCCAGTCCATGAGAGTCGGGAGCGGTATCTGCTCCACTCGCTGATCGAAGAGTCGATTACTTCCAGTCAGCTCGAAGGCGCTTCGACCACGCGCAAGGTCGCCGAGGCGATGCTGCTGGAAGGACGCAAGCCCCGCGACCGCAGTGAACGGATGATCTTCAACAACTACCGGGCGATGGATCGCATTCGTAGCCTGCGGGACGAGTCGATCACGCCTGAGCGCATCCTCGAACTGCACCGGATGATCACGTTCGACACGCTTGAGGATTCGGGCGATGCCGGCCGGTTGCGCACCGGTGACGATGTGAAGGTGGTCGATAATCGGGATGGCACGGTTCTCCACGACCCACCCAGCCACAAGACACTGCCGGAGCGTCTGGAGCGACTCTGCGCGTTTGCCAATCAGGGTACCGAGGCGAAGCCCTTCGTTCATCCAGTGTTGCGGGCTATTCTTTTGCACTTCATGATCGGTTACGACCACCCGTTTGCCGATGGCAATGGGCGCACTGCGCGTGCAGTGTTCTATTGGTCGATGGCGCGCAGCGGCTACTGGCTGATGGAGTTTCTTTCGATCTCGCAGTTTCTGCGCCAGGCGCCGCGTCAGTATGTGCAGGCCTACCTCTACACCGAGACGGACCATAACGACACCACCTACTTTGTACTTCATCAACTCGATGTGATCCGGCGGGCGATCTCCGGACTGCACGACTACCTTGCGCGCAAGACGGTCGAGCAGCGTGAGGCCACGCGTTTGCTTGGAACCGGCTGGCTCAGGAGCAAGCTTAACCACCGCCAGGTCGGGCTGCTGACGCACGCGCTCAGGCACCCTGGGGAGACCTATCGTGTCGCCCGGCATCAGGCGGTGCACAATGTGGTCTATCAGACCGCCAGGGCTGACCTTCTTGATCTTGCGGAGCTGGGGTTGCTGGAAAAGTCCAGGCAGGGCAATGCCTTTGTGTTCCACGCGGTGGATCGCCTGGAACGGCGCCTGGAAGGATTGGCCCGGAAGGATGTGGTGAAGCTGCCGGGCAAGCGGAGCGCGGCATGAGGCTGATCTATCGCCAGCACGCGGTACGGCGCATGTTCGGACGACTACGCAACGAGGAAACCATCATGAAATGCCCGATCTGCAAGCACGGCGAAACCAGGCCGGGACTGACAACTGTAACGCTCGAACGTGACGGCATGGCCGTGGTGTTCCGTGGCGTGCCGGACGTGGTGTGCGACAACTGCGGCGAAACCTTCCACGACGAAGCCGTGACCACTGCACTGCTGCGCCAAGCCGAACAAGCTGCGGCGGCGGGCGTGGAGGTCGACATTCGGCGGTTCGCTGTGGCCGCGCGATGATCCTGCACACCACCGAAGTAACCCCGCTGCCGGGCTTCCGGCTGTTCCTGCGCTTCAATAATGGCGCGGCGGGCGAGGTTGATCTGTCTGCCGAGCTGTCGGGCGAAGTGTTCGAGGCGCTGCGCGATCCGGCGCTGTTCGCCACGGCGCAGCAACACCCGATCATGCGAACGGCGGCATGGGCAAACGGGGCAGACCTGGCACCGGAGTTCCTGCTTGAGCAGCAGGGCGGGCCACAAGGAGGGGCGGGGTCAATCTCTGGACCGGTGATCCCCGGAAATCGCCTGTCCCCTCATGCACAGAAAATTTCCCCCTGGCAGACCGAATTCAAAAAGGAATCAAATCGTGGCCACCGGCACATCAGTGGCCACCAACATCTGGTTGGTGCTGGGCACCGGACAGCCGATGACGATGCCGGGCAGTGGCACCTGCTCGACGTAGCCAGCGCCACCAGCCCCTCGAAGAACAGGCCGGGCAGGGCCTGCGCGTGGTGGGCGGCTCGATTGATACCAAAAAGGTAGCGTGCTAGAGTGGATCAATGCACATCATTGCACTGAAAACACTGCGCGAATTTTGGGAGCGGCACCCGCAAGCCGCAACGCCCTTGCGTGGCTGGTATGCAGAAGCGACCCGCGCCAGATGGAGCACGCCGGCAGACATCAAGGCGGCACACCGGAACGCCAGCTTTCTGGGAAACAATCGCGTGGTGTTCAACATCAAGGGCAATGATTACCGGCTGGTGGTCGCTGTGCGTTACACGTCCGCCACAATGTTCATCCGGTTTGTCGGCACCCATGCCGAGTATGACCGTATCGACGCCGAAACCGTCTAGGAGCCCCCGCCGTGAAACTGAAGCCTATCCGCACCGAAGCCGAGCATGCCGAAGCCCTGGCCGAAATCGAACGCCTGTGGGACGCCCCGGAAGGCAGCGCAGAAGCCGACGATCTTGAGGTGCTCACCCTGCTGGTGGAAGCCTACGAGACCGCGCATTTTCCGATTCAGGCCCCCGACCCGATTGAGTTCATCGAATACGTGATGGACTCACGCGGGCTGACGCGCAAGGACCTTGAGCAGTACATCGGCGCACGTGGTCGCGTGTCGGATATCCTGAACCGAACCCGCCCCTTGTCAGTGGGCATGATTCGCCGCCTGTCGGCTGGTCTTGGTCTGCCCGCCGATATTCTGATCCAGCCGTACCCGCTGCGCGAGACTGCCGACGCCTGACCGATCCACCCGCACCAGCAGCCCCCCGACAGCCGGGTGATCCACATCCTGCCGGTGCAGGGCCTAATCCACACACCGAGAGCGGCACCAGCGAGGCGGGCGACCGTCCGGAAACGTAACCCCGGCGTAACCCCGCCAAAAATGAAAAGGGGCTGCATCGCTGCAACCCCTTGATTTTGTGGTGGTGATGGGCGGAATCGAACCGCCGACCTACGGGTTATGAATCCGTCGCTCTAACCGTCTGAGCTACATCACCGTTAAGCCTGTTAATATAGCGGCTGTTGTGTTCCTGAGTCAACTAAAAAAGGACCCGATGAAGAAATTGTACATTCGCACATTCGGCTGCCAGATGAACGAGTACGACTCGGACAAGATGGCGGATGTGCTGGGGGCCAGTGAGCCGCTGGTGAAGACCGATAATCCGGAAGAGGCGGATGTGATCCTGTTCAATACCTGTTCGGTGCGCGAGAAGGCGCAGGAGCGGGTGTTTCACGATCTTGGGCGGGTGAAGCATCTGAAGCAGAGCAAGCCGGGGCTGATCATCGGGGTGGGGGGCTGTGTGGCCAGCCAGGAGGGCGAGGCGATCGTTGCGCGGGCGCCCTATGTGGATCTGGTGTTCGGGCCGCAGACCCTGCATCGCCTGCCGCAGTTGATTGAGGCACGGCGGGCCAGTGGGCGCTCGCAGGTGGATATCTCGTTTCCGGAAATCGAGAAGTTCGACAACATGCCGCCGGCGCGGGTGGAGGGGTCGAGTGCGTTTGTGTCGATCATGGAAGGGTGCTCGAAGTATTGCACCTTCTGCGTGGTGCCGTATACCCGGGGCGAGGAGGTGTCGCGTCCGCTGGACGACATTCTGACCGAGGTGGCGACGCTGGCCGGGCAGGGGGTGAAGGAGGTGACGCTGCTCGGGCAGAATGTGAATGCCTGGCGCGGTCCGATCAGCCGGGATGCTGAGGAAATGGGTGATTTTGCCTTTCTGCTGGAGTGCGTGGCGGAGATTCCGGGCATCGAGCGCATGCGCTACACCACGTCTCACCCGCGCGAGATGACGCAGCGGCTGATCGATGTGTATGCAAAGATTCCGAAACTGGTCAGCCATCTCCATCTGCCGGTGCAGTCGGGCTCCGACCGGGTGCTGGCGGCGATGAAGCGGGGCTATTCGGTGCTGGAGTTCAAGTCGATTGTGCGCAAGCTGCGTGCGGTACGGCCCGATCTGTCGCTGTCGTCGGATTTCATCGTGGGTTTTCCGGGGGAGACCGAAGAGGATTTCGAGAAGACGATGAAGCTGATCGACGAGGTGGGGTTCGACGCGTCTTTCAGCTTTGTGTATAGCGCCCGCCCGGGTACGCCGGCGGCCGATCTGGAAGACCCGGTGCCGCAGGACACCAAGCTGCGCTGGCTGGCGCGCCTGCAAAAGCGCATCGATGAGCAGTCGCAGGCGATCAGCCAGGCGATGGTGGGCAAGGTCGAGCGGGTGCTGGTGGAAGGCCGTTCGCGCAAGCGCGAGGGCGAGCTGGCGGCTCGTACGGCAAACAACCGGGTGGTGAATTTCGTGGGTCACGAGCGCCTGATCGGCGCGTTCATCGATGTGACGATTACTGCGGCCAATCCGCACAGCCTGCGCGGCGAGATCGTGCTGCGGGAGTCCTGAATGCATGTGAGCGAATGGGTGGTGGAGCCGCTGGACAACCAGCGGCTGGCCAATTTGTGCGGGGTGCTCGATGAGAACCTGCGCCAGATCGAATCGGCCTTCAATGTGACGATTTCACGCCGGGGCGGGCGTTTTGCGGTGCAGGGCGAGCAGCACTGCGCGCGCCGGGCGGTGTCGGCGCTGGCGCGCTTTTACGACGAGGCGGACGACATGCTGGGTTTGGACGAGGTGCAACTCGGGCTGGTGGAGATCGGCACCGAGGCGGCCAGCCATGCGGCGCCCGGCGTGCCACGGCTGATGACCCGCAAGACCGAACTGCATGGGCGCACGCCGCGTCAGGTGGAGTATCTGGCGAACATCCAGGCGCATGATGTGACTTTCGGCATCGGTCCGGCGGGCACCGGCAAGACTTATCTGGCGGTGGCCAGTGCGGTGGATGCCTTCGAGCGCGAGCAGGTGGAGCGCATCATCCTGACCCGGCCGGCGGTGGAGGCGGGCGAGCGGCTGGGGTTTCTGCCGGGCGATCTGGCGCAGAAGGTCGACCCCTACCTGCGGCCGCTGTATGACGCGCTATACGATTTGATGGGCTTCGACCGCGTGGGCAAGTTGTTTGAGCGGGGCAGCATCGAGATTGCGCCGTTGGCCTTCATGCGTGGACGCACCCTGAATCATGCGTTTATCATTCTGGACGAAGCGCAGAACACCACGCCCGAGCAGATGAAGATGTTTCTCACGCGGATCGGCATCGGCGCCCGGGCGGTGGTGACCGGCGACCTGACCCAGGTGGACCTGCCGCGTGGCAACCGCAGCGGTCTGCTGGAGGCGCGGGAGGTGCTGTCGACCGTGCGGGGCATTGCCTTCACCACGTTCGGAAAGGAAGATGTGGTGCGCCATCCGCTGGTGGCGCGCATTGTGGAAGCCTACGATCAACATCAGCGTCCGGCCGTGCAGGCCGGCAAGGATCAGACTCCGTGACCAAAAAGCGTCGAGCAGGTTCTGCGGGCACTGCAACGAAACCGAAACAGTCCGCCCCCACAATACCGGATTTGCCCATGATCATTGCGGTGCGTCGTGATGGCAGCCGGGTGCCGCTGCAGGCGGACTGGCTGGAGTTCGAGTTTGGCGAACACGGGCGTCTGAGCGTGGCGCTGAGTGGTGACGGTGCCGGGATCGAGGTGATTGCCGAGACGGCAAGCGGCGAACCCGAGCTCGGGGTGCTACCCGGGGCGGCCAACGCCGTGGTGCTGCGCCTGCAGGGGGCGGCGTCGGCAGGCGAGCCGGCGGTGGATGTGAATGCGCCAGTGCGTGAGCCGCTGCTCAACCTGTTCATTCAGAAGGCGCTCGATGACGAGCACAAGCGCGCCGCGCCGCGCAAGCATCAGATCCGGCGCTGGGCGCAGGCGGCGATGCTGTCGGGCGTGGCCGAGGTGACGATCCGCCTGGTGGGCGAGGCGGAGGGTCGCAGGCTCAACCGTGAGTACCGGGGCAAGGATTACGCCACCAATGTGCTCACCTTCGTGTATGACGATGCGGTGATGCCGGATGCGCTCACCGGGGTGCTGGCCGGCGATCTGGTGATCTGCGTGCCGGTGGTGCTGCGCGAGGCGACCAGCCAGGGCAAGACGCCGGATGCGCACTTCGCCCATCTGGTGGTGCATGGTATGCTGCATCTGCAGGGGCATGACCATGAAGAAGAAGCCGATGCGGTCGTCATGGAGCAGCTGGAGCGGGAGATCCTGGCCGCCCTCGGCCATGCCGATCCTTACGCCTGATTCCGGGGGCCGGTCCCGGGCTCCCGACGCGCAGCTTCCGATTTTCGACGCTACCCCGACTCCACCTTTACGTACATTCAATGGACAGTCCGTCAGCAAAACCTTCCTTAATTGAGCGACTTTCGGCCTTTCTCACGCGCGAACCGGAAGATCGCGAAGAACTCCTCGCGCAACTTCGCTCGGCCTGCGATCGCAGCCTGATCGATGTCGATGCCTTGACCATCATCGAGGGCGCCCTGCAGATTTCCGACATGCAGGTGCGCGAGGTGATGATTCCCCGGGCGCAGATGGATGTGATTCATCTGGATGAGCCCATCGAAAGAATCGCCGACCTGGTCGTCGATACCGCCCACTCCCGCTTCCCCGCCGTGAATGAAGGCAAGGATGACATTGTCGGCATTTTCCTGGCCAAGGACCTCTTGCGCTATTACGCCGGCCGGGAGTTCGACCTGCGCGACATGCTGCGCCCAGCGGTGTTCGTGCCGGAGTCCAAGCGCCTGAATGTGCTGCTGCGCGAGTTTCGCGTGAGTCGCAATCACATGGCGATTGTCGTCGATGAGTATGGCGGGGTGGCCGGACTGGTGACCATCGAGGATGTGCTCGAACAGATTGTCGGCGACATCGAGGACGAATACGACTTCGACGAAGCGGGCGACAACATCCTGCTCGATCATAGCGGCCGCTACCGTGTGAAGGCGGCCACCGAAATCGAGGATTTCAACGTCGCCTTCGAGACCCGCTTCAGCGATGAGGATGCCGACACCGTGGGCGGGTTGGTGATTCGCCATCTTGGGCGTTTGCCCCGGCGGGGCGAGGTGGTCGAACTCGATGGCCTGCGGCTGCAGGTGATGCGGGCCGACAGCCGGCGGGTGTATACCCTGCTGGTCGAACGCCTGCCTGCTGCCGGCACGCAGTCCGATGCCTGAGTGCCCCGGTACGGCATGACTGAGGTGAATCCTGTTCCTGTCCGCCTGGGGTGGCGTTTTTTGTTGGTCCTGCTGGGCGGGGGGCTCTCGGTGCTGGCCCATGCGCCCTTCGAGTGGTGCGGGCTGGGGCTGATCGGGCTGGCGGTGCTGCCGGCCTGTCTGGTCGGGGTGGTGCGCACGCGGTCGGGCTTTCTGCTGGGACTGGCCTGGGGGCTGGGGGCCTTTCTGGCAGGGGTGTCGTGGCTGTATGTGGCGCTCAACCGCTATGGCGGTGTGCCGGCGCCGCTGGCCGGGCTGGCCATTGTGCTGTTCTGTCTGTATCTCGCGCTGTACCCGGCGCTGGTGGCGGCGCTGTTCGTGCGGCTGCGGCTGGCGTGCTCGGTGTGGTGGGGCGGGCTTGGGTTTGCAGGGCTGTGGGTGCTGGGAGAGTGGGCGCGCGGGCGCCTGATGACCGGGTTTCCGTGGCTGTCGGTGGGGTATGGGCAGACGCCGCCCAGTCCGCTGGCGGGCTATTTTCCTGTGCTCGGTGTCTTCGGGGTGGGGCTGCTGCTGGCCCTGCTCGCGGCCTGGCTGGGCCTGCAGCTGAGTGCGCAATGGGGGGGCTGGCGCAGGCTGAGCACGGGGGCGCCCGCCTTGGTGCCGGTCCGGTGGCGTGGTCTGGGTTTGGCTGCGGCGGGCCTGTTGCTGCTTGGCTGGGGGCTGGGCGGTGTGCGCTGGACGACGCCGGACGGGGCGCCGGTGAGGGTGTCGCTGATTCAGACCCATATCGACCAGGGCCTGAAGTGGTCGCCCGAGCATCTCGGCGAGTGGCTGGAAACCAACGCACGGCTGGCCATCGGGCAGGCTGCACACAGCGACATCGTCGTGCTGCCGGAAACCACCCTGCCGCTGCTTGCCGACCAGTTGCCTGCGGGCTACCTTGACCTGCTGGCCGGGCAGATGCGGATGCAGGGCAGCGATCTGGTGTTCGGGGTGTTCATGCGTGACGAGGCCGGACGCATCTTCAATTCGGCGATGAGCGTGGGGGTGTCGCCTACGCAGTCTTATGCCAAGCACCACCTGGTGCCTTTCGGGGAATACTCGCCGCCGTTGTTTGGCTGGTTCTATCGTCTGGCGGAGATTCCGATGTCGGACCAGAGCCCCGGCGCGGCCGATCAACCGCCGCTGTACCTGCAGGGGCAGCGGGTGGCGGTGAATATCTGCTATGAAGACGTGTTCGGGCATGAACTGATCCGGGCTTTGCCCGAGGCCACGCTGATGCTCAACCTGTCCAACCTGGCCTGGTACGGGCGCTCGCTGGCGCAACCGCAGCATCTGCAGATTGCCCGGGCGCGTGCGATGGAAGCCGGGCGGCCGATGCTGCGCGCGACCAATACCGGCATGACCGCGCTGGTGCAGCCCGATGGGTCGGTGCAGGCCGTGCTGGCGCAGTTCGAGCAGGGTGTGCTGCAGGTGTCGGTACAGGGTTATCAGGGGCTGACGCCGTATGCCCGCTGGGGGGACAGCGTGCCCCTGTCGCTGGCGCTGTTCGCACTGCTGCTGGCCGGGTGGCGCCGGCCCGGGGGCGCACGTGCGGCAAACTTCGCGTCCGGCGGCGAAAGTCAGTAAAATCCCGTTTCTTTAAGCATCATCAGCGCGGCCCATGCCGCCCGGGATCATGTCCAGACAAAAACCGACCTTCCAGCAAATCATCCTGACCCTCCAGCAGTTCTGGGCCGAGCGGGGCTGCGTGCTGATGCAGCCCATCGACCTTGAAGTGGGGGCCGGAACCTCCCATGTGGCCACCTGCCTGCGCGCACTGGGCCCGGAGCCGTGGAACGCTGCCTATGTGCAGCCCTCGCGCCGTCCCAAGGACGGCCGCTATGGCGAAAACCCCAACCGCCTGCAGCATTACTACCAGTTTCAGGTGGCGCTCAAGCCGTCGCCGGCAAACATTCAGGACCTGTATCTCGACTCGCTGCGCGCGCTGGGCATCGACCCCATGGTGCATGACATCCGCTTTGTCGAGGACGACTGGGAAAACCCCACCCTGGGCGCCTGGGGGCTGGGCTGGGAAGTGTGGCTGGATGGCATGGAGGTGACCCAGTTCACCTACTTCCAGCAGGTTGGCGGGCTGGACTGCAGGCCGGTGCTCGGCGAGATCACCTATGGCATCGAGCGTCTGGCGATGTACCTTCAGGGTGTCGAGAATGTGTATGACCTGGTGTGGACCGTCTATCCGGACGGCTCCCGGGTGACGTATGGCGATGTGTATCACCAGAACGAGGTGGAGCAGTCGCGCTACAACTTCGAGGAGTCGAATGTCGAATTCCTGTTCTCGCTGTTCGGCAACTACGAATCCGAAGCGCGCCGCCTGATCGATACCGGGCTGGCGCTGCCGGCCTACGAGATGGTGCTCAAGGCCGCCCACACCTTCAACCTGCTCGATGCACGCGGTGCGATTTCGGTGACCGAGCGTGCCGCCTACATTGGCCGTATCCGCAACCTCTCGCGCGGGGTTGCCCAGTCCTATCATGCGTCGCGTGAGGCACTCGGTTTCCCGATGCTGCAGTCCGACAAATCCGCCGGGGAGGCTGCCTGATGTCCGTTGCAACACTGTTGGTCGAACTGGTCACTGAAGAACTGCCGCCGAAGGCACTGCCGAGGCTGGGCGAGACCTTCGCGCAGCGCATTTTCGAGGGGCTGGCCAGCCACGGCCTGGCCGATGCCGCCGCGCAGATGCGCTGGTTCGCCGCCCCGCGCCGCATTGCGGTGAGCGTGCCGGCGGTGCGTGCCGAGGCGGCTGCGCGCGAGGTGTCGGACAAGATCATGCCGGTGAGCGTGGGGCTGGATGCCGAAGGACGACCGACCCCGGCCCTGCTCAAGAAGCTGGCGGCAAAAGGCATCGCGGAAGAGGCGGTGGCCGATTTCGAACGGCGCATGGACGGCAAGGCCGAGGCGCTGTTCTACACCCGCACCGAGGACGGCGCACGCTTGGCCGATGTGCTGGCGCAGGTGGTGCAGGAGGCGGTGAAGGCACTGCCCATTCCGAAGCTGATGCGCTGGGGCGCCAGCGACGTGCAGTTCGTGCGGCCGGTGCACCGGCTGGTGATGCTGCATGGCGATGTGGTGGTGCCGGGCGAGGTGCTCGGGCTGCAAGCCGGGCGCATCACGCTGGGCCACCGTTTCATGAGCCGGGGCGAGATCGAACTGGCCAGCGCCGATGCCTATGAACCGGCCTTGCTGGCGGAAGGCAAGGTGGTGCCCGATTTCATGGCCCGGCGCGAAGACATCGCGCGCCAGCTGCATGCGGCAGCCGCCAGCGAACAGGCTTCGCTGGGCGACTTTGACGACTTGCTCGACGAAGTGTGTGCCCTGGTCGAGCATCCGACCGTGTATGTGGGCGAGTTTGAACGCGAGTTTCTGGAAGTGCCGCAGGAGTGCCTGATCCTGACGATGCGTGCCAACCAGAAGTATTTCCCCCTGTTCGACCCGCAGGGCCGGTTGCTCAACCGCTTTCTGATCGTGTCCAACATGCGGGTGAGCGACCCGGGCAACATCATCGCCGGCAACCAGCGGGTGGTGCGTCCGCGCCTGGCCGATGCGCGCTTCTTCCTGGAGCAGGACAAGCGTCACGGCTTCGCCTCCCGGGCGCTCAAGCTGGGCGGCGTGGTGTATCACAACCGCCTGGGGTCGCTGGGCGAACGGGTGGAGCGGCTGGCCAGCATTGCGCGCACGGTGGGCGAGCAGCTGGGCGCCCCGGCGAATCTGGCCGAACGTGCCGCGCTGGTGATGAAGGCCGACCTGCTGTCCGAAATGGTGGGTGAGTTTCCCGAGCTGCAGGGGGTGATGGGGCGTTACTACGCGCTGCACGAAGGGCTGAGCGAAGACGTGGCGAACGCGGTGGAGCAGCACTACTGGCCGCGCTTTGCCGGCGACCGCCTGCCCGAAGGCCTGGTGGCCTGCGCAGTGGCGCTGGCCGACAAGCTCGAATCCCTGACCGGCTTTTTCGGCATTGGCGAGCTGCCCACCGGCGACCGCGACCCCTTCGGGCTGCGTCGTGCCGCGCTGGGTGTGCTGCGCATCCTGATGGAAAAGCCGCTGCCGCTGGATCTGGGCGAGCTGATCGATGTGACGGCCGCCTCCTTCCACAAGGGCGTGCTGACCCAGGCCTTCAAGGACAAGCTGCTCGATTTCATGTTCGAGCGCCTGCGCAACCTGCTGCGCGATGCGGGTCATGCGCCCGATGCCATCGATGCGGTGATTGCGCTGCGCCCGACCCGCATCGATCTGGTGCTGCCGCGTCTGAACGCGGTGCGCAGCTTCCAGAGCCTGCCGGAGGCAGCAGCCCTGGCAGCCGCCAACAAGCGCATCGTGAACATCTTGCGCAAGGTGGAGGGCGAACTGCCCGCACCCTCGGCTGCCCTGTTGTCCGAGCCGGCCGAACGCGCCCTGTTCGAACAACTCGCCGAGCTGACGCCGCAGGTGCTGGCGCATCTGGAGGGTCAGGCCTACACCGAAGCGCTCACCACGCTGGCAGGGCTGCGCGAGGCGGTGGACAGCTTCTTCGACGGCGTCATGGTGATGGCCGAAGACCCCGCCGTGCGTGCCAACCGGCTTGGGCTGCTGCGCGAGCTGGCGGGCCTGATGAACGGGGTGGCCGACCTCTCCAGACTGTCGGCGGCCTGATTGTCTGCCGGGGCATGTGCAGTGCGGGCATGCCCATGATCTTCAGAAGGGCGTAGTCGATGAAGCTGATCATTCTCGATCGTGACGGGGTCATCAACCAGGACTCCGAGCAGTTCATCAAGTCGCCGGAGGAGTGGAAACCGATTCCCGGCTCGCTTGAGGCCATTGCCCGCCTGAACCAGTGGGGCTGGCGGGTGGTGGTGGCCTCCAACCAGTCGGGCATTGGCCGTGGCCTGTTTGGCATGGACACGCTCAATGCGATCAACGACAAGATGGTGAAGGCGCTGGCGGCCGTGGGGGGCCGGCTCGATGCGATCTTTTTCTGCCCGCATCCGGCGGATTCGACCTGCGCCTGCCGCAAGCCACAGCCGGGCATGCTGCTGCAGATTGCCGAGCGCTTCAACATGGACCTGGCCAGGGTGCCGGCGGTGGGCGACAGCCTGCGCGACATGCAGGCGGCCCGGACCGCCGGTGCGCAGCCGGTGCTGGTGCTCACAGGCAAGGGCGAGGCAACCCGGAAGCTGCCCGAATTTCCGGCCGACATCCCGGTTTTTTCCGATCTTGCGGCGTATGCCGTACATCTTACCGATTGAGTGACACGTGGTCCTGATCCGTTCCCTGCTGTTTGCACTGATGCTGGCGGTACTCACGCCGCCGTATGCCTTGCTGTGCCTGCTCACCTTTCCCTTTGCGCCACAGACGCGCTACAGCATCATCACGCGCTGGGCGCGCATCGTGATGTGGTTCATCTGGCATGTGCTCGGCATGCGCTACCGGGTGGTCGGTCGCGAGAACATGCCTGCCGGCCCGTCGGTGGTGCTGTCCAAGCACCAGTCGGCCTGGGAGACGATTGCCTTCCAGAAAATCTTTCCGCCGATCTGTTTCGTGTTGAAGAAGGAATTGCTGCGCGTGCCCTTTTTTGGCTGGGGGCTGGCGCAGATGCCGATGATTGCGATTGACCGTGCGGCGGGCAAGGATGCGCTGACCCAGGTGGTGGAGCAGGGCAGGGCGCGCATTTCCGAGGGGTTCTGGGTGGTGGTGTTTCCGGAGGGAACGCGTGTGGCCCCCGGAGCGACACGGCGCTACAAGCCCGGGGGCGCCTGGCTGGCCGTGCAGGCCGGGGTGCCGGTGGTGCCGGTGGCGCACAACGCGGGTGAGTTCTGGCGGCGCAATGCCTTCATCAAGCGGCCGGGTGAGGTGGTGGTGAGCATTGGTCCGGCCATCGACACCACCGGGCTGGAGGCTTCCGAGGTGAACGCCCGCGCCGAGGCCTGGATCGAAGCCGAGATGCGTCGGCTGTTTCCGCACCATTACCGCGACACGCCCCCTGCGGAGCCGGCAACGCCAGAGCCGCCAGAGCCGGCAGGACAGCAGCAGCCCTGAGGGGCGCGCGTGCTGCGGTGCCGGCTCACTCGGCGTACAGGGTGTCGCCGACGCCCGGCATGAAGCGTCGATCAACCATTTCGGCGACGGAAAAGCGTGGATACACCGCCGTGATGCGCGCTTCGCCCAGGCGGTATTGCTCCTGGCCCAGGATCTCGCCCTGCGGGGTGACGATCGGCGTGCTGCCCTGGCGGGTGACCATCAGAATGTCGCCATTCTGCAAACCCTGTTCGGCACCGGCATCCAGGTGGATGCGCTCCCCTTCGGTGCTCACCACCCTCACACCAAAGGGCTGGCAACGCGCCTGCGTGCTGGCCCAGGCGCTGGCCTGTTCAATCAGTTTCAGATACGCCCGACCCAACCCGGTGGCGTAATGTTCCGGGCTGCCGAAACGGGTGCCGGCCGGCACGACGACCCGGCCGGAGGCGGTTTCCTGCAGGCGGGTGCGTGCCACGCAGCTGGCCGAGTAGGCGTCGAGCAGCAACACATCGAGCTCCAGGTTGCGGCGGTTTTGTGAGGGGTTGAGCGCAAAGCTGCGGAACTGGCCGACCAGCACATATTGCGCCCGATGGGCGGCAGCGGCTTCGCGTACCCGTGTCCAGGTCTGTTCATCCAGCAGCACATCGGCTTCCACATGCTCGGGCAGGCTCAGGCGCAGCATCAGGCTGCCCTTGTGATCCACCAGCAGTGGCGCATCGGCGGCAAAGCGCTGGGCGATCTCGCTGGCGGTGAGGCGGGCATAGCCGTGCAGCTCGTGCTGCAGCAGTTCGTCCGGACGTCGCAGGGGAAAGCCGCCGACCAGCACACGCCTGACCAGCGGGCTGTCACACCGGCTCGCCGCCTGGGCGGAGAAGTCGGGTGGCACCACTTCGGCTTCCACCAGTACACGGTACAGGTCGCCTTCGTGCGCCTCATGCACCACCTGATGACGCCGGATGCGCAACTGCGAGCGCAGGGTGGTGCGCTCTTCGGTGATTTGTCCGTGCATCACGGTGGTGGTGCTGCGGACATCCACGGCGGATTGCCGGCTGATCTCGGCCAGTGCGTCGCGTATGGCCGCTTCGCGTGCGCTGCGGCTGTCGCCCTCGACCACGGGGGCGCTCCCCATGGCGCTGAGCAACTGCACCTGAGCCCATGCACCTGCAGGCAGCAGTGCCAGGGAGAACGCCAGGGCCAGCAGCGGCGGACGCAGTCGGGTATGCAGGCTCATTGCTGCGGACTGTAATACTGGTTGCTCGGCTGCACGCATCCGCCCGCGATGCATTCTCTTGCTGCGGGGGCGCTGACGGCGCTTGGTGCAACGCAGGCCTGCTGGCGCCCGGAGATGCAGTCGGTGAATCTGCCGGGCAGTTCGAGCTCGACGGTGGCTTCGTAATTGCCATCGGGCAACTGCGTCATTTCGACCAGGCGTGCGCCCCGAAGGTGGCTGTCGACATAGGCGCGCACCGTGTCGTTCTGGGTGGCGAAGGCCGAGACCGTGGTATTGCCGCTGACCCGCAGCCCGTAGATCTGTTCGGCGAGCGCGCGATAAGCATCCACCCGTGCGGCGCGCTGGGCCATCAGGCGCTGTTGGGCGTTGTTGAGCTGAAAGCCGGTGCTGGCGATCGCGCCATGCCCGGTTGCAACGAAGCGCTGGGGGGGCGCCACTTGAGCAGGCTGTCCGAGGCCCATCAGGCAACCCGAGAGCAGCACGCTGCCGGCGAGCGCTGCAAGAAGAGGGCGTGCTTTCATTTTGTGTGCTCCATCATGGGATGTCCGATCCGTGCAGGTTCTGCAATCGATATCGGCAGTGGTGGGCACAACTTTACGCGAGATGTGAAAAAAACGGACCAGAAAGAACAAAACCCCGCGTATGCGGGGTTTTGTATGACTGCGGCAGGTGCCCGAGCCCCTTGGAGGCGGGCACCTGTGATCGTCGTATGGCGATCAGGCGGCTTTCTTGGGGGCGGCCTTGGCAGCGGTGCCGACAGCCTTGACGGTCGCGTTGGTGGCGGCGGTCACGTTGGCTTCGGCGATCTCGGCAACCTGCTTGGCGGCCTTGTTCACGCTGTCGTAGGCGCTGTTGGCAGCGGCGATGGCGGACTTGACGGCAGCCACGGCCACGTCGGAACCGGCGGGAGCGGACTTGGCAGCCTTGTCGAGGACGGCAGCCAGGTTCTTGTTCAGTTCGGCGATCTGGGCTTCGATCAGCTTCGAGACTTCTTCCTGGCTCTGGCTGGCGATCTCATACACGCTGCGGTTGTAGGCAACGGCCTTTTCGACCATCGGCTGGGCCAGCGAGGTCTGCAGGTTGACGAGTTCCTGCACGTCCTTCACGGCCATCAGCGACTTGGCGTTGGTGACGGCGTCTTCGAGCAGGCCACGTGCGGTGTTCAGGTTCAGGGCTGCCAGGCGCTCGATGTTGGCGAAGGCGGTGTTGGTGATGCTCAGGGCGGTTTCGATGTTGGCCTTGTTGGTGTTGGCGAACTGCTCGGGGGTGTTGAACATGTGAATCTCCTTGTCAGAAAACGAAATCGGGGGTGTAGCGGTACGGCATTCAGTGAGTCTGCGGGCACGGGTCCGGGTGTGGGCACTAGACTGGTGCGTCGCAGCATGATGCAAAGTATAGACATCGAAAACGCGCTGTCAAGCTTTATTTTTGTGCGATGCACAATCTACCTTTCGGTAAGTTTTCACATAGCGCAAGTTATTGAAAAATTGAACATACGGGGCCGTATGGGAGTTGTCAGACATGATGAATATGGCATCATTTGACGCGCTGCCAGCATCCTTTTTGGGTGTTCTGTAAATGCCGTGGGAATTGCTTTGGGCGTTGCTGCCGAGAGGGTGCGTGAGTTTGCAGAAGGAACTGCGAAAGGCGGGGGAGGGCTGCGAGGTGTGGCGGGAGGCGATGCCGACGCCCGGGGCAGCCCTGCCGGGCTGTCGGGCGTCGTGGATGGGGCGGGTCAGCGGTGCTTGAAGTCGGGCTTGCGCTTGGCGACAAAGGCGGCCATGCCTTCCTTCTGGTCGTCCAGCGCAAAAGCGGAGTGGAACACCCGGCGCTCGAACAGCAACCCTTCGTTGAGGCTGCTTTCAAAGGCGCGATTGACGGACTCCTTGATCATCATCACCACCGGCAGTGAGTAGCCGGCGATGGTGCTGGCTGCCGCGAGCGTCTCTTCGAGCAGGCGGTCGGCGGGGATGACGCGGGCCACCAGGCCGGAGCGTTCGGCTTCCTCTGCGTCGATCATGCGGGCGGTCAGGCACATGTCCATGGCCTTGGCCTTGCCGACGGCGCGCGGCAGGCGCTGGGTGCCGCCGGCGCCGGGCAGGATGCCGAGCTTGATTTCCGGTTGACCGAACTTTGCGTTGTCGGCAGCGAAGATCATGTCGCACATCATCGCCAGTTCGCAGCCGCCGCCCAGCGCATAGCCGGCCACCGCCGCGATGACCGGTTTGCGGCAGGTCTTCACGCGCTCCCAGTTGCGGGTGATGTAGTCGCCCTTGTAGGCGTCCATGTAGGAGAAGCTGGCCATTGCGCCGATATCGGCGCCTGCGGCAAAGGCCTTTTCGGAGCCGGTGATGACGATGGCGCCGATGTTCTCGTCTTGCTCGAACTGGTCGAGCGCGGCACCGACTTCGTCGATCAGTTGATCGTTGAGCGCGTTGAGCGCCTGGGGTCGGTTGAGTGTGATCAGGCCGACGCGGTCGCGGGTTTCGACGAGGATGTGTTCAAACGACATGCTCCCTCCGTGGGTGTTGCGGGTGTGGTTGAAAAACGGTTCAGTTGCCCGGAGCCGGGCTGTCGGTGGCACGTGGCTGGATGACTGCACGGACCCGGCCACCGCCTTCCCCCTCGGGCGTGTTCGAGGCGAAATAGCGTTCGGTCATGGCGTCGTATTCGATGAAGTCTCCGGTGACCACGTCGCCACCGGCCGAGACCCTGGCATGGTTGAAAAGCCGCGCACGCTCGGCGCGGGTGTCGTACTCGATGCGTTCGGCTGCGCCCTGCACGATGTCGCCGGTGCCCGCGCGGCGCTGGCGGAAGGTGGCCGGGTGTTCGGCGCTGCCGGTGGCCACGCCGGTCTGGAAGCCGTCCGCGCCTTGAATGACCACCATGCGCTGCCCGCGAATCTCCAGGCTGCCCTGGGTCAGGATGACGTTGCCTTCAAAGGTGTGGGTCTTGTTGCGGTCGTCGACCGTGACCTTGTCGGCTTCGATGTTGACCGGCTGGTTGCGGTCGTCGGAGGCGGCCAGGACGGGCAGCGCGATGAGCAGGCCGATGACCAGCAGGAGGGCAGGCAGGAGACGTTTCTCGATCATGGTGTCCTCGGAAGGGGGCGTCCGGTGCGGGTGGCTAGTTTATGGTGACGCGCGTATTGCCGATGAGTTCGAATGTGCCGAACAGGTTGTCGGCCCGAAGGCCGTCGCCGGTGGCGAGGCTGCGCCCCTGCTCGAGACGCACCGGGGCAGGGCTGTAAGCGCGTTGCGCCGCAGGCCAGACGGTGAGCGTGGTGGTTTCGAGGGTCATGGGCGGGGCGTCGTCTGCGGTGTCGCGCCGGACTAGCACATGGCCGTCGAGCTCGATGCGTTCGTCCTGTTCGTAGGCACGGCCGACGGAGGCCTGGATGCGCACTTGTGGTCGACCGGTGGGGGCCTGCGCCGCATCAGGGGCTTGCGGGCCGGATTCGAGCATGTGCAGTTCGGGCTGGAGCAGGATGCTCAGGGCCTGGTCGGGGTAGTGCGTGACCTGGTGGGCGGTGAGGGTGTATTCGGCTTGCCCCTGAGCGTCGAAGCTGACCAGCCGGACCTGCTCGGCGACGAAGTCGGGGTCGCCCAGTGGGCGTACGCCCGAGGCGCTGTCCTGGGTGCGGGTGCTGTAGTCGAGCCAGAGGCTGGCACCCGCGAGCACGGCGAGCACGGCAAGCGGGTAGAGTTGTTCGGCGGTGGGGCGCATTGCGGCAGACTCTGCAGGCTCAGTCCAGGCAGGCCTGGTGCAGGGCTTCGAGCCGACCCTGGGCGTCGAGGATGAAGTCGCACACTTCGCGCACTGCACCGCGTCCGCCCTCCTGCCGGGTGACCAGATGCACATGGCGCTTCACGAAGTCGTGTCCGTCTGCCGGGGTGGCGGAAAAGCCGCAGATGCGCAGAATGGGGAGATCCACGATGTCGTCGCCCATGTAGCCGGCCTCCTGGGCGTCCAGGCCCTTGCGGGCGAGCAGGTCGTAGAGGCAGGCGCGCTTGTCTTCCACGCCCATGTACAGGTCGTCGATGCCCAGGTTCTCGGCGCGCAGTTCGAGCGCCCGGGAGCTGCGGCCGCTGATGATGACCACCTCGATGCCGGCCTGTCGCAGCATCTTCAGGCCATGTCCGTCAAGACTGGAAAAGACCTTGATTTCTTCGCCCTGCGCGGTGAAGTAGAGACTGCCGTCGGTCATCACGCCGTCGACATCGAAGCCCATCAGCCGCAAGCGGGCGGCACGTTCGCGAACCTGCATCAGATCACCTTTGCCTGCATCAGATCATGTGTGTTGAGTGCGCCCAGCAAGGCGCCGTCGGCGTCGAGTACCAGCAACTGGCTGATGCGCAGCCGTTCCATCATTTCGGCGCCTTGCACGGCCAGGGCGTCGGGCGAGATGCTTTGCGGCGAGCGGGTCATGATTTCGCCGATCGGCGTGCCATGCACATCGAACCCGCGCTCGATTGCACGGCGCAGGTCGCCGTCGGTGAAGATGCCGGCGAGCTTGCCATTGCTGTCCTGCACGGCGGTCATGCCCAGTCCGCCCCGGGTCATTGCGAGCAGGGCCTGGCCGGCCGGTGCCGCGTCGCTGACCATGGGCACCCGGCTGGCCGGCCGCATGATGTCCCGTACATGGGTCAGCAGGCGGCGACCCAGGCTGCCGCCCGGGTGGGAACGGGCGAAGTCTTCGGCGCCAAAGCCGCGCGCATCGAGCACGGCCACCGCCAGCGCGTCGCCCAGTGCCAGGGCTGCGGTGGTGCTGGCGGTGGGGGCGAGATTGAGCGGGCAGGCCTCTTCGGCCACGGCCGCATCCAGATGCACGTCGGCCTCGCGGGCAAGCGGCGAGTCGGAACGTCCGGTCATGGCGATCAGGCGTGCGCCCTGACGCTTCACCAGCGGAACGATGGTGAGCACCTCTTCGCTTGCGCCGGAGTTGGACAGGGCAATCACGATGTCGTCGCTGGTGATCATGCCCAGGTCGCCGTGAGCGGCTTCGGCGGCATGCACGAAGTAGGCGGGTGTGCCAGTGCTGGCAAGGGTGGCGGCGAGCTTGCGGCCGATGTGCCCGGACTTGCCGATGCCGGTCACGATGACGCGCCCCCGGCGTTCGAGAATCATGCGCACCGCGCGCGCGAAGCCGGCATCCAGCCGGTCGGCCAGCGCGGCCACCGCTTCGGCTTCGATGCGCAGCACGCGCCGGGCCATTTCGAGTGGGTCCGGCAATGGACGGACAGGAGGCGAGGTTTCGGTCATGAGGCGACGGGCCCGCAGTGGGGCGGTTGTGGGAACGATGCAGGGACCGTTCCGGTCAGGGTTGGATCTCTGGAATCTCTCTGGACCTTGCAGTGTGCTGTACCCGCACTGCCGGGCGGGGCTGAACGGCAAAGTATATCAGAGCCCCGACCGGCGGGTTCGTGTTGCACCATGCATGATTGTGTGGTGAGCGATGGTGTGTCCGGCGAGGCGGGTCAGTGTGTTAGAATGTTCGTTCTATTTGCCCGAATGTGGCCCGACCCGTGCTGGCGCCGTGCTGTTGTTTTGCTGGTGACTGTCCGGGTGAGCGCCCGATTCATCATGGCTGACGTATGTCACTGATCCCTAAAGCGTCCTCGAACCCTTCCGTAGCTTCCATCACCTCCGGTGAGGCTTTGGTGCGGCTCCGTCAGGCGCGCTTTGCCTATGGCGAGCGTGAAATCCTCAGTGGCATCGACCTGGAGGTGAGGCGGGGGCAGGTGGTGGCGATCATGGGCGGCAGCGGCAGCGGCAAGACCACGCTGTTGCGCCTGATTGGCGGGCAGTTGCGCCCCTCGGCCGGGGAGGTGTGGGTGGATGGGCAGGCGGTGCCCGGGTTGGGGCGCGAGGCGCTGTACCGGATGCGCCGACGCATGGGCATGTTGTTCCAGTTCGGGGCGCTATTTACCGACATGTCGGTGTTCGACAACGTGGCTTTTCCGCTGCGTGAGCATACCGACCTGTCGCCCGAGCTGATTCATGATCTGGTGATGATGAAGCTGCAGGCGGTGGGGCTGCGCGGCGCGGCGCGACTGATGCCGGCCGAGCTGTCGGGGGGCATGGCGCGGCGGGTGGCGCTGGCACGGGCGGTGGCGCTCGATCCGATGCTGGTCATGTATGACGAACCGTTTGCCGGGCTGGACCCGATCTCTCTCGGGGTGGTGGGGCAGCTCATCCGCCGGCTCAACGATGCGCTGGGGGCCTGCTCCATCCTGGTCACTCACGATGTGCAGGAGTCGCTGGAAATTGTCGATTATGTGTATTTCGTCTCCTCGGGGCGCATCGTTGCGCAGGGCACGCCCGACGAGATCCGGGCTTCGACCGATCCCTTCGTGCATCAGTTCGTGCATGCCGAGGCCGATGGGCCGGTGCCGTTCCATTATCCGGCGCCGCCCATGGCCGCAAGCCTGATTGGCGGAGGTGGGCAATGAACTGGTTGATGGCGCGGGTGCAGGCGCTGGGCGGCAGGGTGGTCGATGGGGTGTGGCGGCTCGGTTTTGCGGCACGCTTCCTGGCCTTGTTGCTGCTGTATTCGGGGCAGTCCTTCCGGCGCTTGCACCTGACGATTCGTGAAATCTATTTCAGTGGTGTGCTTTCGCTGCTGATCATTGTCGTGTCCGGGCTGTTCGTCGGCATGGTGCTTGGCCTGCAAGGCTATGAAACCCTGCAGCGCTTCGGTTCGGGCGATGCGCTGGGCGTGCTGGTGGCCCTGTCGCTGGTGCGCGAGCTCGGGCCGGTGGTGGCAGGCCTGCTGTTTGCCAGCCGTGCCGGATCGGCCGTGACGGCCGAAATCGGTCTGATGAAGGTGACCGAGCAGCTCAAGGCGATGGACATGATGGCGGTCAGTCCGATTGCCCGGGTGGTGGCGCCGCGTTTCTGGGGTGGGGTCATTTCCATGCCCTTGCTGGCAGCGATTTTCTCGGTGATGGGCGTGTTCGGTGGCTGGCTGATCGGGGTGGTGGTGATCGGCGTGGACGAGGGCGCGTTCTGGTCGCAGATGCAGGCAGCGGTAGACTTCCGCTACGACGTTCTGAATGGCGTGATCAAGAGCGTGGTGTTCGGTTTTGCGGTGGCGCTGATCGCGGTGTTCGAGGGCTATGACTGCACGCCTACCGCAGAGGGGGTGTCGCGTGCGATCACCCGCACGGTGGTCAGTTCGGCGCTGGTGATCCTGGCGCTGGACTTCATTCTTACTTCTTTCATGTTTCGGGGTGGATCTTGAGCCGGACGACAATTGATCTATGGACGGGGCTGTTCGTGCTGATCGGCATCGCAGCGCTGTTCTTTCTGTCCCTGCGGGTGGGCAGCTTTTCCGGGGGGCATTTTCAGGACGCATACAGCGTGCGTGCGCAGTTCGACAACATCGGCGGACTGAAGGTGCGTGCGCCGGTGAAGAGTGCGGGGGTGGTGGTGGGGCGGGTCAGTGAGATCCGCTTCAACACCGATTCGTATCGCGCCGAGGTGGTGTTCACCATCGATCGCCGCTATCCGTTTCCGCGTGATACGATCGCGTCCATCCTGACGTCCGGGCTGCTCGGCGAGCAGTACATCGGGCTCGATCCCGGCGGTGACATCGAGATGCTGGAGGATGGCGAGGCGGTGATGATCACCCAGTCTGCGGTGGTGCTCGAAAAGCTGATCGGGCAGTTCATGTTTGACCGCGCGGCCGAAGCGCCCGCCAACTGAAGCCCCCTGGGGTAGATTCATTCCATTTTCCTGATCATGACCAACGATAATAATCGCCTCGGCCGTCTGGCCTGTGGTGCAGTACTGGCAGTGGCTCTGCTTGTGAGCGGCTGTGCCAGCCGTCCGGCCAACCCCGACGATCCGCTGGAAGGCTTCAACCGGGCGATGTATGGCTTCAACGACCGGGTGGACCGCGCGGTGCTGAAGCCGGCAGCCGAGATTTATGAAGCAGTCACGCCGTCGCCGGTGCGTACGGGGGTGGGCAACTTCTTCAGCAACCTGGGCGATGTGTGGATTGGCGCCAACAACATCCTGCAGGGGAAGGTGGCCGACGGTCTGTCGGACTGGATGCGGGTGGCGCTGAACTCCACCTTCGGTCTTGCGGGGCTGCTCGATATCGCCACCGAAGCCGGTTTGCCCAAGCATGACGAGGACTTTGGTCAGACCCTGGCCGTCTGGGGCGTGGGCGAGGGGCCCTATGTGGTGGTGCCCTTCTTCGGGCCGCGCACCCTGCGCGACGCGGCAGCGATTCCGGTCAACATGTACGAGGACGATGTCTGGGGTATCGACCATGTGCGTACCCGCAACAGCATGGTCGGCCTGCGCCTGGCGCACCAGCGCTCACGTCTGCTCGGGCTCGATCAGACGCTGGAGACCGCGACCACCGACCCCTATGCGTATGTGCGCGATTTTTACCTGCAGCAGCGTCGCTACAAGGTCTTCGATGGCAATGTGCCGGTCGGTTACGACGATGAAGACTGGATGGACGACGATGAGGATGCACCGGCCTTCGTGCCCAGTGGGCGAAACTGAGCCCCGGTCGCACTGTCCGACAGTGACTGAACAGCGTGTCTTTGCTCGCGCTGAGCCGATCCGGACGGCAGCAGGGGGCAAGGCCAATCAATCTGGAGTCAATTCAATGGTAAAGCGTTTCAACAAGTGGTTTTTCTGCGCCTTGCTGGCCTGTCTGCCCGTGCTGGCGCTGGCCAGTGGTGAGCGTCCCGATGTGCTGGTGCAGCGCATTTCCGATGAGGTGCTGGAAATTGTCCGCAACGACACCCAGTTGCGCGCAGGCAATACCGACGAGGCCATCCGCCTGGTCGAAGAGGTGGTGCTGCCGCACTTCAACTTCCGCCGCATGACCATGCTGGCCGTTGGACGTGACTGGCGCGATGCCTCGCCGGATCAGCAGCAAAAACTGATGGACGCCTTCTATAACCTGCTGGTGCGCACGTACTCCAACGCGCTCACCCAATATCGTGACCAGACCATCCACTTCAAGCCCTTCCGCATGAACGAGGGCGACCGGACGGTGCGGGTGCTGAGCGAGATCCGCCAGTCCGGCGCACAGCCGATCGAGGTGGATTACACCCTGGAGTTGGGCAGCGATGGCTGGAAGGTGTTCGACATTGCGGTGGCCGGCGTGAGCCTGGTGACCAACTACCGCAGCACCTTTGCCCAGGAAATCCGCAGTGGCGGCATCGACGGGTTGATCCGCTCCCTCGAGAGCCGCGCCGAGCAGGCCCGCACGCAAGCCGAGGCGTCCTGAGCGATGGCCGTCACCGAAACCCGGGGCAGACTGGCGCCGCAGGGTGCGCTCACCATGGTCACTGCGTCGACCGTGCATGCGCAGGGGCGGGCGCTGGCCGCACAGGGTGACCTGCTGGTGGATCTGTCTGACGTCTCCGAGGCCGATTCGAGCGCACTGGCGCTATTGTTCGACTGGATGCGGGTGGCCGCTGCGGCTGGTCACCCTGTGTGGCTGACCGGCCTGCCGGCCGGGCTGGACAGCCTGGCCGAGCTGTACGGCGTGCGCGAACTGCTGCCCGGTCCGCCGCCCAGTGTGCCTGAGCCTTGCTGATGTCCCTGTCTCCTGCTCCTTGCTTGCCCGCCGCATGACTGTGTCTGTTTCTTCTGCTGCTCCGGCCACGCCCGCCATTCGCATCGATTCGGTGTCGAAGCGTTACGCTTCGTTCAGCGCCCTGTCCAGTGTCAGTCTGGAGGTGGCGCAGGGCGAGTTCTTTGGCCTGCTCGGCCCCAACGGGGCGGGCAAGACCACGCTGATTTCCTCCATGGCCGGTCTGGTGCGCCCGACTTCGGGTTCGATTTCGATCATGGGCCACGATGTGGTGACCGAGTATCGTCAGGCGCGCCGGCAACTGGGCGTGGTACCGCAGGAGCTGGTGTTCGATCCGTTCTTCTCGGTGCGCGAGTTGCTGCGCATCCAGTCCGGTTATTTCGGCATCCGGCGCAACGATGACTGGATCGATGAGATCCTCGGGCATCTCGATCTGCTGCACAAGGCCGATGCGAACATGCGCACCCTCTCGGGTGGCATGAAGCGCCGGGTGCTGGTGGCGCAGGCGCTGGTGCATAGACCTCCGGTGATCGTCCTTGACGAGCCGACTGCCGGGGTGGATGTCGAGTTGCGTCAGGGGCTGTGGCAGTTCATTCGCAAGCTCAACCGCGACGGCCATACCATCGTGCTCACGACCCACTATCTGGAAGAGGCCGAAACCCTGTGCGGGCGGATCGCCATGCTCAAGGGCGGACGCATCGTGGCGCTGGAGCGCACCGAGGTGCTGCTGCGGCAGTTTGCCTCGCATAGCCTGGGGGTGCGCCTGAGCGCACCGGAGAAGGGCCTGGCCCTGGGGGGCGTGCCGGATGAGTCGGGGCGGGGGGTGCGCTTTGCCTTCGAGGCCTATGCCGAGGTGGAGCAGATTCTGGCCCGACTGCGCGAGGCGGGGGCGGGCATCGAGGAGATTGTCGTCGGCGAGGCCGATCTCGAACAGGTTTTCGTTGAGGTGATGAACCGTGAGTGATGGTGCGGGCATGCGGGGCGATCCGCACATTTCGCCGTGGACCGGCTTTCGCACGCTGCTCTACAAGGAAGTGCTGCGCTTCTGGAAGGTGGCTTTCCAGACGATTGCCGCGCCGGTGCTCAATGCGCTGCTGTTTCTGCTGATTTTCTCCCATGTGCTCGACCGCCATGTGACCGTGTATGGCGATATTGCCTACACCAGCTTTCTGGTGCCCGGGCTGGTGATGATGTCGCTGCTGCAGAACGCCTTTGCCAACAGTTCGTCGTCGCTGATTCAGAGCAAGATTACCGGTAACATCATCTTCGTGCTGCTGCCACCGATCTCGTATGTGGAGTTCTACGCTGCGTATGTGCTGGCTTCGGTGCTGCGCGGCCTGTTCGTCGGGGTGGGGGTGTGGCTGGTGGCGCTGCCCTTTGTCGATCTGCCGATGGCCCATCCGCTGTGGGTGCTGGCGTTTGCGGTGTTCGGCGGTGGCATTCTCGGCTCGATGGGGGTGCTTGGTGGCATCTGGGCCGAGAAGTTCGACCAGTTGTCGGCTTTCCAGAATTTTCTGATCATGCCGCTCACGATGCTGTCCGGCGTGTTCTACTCGATTCATTCGCTGCCGCCGTTGTGGCAGGATGTGTCGCATGTGAACCCTTTCTTCTTCATGATCGATGGCTTCCGTTACGGCTTTTTCGGTCAGTCCGATGTATCGCCCTGGCTGAGCCTGGGCGTGGTGGGGTTTTGTTTTGTATTCCTCGCAGTACTGACCCTGGCCGTGCTGGCGCGGGGCTACAAGCTGCGGGCCTGAAGGATTGGATGAATGATGTTTGAAGCAGCCGAGATCAAGCGCCTGATTGGCGAGGGGATGCCGTGCGAGTTCGTGGAGATTGCGGGCGACGATGGCGTGCATTTCACCGGGATCGTGGTGAGTGGCACGTTCGAGGGCATGAGCCGGGTGCGCCAGCACCAGGCAGTGTATGCCACGCTGGGCGCCTTGATGGGCCACGAGATACACGCCCTGCAACTGCAGACCTACACCCCGGCACAGTGGGCGCAGGCGCGCCAGGAACTGGGGCTGTGACTGCGTGATGGACAAGCTTTTGATTGCCGGCGGGGTGCGCCTGTCGGGCGAGATCGCCATTTCCGGCGCCAAGAATGCCGCCCTGCCGGTGTTGTGCACTGCCCTGCTCACCGCCGAACCGGTGCGTTTCACGAATGTGCCCGCACTCAAGGACATTGATACCCTGCTTGCCCTGATCGAGCAGATGGGGGTGAAGGTCAGCCGTGAGGCCGATAGCGTGACGCTGGACGCTTCCGGGCTCGACAATCCGGTGGCGCCGTATGAGCGGGTCAAGACGATGCGTGCTTCCATCCTGGTGCTGGGGCCGCTGGTGGCCCGCTGCGGCGAAGCGCGGGTGTCGCTGCCGGGCGGTTGCGCCATCGGGGCACGACCCGTTGACCAGCACATCAAGGGCCTGCAGGCGATGGGGGCGGCGGTCAGCGTGGAGCATGGCTATGTGCATGCGGTGTCGCCACGCTTGCGGGGCGCACGCCTGTTTACTGACATGGTGACGGTGACCGGCACCGAAAACCTGATGATGGCGGCGTGCCTGGCCGAGGGGGAGACGGTGATCGAGAACGCCGCGCGCGAACCCGAGGTGGTCGATCTGGCCAACTGTCTGGTGGCGATGGGGGCGCGCATCTCCGGGGCGGGCACCGATGTGATCCGCATTCAGGGGGTGGCACGCCTGCATGGGGCCGAGCACCGCATCATGCCGGACAGGATCGAGACCGGCACCTACCTGTGTGCGGCAGCGGCCACCGGGGGGGCGGTGCGGTTGACCGGCACCTCCGCAGCCTATCTGGACGCCGTGGTGGACAAACTCATGGATGCCGGTTGCACGCTGCGTTGCGAGCGCGACGCGATCGAGTTGCAGGCGCCATCACGACTCACTGCGGTGAATATCCGCACCTCGCCCTATCCGGCCTTTCCCACCGACATGCAGGCGCAGTTCATGGCGCTCAATGCGGTGGCCGAAGGCACTGCGGTGATCCGCGAGACGATTTTCGAAAACCGTTTCATGCATGCCGTGGAGTTGCAGCGGCTTGGTGCGGACATTCGCATCGATGGCAATATGGCAGTGGTGCAGGGGGTGGCACGGCTGCAGGGGGCGTCGGTGATGGCAACCGATCTGAGGGCGTCGGCCAGCCTGGTGATTGGCGGCCTGGTCGCCGAAGGCGAGACGGTGATCGAGCGTATCTACCATCTGGACCGGGGGTATGAGCGGCTCGAGGAAAAACTGGGTCTGCTCGGTGCCCGGGTGCAGCGCATTGCGTGAGTGAGTGTGCCGGGGGGCGCTGCCATGCCGGGTGCCCTGGCCATGCTGGCAGGCTGCCCGGCTGCAAGTGTCAAGCCGCTCAGGCTTCGGGCGAGGCGCTGTCCGGTTGACGGATGATCTCCAGTACTTCGAGTTTGACCGTACGGCCGTCGGTGCTGGTCCAGTCGATGTGCTGGCCGACAGCCAGTCCGAGCAGGGCGCTGCCGGCAGGGGTGAAGATGGAAACGCGGCCTGCGCCGTCCGGATTGCCCGGATAGACCAGGGTGAGTTCGTATTCGCGGCCGCTCGGATGCTCGCAGAAGCGGGCGCAGGTGTTCATGCGAATGACGTTGGCTGGCATGTCCTCGTCGTCGCGGATGTCGGCGCGGTCGAGTTCGTCGCGCAGTCCGTTCAGGTCGCTGCGGTTGCGTGCGGCAGGGGCCGCGAGCAGGGCTTCCAGGCGTTCGAGATCGCCCGATGAGATGATGATCTCGGGTTTCATAGATGTGTCGCTCAGTGAAAGAGTGTTGGTCGGTGCGGCTGGAAAAGTAAAAAAGGCTGAACCCGCCGCAGGAGTTCAGCCAATGTTGTGAAGGCTATCATGCTGCGACGCGGGTTACAATCTCGGCTGCAGGTTCTTATCAATCGCATTCCGCCCGATGCCATCCGGTTTGCCGCCCTGTGTGGCGTCCGGCCGTCGGGACAGGAGCACCAGACAATGAGTTTTCGTCCGTGACCAGCATTACTCTGGCCCTCTCAAAAGGCCGCATCTTCGAGGAAACGCTGCCGCTGCTGGCGGCGGCCGGCATCGAGCCGACCGATAATCCGGAAAGCTCCCGCAAGCTGATCATCGGCACCAACCGGCCCGATGTACGGCTGGTGATCGTGCGTGCCACCGATACGCCCACCTATGTGCAGCATGGTGCGGCCGATCTGGGCATCGCCGGCAAGGATGTGCTGATCGAGCATGGCGGTGCGGGACTGTACCAACCGCTGGATCTGAACATTGCCCGGTGCCGCATGTGTGTGGCGGTACGCAGCGGCTTCGACTATGCGGCAGCGGCCCGGCCGGGCGGGCGCATCCGGGTGGCCACCAAGTATATCAACACCGCCAAGGCGCATTTTGCGGCAAAAGGGGTGCATGTCGATCTGATCAAGCTGTATGGTTCGATGGAACTCGCCCCGCTGGTCGGGTTGGCCGATGCGATTGTCGATCTGGTGTCGACCGGGGGCACGCTGCGCGCCAACGGCCTGGAGGCGGTCGAGGACATCATGCCGATCAGCTCGCGCCTGATCGTCAATCAGGCTTCGCTCAAACTCAAGCGCGAACTGCTCCAGCCGGTGCTGGAGGCTTTTGCAGGGGCAATCAAGCAATGACCGACAACATCGTGAAGGTGCGTCGCCTCGATGCGCGCGATCCTGAATTCCTGAGCACGCTCGATGCACTGCTGGCCTTCGAGCATTCAGCCGATGAGCGCATCGATCAGGCTGTCAGCGAGATCCTGCGGGCAGTGCGCACGACTGGCGATGCGGCCGTGCTGGAATATACCCGCCGCTTCGATCGCCTGGATGTGGATTCGATGGCCGGGCTGGAGCTGTCCCAGGCGACCTTGCGGGCAGCGCTCGACAGCCTGACGGTGGCCCAGCGTGAAGCCTTGCGTGTGGCGGCCGACCGGGTGCGGGTGTATCACGAGCGCCAGCGTGCCGAGTCCTGGTCGTATGAGGAGGCGGATGGGACCCGGCTGGGACAGAAGGTGACCCCGCTCGACAGGGTGGGGCTGTATGTGCCCGGCGGGCGGGCCTCTTACCCCAGTTCGGTGCTGATGAACGCAGTGCCGGCCAAGGTCGCCGGGGTGGGCGAGCTGATCATGGTCGTGCCCACGCCAGACGGGGAGCGAAATCCGCTGGTGCTCGCGGCCGCTGCGATCACCGGGGTGGACCGGGTGTTCACCATCGGCGGTGCACAGGCGGTGGCTGCGCTGGCGTATGGCACGCAAACCATTGCGCAGGTCGACAAGATCGTCGGCCCGGGCAATGCCTATGTGGCCGAAGCCAAGCGCCGGGTGTTCGGTACGGTGGGCATCGACATGGTGGCCGGTCCGTCCGAGGTGCTGATCATCTCCGACGGCAGCGGCAACCCGGACTGGGTGGCGATGGACATGTTTGCGCAGGCCGAGCACGACGAGTTGGCGCAGTCCATCCTCATCTGCACCGACGCAGACTTCATCGATGCGGTGGCGAGCAGCATCGACCGTCTGCTTCCGACCATGCCGCGCCGTGACACCATTGCGACGTCGCTCACGCAGCGTGGTGCGCTGATTCATGTGGAGACACTGGAGCAGGCCTGCGCGATTGCCAACCGCATTGCGCCCGAGCACCTGGAGCTGTCGCTGGAAGAGGCCGAGCCGTGGGTCGAGCACATCCGTCACGCGGGGGCGATTTTCGTGGGGCACTGGTCTGTGGAGGCGCTGGGCGACTACTGTGCCGGTCCCAACCATGTGTTGCCGACCATGCGCAGTGCGCGCTTCTCGTCGCCGCTCGGAGTGTATGACTTCCAGAAGCGCAGCAGCGTGATCCAGATTTCCGAGGCCGGGGCGCAGACGCTGGGCCGCACCGCATCGCTGCTGGCGCATGGCGAGGGCCTGCAGGCGCATGCCCGTTCTGCCGAAATGCGGGTGCACGACTTGCGCTGACCCGCCTTCGGAGAATGAGCCACGGGGGCGTGAACCCCCGCCTGGGTTCAGCGTTCAGATCAGTTCGCGCAGGGCTTCGACCAGGGCGGCGCACTGCGCTTCTGTGCCCACGGTGATGCGCAGGAACTCGGCAATGCGTGGCTTGGCAAAGTGGCGCACGATGATCGAGCGCTCGCGCAGGGCCTGGGCCAGTGCTGCGCCCGAATGGTCCGGGTGGCGGGTGAAGATGAAGTTGGCCGACGAGGGCAGGGTGATGAAACCCAGGCCTGCCAATTCGGCCACCAGCTTCTCGCGAATGGCGATGACCCGGGCGCAGCTGTCGGCAAACCAGGCCTCGTCCTCCACTGAAGCCT
This sequence comes from Rhodocyclaceae bacterium, assembly GCA_041678045.1. GTDB lineage: Bacteria > Pseudomonadota > Gammaproteobacteria > Burkholderiales > Rhodocyclaceae > UBA2357. The sequence continues at coordinate 61,734 of JBAYOV010000002.1, forward strand.
GGGCGCCTGCCAGCGCCAGACGATCCAGCGGGTAGGAGTTGAAGCTGTTCTTCACCCGGTCGAGGGCTTCGATCAGTTCGGTCTGCGCCAGCGCGTAGCCGACGCGCAGGCCGGCGAGCGAGCGGGACTTGGAGAACGTGTGCACCACCATCAGGTTGGGGTAGCGGTCGATCAGGGTGGCGGCGCTTTCCCCGCCGAAATCGACATAAGCTTCATCCACCACCACCACGCACTCCGGGTTGCCGGCGACAATGCGCTCGACCTCGCTCAGCGGCAGGCAGATGCCGGTGGGGGCGTTGGGGTTGGCAAAGACGATGCCACCGGCCCGCGTCTCGCCGTCCGGCAGGTAGTCTTCCGCGCGCAGGCGGAAGTCTTCGTCCAGCGCGATGCTGCGCGAGGCAATCCCGAACAGGCCGCAATATACCGGGTAGAAACTGTAACTGATGTCCGGAAACCAGACCGGACGCTCATGGCGCAGCAGGGCCTGGAAGATGAAGCCCAGCACTTCGTCCGAACCGTTGCCGACGAAGACCTGACCAGGCTGCAGCGCAAAGCGTGCGGCCAGCGCGGCACGCAGCCGGTCTGCGCCCGGGTCGGGGTACAGCCGCAGCTGATCGCCGGTCTCATGGCGGATGGCCTCCAGCACACGGGGCGAGGGGCCAAAGGGGTGTTCGTTGGTATTGAGCTTGATGAGCTTGTCGAGCTTGGGTTGTTCGCCCGGTACATAGGGCGTGAGTTGGGCAATGCCCGGACTCCAGAAGCGGCTCATGGGACGATGATCCTGTGTGGTTTGTCTGCGCGGTGCTTCATGCGATTGCCCTGCCGTCGCAGGGCAGGCACTTGTGGCCTTGTTCGCGGTCGATGGTATCATGGGCCGTTTTCTGGTGCGAATGTGCCCGCGCAGGGTCGCAGTCCGGCAACCCGGGCCCGTCATCCGCACCCAATTTTCCTGCGAGTGAAACGACAAGCCATGCGGCAAGCAGAAGTTACACGCGACACGCTCGAAACCCGTATCCGGGTCGCGATCAATCTTGATGGAAACGGCAAGGCCGAGCTGAACACCGGTGTGCCATTCTTCGATCACATGCTCGATCAGATCGCCCGCCATGGCCTGATTGATCTGGTGGTGCAGGCGGAGGGCGACACCCATATCGACGATCACCACACGGTCGAGGATGTCGGCATCACCCTCGGGCAGGCGTTTGCCCGCGCGCTGGGCGATCGCAAGGGCATCCGCCGCTATGGCCATGCCTACGTGCCGCTCGACGAGGCGCTGTCCAGGGTCGTGATCGACTTTTCGGGGCGTCCGGGCCTGCATTACTTTGTCGATTACACGCGTGCGCGCATCGGAAATTTCGATGTCGATCTGGCGCGCGAATTCTTCCAGGGTTTTGTCAATCATGCTGCGGTGACGGTGCATGTCGACAACCTGCGTGGCGATAACGCCCACCACCAGTGCGAAACCATCTTCAAGGCCTTTGGCCGGGCGCTGCGCATGGCGGCCGAATGCGACGAGCGTGCGGCCGGTACCGTGCCCTCGACCAAGGGGACGCTTTAAGCGCCGGATGCATGCCGGGTGCCGCCCGGTATGTCGCATTCATGGCACAATGATCCGCAATCAGGCTTTCAGCCATTCAACCAGAGAGTGTTTCCGTCATGACTGACGTAGCCATCATTGACTACGGCATGGGTAATCTGCGCTCGGTGTGCAAGGCGGTCGAACATGTGGCCCCGGGCCGCGATGTGCGTGTGACCTCCGATCCGGCCGTGGTGGCCGCAGCCGGGCGTGTGGTGTTTCCTGGCCAGGGCGCGATGCCCGACTGCATGCGCGAACTCGATGCGCGCGGGCTGCGCCAGGCGGTGCTCGATGCCGCCGCCAGCAAGCCATTTCTGGGTATCTGCATTGGACAGCAGATGCTCTTCGAACACAGCGAGGAAGGCAATGTGCCCGGCCTGGGCATCCTGCCCGGCAAGGTGGTGCGCTTTCCCCCCGCAGCGTCGATGATGCAACCCGACGGCAGTCACCTGAAGGTGCCGCACATGGGCTGGAACCGGGTGCATGTGCTGCACCCCCATGCGTTGTGGGACGGAATCGAACCCGACAGCCGCTTTTATTTCGTACACAGCTACCATGTGGTGCCGGCCGAACCGGCCGATGCTGCGGCACAGACCGAGTACGGACTGCGGTTTACCAGCGCGGTGGCTCGGGATAATATCTTTGCGGTCCAGTTCCACCCTGAAAAGAGTGCGCAGGCTGGCCTGCGCCTGCTCGAAAATTTCGTGCGCTGGGCCCCCTGAGCGGTGGCCTGCGTCCTGATCCATCCACCACTGACAAAAAACTGAATCCGGTATGTTGCTCATTCCCGCCATCGACCTCAAGGACGGTTCCTGCGTACGTCTCAAGCAGGGTGAAATGGAAGATGCTACGGTATTTTCCGAAGATCCGGCGGCCATGGCCCGCCACTGGATCGACCAGGGGGCCAGGCGCCTGCATCTGGTCGACCTGAACGGCGCCTTTGCGGGCAAGCCGAAAAACCGTTCGGCCATCCGCGCCATTGTCGACGAGGTCGGCAGTGACATTCCGGTGCAGCTCGGCGGCGGCATCCGTGACCTGGACACCATCGAGCATTATCTCGACAACGGCATCACCTATGTGATCATCGGTACGGCTGCAGTGAAGAACCCGGGTTTTCTGCAGGATGCCTGCACCGCCTTTGCCGGTCACATCATCGTGGGGCTGGACGCCAAGGACGGCAAGGTGGCCACCGATGGCTGGTCGAAGATGACCGGACATGACGTGGTCGACCTGGGGCGCAAGTTCGAGGACTACGGCGTGGAAGGCGTGATCTATACCGACATCGGGCGTGACGGCATGCTGTCCGGCGTGAATATCGAGGCTACCGTGCGGCTGGCCCAGGCGCTGCGCATTCCGGTGATTGCCAGCGGCGGGATCGCCAACCTGTCGGACATCGACGCACTGTGCGCGGTCGAGGACGAAGGCATCATGGGGGCGATCACCGGGCGTGCGATCTACGAGGGGTCGCTCGACTTTGCCGCAGCCCAGGCGCGTGCCGACGAACTGGGCGGGATCGCCTGATGCTGGCCAAGCGCATCATTCCCTGCCTCGACGTGAGTGCGGGCAGGGTGGTCAAGGGCGTGAATTTCGTCGAACTGCGCGATGCTGGCGATCCGGTGGAGATTGCGCGTCGCTATGACGAACAGGGTGCCGACGAACTGACTTTTCTGGACATTACCGCAAGTTCGGACGACCGCGACATCATCCTGCATGTGGTCGAGCAGGTGGCCGAGCAGGTGTTCATTCCGCTCACCGTGGGCGGTGGCGTGCGTACGGTCGATGACGTGCGGCGTCTGCTCAATGCCGGCGCCGACAAGGTGAGCATCAACACTGCTGCGGTCACCAATCCTCAGGTGGTGGCCGATGCCGCCGGCAAGGTCGGCAGTCAGTGCATCGTGGTGGCCATCGACGCCAAGCAGACGGCACCGGGCCAGTGGCATGTGTTCACTCACGGTGGGCGCAAGGATACCGGGCTGGATGCCATCGAGTGGGCCCGCAAGGTGGTCAGCCTGGGGGCGGGAGAAATCCTGCTCACCAGCATGGACCGCGACGGTACCCGCATCGGTTTCGATCTGGCGCTCACCCGTGCGGTCTCCGATGCAGTGGCCGTGCCGGTCATTGCCAGTGGGGGCGTGGGGTCGCTGGAGCATCTGGCAGACGGTGTGTCTCATGGGCATGCGGATGCGGTGCTGGCGGCGAGCATCTTTCATTTTGGTGAGCATACCGTGCGCGAGGCGAAGGAATTGATGCGCGCGCGCGGCATAGAGGTGAGGTTATGACGACGCAGGCGACCGGTGACTGGCTGGAGGCTCTGCGCTGGGATGAGAACGGTCTGATGCCGGTGATCGCCCAGGAAGCCGACAGTGGCGAAGTGCTGATGTTCGCGTGGATGAACCGTGAAGCGTTGGCACGCACGGCCGAGCTTGGCGAGGCGGTGTACTGGTCGCGCTCGCGCGGCAGGCTGTGGCACAAGGGCGAGGAATCCGGCCATACCCAGAAGGTGCTGGAAATCCGTACCGATTGCGACAACGATGTGGTGTTGCTGAAGATCGCACAGACCGGAGGCATTGCCTGTCATACCGGCAGGCACAGCTGTTTCTATCAGCAGTATCAGGACGGCAGGGGCTGGCAGGCCGTCGAACCGGTTATCAAGCGTCCGGAGGACATATACAAATGATCGATATCGAAGTGTTGCATCGCGTGTCCGCGACCCTGGCCGAGCGCAAGGCGGCGGACCCCGATTCGTCCTATGTCTCGAGCCTGTATGCCAAGGGAACCGACACCATCTGCAAGAAGGTGGCCGAGGAAGCGGCAGAGACCATCATGGCTGCCAAGGACAAGGACATGCTGCACCTTGTCTGGGAAGTCACCGACTTGTGGTTCCACTCGCTGGTGTTGCTGCATCACCATGGGCTGTCGGTGGATGATGTGCTGGCCGAGTTCCGCCGACGCGAGGGCGTGTCCGGCATCGACGAGAAGAAGTCGCGCACCGCTGCGCAGTGAGGAAGCGATGAGCGATTGCCTGTTCTGCCGCATCGTCAGCGGCGAGATTCCGAGCCGCAAGATTTACGAAGACGAGCATGTGCTGGCCTTTCACGACATCAACCCGGTGGCGCCGGTGCATTTTCTGGTGATTCCCAAGCTGCACATCAGTTCGATGGCCGCACTTGGACCGGAGCATGTCGAGACGATGGGCCGGGTGATGACGGTTGCCGGAAAACTTGCTCAGGAACAAGGATGCACCGATGGTTTCCGTACGATCATCAACACGGGTCGGGTCGGACGTCAGGAGGTGTATCATCTGCACGTACATGTTTTGGGTGGTCCGGACGTACTCCCGGCCATGTTGAAGCGTTAAGGAGAACGTTATGGGTTCATTCAGCATCTGGCACTGGCTGATCGTGTTGATCATCGTCATGCTGGTTTTCGGTACCAAGAAGTTGCGCAACATCGGACAGGACCTGGGCGGAGCGGTGAAGGGTTTCAAGGACGGCATGAAGGAGGCCGAAGGCACTTCTTCCGATACGGCCGATGCGAAGAAGATTGCCGGCGACGGCAATACCATCGACGCCGAAGTACGCGAAAAGTCTTCCAGCAGCAATACCCACTCCTGAGCTTCCGCGGCCGTCCGGTTGAGCATGGGTGTGCGCCCTTGCCCTGTCGGACGGCCGCGGAGCGTTTGTGCCGGCACGCTCCGGCGGATCTTCGCCCATGTTTGATTTCGGATTTTCTGAACTGCTACTGATCGCCCTGGTGGGCCTGATCGTGGTGGGTCCGCAAAGGCTGCCCAAGGTGGCCCGTACGGTGGGACACATGCTCGGTCGTCTGCAGCGCTATGTGTCGGATGTGAAGTCCGACATCCAGCGGGAAATGCAGCTTGAAGACCTGAAGAAGCTGCAGCAGGAGGTGGAGCAGCAGGCGCGTGACCTGGAAAGCTCGGTACGCTCGCAGATGTCGCAGGTGCAGACGGATCTGAACAAGACCGCCGACGAGGTGCGCGACAGCGTGAACCCGGATCGTGCTCCTGCGTCGCCGGCACAGCCGTCGGCTGGGTCCCCCGCAACGGCACTGTCGGCCGGGGGCGAGGAGGGCGGACGACCTGCACCGGTCAGCGAGGCGACAGCCGCGCCAGTCTTTCCGGTTGCGGATGCCTTCGGAGGCAAAGGCGTGCCTGCAGACGAGCGTGAGGCCGTGCCCGCAGCATCACCCACGCAGCCATCCGCCAGTACCCCTGGGGAGAAAACATGAGTACCGCCCAGGAAACCTTTATTTCCCATCTGATCGAATTGCGCGATCGCCTGCTCAGGGCAATCGTGGCGATTCTGGTTTTCTTTGTCTGCCTGATGCCATGGGCGGGCGATTTGTATGACCTGCTTGCCCTGCCGATGATGAATACGCTGCCGGAAGGCGCAAGCATGATTGCCACCGGGGTGGTGACCCCCTTCTTCGTGCCGGTGAAGGTGACCCTGCTGGTGTCCTTTGTGCTGGCCCTGCCTTATGTACTGTATCAGGCCTGGGCGTTCATCTCGCCGGGGCTGTATGCGCACGAGAAGAAGGTGGGGCTGCCGCTGGTGCTCGGCAGTACGCTGCTGTTCCTGATCGGCATGGCGTTCTGTTACTTTTTCGTGTTCGGCATGGTGTTCAAGTTCATTGCCGAATTTGCCCCGAAGAGCATCATGGTGGCGCCGGACATCGGCGAGTACCTGTCCTTCGTGATGACCATGTTCATGGCTTTCGGCATTACCTTCGAGGTGCCGGTGGCGGTGATCCTGCTGGTGAAGGCCGGCATCGTGGATGTGGACAAGCTGAAGGAGGCGCGTCCCTATGTGATCGTCGGGGCGTTCGTGATCGCAGCCATCGTGACGCCGCCCGATGTCATCTCGCAGTTCATGCTTGCAGTACCGATGATTGTGCTCTACGAGGTGGGCATCCTCCTTGCGCGGCTGTCCCCGCGCAAGGAGGGCGCGTCCGATTACCAGGCGCCCAGCGAGCAGGACATGGACCAGGAACTCGACCGGATCGAGTCGCGGGACGGCGGCAAGTAAGCGTTAGCGCAAGGACGTTCTTCGCTCAGCGGGCGGGCGGCACCGGGCGCCGGCCGATGCGCACGTCGAGTGCAATCGGCTTGCCGTCGCGCATCAGGTCGAAGCGCGCCGACTGTCCCGGCGCAATCGCCGCCACCCTGTCGAGCATCTCGCGGGGAGTGTGCACCGGATCACCATTCACATTGAGCAGCACGTCACCGGGTTGCACGCCGGCACGGTCGGCAGGGCTGCCCCTCAGGACACCGGAAATGAGCGTGCCATGCGTGCTGCTCAGTCCGAAGCTGGTGGCGAGTTCGCTGTCCAGCGGCTGGATTTCGACGCCGACCCAGCCGCGGGTGACCTCACCTGCCGAGACGATCTGCTCCAGAACATTGCGGGCCAATGAGACCGGGATGGCAAAGCCGATGCCCAGCGAACCACCGGAGCGCGAATAGATTGCGGTATTGATGCCGACCAGTCGCCCTTCGCTGTCGACCAGCGCGCCACCCGAGTTGCCCGGGTTGATGGCAGCATCGGTCTGGATGTAGTTTTCAAATGTGTTGATGCCCAGCCGTGAGCGACCCAGTGCGGAAACGATGCCCATGGTCACGGTCTGCCCCACGCCAAAGGGGTTGCCGATGGCCAGCACCACGTCTCCCACGGACAGACTGTCATCGCTGGAGAAAGTGATGGCGGGCAGGCTTTCCCGCGTGTCTGCGCGCAGTACGGCCAGATCGCTTTCCGGGTCGCGGCCGACGGCTTGGGCGCGCAGGCGGCGGCCATCGTTGAGGAGGATCTCGATCTCGTCCGCATCTTCGATTACGTGATTGTTGGTCAGGATGAAGCCTTCCGGGCTGACGATCACGCCGGAACCCAGGCCGGACGGGCTTTGTGGGGGCTGCTGTTCGCGCTCGCCGAAAAAGTGGCGGAATAACGGGTCGTTGCGCAGGCGCTCATGCGGTGAGCGACTGTCGCGTGAAGTGAGGATGTGGACCACCGCTGGCATGGAGCGACTGGCGGCCAGCGCGTAGGAGCCAGGTGGGGCAACGCCGGCTTCGGCAGGAGGGCGACTGGTCTCCGGCGGGGCCTCAAAAATGCGGACCACCGCACCATTGCCACGGTTGCTCGAAGGCAACCATTCTGGCTTGAGCGTGGTCAGCACGAACAGCACCGCGACACTGGCGGTCACGGCCTGGGCAAAGATGAGCCAGAGTCGGTACATGAATGAATGAACACAAGGGTGGGGCCGGCAGCGCGCCTGTTGACGAGGATTGTGGGCCGATCCGGCACGCCACTGCAATGGAGGAATACATGCAGGAAAGACAGCATATGCAGCTTGCCGAGTTGGTGACGTATCTGGATCGGTTGTTCGAACCGTCGCGTTTCAAGGATTATTGCCCAAACGGCCTGCAAGTGGAAGGACGCAAGCAGGTGCGGCGGGTGCTGTGCGGTGTGACGGCCAGTCAGGCACTGCTCGATCGGGGCGTGGCGGGCGGGTATGACGCAATCTTTGTGCATCATGGTTACTTCTGGCGGGGCGAGGACGGGCGGATTGCAGGGATTCGCAAGCGCCGCCTGAGCACTCTGCTGGGTAATGACATCAGCTTGATTGCCTACCACCTGCCCCTCGATGCCCATGCAGAACTGGGCAACAATGCGCAGTTGGGAGCGTTGGCGGGTTGGCAGCCTGAGGGGCTGTTCGGCGATCAGTCGCTGGGCTGGATCGGACGGCCAGAACAGGCAGGCAATGCGCAGGCAATTGTGGACCTGCTGGGCAAGCGCCTGGCGCGCACGCCTGTGACCGTGGGGGATCTGTCACGACCGGTGCGGCGGGTGGCCTGGTGTACAGGGGGCGCGCAGGGTTATTTCGAGCAGGCCATCGCGGCCGGTGCGGATGTGTTCGTGTCCGGGGAAATTTCGGAGCAGACCACGCATCTGGCGCGTGAATCCGGTGTGCCTTACATTGCAGCGGGTCATCATGCCACCGAACGCTACGGCGCCCGGGCCGTGGCGGCGCATCTGCGCGAGCACCTGGGACTGGAGGCGGATTTTCTCGATCTTGACAATCCGGTGTGAGCTTGTCGAAGCCCAGTCCCGGCAGCGCCCTTCGACACGCTCAGGCGAACGGAGACAGCATGCTCAAGGGCCGGGTCAATAACGACGATTGTCCGGTGGCTGCGGGATGTCGAAGTCGGGAATCACGGTCGGTTCGTCGGGGCCTGCGAGGCGAGGCCGCACAAAGCGTGAGCCGTCGTGCTGGGGCGTGCTGGCTGACACCTGGCCTGACCCGGGATCGGACGCACGGGTTGTGGGTTCAATGTCAAAATCCAGCGGCGGCAGGGTGAAGGGCTCAGGCAAGGCTTCTGCCTGTCGGTTGTGACTGTCCGGATTCTGGTTTGGGGGGAGTTCGGGCAGCGCGTCCGTTTCTTCCCGGTCGGGAGCGGTATCGTCCGGCGGAGGGGGTGCTGCGACATCGTTGTCGTCCTGCCCGTCGCTGTCCTTTCCATCATCGTCAGGCGTTTCGCCTTTGTTGTCGTCATCGGTCTGTTCGTCAGGACGGTAGCGGCCGAGTTCATCTTCCAGAATGGCCGCCAGGGCTAGAATGTCGTCGATGATCGAAATCGGGAAGCCCTCCCGTGAGCCGTCCCGGTTGTCGCGCAACAGTTTTTCGAGATAGGCCTGGCAAGTGCGGGTGCCCCAGATGCGGGTGAGTTCCCTGGCGATGTGCGGCAGGTCTTCGAGTGTTTTGACAGGTTTGCGAGCTTCGTCGAAATTGTCCCAGGTGACGGTCTTGACGTTGAAGGTCTTGTTCAGTTGCCGGGCCAGGGCATCGAACTCCATGCGCATGCCCGCGAGGCGATACACATCCATCAGCTTCAGCCAGGGTGTGATGGCTTGCTTGGGATTGGAGCGGATGAAGTCGGCAAGGGTTTCAGCCGCACCATGCACCCGGCCGAAGCTGACCATGATGTCTGCAAGTTCGACGGCGGAATCATGCTCGTCGGCGGTTTCCTCGACCGCCTCGTCGATTGGGGCCAGGGTGTCCAGATCGACATCGATGGGGATCGACTGCGTTGCCCGGGGGGGCTGAGCCGCTGCACGGGGAGGCGGCTGGGACGGGGGTTCGTCATCCCAAGGCAGACGGTCGCCTTCGGCCCAGCCGGGATGGGGCGCGCGGGACTGGCTGCGGTCATGCCGGCGGGCGGAATACTCTTCTCCGCGCAGTTCGATGTTGCGCTGCTCCGGCTCACCGGCCAACTCCACGGGGGGACGGGTGACCGACTTTTTCGGCACCTCGTCACCCTCATTTTGCAGGCGGGCCATTTCGGCCCGGATCTGCCACTGCTTGCGCAGCCACAGAAGCAGGGCAAACAGGGCAAAAACGATGCCGGCGTACAGGCTCCATGCGACCAGTGGATGTTCCTCGTCGTCCCGGGGGGCCGGCACGGGGGTGTCCTGGCGGTCCGGAATGTCGAAGGGCATGGTGCGGGGGGCGGCCGGGGTTTCGCCGCTTGCGGCGCTGACGGGCGGCGGCTCGTGTGTCCGGGGGGCGGAGGGAGGGGGGGGCGTTGCGGCCGGCGCTCCTTCCTGAAGGGTGTCCAGCCGGCTCTTCAGGCCTTGCTGCATTTCTTCCAGCCGGCGCAGCCGGTCGAGCAGTTCGAGTTGCAGTGCAATCGAGCGGTCCAGTGCCGCGACCAGGCGCGCTTCCCGCTCCTGTGGTGTGAGTACGCCCCCCTCTTCCTGTGCGTTTGCTGCCTGAAGATCGCCGAGGGTCTGTACGGTTGCGGCGTCCTCTTCACCCTCGACCATGAGGCGTCCCGGATGTCGCCCTTCCTGTTCCAGAATCCGGGCAGCACGTTCGCGGGCGGGCGGGGGCTGGGTCGGTTCTGTGTCCGCTGCCGGGGGGCTCTCTTCAACGGCAGCGACGGTCTGCTCCGCAGGGCTTGCCGATGGTGCGGGAGCAGAAGTTGGTGTGGGCGCTGGTTGCAGGCGCGGTGCAGCGGGGCGGGCTGCCGCTGGGGGGGGGCTGTCCGTCGGGCGTGCACGGGCGGGGCGGCTGGCGGTGGGTTCCGCCGATGCCTGCCGGGTGAGCGAGGCGGTGTTCGGCAGTGCGAAGCTCAGGCCCGCCGGCAGGGGGCGGACGATTGCGCTCAGTTCGGGGAACAGGGCTGGATTGTCACGTCGCACGGTTTCGATGAAGGCATGCCGGAGCGTGCCATCATGCGGGTAAAGCGTTTCCGCAATCGAGCTGAGTGTTTCGCCTGCCGAAGTGTTCCAGGTGCGGGCCGATGTGGCTGTGCGGGGCGACTGCGCAGCTGCGCGGCTGGGCGTGGCTACGGTTGGCGGGCGGGCGCTTGCGCCCACCGGGGCGTCCAGCAGCAGGGTATAGGTTCGCTCAAGGCGTGAGCTGCAGTGGTTGCGCAGCACGATCTGCACGATGGGGTCGTGCACCGGCTCGTTGCGACGCACGACCAGCCGGGTGCCGTTGCCGCTGCCCACCACGGCCAGGCGCAGCCTGTCGACCTGGGGGATTCCGTCTTCCGGGGCGCGCGTGCCCTGAGTGCTCAGGCATTCTGCCGCCTGCCGGTGACTCAGGCCCGGTGCGCTGATTTCCACCCTGAAGGGATCGCCGAGGGCCGAGACGCTGAGCACTTCGCCGAGGGGGGTGGCCTGTGCCCAGCTTCCCCAGAGCAGCATCAGGGCTGCGCCCAGCACCCGCTGCACCGGCATGCCGGAGCGGGGTGGGGGCTGCACGGAGCGGCTGCGGTCGGATTTCATGATGTCTGGTGCGAACGGGCGAAGAGGCGTATGCGTGGATCAAGTGTGCGTGCAATCTGGATACGGGGCTGGTGCGGCCCCGTTTCTTATGAGTAAGGATATAGGAACCCAGGGGCTTCGATGAAGTAAAAAAATCACGCTTTTGCCCGGCTTTTCCTTTGTGGGGTTCAGGGATCGGGCTGTCGGTGGCGGGATTCGCGTTATCATCGGGGCCTTCTTCCATACGTTAGCGTACGTACCATGCCATTGTCCGAACCCACTGTCAGCCGTGAGCGTGTGCATACCCGCAGGATCGTTGTCGAGGGTTTTCGCCGCAGCGACGGCCTGCTTGAACTGGAAGCAATGCTCGAAGATGTGAAAGATGTCGACTATCCGCTGGCCTCGGGCGTGCGCCGCAAGGGTGATCCTGTGCACAGGATGCGGGTGCGCATCACCATCGATGCGGCGTTCAACGTGCTGGCCGCAGAAGCCTGTTCCGACTGGGTGCCTTATCCAGGCTCGTGCGACACCATCGGGCCGGCGTATCAGCGCCTGGTCGGTCTGAATCTGGTGCGGGGCTTTCGCCGTTCGGTCGGCGAGATGTTTGCCGATGTGCGCGGGTGCTCACACCTGACCGAAATGCTGCTGAGCTTGCCTACCGCAGCAATCCAGACCTTTGCCACCTTCAAACGTGACAATGAGGAAACGGGTGAGAAGCCGTTTCAGCTCGATCGCTGTCATGCGCTGGAGACTTCGTCGGAGACCGTGCGCCGTTATTACCCCAAATGGTATGTGAAGCAGTCCGTGCCGTGAGGGCGATGCCGATTGGGCGGGCGGGTGAGCAGGATCGTGGATTCTGTAAGGATCGGCGATTCTGCCGGCGTTGAATACAGTTATAATTATGGAGTTTCGAGCTTCGGTCGGCCAAACAGGCCGGTCCGCAGTCTCGGGCAGGCGGCCTTCGCGGACCGCCGAGCGGCAGGGCCGGACGAGGGAGACGGTTCATGCCGTGGAGAGACACTCCGAAGCGTCCCATCAACCTGTTTGCGGCGAACACAGGCGTCGTAACTTCGATCGAAGGGCAACCATGAAGATTCATGAGTATCAGGCAAAAGAAGTTCTAAGAAAGTTCGGCGTCGTGACGCCGCGTGGCATCCACTGCACCAGCGTCGAGGACGCGGTGAAGGCCGCCGAGGAGCTCGGCGGCAAGATCTGGGTGGTGAAGGCCCAGATTCACGCGGGTGGCCGCGGCAAAGGGGGCGGCGTGAAGGTCGCCAAGTCGCTGGACGAGGTGCGCGAGTATGCCTCGCAAATCCTCGGCATGCAGCTGATCACCCACCAGACCGGACCGGAAGGTCAGAAGGTGCGCAACCTCCTGATCGAGGAAGGCGCTGACATCCAGCACGAATACTATGTCGCGGCCCTGACCGACCGCGCCACCCAGAAGGTGGCCATGATGGCCTCCTCCGAGGGCGGCATGGACATCGAGGAAGTCGCGCACAACACCCCCGAAAAGATCATCAAGGTGTTTGTCGACCCGCTGGTCGGCCTTACCGACGAGCAGGCCACCGAGCTGGCCCGTGGCATCGGCATGCCGGAGGGCTCACTGGCCCAGGCGGTCGATACGCTGAAGAAGCTGTACACCTGCTACATGGAAACCGATGCCTCGCTGGCCGAGATCAATCCGCTGATCCACGAAGGCAACGGCACCGTGAAGGCGCTCGATGCGAAGTTCAACTTCGACTCCAACGCGCTCTACCGTCATCCGGAAATCGTCGCTTACCGCGACCTCGACGAAGAGGATCCGGACGAAGTCGAAGCCTCCAAGTTCGATCTGGCCTACATCAGCCTGGACGGTAACATCGGCTGCCTGGTGAACGGTGCCGGCCTGGCCATGGCCACCATGGACACCATCAAGCTGTTCGGCGCCGAACCGGCCAACTTCCTCGACGTGGGCGGCGGCGCCACCACCGAGAAGGTGACTGAAGCGTTCAAGATCATGCTCAAGAACCCCAAGGTGAAGGGCATTCTGGTGAACATCTTCGGCGGCATCATGCGCTGCGACACCATTGCCACCGGTGTGGTTGCCGCTGCCAAGGAAGTGCACCTGTCCGTGCCGCTGGTGGTGCGCATGAAGGGTACCAACGAAGATCTCGGCAAGAAGATCCTTGCCGAATCCGGTCTGCCGATCATCGCCGCCGACACCATGGCGGATGCCGCGACCAAGATCGTCGCCGCGGTCAAGTAAGGAGCGTTCCGAATGTCGATTCTGATCAACAAAGACACCAAGATCATCACCCAGGGCATCACCGGCAAGACCGGCCAGTTCCATACCGAGAAGTGCATCGAGTACGCGAACGGGAAGAACTGCTTTGTGGCGGGTGTGAACCCGAAGAAGGCCGGCGAGAAGATTTTCGATGTGCCCATTTACGCTTCGGTGAAGGAAGCCGCTGCTGAAACCGGCGCCACCGTGTCGGTGATCTACGTACCGCCGGCGGGTGCGGCCGACGCCATCTGGGAAGCCTGCGAGGCCGATCTCGATCTGGCGATCTGCATCACCGAAGGCATTCCGGTGCGTGACATGCTGGTCGTGCGCAACAAGATGAAGCAGAAGGTGGCTGCAGGCGGCAAGGAAACCCTGCTGCTTGGCCCCAACTGCCCCGGCCTGATCACCCCCGATGAAGTCAAGATCGGCATCATGCCCGGTCACATTCACCGCAAGGGTCGCATCGGTGTGGTGTCGCGCTCCGGCACGCTCACTTATGAAGCCGTGGCACAGCTGACCGAAATCGGCCTGGGCCAGTCTTCCGCAGTCGGTATCGGCGGCGACCCGATCAACGGTCTGAAGCACATCGACGTGATGCGCATGTTCAACGACGATCCGGACACCGATGCGGTGATCATGATCGGCGAGATCGGCGGTCCGGACGAGGCCGAAGCTGCGCAGTGGTGCAAGGAAAACATGAAGAAACCGGTGGTCGGCTTCATTGCTGGCGTCACGGCTCCGGCCGGCAAGCGCATGGGTCATGCCGGTGCGCTGATCTCTGGCGGTGCGGACACGGCCGATGCCAAGCTTGCCATCATGGAAGAGTGCGGCTTCACGGTGACCCGTGACCCGTCCGAAATGGGCAAGCTGCTGAAGGCGCTGCTCTGATGTCCTGAGCGGGCTTGCAGTCAGCATCACGATGAAGCGCCGGCCAGTCCGGCGCTTTTTTCGTGAACCTTCCCCGGGCGACAGGCTACAATCCCGTGATGTGTCCAATGAGCAGCACTGAAAAGGAGCGGCAGGAGCCGGATATGGCGCGCTGTAACATCGACTTCAATGGCTGGCGTCCTGCCGGATGGCGTGAGTAAGGTGGAGCCGCTCGTGCCAGGGTCACCTGCCATCGATTTCGGTCACTGTTCGGATGTGGGCAGGGTGCGGGTGCGTAATGAGGATGCCCTGCATATCGATGCTCAGGGGCATTTCGTGGCGCTGGCCGATGGCATGGGGGGCTATCGCGGAGGGGATGTTGCCGCTGGCCTGGCCGTGGCCCTGGTCGATCGTGCGCTGGATCAGATGGAAGAGCCGGGCAGTCTGGAAGCTACGGCGCGTCTGCTGATGTTTACCATCATGGACATCAACCGCCAGATCTACTCCACGGGGCGCGAGATTCCATCGCTGTCGGGCATGGGCAGTACGCTGGTGGTGGCGGTGTTCATCGGGGACAAGGTGCTGTCGGCCCATGTGGGGGATTCGCGCCTGTACCGCCTGCGCGAGGGGGTGCTGGAGCAGCTGACCCGCGATCACACCATGTTGCAGGAGCAGGTCGATGCCGGGTTGATCGATGTGGAGGAGGCCCGGCACATGAGTTATCGCGGTCTGCTCACGCGTGGACTTGGAGTGGGCGAGGAGGTGATGCCCGATCTGGGGTGCCATGAGGCCCTGCCGGGCGACCTCTTCCTGCTGTGTTCTGACGGGCTGACCGACATGGTCGGAGACGAGATGATTGCCCGCCTGATGGGCTCGGGCGAGGGCGTGCAGGCGATTGCCGAAGCGCTGGTGGCAGAGGCGAACCGGTGCGGTGGCCGTGACAATGTTTCGGCCATTGTCGCCCGTTTGGTCGTATGATTGAATCCTGATCGGGTTCTTGACGGAACAATGCAATATGCCGAAGTTGATCCTCAGCATGGATGGTCTGGTTCTCAAGGAGATTGCGCTCGACAAGGAGCGCCTCACCATAGGACGCAAGCCGCACAACGACATTCAGATCGACAACCTCGCCATCAGTGGCGAACATGCGGTGATCACCACCCTTCTGAACGATGCGTTCCTGGAGGATCGCAACAGCACCAACGGCACGTATGTGAATGGCCAGCCGGTGAAGAAGCATGTCCTGCAACCCAATGATGTGATCGAACTGGGCAAGTACCGGCTGCGTTTCATTCCTGAGGAAGTGCAAAGCTCCGGCCTTGCACCGTCGGAGATGATCGACACGCAGGCGCTCAAGCCGCTGGTGACGCCTGCAGAGGTGGACATGGGGGCGGCGATGTCCCGCAGCGTCGGCTCGAACACCCAAATCCTCTCGCCGGACATGAAGGCTTCGGTGGTGAGCTTGACCGGGCAGGGGGTTTCCAGTCAGCTCGGTGTGGTTCAGATTCTCAGTGGTACCAATGCCGGGCGCGAGCTTGAGCTCAGCAAATCGCTCACCACCCTGGGCAAGCCCGGCAAGCAGGTGGCGGTGATTACCCGCCGGCCGCACGGCTATTACATCACGCATGTTGAAGGGGCGACCTTCCCGCTGCTGAACGGGAAGGAGATCGATGCCCAGGCGCATCGGCTCAACGAGCACGACGTCATCGACATTGCCGGCGTGAAGATGGAGTTCTTCCTGCGCTGATGAAACTCAGGGTGCTTGGCTGCAGTGGCGGCATTGGCGGACGTGATGCACACACGACCGCCTTCCTGCTCGGTGAGAACACCCTGATCGACTGTGGTACCGGAGTATGCAATCTGGAACTGGACGAGCTGGCACGCATCGATCATGTGTTCCTCACGCACTCCCACATGGATCATATTGCCGCGCTGCCCCTGCTCATCGATTCGGTGGGCGAGATGCGCGGCATGCCGGTTACGGTGTATGCCACCGAGGACGTGCTGCGCATCCTGCGCTCGCACGTGTTCAACTGGCTGGTCTGGCCCGACTTCACGGCCATCCCCGACCGACACTACCCCTTTCTGCGTTTCCAGCCCCTGAGGGTGGGCGAGCCGGTGCATCATCCAAGGCATACGATCACCGCCCTGCCCGCGCACCATACCGTGCCGGCGGTGGGGTATTGCATTGACAGTGGTGAGGGTGAGCTTGTATACACCGGGGATACTGCTTATTCGGCCGAGCAGATTGCAGCGATCAACCGGCTGGGCCGGTTGCGTCACCTGATCATCGAAACGGCGTTTTCGGATGAGCAGCATGGGCTTGCGATGGCGGCTCGTCACCTGTGTCCAGGCATGTTGCTCACCGTACTGGGTGAGCTGACCGTGCAGCCGCAGGTGCATGTCAGCCACCTCAAGCCGGGACTGGGACAACGCATCATGTCGCAGATCGAAGCTGGCGCACCGGCTCAGCCCGTCAGTGCCCTGTCGCCCGGACAGGTGCTGGAGTTCTGAGTGGCGCCCCGGTGCTCGAAGCCGACAGATTCAGGCGCACCAACGGAGAGGCCATGAAACCAGCGCAACCGGGCCGTGGAGGGGACAGCGACGTCGCACGGCGCCTGGCCTTCTTCAAAGGCCTTCAGTCACTGACCACCCGCATCCACTCGGCACGCGACATCGATGAAATCATCGTCAAGCTGTCGGCCGACCTGTGCGCGCTGTTTGGCGCCGATCGCATCTCGATCTATGTGGTCGACCCACGAACGCACACGCTGCTTACACGGGTGAAGAGTGGCGCGGATGGCGTGCAGCAGATCAGCCTTCCGATCCGCGAGGACAGCATCGCCGGGTATGTGGCCAAGACTCGTCAGCCACTCAACATTGCCGATGTGTATGACCCTGCCGAGCTGCAGGCGATCTCGCCCCTGCTGTCCTTTCGGCAGGATCTGGACGAACAGACCGGCTATCGCTCCCGGCAGATGTTGGTGGCGCCAGCGGTCGATCCTGCGAGCGGGGAAGTGAAGGGGGTCATTCAGCTGATCAACAGCCATAACGATGCCCCCTTTGCTCCCGTGCTCGAAGAGGGGCTGCTCGGGTTGGCGCAGACTCTGGGGGTGGCCTTCACCAAGCAGGCCGCCTCGCCGTCCGCGTTGCGTTCCCGCTACGATGCACTGGTGGTGGACGGCCGTTTGAGCTTTCAGGAGCTCGAAGAAGTGGTGCGCTCCGCCCGCGAGCAGAATCACTCGGTGGAGAGTGTGCTGCTTGGCAATTACGGGTTGCCTCTGGCTGAATTGGGTGAGTCGGCCGCGCGCTTCTTCGGCGTGCCCTACGAGCCTTACCGGACCGACCGGATCAAGCAGACCGACCTGCTGCGCAATCTGAAGCGCGATTTTGTCGAACAGAGTCAATGGCTGCCGCTTGAGGAAGGTCCGGAAGGGGTGGTGATCATGGCGGTGGACCCGGAGGCGACCCGTAGTGCCGGCGTGGTGGAGAATGTCTTCCCGAAGCGCAGGCTGGTCTTCCGGGTTACCACACGGCGCGACTTTGCCGATACCGTGGCGCAATTCTTCGAACAGGCGCTGGAAAACGGTTCGGTGGATGATTTGCTCACCGGCATGGATGAAGAGGAGCACGAGTCCCGGACGGACGATGTGAATGCGGCCTCGGACAATGAACTCGTCAAGCTGGTCAACAAGATCATCATCGATGCCCACCGGCAGGGGGCGTCCGACATCCACATCGAACCGCGACCGGGCAAGGAAAAGACCCTGGTGCGCTTTCGCAAGGATGGCACGCTCGTGCCCTACATCCAGATTCCGGCGGCCTACCGCAGTCCGCTGCTGACGCGCATCAAGATCATGTGCGATCTGGACATCTCCGAGCGCCGCAAGCCACAGGATGGCAAGATCCGCTTCCGCCGCTTTGCACCGCTCGACATCGAACTGCGGGTGGCCACCCTGCCGACGGCCGGTGGCATGGAAGATGTGGTGATGCGTCTGCTCGCCAACAGCGAGCCGATTCCGCTTGAGGGGCTGGGGTTGACGCCGAACAACCTGAAGCGCCTGCGCGATACCATCGTCAAGCCGTACGGCATCTTTTTCGTGTGCGGTCCGACAGGATCCGGCAAGACCACCACCCTGCATTCCATCCTGGGGCACCTGAACACGCCGGAAACCAAGATATGGACGGCGGAAGACCCGGTCGAGATCACCCAGAAGGGGCTGCGTCAGGTGCAGGTCAACCGCAAGGCAGGGCTGGATTTTGCGACCATGATGCGGGCCTTCCTGCGCGCCGATCCGGACATCATCATGGTGGGCGAAATGCGCGATGCGGAAACCGTGGCGGTGGGCATCGAGGCTTCGCTCACCGGACATCTGGTGTTTTCGACGCTGCACACCAACAGTGCTCCAGAGTCGGTGGTCCGGCTGCTTGACATGGGCATGGACCCCTTCAACTTTGCCGATGCGCTGCTCGGCGTGCTCGCGCAGCGCCTCACCAAGCGTCTGTGTGACAAGTGCCGGCAGGCCTACCACCCGGATGAGGACGAGTTCAACCTGCTGCTCGACGAGTATTGCGAGGAGTTGCTGCATACCGATGCATTTGTGGCCGATCCGCTTGCCGCCCGCCAGCAGGTGCTCGACGACTGGCGCAGCCGGTATGCCGATGCCGACGGGCGCTTTACGCTGTATCGTGCTGTGGGATGCGCACACTGCAATGGCGGCTACAAGGGGCGGCTGGGCTTGCACGAACTGATGCTTGGGTCGTCCGAAGTGCGACGCGCGATTCAGGAACGCGCGCGGGCCGCAGAGGTGATGCGGCTTGCGCTCACCGAAGGCATGCGTACACTGCGTCAGGACGGTATAGAGAAGATGCTGTCGGGCCTGACCGACATGGCACAGGTCAGGAAGGTGTGCGTGCGCTGAGGCACGCCCCCGGATACCACTGAGGAGAATTGATCGATGTTCCGGATTGCCCCCAGTCTGCTGTCGGCGGACTTTGCCCGGCTCGGCGAGGAAGTGCGGCAGGTGATTGCCGCAGGCGCTGACTGGATTCATTTCGACGTGATGGACAATCACTATGTGCCCAATCTGACCATCGGCCCCCTGGTGTGCGAGGCGATCCGGCCGGTGACCTCCGCGCCGATCGATGTGCACCTGATGGTCAAGCCGGTCGATCGCATCATCCCCGACTTTGCACGGGCGGGGGCCAACGTCATCACCTTTCATCCGGAAGCTTCGGAGCATGTTGACCGCACGCTGGGGCTGATTCGCGACAGCGGTTGCCAGGCAGGCCTGGTGTTCAATCCGGCCACGCCGCTGCACCACCTCGATCATGTCATGGACAAGCTCGACGTGGTGTTGCTGATGAGCGTCAACCCCGGGTTTGGCGGACAAAAGTTCATCCCTGAAACCCTCAACAAGCTGCGTGCCGCGCGCGCCCGGCTCGACGAGTACGAGGCCCGCAGCGGACGGCGTATTCTGCTCGAGATCGACGGGGGCGTGAAGGTGGACAACATCGCCGAGATTGCCCGGGCGGGCGCCGACACCTTCGTTGCCGGCTCTGCGGTGTTCGGTGCGGTTTGCGAGAGCGATCCCAACCGTTATGATTCAATCATTTCCGCATTTCGCGCTGAACTGGCAAAGGTGAAGGCATGACACGAAACATGAATGGGGCGCGCTTTCCGGTCCGCGCAGTGCTGTTCGACCTGGATGGCACACTGATCGACACCGTCTCCGACCTGACCGAGGCGGCCAACCGCATGCTGTCCGAGATGGGGCGTCCGGCGCGCAGCGAAGCGCAGATCCGCATGCTGGTGGGGCGGGGCATTCCCGATCTGGTGCGCCGCTGCATGACCGAGGGCAGCACCGCCAGCGAGGCCGAAGTGGCCGATGCGCTGACCCGTTTCCGCAGGCATTACGCCGTGGTCAACGGCCAGCACAGTGGCATCTATCCGGGCGTGATTGCCACCTTGCAGGTGCTCAAGGCCAGCGGGCTGGCGCTGGCCGTGGTCACCAACAAGGCGGCCGCCTTCACCGCGCCGCTGCTTGAACTCATGGGCATCGACGGTTTCTTCGACGCAGTGGTCAGTGGCGACACCCTGCCGGTTACCAAGCCGGACCCGGCCGTGCTGAAGCATGCCTGCAAGTTGCTCGGTGTGGCCGAGGCCGATGCGATCATGGTCGGCGACTCGGCCAACGATGCGCGTGCCGCACGTGCCGCCGGCATGCCGGTGCTGTTGGTGAGCTACGGCTACAGCGAGGGTCTGCCGGTGGACACCATCGAATGCGATGGGCTACTATCTGCCGCAGCCGACCTGTTGCAGCACATTCAGCCTGCATCGGCAGCCTGACCCCCTGCCGGGTCAGCCCTTCCTGAACAACACAGATGCGATCATCGTGAGCTTCCAGAAACGGTTTTCGGACACGACCAGAGCACCCCGCACGCCGGCAGGCCACTGCTGGCGCTGGCGTTGCTGGTGGCCTGCGGGCCAACGATAACGTCACCCCATTGCGGGTGGTCGCACGCGCAGCACTGCACGCACGGCACACAGGCAGCACGCCCGATGCACCAGCGCTCGGCCCCGACCCCCGCCAGGCTTGTCCGCCTTACCACCGTTTTCATGGAGTTCTCATGCTTGAGCAGGAATTCAACGAGCTGGCCGATCAGGGCTACAACCGCATCCCGGTCACGCTCGAAACCTTTGCCGATCTCGACACCCCCCTTTCCATCTACCTGAAACTGGCCAACGAGCCTTGGAGTTACCTGCTCGAATCGGTGCAGGGGGGCGAGCGTTTCGGTCGCTATTCCATCATTGGCCTGGCCGCGCCCACCCGCATCGAGGTGTATGGCCGCTCGGCGCTGCTGCTCACCGGCAACCGTCTGGTCGAGCGGCGCGACTACGGTGATCCGCTCAACTTCGTGGCCGAATTCATGGCCCGCATCAAGGTGCCTCCGCGCGACGGCCTGCCGCGCTTTGCCGGCGGACTGGTCGGCTGCTTTGGCTACGACACGGTGCGCTACATCGAGCCCCGTCTGGCCGGTACCGAAAAGACCGATCCGCTGGGCACGCCCGACATTCTGCTGCTGCTGTCCGAAGAGATCGCGATTGTTGACAACCTCTCCGGCAAGCTCACCCTGGTGGTGTATGCGGAGCCCGAGGTGCCCGGAGCACTGAAGCGCGCGCGCAAGCGTCTGGGCGAGCTACTGGCGCGGCTGCGTGCGCCGGTGAGCATTCCGCAGGAGGCACCGTCGCCCTCGCATGTGGCTGAGTCCAGTTTCGGCGAGCAGGCGTTCAAGGACGCAGTGCGCCGGGTGAAGGACTACATCGTCGAAGGCGACGTGATGCAGGTGGTGCTCTCCCAGCGCATGAGCAAGCCCTACAGCGCCAGCCCGCTTGCGCTGTATCGCGCGATTCGCTCGCTCAACCCGTCGCCCTACATGTTCTATTTCAACTTCGAGGACTTCCAGGTGGTCGGCGCGTCGCCGGAAATCCTGGTGCGCCTCGACGACGATGGCGATGGACGGCGGGTCACCGTGCGGCCGATTGCCGGCACCCGCAAGCGGGGCGGCAGCCCGGCCGAGGATCAGGCGCTGGAGCGCGACCTGCTGTCCGACGAGAAGGAGCTTGCCGAACACCTGCAGCTGCTCGATCTGGGGCGCAACGATGCGGGCCGGGTGTCGAAAACCGGCACGGTGAAGGTTACCGAACGCTTCACCGTGGAGCGTTACTCCCACGTGATGCACATTGTCTCGAACGTGGAAGGGCGTCTCAAGGACGGTCTGAATGCGCTCGCCGTGCTGCGCGCGGCCTTTCCGGCCGGGACTGTGTCGGGTGCCCCCAAGGTGCGGGCAATGGAGATCATCGACGAGCTCGAACCGGTGAAACGGGGCGTGTATGCCGGCGCTGTCGGCTATCTGGGCTTTCACGGTGACATGGACATCGCGATCGCGATTCGCACGGCCGTGCTCAAGGACGGACAGATCCATGTGCAGGCGGGCGCAGGCATCGTGGCCGATTCCGACCCCGAAGCCGAATGGCAGGAAACACGCAGCAAGGCGCAGGCCATGCTGAGGGCGGCCGAAATGGCCGAGGCCGGGCTGGACACCCGTATCGACTGATGTCGCCGGTGCGGGGGAAGACGCAGGCCCGGGGCCGGGCGGCGGTGCAGCTTGCATGCCGTCCATGACCCGGGCATCCGCTCAGCCCGCCGGCAAGAACATAGAGGCCGCAAACATGCTGCTCATGATAGATAACTACGACAGCTTCACCTACAACCTGGTGCAGTACTTCGGCGAGTTGGGCGCCGAGGTGAAGGTGTTCCGCAATGACGAGATCACGCTGGAGCAGATCGCGTCGCTGAAACCCGACCATTTGGTCATTTCCCCCGGCCCCTGCTCGCCTGCCGAGGCGGGCATTTCGGTGCCGGCCATCCGCGAGTTTGCCGGACGCATTCCACTGCTCGGCGTGTGCCTTGGGCACCAGAGCATCGGGGCGGCGTTTGGCGGGCGGGTGGTGCACGCCAAACGGCTGATGCATGGCAAAACCTCGCCGGTGCACCATGCCGGGCAGGGCGTATTCCGTGGTTTGCCCAATCCGCTTACCTGCACCCGCTACCATTCGCTGGCGATCGAGCGTAGCAGCTTGCCGGACTGCCTCGAAGTCACCGCCTGGACCGACGATGAAGAAATCATGGGGGTGCGTCACCGTACGCTGGCCGTGGAGGGGGTGCAGTTTCACCCCGAGTCCATTCTCACCGAGCAGGGGCATGCGCTGCTGCGCAACTTTCTTGAATCCGACCGATAACAGGACACCGAGCGATCATGAGCATTACGCCACAGGAAGCCCTGCAACGCACCATAGACCACCGCGAGATCTTCTATGACGAGATGCTCTCGCTGATGCGCCAGATCATGGCCGGTGAAGTCTCGCCGGTCATGACGGCTGCGATCCTCACCGGCCTGCGGGTGAAGAAGGAAACCATCGGCGAGATCACCGCCGCTGCCACCGTGATGCGCGAGATGTCCACCAAGGTGGTGGTGCCGCCGCCTCATGAACACTTTCTGGACGTGGTGGGGACCGGCGGGGATGGGGCCAACACCTTCAACATTTCCACCACCACCATCTTCATCGCCGCTGCGGCGGGTGCGCGCGTGGCCAAGCACGGCGGGCGTGGGGTGTCGTCGCGTTCCGGAGCCGCCGACCTGATCGAATCGCTGGGCGTGAATCTCGACCTCAGCCCCGAGCAGGTTGCCGAGTGCGTCGAAGCCACCGGCATCGGCTTCATGTATGCCCCGGCACACCACAGCGCCATGAAGAATGTCGCGCCGGTGCGGCGCGAGATGGGCGTGCGCACCATCTTCAACATTCTGGGGCCGCTGACCAACCCGGCCGGAGCGCCGAACACCCTCATGGGGGTATTCCATCCCGATCTGGTCGGCATTCAGGCACGTGTCATGCAGCGCCTTGGTGCAAACCATGTTCTGGTGGTGCATGGCCTGGACGGTATGGACGAGGTCAGCCTGGGGGCCGCCACCATGGTTGGCGAACTGAAGGACGGGCAGATCCACGAATACACCGTCCATCCGGAAGATTTCGGGCTATCGATGGCCGGCAGCCGCAATCTGCAGGTCGATGGCCCGGAGGCTTCCCGGGCAATGGTGCTGGGGGTGCTGGACAACATGCCGGGGCCGGCGCGCGACATCGTGGTGCTCAATGCCGGCGTCGCCCTGTATGCCGCCAATCTGGTCGACTCCATCGCTGCAGGCATCCGCTGCGCGGACGAGACCCTGACCAGCGGCGCAGCACGTGCCAAGCTGGATGAATTTGTCCAGTTCACCCGCAAGTTTGCCCGGGGAGGTTGAATCGATGAGCGACATTCTCGAACGCATTCTGACGGTCAAGCGTGAAGAGGTGGCCCTGGGGCAGCAGGAGCGTCCCGTTGCCGCGATGGCGGAAGAGGCGCGCACCCGGCCCGTGCCGCGTGACTTCGTGGAGGCGATCCGGGCCAGCCTTGCCCACGGACGGCCGGCAGTGATTTCCGAAATCAAGAAGGCCAGCCCCTCCAAGGGCGTCATCCGCGAGGATTTTCGCCCTGCCGAAATTGCCCGGGCCTATGAGGTGGCTGGAGCATCGTGCCTGTCGGTGCTGACCGACCGGGATTTTTTCCAGGGCGCGCCCGAATACTTGCAGCAAGCCCGCGAGGCCTGCAGCCTGCCGGTGCTGCGCAAGGACTTCATCGTCGATGCCTGGCAGGTATATGAAGCCCGCGCCATGGGGGCGGACGCCATCCTGCTGATCGCTGCGGCGATGGACCTGACCCACATGCGCATGCTCGAAGAGCTGGCCCTTTCCATGGGCATGGGGGTGCTGGTCGAGGTGCATGATGCGGACGAGCTGGAGCTCGCCCTGCGCATGAAGACCCCGCTGATCGGCATCAACAATCGCAACCTGCGCACCTTCGAAGTCAGCCTGCAGACCACGCTGGACCTGCTGGAGCGGATTCCGGCCGATCGTATCGTGGTCACCGAGTCCGGCGTGCTGAGCGCCGAAGATGTCGCGCTGATGCGCGGGCATGGGGTGAATGCTTTTCTGGTGGGAGAGGCTTTCATGCGTGCCGAAGATCCGGGCAGTGCATTGCGGGCACTGTTTGGCCTGTAAGGCTGTCCATCCGTCTGTCAGCCCGTCCGCACGTGTCGCCCCGCGCAACGGGCGGGGCCGTTCCTTACGCCTTCCTGCAACGCCCCGTCAGGGGCGCATTTCAAGATCAGCATGACTGAACAGACCTCTGCGCCTCCTTCCTCTCCTGCCGCCTCCGCACCGGCGACCTCTGTTGCGTCCACGCCATTGACCCGTCGCCGCCGACGCTGGCCGTGGGTGCTGGCGGGCCTGCTGGTGCTGCTGGCCTTGCCGGTGGTGGCGCTCGCCTGGCTGCTGGCAACCGAGTCTGGCCTGCGTACCGTTGCCGGTTTGGCAGACCGTTTTACGGAGGGGCAGGTGCAGCTCGAAGGCGTGTCCGGGCGCGTGCTTGGCCCCCTGCGGGTCGAGCGCATCCGGGTGGATATGCCGGCGCTGCGGGTGGCGGTCGATGAGCTGGCGCTGGACTGGCAGCCTGCCAGATTGCTTGAACGCGCGCTGATCATGGATCGCCTGAGTGCGGCGGCGGTCCGGGTGGCGGCTGCGCCCGCAGAGGCGCCTGAAGAGGACGCAGGTCCCCCCGCACACCCTCCTGCCTTCGAGTTGCCGCTGTCGCTGACGCTGGCTGAACTGAGCCTGCAGCGCTTTGAACTGCAGGACTGGGCTGATCCGGAGGCGCCGCCGGTGTTTTCCTTTGACCGGCTGCGTGCGCGCCTGGACAGCGACGGGCGCACGCACCGTCTGTCCGGCCTCGGGGTGGCCTTGCCTTTCGGGGAGGCCAGCCTGGATGCCGAGGTCAATAGCGCAGACGAGCGCTATCCGCTGGCGGCCTCGGCGAGGCTGCAGGGTAGCCACGAAGGGCGCGATTTCGACCTGCGGGTGCGGGCCGATGGTGTGGCCGCACAGCCGAGGGTGCAGCTCGATGCCAATGGCGCCGGTTTGAGCGGACAGGCCCAGGCGGTGGTTGCGCCGTTCGAGGCGATGCCGCTGCGTGAGCTGGCGCTGCAATTGGGCGAGATCGATCCGGCCATGTTCGTGGCCGAGGCGCCGCGTGCCGGCCTGATGGTGGATGTGGACCTGAAGGCCTCGGCGGACGGTCGCTGGGCGCTGTCCGGGCCGCTGCGGGTGGATAACCGTCTGCCCGGCACGCTCGACGATCAGGCCATTCCGCTGGTGAGCTTTGCCGCCGAGTTGAGCTGGACGCCTGAGCTCACCCGCATCGATGGACTGGACATCCGCCTGCCCGAACAAGGCCGGATCAACGGCCAGCTTGAATGGCGTCCCGACCTGACCGATGGCACGCTGGGCCGGCTGGTGGCCGAGCTGGAGCTTGCTGGGGTGCGTACCGCAGCGCTGCAGCGCAGCCTGCCACCGGCCACGCTGGCTGGCCGAATCCAGGCGCAGGGCGACGAGCGCGAACAGCGTGCGACGCTGGCGCTCAGTGTCGACCGCGCCCGTCTGGAAGCCGAAGGCCTGTTTCAGGTGGCCGAGGGCGGACAGCCGGCCCGTTTCGAGGCGCAGGGCCGGCTGCAGCATGTCGATCCGTCGCGCGTGCTTGCGGAGGCGCCATCGGCCGACCTCAATCTGAGCTTCGGCGCCGAGGGCAGTCTGGGCGAAGCGCTTGCGCTGGCGGCGCACTGGCAGTTTGCGCCCAGTCATTTGCAGGGTATGGCGCTGGAGGGCGAGGGGCGACTGGCCCTGCAGGGAGAGCGGCTGGCGCACTCCGATCTCTGGCTGAGCCTGGCCGGCAATCGTGTCGAGCTGAATGGCGCCTGGGGCGGGGCGGGCGATGCGCTGGCTTTCCGGCTGGATGCCCCCGAACTGCAGGCGCTGAATGCGTTGCAGGCCGGCCTGGGTGGGGTGCTGCGGGCGCAGGGACGTGTGGGCGGGAGTCGTCAGCAGCCCGTCGGCGAGTTCGAACTGTTTGCCGAGCGCTTGCATCTGCCTGGCGAGGTGGGCATTGCGAGCCTGAATGCACAAGGCCGGCTGGAGGCCGGTCTGGATGGGCCGCTCAATCTGGCGCTCGGCCTGAGTGGCCTGGGACCTCTGGATGGCGAGGCCGACTGGCTGGACAGCCTGACCCTCACGGTGAGTGGCCGGCGTGACGCGCATGCGCTGCAACTGGCGCTCGGCACGCCGGATGAGGACCGGGTCGAGCTGAGTCTGAACGGGGCCTTGCTGGAAGGTTCGACGGCTGCATCTCCGGCCGGCGCGGCTGCGCAGGACGGGCTGCGCTGGCGCGGCCAGCTGGCCGGACTGGAAGTGGCGGGGCGTTTTCCCTTGAAGCTGCTGGAGCCGGCCGCACTCACGCTGGCCCGTGACCGTATCGAGCTGGCAGGGGCGCAGATCGACGCCGGGGAGCACGGGCGCATCAATCTGCAGGAAACCGTATGGAGTCCGGCCGACATCCGCCTGCGCGGCGAACTGACCGGGCTGACGTTCGATCTGGTATCGCCCGAGGCGCGCAGCCCGCGCAGCCGGACAGGTCCGCTGAGTCTGGGGGCCGAATGGAACCTGCGGTTGAGCGACCGGGCGCGGGGCCAGTTGCGGGTGTTCCGCGAGTCGGGCGACTTGCGGATACCAGGCGAATTCAGTACCCGCATTGGACTGGAGGCGCTGGAGTTGCGCCTGAATGCCGAGGACAACCGGCTCGCCCTGTCGGTGCAGGCCAGTGGCAGCGAGCTGGGGCAGCTCAATGGTTCGGTGACGGCGCTGGCCGAGAAGACCCCGGAAGGCGGCTGGCGCTTGGCTCCGGATGCCGCGTTGCTGGGTTCTGCACGTTTCGAGATGCCGTCGTTGGCCTGGTTGTCGCGCCTGATGCAGGACGATATCGAACTGGGCGGCAGTCTGGCAGCAGACTTCTCCTTTTCCGGCACGCCGGCCAACCCCGTTGCGGTGGGCCGTCTGAGTGGCGAGGCGCTGTCGGTGGTGCTGGTCGAGCATGGCATGCGCCTGTCCGGTGGTTCGCTGCTGGCCGAGTTCGATCGCGACCGCCTGCGCTTGACTCGTTTCGAGTTCGTGTCGCCCAACCGGGTGACCCCCGAAGACCACCGTTTGCCGGTAGCGCGCTTCACCGCCGAGCCCGGCCGCCTGGTGGCTTCGGGCGAAATTGCGCTGGACAGCGGCGAAGGGGCGTTCAGCTTCGAGGCTGACCGTCTGCCCATCCTGCAGCGCATCGATCGCTGGATGATCCTCTCTGGCAAAGGGGCGGCGACCAGCACCTGGAGCAGCCTTGGCCTGGAGGCGGCCTTTTCGGTGGATACCGGTTTCATCGGCCTGGGCGACACGCCCGCGCCCAGCCTGTCGGACGATGTGGTGTTCGTGGACACCGAGGCGGCCGATGGCGCTGGCGGTGGCATGCAGGTCAACGCCACGGTGCAGGTGAATCTGGGCGATCAGCTGTATCTGTCGGCACTGGGGCTGGATACCCGGCTGACCGGAGGGCTGGAGGTGCGCCTGCGTCACGGTGAGCCGATGGTGGCGGTTGGTACGGTGTCGACGCTGGGCGGAGTGTTCAAGAACTACGGTCAGAACCTCACCATCGAGCGTGGGCAAATCAATTTCCAGGGGCCGCTCGACAACCCCGGCCTGAATGTGGTCGCCTTGCGCAAGGGCTTGCCGGTGGAGGCCGGCATTTCGGTGGGCGGCAATGTGCGCAGGCCCATCATCCGGCTGGTGTCCGAACCGGATGTACCCGATCCGGAAAAGCTGTCGTGGATTGTGCTGGGGCGTGCGCCTTCCGGTTCGTCCGGCAGTGAAATGGGCTTGCTGCTACCGGCAGCCAATGCGCTGCTGGGCAGTGGCATGGCGGGCGATCTGGCGCGCGGACTGGGTTTCGACGAGTTCGGCGTGGGGCAGGGCGAGCTGGGTACGACCGGCCGCAGTGCTACCAGCCGGGTGGTGGGCGGGGGCTCTGCGGTGACCAGCGATGCGGCGGTCAGCGGTCAGGTGCTCACGCTGGGCAAGCGCCTGTCGTCGGACATGATGCTGTCCTTCGAGCAAAGCCTCGGGGGGGCGGAGAGCCTGGTCAAGCTCAGTTACCAGATCAGCCGCAGGGTGTCCTTCGTGATGCGCGGTGGCACCAACAACTCGGCCGACATGTATTACACGGTGTCCTTTCGCTGAAGAATGAGGGAGGCTGGCATGGATACGCCATCCGACAAACAGACTTCCGGCATCGCGAAGCCGCTTGAAACCGCCATGCTCGGAGGGGGATGTTTCTGGTGCCTGGAGGCGGTCTTCAGCGAGTTGGCCGGGGTGCATGAGGTGCGCTCCGGTTACTGCGGCGGGCACATCGAATCCCCCGATTACGCGTCGGTATGTACCGGGCAGACCGGCCATGCCGAGGTGGTGCGCATCCGCTTCGATCCGGAGGCGCTGAGCTTCCGGCAGGTGCTGGAGGTATTTTTTGCGATTCACGATCCGACCACGCTTGACCGTCAGGGCAACGACGTGGGCAGCCAGTACCGTTCGGTGATCTTTGCGACCACACCGTCGCAGCGGGATGAGGCGGCCGGGCATGTGCAAGCGCTGACCCGTGCTGGCGTGTTCGACGCCCCCATCGTGACGGCGATCGAAGCTGCACAGCCTTTCTGGCCGGCCGAAGCCGTGCATGATGACTATTACGCGCGCCATCCGCAGCAGCCCTACTGCCAGTATGTGGTGGCGCCGAAGCTGGCGAAGTTCCGTCACCTGTTTGCCACGCTGCGGCGCAGTGTGTAGGGCGTGGTGACGGCCCTGTCCAGACCGATTTTTCAACCCGACAGAGGGAAGTGCTGATGTCTCAAACAACAACGGCCAGCGGACTGGTCATCGAAGATATGGAAACCGGCAGCGGAGCCACGGCCGAGCGTGGCCGGATGGTGTCGGTGCATTACACCGGCTGGCTGACCGATGGCAGCAAGTTCGATTCCAGCAAGGATCGCAATGCACCGTTCCAGTTTCCGCTGGGGGCCGGTCATGTGATTCGTGGCTGGGATGAAGGCGTGCAGGGCATGCAGGAAGGTGGCCGGCGCAAGCTGACGATTCCGCCCGAACTGGGCTATGGCGCACGCGGCGCAGGCGGTGTCATTCCGCCCAATGCCACGCTGGTGTTCGAGGTGGAGTTGCTGCAGGTGTTCTGATTCAGACGCAGGCTGCGCGCGCGCCTCAGCAGGTTTCCTGCACGATGCGCAGGATGTCCTCGCCGTAAGCTTCCAGCTTGCGGTCGCCAATCCCGCTGATGCCGGCCAGTTCACTCAGGCCGGCGGGGCGGGCGAGGGCAATCTCGCGCAGCGTCGCATCCTGAAACACCACATAGGCGGGCACATTGCGCGCCTTTGCGGTGCTCGCCCGCCAGGCACGCAGGCGGTCGAACAGGGTGGTGGGCAAGCCGCCCGGAATATCCAGCGGAGTGGTGCTGCGGCGCTTGCTGCGGTGGCGTTCGCGCTCCACCCGCAGATGGAGCGCCATTTCCCCGCGCAACAGCGGCCGCGCCTGTTCGGTCAGCTGGAGCGCGTTGTAGCGGTCGTGGTCCACTGCCAGGCATTCGCGTGCGATCAACTGGCGAAACACGGCCTGCCAGCGCTTCTTTTCAAGATCGCGGCCAATCCCGAAGGTGGACAGGGTTTCATGGCCGCGTTCCTGCACCTTTTCGCTGCTTTCCCCGCGCAACACGTCGATCAGATAGCCGGTGCCGTAACGTTGCCCCGTGCGATACACGCAGGACAGGGCCTTGCGCGCGGCTTCGGTGGCATCCCAGGTCTGCGGGGGGTGCAGGCAGTTGTCACAGTTGCCGCAGGGGGTGCCCTGCTCGCCGAAGTAGGCCAGCAGATGTTGCCGGCGGCAGGTGGTGGCTTCGGCCAGCCCGACCAGCACATCGAGCCGGTTGCGGGCCATGCGCTTGAAGTGTTCGCCGGCTTCCGATTCGTCGATCATGCGCCGTTGCTGCACCACGTCCTGTGCGCCCCAGGCCATCCAGGCCTGCGCCGGCAGACCGTCTCGACCGGCGCGGCCGGTTTCCTGGTAATAGCCCTCGATCGAGCGGGGCAAGTCGAGATGGGCCACGAAGCGCACATCGGGCTTGTCGATACCCATGCCGAAGGCAATCGTGGCCACCATCACCAGCCCATCTTCGCGCAGAAAGCGGCTCTGATGCTCGGCCCGCAGTTCGGTGCTCATTCCGGCGTGGTAGGGCAGGGCATGGATGCCCTGGGTCTGCAGCCAGGCCGCTGTTTCATCCACCTTGCGGCGTGACAGGCAATACACGATGCCGGCCGCTGCAGGGTATTCCTCGCGCAGGAACTGCAGCAACTGGCGGCGGGGGTCGTCCTTTTCGACGATGGTGTAGCGGATGTTGGGGCGGTCGAAACTGGAGACGAAGCGCCGGGCCTGCACCAAATGCAGGCGTTCGGCGATTTCCTCGCGGGTTTGCCGGTCTGCGGTGGCGGTCAGGGCAATGCGCGGAATGCCGGGGTAACGCTCGGGCAGGATCGACAGCTGCAGGTATTCGGGGCGAAAGTCGTGGCCCCATTGCGACACGCAGTGCGCCTCGTCGATGGCGAACAGGGCCAGCCGGCGGGTGTCGCGCAGGTGGTCGAGCAGGTCGAGGAAGCGCGGCGTCATGAGCCGTTCGGGCGCAACGTACAGTAGCTGCAGGCTGCCGTCATGCACCGCATGCTCGACGGCACGGCTGGCCTCCAGGTCCTGGCTGGAGTTCAGGAAGGCCGCTGAGACGCCGGCCTCCACCAGTGCGCTGACCTGGTCGTGCATCAGGGCGATCAGCGGAGACACCACGATTGCCAGCCCTTCGCGCATCAGCGCCGGAATCTGGTAGCACAGCGACTTGCCGCCGCCCGTGGGCATCAGCACCAGCGCATCACCGCCTGCGGCCACATGTTCGACGATGGCCTGCTGCTCGCCACGGAATGCGGGATAACCGAAAACGTGTTCGAGAATGTGCTGGGCCGTGGAGGCGGGGACGGAGGAGGGGTGGGGGCTGGAGTTCATCCGCCCGATTTTACCCCGTGCGGCAGGTGTCTGTATGTGCGGCCCGCCATGTGTGCAAGGCGCTGCCCAGTTCGCCGATGTGGTTCATGACGAGGACGTTGTCGAGCCTGCACTGGCGGTCCCGCAGTGCCCCGCCACCGGCCCAGATCGCGATGTGTCCGGGTAGCAGGGCACGCACCTGGCGCAGGCCGTCTACCGCCTGGCGGGGCGGGAAGGCTTCGCTGAAGGACAGCGCCACGATGTCGAAGCCGCCCTTCACGGCCGCTTCGCAAATGTCCTGTACCGGCGTTTGCACCCCGAGCGACACGCAGCAGCTTCCTTCGGGCACCAGCATGGCCTCCACCATCAGCAGCCCCAACTGATGCTGCTCTTCCGGAAGCGTCGTCAGCAGCACGCGCGGACGGCACCCGGGGGTTGGCTGCGTGCCGATCGCCGCGCGCAGCACGTTCTGCATCTGTTCCGTGTACAGGTGCTCTTCCGGCACGGCCAACTCGCCGCGCAGCCATGCATTGCCCACGGCCTGATTCAGCTGCGGCAGCGTGTTCGACACAAAACCCTGAAGCCCCTGCTTCATCACCTGCTGTTGCAGGTGCGCCCGAAGCTCTGCGCTGCGCGCCAGCCGGATCAGCTCCAGAAAGTCCGCAAGCGCACCGGCTTCCTCTCCGGCCTCTGCCTGCGAGCCTTGTGCAGGCGCCTCCTGCAACTGCGCCTGCAGTGCCTGCAGGCTTTGACCCACCACTTTCGAGGGGCGTCGCCCCTGGTCGAGCAGTCGCCTGATCAGCCGCAATTGCTCAACCTGGCAGACCGGATAAACACGGTCGCCGTGCGCATCGCGCTCCGGTTGTGGAAAACCGTAGCGCTTTTCCCATACGCGCAGCGTGTCCTTCGAAATCCCCGTGTCGCGTTCGACCGAGGCTATGGTGTAGATGGTCATTTTGTCGTAGACAAGGTATTGACAGGTGTGTTTGTGAAGCCTATCTTAGGGTCTCTTTCATTAATTGTCCAGGACAAGATTATGCATGCGCTCACTTCCGGAAATCTTGCCAGCGCGCTGGCGATCGTGGCCATGATGCTGGTTGTTTCAGGCGTTCAGGCATCCCTTTCCGAGCCTTCCGGGGCGATTCGACAGGGGGGCAGGCGCAAACGATGCCTTTGATTGTCGTGGACAAAAAAGCCAATGATAGCCTGCGGCTGCAGTTGTTGGTGCATCGTCCCGACCTGGGGGGCGAGGCCTTGCGCCTTCAGCCTGTGGAACAGGATGGCGGCCGCTGAAACGGGTGTGCGAAAAGGGGTTTGTGTCGTGAAAATGGATGATTTTCGCAATCTGCCGGGTCCGGGGCGCAAGATCGCCGTGGTCGGTAGTGGCATCTCCGGGCTTGCCTGTGCGTGGCTGCTGTCACGCGAGCACCGTGTCACCCTGTTCGAGGCGGCAGATCGGGTCGGGGGACATACCAACACGGTGGATGTCACCCTGGAGGGCGTCACGCATCCGGTGGACACCGGGTTTTTGGTGTTCAACCGTCGGACCTATCCCAATCTGTGCGCGTTGTTTGCCCTGTTGGGGGTGCAGGCGGTCGAAACCGAGATGAGCTTCTCGGTAAGCCTTGCCGGACTGGATCTCGAGTGGGCCGGTTCTGACCTGAACACCGTGTTTGCCCAGCGCCGCAATCTTCTGCGGCCGGCGATGTGGGGCATGATCGGCGATATCCTCCGCTTCAATCGGGAAACCACGCGCATGGCGCAGCGTGGCGAACGCTGTGCGCTGTCGCTGGGGGCGTATCTCGACAGCCGGGGGTATGGTCAGGCCTTCCGCGACTGGTATCTGTTGCCCATGGCTGCGGCCATCTGGTCCTGTCCGGCCGATGCGATGCTGGCCTATCCGGTGGAAACCTTCGTGCGTTTCTGCCACAACCATGGGCTGCTGCAGATCATCAACCGGCCACGCTGGCTGACCGTGAAGGGGGGTGGGCGAGCCTATGTCGAGTGTTTGCTGGCCGGAATCGAGGATGTGCGCTTGAGTACGCCGGTCAGGGGGGTGAGTCGCAATGCGCGTGGGGTGCGTCTGTTCACCCCGCAGGGCGCGGAGCAGTTCGAAGAGGTGGTGCTGGCGTGTCATTCCAATCAGGCGCTGGAAATCCTGGGGAGCAGTGCCACGGCGGACGAGCGCAGTGTGCTGGAGGCCATCCATTACCAGCCGAATCGGGCGGTACTGCACACCGATCGTTCGTTGTTGCCGCGCCGCGAGCGCGTATGGTCGGCCTGGAACTATTTTGCTGAAGTCTCCGGTGCGTCTGCCGGTCAGGCCGTTTCGGTAAGCTATCTGATCAACCGGCTGCAGCCGCTGCCGTTCAGCACACCCGTGGTGGTGTCGCTGAATCCCTTGCGCGAGCCGGCTGCCGATACGGTGCTGGCCCGCTTCGACTATGCGCATCCGGTGTTCGATCGGGCCGCGCTGGATGCCCAGTCGCGTCTTGCCGGCATTCAGGGCGTGGAGCGGGTGTGGTTTGCCGGCGCATGGGCGGGCTACGGTTTTCATGAAGACGGCCTCAAGTCGGCGCTGGAGGTGGTGCAGGCGTTGGGCGGAACGGTGCCGTGGCGCAGCCAGCCAGCCGATGGGACGAGGCGGGCCTCCGTGCCAGTTGAATGCAGGGCCGTGGCATGAGCACGCCGGCCGACCTGTCGCCCAGCATCTGCTTCGGTGCGGTGATGCACCGCCGTGAGGTGCGCGCAGACAACCTGTTCACCTACCGCAGCGCCTTCGTGCGCGTGCCGCTGTCGCAGTGGCACACGCTCTCCGTGCCCTTGCTCGGCATGGATCGATTCAATGTGTTCGGTCTATACCGCCGGGACCATGGCCCCCGCGATGGCGGCGACTTGTTGCTGTGGATACGTGACGTGCTCGCCCGGCAGGGGCTGTCCAGGGCGTGCGACGGTGAGGTCGTGCTGCACACCATGCCGCGCATTTTTGGCTATGTCTTCAATCCGGTGAGCTTCTGGTTTTGCCATGACGCAGCAGGCAGCCTGCGGGCGGTGCTGGCGGAGGTGAACAACACCTTTGGAGAGCGTCACAACTACCTGATCCACCACGACGACCTGCGACCGATCTCGCGCGACGACACGTTACAGGCGCGCAAGGTGTTTCATGTCTCCCCCTTTTTTCCGGTGCAGGGCAGTTACCGTTTTCGCTTTGGGGCGTCCAATGGACACCATTCGGTGGATATCGATTACTACATTGGCGAGCAGTGCCAACTGCGTACCCGGGTAAGCGGTCAGGCGCGGATGCTGGACGGTGCAGGGCTGCGCCGCTGGCTGCTGCGCCATCCGTTGATGACCTTTGGCGTGGTGCTGCGCATCCACTGGCAGGCGCTGCGGCTTGCGCTGCGCCGTGTGCCGTTCTTTCGCAAACCCTTGCCACCGCTTGAGGAGACAAGCCGATGAGCGCAATCGACCCCGCCCTGGGCAGCCCGGATCTGGCGGCCCTGTGTCCGCGCACCCTGTCCGCCCTGCCGCATGCCAGCCGCCTGGTGCTGGCCATGCTCGATGAACTGCAGGGCGGCGCCCTTGCCGTCCTGTTGCCCGAAGGGCGCTGGCTCAGAGTGGGGCAGGGCGCGCTGGTGGCGCAGCTCAGGGTGCATGACCATGCCCTGTTTGCCCGGGTGCTGGCGCAGGGGGATATTGGCCTGGCCGAAAGCTGGATGGACGGGCTGTGGGAAACCGACGCCTTGCCCGGCCTGCTCATCCATCTGGCGAGCAACCGTGCGCACCTGGAAAAGGCCATGCATGGCCGTGTGCTGTCCCTGCTGGGGCATCGCCTGTGGCACCGACTGCGTGCCAATACCCGGGCGGGGGCACGACGCAATATCGAGGCGCATTACGATCTCGGCAATGATTTCTATGCTCTTTGGCTGGACGATTCGATGACCTATTCGTCTGCCGTGTTCGAGTCGCCCGATGACAGTCTGGAGCAGGCGCAGCAGCGCAAGTACCGGCGCATCCTCGATCGCATCGGCGCGCGTCCCGGTCAGCAT
This sequence comes from Rhodocyclaceae bacterium, assembly GCA_041678045.1. GTDB lineage: Bacteria > Pseudomonadota > Gammaproteobacteria > Burkholderiales > Rhodocyclaceae > UBA2357. Next base: position 97,873 of record JBAYOV010000002.1, read on the forward strand.
ATTCTGGAGATTGGCTGCGGCTGGGGCGGTTTTGCGCAGATTGCCGCCACGGAGTACGGCTGCCGGGTGCGGGGCGTGACGCTGTCGCCCGCTCAACTCGCGCATGCCCGTGCGCGAGTTGAGCGGGGCGGGTTCGATGATCGGGTCGATCTTCGGCTTTCGCAGCGGAGGGCGCGAGCTTGTGGTGCGCGGTGTGAGTCACCTGCGCTTCGATGCGCAGGGACGGGTGTGCAGTCATCGTGACTACTGGGATACGGCCGAGGAGTTGTATGCCCGCTTTGCGCTGATCGGCCCCGTGATGCGCTGGCTCGCCCGACGCCTTTCGGCGGGTTGAGCGCGCATTCAGGGGGCATTCGCTGTCCTGCCTGGGTCACACCGCATGCGCGAGCAGGCCGCGCATTTTCTGCATCGCGCGGGCCTCGATCTGGCGGATGCGTTCTGCCGACACGCCGTACTCTGCAGCGAGTTCATGCAGGGTCGCGCTTTCGCCCTCTGCCAGCCAGCGCCGCTGCACGATGTTGCGGCTGCGCTCGTCCAGACTGTCGAGTGCCTGATGCAGGCCCACGTCCTGCAAATGGGCCAACTGCGCACGCTCCAGCACTTCGGAAGGCTCTGCGTGAGGGTCGGGCAGATAGGTGATGGGCGCAAAGCGCTCGTCTTCGTCCTCGCGGTCCCCCTCCAGCGGCATGTCGCGCCCGCCCAGGCGGGTTTCCATCTCGACCACTTCCTCGGGCTTGACGCCCAGATGCGTGGCCACCGCCTGCACCTCTTCAGGGTTCAGGGTGCGGGTGTCGCTCTTGAGGCTGCGCAGGTTGAAGAATAGCTTGCGCTGTGCCTTGGTGGTCGCAATCTTCACCAGCCGCCAGTTGCGAATGATGTATTCGTGAATCTCTGCCTTGATCCAGTGAATCGCGAATGACACCAGCCGCACACCACGCGACGGATCGAAGCGCTTCACCGCCTTCATCAGGCCAATGTTGCCTTCCTGTATCAGGTCCGCGTGCGGCAGGCCATAACCCAGATAACCACGGGCAATCGCCACCACCACGCGCAGGTGCGACATGACGAGCCTGCGCGCGGCCTCCACATCGCCATTATCGTGCAATCGGGTGGCCAGGTCGTGTTCTTCCTTTTCCGTCAGTAACGGAATGCGGTTAACCGCATGAATATACTGATCGATGCTGCCGGCCGTGGTCGGCGTCGGAAACGAAAGGGCATGGGACATGTGTCTGCTTCCTCCTTGAGGAAAATTCTAGCACTCTGCGGGTGAGAGTGCTAAATGTGCAAACGGGTTCCCGAGTGGCGATGCAACGGGGGCTGTGTGACGGAGCTCAGTGACTGGAGGGCGGTTCAGCGAAAACCTCATCAAGCGCTTTCGCGTCGAGTACGGCTTCGGACCAGACGGCCAGTTCGGTTTCGCTGGCCGAATTCAGGCGCTGGCCGACCCAGGCAGGCAAATCGCCGAAGCGCCGACTCAACAGGCGAGCCAGCAAACGGGCCTCACCCTCCATCCGTCCCTCCATCCGTCCCTCCATCCGTCCCGTGGCCATGTAGGATTCGGCCCATTGCTCCATTCTTTGCGACAGCATGACGCGTAGCTCCTTCAAGTCATCCAGTTCGGGCAGCAGGATGGGGTATTTCTTGTTGCGCTTCAAGACTGCGCGCAGCCAGATGGCGATGAGTCGGCGCAAAACGCGCTACTCCTCCGACTGGGTCGCCTGCAAGATGGTGTCCAGTGCTGCTTTGAACTTGTCGGGTGAGAAAGGTTGCTCCAGCCGGAAGATGCCTGCGGCAACGTTGTGTGGCAGGCCGGCAAGCATCTCTGGCGGATATGCGCCCTCGTCGATCAGGACATAGCGCATCTGTGGTTGCAGTGCTGCGAGAAAGCCCGGCAGCTTGGGCAGCAGTTTGGACAGTGTCGTGGGGGCACGCCATCGCGGCTCGCCGTTGTAGAGTACGATGGGCAGCACCGGCGGCAGCAGCCCGTCCGGACCGAGTTGTTTCTGGCGGATGAGGTCCTGATACAGCAGCCCGACATACACCATCACCCGTAGCGCCATGAAGCGCTCGTCGGTGCTCTGGAATTCGATCAGCAGGTACAGATACAGCCAGTCCTCTCCGCTCTTGACGCGCCACACCACGTCGTCCTCGCGCTGGCGCATATCCTCGGTGACGTACTGACCGCTGATGCGCTCCAGCGTGGAAAAATCAAGCTGGTGCAGCCAGGGGTCGTCGATGAAGCCCTGCACCAGATCGCGCACCATGAGCTTGTCGGAGAACAGCAGCTTGTAACCGGTGTCGTGTTCGTGGGCCATGGGCGGTGAGTATTCCGTAATCGTTCAGGGGGCGTGGGGCGTCGGCTGGCATGGTGCGCGCATGGAAGTCCGTGTCCTCGCGCATGCAGTGGGGCGACTGCGCCTGTCTCCGGCTGCGCTGCGAGCGGGTATTTTCACAGGGCGTGGGGCACTGGCACAGTTTTCCGTAAGGACGTATGCTTGCGCAGTTGGAGGTCCTGTTGCTCTCATGCAACACTTTTGCCCGAAATGCCGGGGGAAACGTGATTTTGGGTTGCGTGCCGCTTGTCGCGTTTGCACAATGGCTCCAACTTCTCAATTGAGAGGTAAGTCGGGCCGACCAACTGTCGGTTTCAACTTCAAACTAGAGGAGAAATTCATGCAGAAGAAACTTATCGCTCTGGCTGTTGCCGGTCTGGTCTCGGCTCCGGCTTTTGCTCAGTCGAACGTTACGATTTACGGTGTGGTCGATGCCTTCGTCGGTTTCGGCGACAACGGCAACGATGTTGATTTTGTGGGCGTGGAAAGCGGTGGCCTGTCGGGCAGCCGTCTGGGCTTCCGTGGCACCGAAGATCTCGGCAACGGTCTGAAAGGCGTGTTCGTTATCGAACAGGGCTTCAACGTTGACAACGGCAGCGGTCTGGGTGGCGCTTCCCGTCAGGCTTTCGTCGGCCTGAACGGTGGTTTCGGTACCGTCAGCCTGGGTCGCCAGTATGCGCCGGGTTATGACTATCAATATGATGCGCTGGCCTCCGCAGCCATTTCTCCGCAGGCCATCCTGTCCGGCGGTTTGACGATTACCCCGGGGGGTAACGCACGCTGGGACAACTCCATTGCTTACAATGGCGCTTTCTCGGGTCTGAAGGTTCGTGCTATCTATGGCATGAGCGATGTTGAAGCTGGTGCCGATGTTTCTGATGATGATCGCCTCGGCTTGGGTGTCGAGTATGGCAACGGTCCGCTGAAGGTGGGTGCCGTTTATCATCTGGTTAAGAGCGCCAATGAAGATCAGAAAGAATGGCTGGTCGGTGGTAGCTACAACTTCGGCATGGCTACTCTGGCACTGTCCTATCAGGATTATCAAGATCAGGGCGGCGCTTCCGGAGTTGATGGCTCGCTGTGGCAGGTTGGTGCCATCGTTCCGGTGGGCGCAGCGGGTAACGTCCATATCGCCTACGGTGAGCGCGATGATGATGCTGCTGACGGCAAGGCTAGCAGCGTGACCATTGCTTACACCCACGCCATGTCCAAGCGCACGACCGCTTACGCTGGCTACAACAATACCGACAACGACCCGGGCCTTGCCTTCGGTCCTGGCAAATTTGGTGCTGGCGGTGCTAACCTGAGCACTGACTCCGATCTGTTCGTGGTTGGTGTACGCCACACCTTCTAATCTGTCCCCTCGACAGGTTTGAAAGCAAAACGGGAGCTGCAGCTCCCGTTTTGTCGTATACGGGGGCATGCGCCGGTCGTGCTTGGCGCTATCCTCAGGTCGAAGGGCCTGTTTCAGCAGGGGGCGAACGGCATGTGGCGCAACACACGGGGTGTTCCGCCGTTGCACGAACTCAATGGCCGCCGGGTGGGTGTCCGAAGATGGCGTTGAGGCTGTCGGCGTCGAGCACGGCCTCGGACCAGGCTTCCAGCTCCTGTTCGGTGGCGTGATTCAAACGCTGTGCGGCCCAGTCCGGCAAGAGACCGAAGCGGCGGGTGAGTTGGCGTGCAAGGATGCGTGCCTGGCCTTCGAGTCGGCCCTCCAGCCGGCCTTTCTGCTCGCCCTTGGCGATGAAGCCTTCGGCCCATTGTTCGATGCGTTGCGACAACATGATGCGTAACTCCTGCAAGTCATCCAGCTCAGGCAGCAGGATGGGGTATTTCCGGTTGCGCTTCAAGACGGCACGCAGCCAGATGGCGATCAGTCGGCGTACGGTGCGGTATTGTTCGGGTCGGGTGGTGTGTTCGAGCGCGTCGATGGCGTGTTGGACCTGCTCGGGCGACAGGGGTTGCTCAAGGCGGAAGATGCCTGCGGCCAGGTTGTGGGGCAGGGCGCGCAGGGCTTCTTCGGGGTAGGCGCCTTCGTCGATGAGCAGATAGCGCATTTGCGGCTGCAAGGCGGCCAGAAAGCCCGGCAGTCTGGGGAGCAGGGCGGAGAGCTCGGTGGGGGCACGCCAGCGCGGCTCGCCGTTGTAGAGCACGATGGGCAGCACGGGCGGCAGAAGTCCTTGCGGTCCCAATTGCTTCTGCCTCACCAGGTCTTGATACAGCAGGCCCACATACACCATCATGCGCAGCGTCATGAAGCGCTCGTCGGTGCTCTGGAATTCGATCAGCAGGTACAGATACAGCCAGTCCTCTCCGCTCTTGACGCGCCAGACCACGTCATCCTCGCGCTGTCGCATGTCCTCGGTGACATACTGCCCATTGACGCGTTCGAGGGTGTCGAAGTCGAGCCGGTGCAGCCAGGGGTCGTCGATGAAGCCCTGCACCAGATCGCGCACCATGAGCTTGTCGGAAAACAGCAGCTTGTAGCCGGTGTCGTGGGCGTGGGGCATGGTGAAAGGGGGGCGGGTGACGGGCCGTCCGGCAAAGATAATGCTGTATGCGTAAAAAGTCGAGTATGGCGTGAGCAGGCGGGCGGCACGGATCGCCCGAGCAATACACCATCGCTCCGGCGAAGCTTGCGCAGCACGAGGGGGAGAAGTTGGTGTCCCATGCTCTCAGCCCGCGCCGCTATGGTGCACTGGTGTGCCTCAAGTCGTCGAGCAATCTGGCGAGTTTTTCCAGAGGTGGCTGACCGGGGGCCGATGCCCGCAGGCCTGCGCCGAAGGTGAGGGCGGAGCCATATTGCCAGCCATATGCACGGGTGCCGGCGCCCAGTGCGCCCATCGCCATGGTTACTACCGGAATGTCGAGGGTCTCGTCGGCGTTCAGCGTGGCTTGCAGCAGGGTCAGCACGTCCTGTCGGCTGTGTGGCATCACCGCCAGTTTGGCCAGGTCGGCGCCCCGCATGGCGGCCTCGGTCAGTCGAGCCATCATCGCTTCGAGCGGGGGCGTGCCGGAAAAGTCGTGGCAGGATGCCAGCAGCAACGTACCGGTTTGGTGGGCCAGCGCTCGGGCACCCGCGAAACAGTCTCCCGGGCTGGAAAGTTCCCAGTCGAGCACATCGACCAACCCTGCTCGGGCAATCAGGTGGTAACGTTCAAGCACTTCATGCTCGTTCAGGGTGATTGCCTCGCCGCCTTCACGCTGCGATCGGCGGGTCAGGATGATGGCCTGTTCCGGTGCCTGTGTGCGGATCAGACGGGCCGCCTCAAGACAACGTGCGGGATCGTTCAAACCGTCGAAAAAGTCCATGCGCCATTCAAGGAGTTGCGCAGGGCTGCGGGCGAGTTCGGTCAGTTCTGTGGCCAGTCCGGACTCGTCCCGGGCAGTCAGCGGGGCGCACAGCAGTGCACCATGGCGGGCGTCGATTACAAGGTTTCGGAGAGCGAGTGGTTTCACGGCAGGTTTCGAAAGCGTGTGATCAGGTTCAATGTGGCGGTAGTGTACAGTACTGACCCTGTCTGCCGACTCAATGAAGGGTGCGCGCTTTTACATGATTCTTCATCTGTAGCGGATACTGGCCTGTAAACGGTGAATCTGCTATCAACAAAGGGTCTGCACCCAAGGGCGTGCTCCCGGAATGCAGATTCTGCGTGAGCGGTATGATGAATCTCGTCGGGCTTTGGTGGTTCTGGCATTCTCAGGGGGTTTTGGCGAAATTTGGTCGGTGACATTCAGGCGGTATATGGAATACCATGCGATGCTTGTTCGGACAGGGCCGGTGGTATGCCGGTGGCTGCGGACGGGTGGCCATCATCGATGAAACAGGGGGGTGTTCGATGTTTTCCGTGAATTCTTTCGGGCAGCGGGTTGGCAAGTTGGCTTGGGTTGCTGCTGTGGTGGTGTTCGGCATACTTGCCGGCTGTGCCAGCTATCCGCAGGCCCCGGCGCGAGCGGCGGATGCGGAGTACAACTATGTGATTGGTCCCGGGGATACTGTCAACATCATCGTGTGGCGCAATCCTGAACTGTCCATGGTGGTACCGGTGCGCCCGGACGGCAAGATCACCACCCCGCTGGTCGAAGATCTCCCGGCATTGGGGCGTGATGCGAGCACCTTGGCACGGGAAATCGAGACGGAGCTGTCAAAGTTCATCCGCGAACCGGTGGTGACCGTGATCGTGACGGCCTTCAACGGTCCGTACAGCGAGCAGGTGAGGGTGATCGGGGAGGCCGCTCATCCGCAGGCCATTCCGTACGTCCAGGGCATGACCCTGCTGGATGTGATGATCCAGGTCGGTGGTGTGACCGATTTTGCTGCGGGCAACCGGGCCTCCATCCTGCGCTCGGCGCAGGGCAACAAGCAGTACAGTGTGCGTATTCATGACCTGCTGAAAAAGGGCGACATTTCGGCCAATGTCGAAATGTTGCCGGGTGATGTGCTGATCGTGCCGCAGAGTTGGTTCTGACCGGAACGTATCCCCATGCATGCTGCCCGTGCTTGTCTGAGCACGGGCAGACAACCAAGAAGCAGACTCGATGGAAGACATTCTTTCCAAGCTGATTGGCCTGTTGCGGGCCATGTGGCGCTATCGCTGGTGGGGACTGCTCACCGCCTGGCTGATGGCGGTCGCTGCCGGTGCAATGATCTACAAGATGCCGGACAAGTATCAGTCGTCGGCGCGGGTGTTCGTGGATACGCAGTCGGTGCTGCGTCCGCTGATGTCGGGGCTGGCCGTTCAGCCGAATGTGAACCAGCAGGTGGAGATTCTCAGCCGCACCCTGATCAGCCGGCCCAATGTGGAAAAGCTGATCACCATGGCCGACCTCGATCTGTCGGTGAACAATGCGCAGCAGCGCGACGCCCTGATTGCGCGGTTGATGCGTGACCTGCGCATCCGCACCGGGGGGCGTGACAACATTTTCACCCTGTCCTTTCAGGACGAAAATCCCGAGCAGGCGCAGCGCGTGGTGCAGGCGCTGGTGTCCCTGTTCGTCGAGTCCGGCCTGGTGGGCAAGCGGCAGGATACCGATACTGCGCGGCGTTTTCTGGATGAGCAGATTGCACAGTATGAGACACGTCTGACCGAAGCCGAGAACCGCCTCAAAGACTTTCGCCTGCGTCACATGGCCCTGCTGGGCGATGGCGGCGGTGACTACATTTCGCGCATTGCCCAGGTGAGCGCGCAACTGGAGCAGGCGCGACTGGAATTGCGCGAGATTGAAACCACCCGCGATGTGCTGGCGCGTCAATTGGTGGGCGAGGAGCCGGTGCTGCTGCCCAACACGACGGGGCGCACGCTCAGCACCGTACCGGAGATCGATGCCCGCATCGACACGCTGAACAAGACGCTGGATGGTTTGCTGTTGCGCTATACCGACAGTCATCCCGATGTGCAGGCTGTGCGCAAGCTGATCGAGGATCTGGAGGGGCAACGTCAGGCCGAGGCCGAAGTGATGGCGGCCAGCGGCATTGGTCAGTTCGGCGCACTCGACGCGAACCCGGTGTATCAGCAGATGAAGCTGGCTCATGCCGATGCCGAAGCACGTTCAGGCGCCTTGCGAACCAGGGTGGCGGAGTTCGAGCAGCGTCTGGCCGAGCTGCGCGAGCGCTCGGAGCTGATTCCGCAGCTCGAAGCCGAGCGCGCCCAGCTCAACCGTGATTACGATGTGCAAAGGCGCAACTACGACCAGCTGGTTACCCGGCGCGAGTCGGCATCCATGTCGGTGGAAATGGCTGCACAGGCGGGGATTGCGGATTTCAGGGTGATCGACCCGCCAAGCCTGCCCGCCAAGCCTTCCGCCCCCAATCGCATCCTGCTGGTGCCGGTGGCGGGCGTGGCGTCGCTGGCAGCAGGTCTGGCGTTGATGTTCCTGCTGGCGCAGTTGCGCCCGACCTTCATCGATGGCCGCGCCCTGCGCGAGGTGAGTGGTTTGCCGGTGCTGGGCATGGTAACGCATGTCACCGATGCGCGGGCGCAACGCCGGCACCGGTTCGGACTATGGGCTTTTTCGATACTGTTGCTGATGTACGGTGCGGCACTGGGCGCTGCGGTGGTCATGCTGAAGATGATGCAGCACTGAGGGGGCAATCAGGATGAGTCTTATCGAAAAGGCTGTACAGCGCCTCGATCAGTTGAAGAAGGCGGAGGGGTCGCCTCCGGAGTCGTCGCAAGCGCCTCGAGTGTCCGAGTCGGCTGCATCGGGTGGCGGGCCGTCGTCAGGGGCCGGGCGGGGCGCAGTGCGTCCCGCCGGAGTGTCACCGGGCGCGAGTGCTCCGACCGCGTCGGCACAGAGCGGTGCGCGCGCCTCACGCACACTGGAGATCGATCTTGCACTGCTGGCGACACAGGGCATGGTCACGCCGGACCGGCCCAAGTCGGTGCTGGCCGAGCAGTACCGGGTGATCAAGCGCCCGCTGATCCGCAATTTCAAGGGCGGCGGGGCGGCGAAGGTGGCCAAGGGCAATCTGATCATGGTCACCAGTTCCTTGCCGGGGGAGGGCAAGTCCTTTTCATCCATCAATCTGGCGGTGAGTCTGGCCATGGAGATGGATTTCACGGTCTTGCTGGTGGATGCCGACTTTTCCAAGCCCTCGATCTTGCCCAGGCTGGGATTGGCGCCTGAAAAGGGCTTGATGGATGTGTTGCGTGGCGAGGTCGATGATCTGAGCGATGTGATCGTGCGGACCAATATCGAGAAGCTGTCGCTGCTGCCGGCCGGTACGCCCCATCCGCGCGCCACCGAGATGATTGCGTCAGAGGCGATGGAGGGCATGCTGGAGGAAATGGCCACGCGCTATCACGACCGCATCATCGTGTTTGACTCTCCCCCTTTGCTGGCGACGACCGAGGCGCGGGTTCTGGCCAGTCACATGGGGCAGATCGTGGTGGTGGTGGAAGCCGAACGGACTTCGCATGGCGTGTTGCGGCACGCGCTGCAAACCATCGAAATCTGTCCGGTGAAGCTCATGCTGCTCAACAAGGTGGCCGGTACGCGGGGAACCGAGTTGTACGGTTATGGTTATGGGTATGGATACGGGTACGGTCATGGGACGGATGAACGCTCGGCTTAAGCGCTTGTTGACTGCTGGCTCTGTTTTCGTGGGCCTGCTGGCGGGCCTTGAGCCCGCGCATGTGCTGGCGCAACAGCAGCAACCGATGACCGGCCGGCCAGCCGGGCAGCTTGAGGGGGGCGCGGCAACCCGGTTGACCGATCCGGACCTGCAACCCACCGGTCCACGGCAGCCCATGCTCCGGCTGGGGTTGTTGAGCAGTCTGAGCTGGTCTGACAATGTGGATGCAGAGTCGGAAAGCCCGATCGAGGACTGGGTGCTGGAGGTGACGCCCACGCTGGGCCTGCGTCGTGAGCATGGACGCCTTACCGGCTTTCTCGATGCACGTCTGCGCACTCAACACTATCTGCACGACGATGCGCGCAACACCCGCTATGCGGTCATGAACGGCAGTGGTGCGCTGGAGGCGGTGAAGGATGCGTTTTTTGTGGACTTTGACGGACGCATCACCCGCGAGAACCGTTCGCTGCTCGATGGACGCGGGCCGGGAGACGGGCTGAGCAACCGCAAGGAAGACGAAACCCGGGATTTTTCCGTTGGTCCCCGCCTGCAGCTCAGGCCCTTCGACCTCGCGGATGCACGCCTTGCCTATCGGGAAATCTGGCAGACCGGCGGGGGAGATTTCGAGCAGCGACGCATCGGCCGGGTGGATGTCGAGCTGATCGACGAACAGCCTGGCGGGCGGGTGGATTGGGCGATGGTGTTCTTTCGGGAGCATGCACGTTATGACGACGATGCCCGCCCCGATGTCCTTCAGCAGCGCTGGCTTGGGCTGCTCGGCTATCGTCCGCTCGAAATGCTGCGCCTGTATGGCGGCGGGGGGGTGGAGTGGAACGAATTCGACCTCGGCGAACGCCAGCGCGACGACATCCTGATGGTGGGAGGCGAGTGGCTGCCGTCGCCGCGCACCCGCCTGCATGCCCAGGTGCTGGAACGCTTTTTTGGCACGGGTTATGACTTTGAGCTGACCCACCGCCGGCCGCGCTCGGCATGGACCCTGTCTGCCCGGCGCGATGTCTCGTCGGCGCTGGACGACCGGCCGGGGGTGCGGGAAGGGCAACTCTATCAGCAGTATTACGCTTCCCTGGGGCATCTGTCCGATCCCGCGCAGCGCGAACTTGAGGCGCGTCGCAGGGTGGAGGAGGACATGAGCGCTCAGGCGGGGCGTTTTGCCAGCAACAATTATTTTGTCGAGCAGGCCTGGCGTGCGGCCCTGGTGATGAACGGTCGCCGGGATATCCTGACCCTGGGGTACCGCTATAGCGAGCGCACCCGCCTGGGGGCCCCGGTCGAACGGGATGGGCGGGACGACTTCAGGGAGTATGAGCGGATTGACGATCAGGCCCTGTCGCTGGGGCTGTCCCACCGTCTGACGCCGTTGAGCAGTGCCAGTCTGGTGGTGGTGCGTTCGCGCGCGGAAGGTCGCGGCCAGCGTTCCGAGCGGACCGATCGCTGGCTGGTTTCCATGGGGCTGAACAGCCGGCTTGGCGAGCATGCTACCGGCTCTCTGATCTACCGTTACAGTCAGGCCGATTCAATGGGCGATGCATCGGACTACACCGAGAACTCGGTGACCGCCAGTCTGGGCATTCGATTCTGAGCAGGGAGTTCATGTACGAAGCGTTTTTTGGTTTCACTGCCAAACCCTTTCAGCTCAACCCCGACCCGGCCTTCTACTTTGGCAGCCGTGGTCACCGGCGGGCGATGGCCTATCTCGACTACGGACTGCATCAGAGCGAGGGCTTCATCGTCATCACAGGGGAAGTGGGGGCGGGCAAGACCACCATCCTGCGCAGCGTGCTCGACCGGCTGGACCCGGACAAGGTGGTTGCGGGCACGCTGGTCAGCACCCAGCTGGGACAGGATGACATCCTGCGCATGGTGGCGCAGGCATTCGCCGTGCCCGCGCGGGGTCTGGACAAAGCGGGCCTGCTGCTTGCGCTGGAGACGAAGTTCGTGTCGCTCGCCGCGCAGGGCCGGCGTGCGTTGCTGATTGTCGATGAGGCGCAGAACCTGTCTGCCGATGCGGTGGAAGAGCTGCGCATGCTGTCCAACTTTCAGCTTGAGGACCATGCGCTGCTGCAAAGCTTCCTGGTTGGTCAGCCGGAGTTTCGGGACATCATGCAAAGCCCGCAGATGCAGCAGTTGCGCCAGCGGGTGATTGCTTCCTATCACCTGGGGCCGATGGATGCAGAGGAAACACGGGGCTATGTGATGCACCGCCTGCGCCATGCCGGCTGGAAGGGCGACCCGCAGTTTTCCGATGCGGCCTTCGGGCCGATCTATGCCTGGAGCGGTGGGGTGCCCCGACGCATCAACGGCCTGTGCGACCGGCTGCTGTTGGCGGCCTATCTGGATGAGCGGCACGAGATCGGACGCGAGCATGTGGCTGCGGTGATCGCCGAGTTGCGTGAGGAGTTTGCACCGCGTGGCCCCCAGTCCGAACCGGCCGCTGCCGCGTTGCCCGGTGCGGGTCAAGTGGACCTGCGCCGTCTTCAGGTGCCCCCCGAGTTGCTCAAGCGCTTCGCCCAGCATGCGGCGGTGGCCGATGTCCAGCGTATCGAGGCGCGTCTGGGCGTACTGGAGCAGTCGGTGTCGACCCTGGTCGACACCCTCAATGCGCTGCTTCAGGCAGTCAGGGTTGAACAGGGTCGGGCAGTTGCCCCAGCCCCCAGGGCCCCTGCCGTGCGCCCTGCAGCGACCACGACGGCACCTGCTCCCCGGCCTGCAACAGCGCCTCGGGCGGCGGCATCCGCATCCGCAGTGGTCGCTACAGTCCCTGCTACTGTTGCAGTTGCTCCCGCAGTTGCCCCCGCAGTTGCCCCCGCAGTTGCCCCCGCAGTTGCCCCTTCTCCCCGGGCTGCTGCCCCGACCGGCACAGCAGCCACCCCACGGAAACCTTCATCATGAACTTGCATACCGACAGGACCGCACCGCTGCTGTGCGTGGTGGGCGCACGGCCCAACTACATGAAGATGGCCCCGATCATGCGGGCTCTGGCGGCGCACCGGCCGGCCGTGCCGGCGCTGCTCGTGCATACCGGGCAGCACTACGATACGGCCATGAACGACCGCCTGTTTGCCGACCTGCAACTGCCCAGCCCGGATGTGAACCTGGGGGTGGGTTCGGGCACTCACGCCGTGCAGACGGCCGAGATCATGAAGCGCTTCGAACCCCTCATCGACCAGCACGGCGCACGCGGGGTGCTGGTGGTGGGCGATGTGAACTCCACGCTGGCCTGCGCGCTGGTGGCGGTCAAGCGGGGGGTGCCGGTGCTGCATGTGGAGGCTGGTCTGCGCAGCGGTGACCGTGGCATGCCGGAAGAGATCAACCGCGTGCTCACCGACCAGATATCCGACTGGCTGTACCTCACCGAACGCAGCGCGCTGGACAACCTCACGCGCGAAGGGATCGCTGCGGAGCGCGCAGTGTTTGTCGGCAATGTGATGATCGACAGTCTGCTGGCCAGCCTGGACAAGGCCGTGCCGCCCGCCGACATCCTGCGTGCGGCGGGCCTGGAGCCCGCTCGTGTGTCGGGGGGCTATGGGGTGGTGACCCTGCACCGCCCTTCCAATGTGGACGATCCTCAGGTGCTGCGCAGCCTCATCGGGGCGCTGGCCGAGATTGCGCAGACCCTGCCGCTGGTGTTCGCGCTGCATCCGCGCACCCGAAACAACCTGGAGCGCTTCGGTTGTCTGGAGGTGCTCGACCAGCCTGGTTTCATCGTCCTGCCGCCGCAGGGCTATCTTGAAATGCTGGGGCTGATGCGCGATGCCCGGGTGGTGCTCACCGACTCGGGCGGCATTCAGGAAGAAACCACCGCGCTGGGCGTACCTTGCGTGACGATCCGTGACAACACCGAGCGCCCGATCACGGTGGAGCAGGGCACCAACACCCTGGCGGGTACCCGCCCCGAAGCCGTTCTGGCGGCTACCCGGGAGGTGCTGGCGGGGCAAGGCAAGCGCGGACGGGTGCCCGAACTGTGGGATGGCCGTGCCGCGGAGCGCATCGCCGCACATCTGTACCAGCATCTGTACAACGGAGGGCTGCCGTAATGAATACCGATGCAGAACCGGGGACGTCGGTCACCCCGGGTGCGACACCCAACCCGGCTCCGGACCCGATCATCTCCCCGCTCACCAATGCGCTGACCATCGATGTCGAGGACTATTTCCAGGTCTCCGCGCTTGCGCCACACTTTCCGCGCACTGGCTGGGACGAGGTGGATTGCCGGGTCGAGCGCAATGTCGACCTGATCCTCGGTCTGCTGGAACAGCACGGCGCACAGGCCACCTTCTTCACCCTGGGCTGGATTGCGGAGCGTTACCCGGCGCTGGTGCGCCGCATCGTTGCCGGCGGGCACGAACTGGCCAGTCATGGTTACGGGCATGAGCGGGCCAGCGACCAGACGCCCGAGGCGTTTCTGGACGATGTGCGTCGTGCGCGCCAGATTCTGGAAGATATCTCCGGACAGGCGGTGACCGGCTACCGGGCGCCGAGTTTTTCCATTGGCTATGGCAACCTGTGGGCGCATGACATGCTCAGGGAAGCGGGCTACGTCTACAGCTCCAGCGTGTATCCTGTGCGCCATGACCACTACGGCATGCCCGATGCCCCCCGTTTTCCCTATCGTCTGGACAATGGTCTGGTCGAGGTGCCGGTCACCACGGTGCGCTGGCTGGGCCGCAACTGGCCCGCAGGAGGCGGAGGGTTTTTCCGGTTGCTGCCGTATGCGGTATCGCGCTGGCAGATCGAGCGGGTCAACCGCACGGATGGCCGGCCGGCAATTTTTTACTTTCACCCGTGGGAGGTCGATCCCGGGCAACCCAGGGTGCGACAGGCCTCGGCAAAAACCCGTTTTCGTCACTACGTGAACCTCGAACGCACCGAGGGGCGTCTGCGCCGCCTGCTGGGCGATTTCAGATGGGGGCGGGCAGACAGGGTGTTTGCCGATGCCGCCTGAATCGGACCGTCGTGATGATTCGTACCTCGTCAGCAAAACCGTTCGCCCTGAACCTGTCGAAGGCAGCGTGGTTCGACAGGTTTACCACGAACGGTGCCGTTTCACGCATACCGCATACGGAGCAGGTAGTACATGGTCATGATGGCCCCGATTGAAGTCCACACCCTCACGCCGCAGCAGGCCCCGGAATGGGACGCCTTCGTACAGGTTTGTCCCGAGGCGAGCTTCTTCCATCTGTCGGCTTGGCAGCGCATCATCGAAACCGTGTTCCGGCATCGTACCTGGTACTTTCTCGCACGCAGGGGCGGCGAAATCGTTGCGGTGCTGCCGCTGGCCGAAGTGCGCAGCCGCCTGTTCGGCCATGCGCTCACTTCCCTGCCGTTCTGCGTGTATGGTGGCGCGGTGGGCGAGGTGGCTGCCGTAGCCGAGCTCGAAGCGGCGGCCGAACGGCTGGCGCTGCAACTCGGTGTACAGCACCTGGAGTATCGCAACCTTCAGCCCCGCCATGCCGATTGGCCCAGACAGGAGCTGTATGTCACCTTTCGCAAGCCCATCCTGCCGGAAGTCGAGGCCAACATGCTGGCGATTCCGCGCAAGCAGCGGGCCATGGTGCGCAAGGGCATCAAGGCCGGGCTGAGGGCGGAAATCGACGCGGACGCGTCGCGCTTCTTTGCGTTGTACGCCGACAATGTATTGCGCCACGGCACGCCTGCGCTGCCCAGGGGGTTTTTTGCCCGTTTGTTGAGTGAGTTCGGTCCGGCCTGCGAGGTGTTGACCGTGACGTCCCCGGAAGGGCGCCCCCTGTCTTCGGTGCTGAGCTTCTACTTTCGCAACGAAGTGCTGCCCTACTATGCCGGCGACGATGTGGCGGCCCGCGATGTGGCGGCGAATGACTTCAAGTACTGGGCGCTGATGAGCCGCGCCTGCGAGCAGGGCCTGACCCTGTTCGACTACGGGCGCAGCAAGGTGGGCACCGGGCCGTATGCCTTCAAGAAAAACTGGGGGTTCGAGCCGCAGCCCCTGTCCTATGAATATCGGCTGTACAAGCGCGACAGCGTGCCACAGAACAATCCGATGAATCCCAAGTACCGTGCCTTCATTGCCCTGTGGCGACGGCTGCCGCTGGGGGTGGCGAATGCGCTGGGGCCGCACATCGTGCGCAACCTCGGTTAAGGCGGGCAGATGAGCGCACGGCCTGCACTGCTGTACCTGACGCACCGCATCCCTTATCCGCCGAACAAGGGGGACAAGGTGCGCTCGTTCAACCTGCTCCGTCAGCTTGCCGCTTCGCACCGGGTGTTTCTCGGCACCTTCATCGACGATCCGGCCGACGCCGTGCATGTGCCGGCGCTGGCCGAATGGTGCGAGGAGGTGTTTCCGGTCGCGTTCAATCCACTGGCGAACCGGCTGCGCAGCTTGCGTGGCCTGCTGTCGGGCGAAGCGTTGAGCGTGCCGTATTACCGCCATCGCATGATGCGCGAGTGGGTGAAGGCCGTTGTCGACAGGCAGGACATCGCGCTGGGGTTGGTGTTTTCCGGGCCGATGGCGCAGTACCTCGAAGGGCTGCCTCTGAAGCGCAGGGTGATCGACTTCTGCGATGTCGACTCGGCCAAGTGGGCGCAGTACGCCGAACAGCGCCGTGGGCCGATGGCCTGGCTGTATCGCCGCGAAGCCCGCCTGCTGCTCGATTTCGAGCAGCGCATGGCGGCGGCGGTGGAGGCCTGCACCTTTGTCACCGAAGAAGAAGCGGCGTTGTTTCACCGCCTTGCGCCGGGTTGCCCTGCGCGGGTGGTCCCGGTGTGCAATGGCGTCGATGCCCGGCATTTTGCACCCGGGCAGGGCGCCCCCAGCCCCTATCCGGGGGGGGCATTGAAGCTGGTGTTTACCGGCGCCATGGATTACTGGCCGAACATCGACGCGGTGCGCTGGTTCGTGCACTCGGTGCTGCCGCAGGTGGCACAGCACTGCCCGGGCGTGTGCTTCTACATCGTCGGCATGAATCCCGCGCCGGAAGTGCAGGCCCTGGCCTCCGGGCAGGTGGTGGTGACGGGCGCGGTGGATGACATCCGCCCCTGGATCGAGCATGCGGATGTGGTGGTCGCACCGTTGCGCATCGCGCGCGGCATACAGAACAAGGTGCTGGAGGCGATGGCCATGGCGCGGCCGGTGGTGGTTTCCGCCGCCTCTGCCGCTGGTCTGGAGGGCGTGCCGGGGCAGGACTTCATGCCGGCAGACGAGGCGGAAGACTTTGTGGCGCGCATTCTCGAGCTGAGCGCAGACGCCGGCGCCCGCGAGCGCATGGGGCAGGCCGCGCGCGAGTGCGTGCTGCTGCACTATAGCTGGCAGGCCCATCTGGCGGCCTTCGATGCCCTGTTGTCCGATGAATGGCCGACCGGGCAGACGGTTCAGCGTCGCGTGGAGAGCGGACGATGAGCGTGGACGACAAGCGTTCGCCCTGGCCGATGCTGCTGGCGCTGGGAGCCGGCCTGGCATGGATCGTTGCCTGGTACTGGCCCACCGCCAGCCAGATTGCGGGCATCTGGTTGCGCTCCGATACCTATGCACACGGTCTGGCCGTGCTGCCCGTATGCGCCTGGCTGGTGTGGCGCAAGCGCGCCCGGCTGGCCATGCTCACGCCGCTGCCAGCCCTGTGGACCGTGCCGGCGGTGGCGCTGGCGGGGGGGGCGTGGCTGCTTGCGCGGCTGGTGTCGGTCGATGGCGTGGCGCATTTTGCGCTGATTGCACTGCTCGCGCTGAGCGTACCCGCGATGCTGGGCACGCGGGCCGGGCGCGTGCTGCTGTTCCCGACCCTGTTCCTGTTCTTCGGTCTGCCGGCGGGCGAGTTCATGCTGCCGGTACTGATGCATTACACCGCAGAGTTCACCGTGTTTGCGCTGCGCCTCACGGGGGTGCCGGTGTATCAGGAAGGGCTGTTCTTCATCGTTCCGAATGGGAGCTGGTCGGTGGTGGAGGCCTGCAGCGGCCTGCGCTATCTGGCCGCGTCGCTGTTCGTGGGCGCGCTGTATGCTTATCTGAACTATGTCAGCCTGAAGCGCCGGCTGCTGTTCATGCTGGTGGCGCTGGTGGTGCCGATCGTGGCCAACTGGCTGCGCGCCTATCTGATCGTGCTGCTGGGCTACCTGAGCGACAACCGCCTCGCCGCCGGTGTTGATCACCTCATCTATGGCTGGCTGTTCTTTGGCGTGGTCATCGTGCTGATGTTCTGGATCGGTGGCTTCTGGCATGAGGAGGCGCCCGCGCAGCCGCCACCGGCGGCCAGCGTGCAGGCGTTGCCCGGCACACCGCACCGCCTGTATCTGCTGCCCGTGCTGGCTGTGGTGTCGGCGTCGTTTCCGGTGCTCGAGCGCGTCATCGACCCCCCGGTCGAACCGTTCGTGCTGTCCCTGCAGGCCCCGCCCGCAGCGCCCGGCTGGCAAGCGGTGGGCGGTGAGCCGTTCGGTTATCTGCCCGACTACTCGGGACACCGGGGCGAGTTGCTGCAAACCTACCGGCGTGACCGCGATGGCGAGCAGGTGGTGTTGTACATCGCCTACTATGCCCGCCAGCGTGAGGACTACGAGATGGTGGCCTGGCACAACCGGCTGCTTGCGCGCGATGGCGGGCAGGCCTGGTTGATGATCGCAGGGCGCCGTCCGGCCGTCCTCGCGGCGCAGCGCGTGCTGCACACCCGCCTGCGCCGCGAGGACGGGCTGCGCCTGTCGGTGTGGCACTGGTACTGGACCAACCGCAGCCGGATCACCAGCGATGTGCTGGCCAAGGTCTATCTCGGGCTGGACCGCCTGACCGGCCAACCCGATGATGCCGCCTTCGTGGCGGTGTATGCGGGCTACCGCGACGACGTGGGCGGCATGGCACGGGCGCATGAAGTCGCCGAAGCCTTCGTGCAGGCCCATGGCGATGCGCTGGACCGGCTGCTGGGAGAGGTGCAGGGGCATGAGTGAGCACAACGGGCAGCGACCGCTGATTGCGCACATCGTGTTCAGTTTTCATGCCGGCGGCCTGGAAAATGGTGTGGTGAACCTGATCAACCATCTGCCTGGCCAGCAGTTCCGCCATGCGCTGATCGCACTGACCGATTGCAGCCCGGCGTTTCTCGCGCGCATCCAGCGCAACGATCTGCAGGTGCACACACTGCACAAGCCCCCCGGGCAGACTGCGCGCATCTACCCGGCACTTTACCGGTTGTTGCGCAGCCTGCGCCCGGACATCGTGCATACCCGCAACCTTGCTGCCCTGGAGGCACAGGTGCCGGCCGCGCTGGCCGGCGTCCGTGCCCGCATTCATGGCGAGCACGGCTGGGATGTGTCCGACCCCGATGGGCTGGGGCGCAAGAACCGCTTCATCCGCAGGCTCTACAGCCCCTTTGTACATCGCTATGTGGCCCTCTCCCGCGACATCGAGTCCTATCTCACCGGCCGCGTGGGCATTGCCGCAAGGCGGGTGCAGCGCATCTGCAACGGGGTGGATGTGCAACGCTTCAGCCCGGCCGATGGCGGCGGACGGGCCGCGCTGGCCGGTTCGCCGTTCAACGACGCCGGGCTGCAGGTGTTTGCCACCGTCGGCCGTCTGCAGGCGATCAAGGATCAGTCCCTGCTGCTGCGCGCCTTTGCCCGTGTGCTGCAGCAACTGCCGGCGCAGCGCGCGCGGCTGCGCCTGATGATTGTCGGGGACGGCCCCTTGCGGACGCCCCTGCAGGCCGAGGCCGAGGCGCTTGGCCTGGCGCCGGTGGTGTGGTTTGCCGGCGAGCGGGCCGATGTGGATGCGGTCATGCGTGCGGCCGATGTGTTCGTGCTGCCGTCGCGCGCCGAAGGCATCTCGAACACCGTGCTGGAGGCGATGGCCAGCGGTTTGCCGGTGATCGCCTCCCGTGTCGGGGGCAATCCCGAACTGGTGGTGCACCGGGAGTGCGGCCTGCTGGTGCCGGCCGGCGACGAAGCGGCGCTGGCGCAGGCCATGAGCGTGTATGTGGAGAACGAGGCGCAGCGCCGGCAGGACGGGGCGCGTGCGCGTGCGCGCGTCGAGGACGGTTTCAGCCTGCAGGGCATGGTGCGTGCCTACGAACAGCTTTATCTGGACAGTCTCAGGCGGCCGGGCGGGCGCTGAGGCAAGACCGAAGAACCGACCCAACAGCAACGGGAAATCAGCATGTGTGGCATCGCCGGAATCTTTGACTTTCGTGGCACGCGAGAAATGGATCGTGCCTTGGTGCAGCGGATGAACGACATCCAGTACCACCGTGGTCCGGACGAGGGCGGGCTGTTTCTTGCGCCGGGGGTGGCGCTGGCGCATCGCCGGCTGTCCATCATCGATTTGTCCACCGGGCAGCAGCCCCTGTTCAACGAGGACGGTTCGGTGGTGGTGGTGTTCAATGGCGAAATCTACAACTACCAGTCGCTGGTGCCCGAACTCGAAGCGCTCGGGCATGTGTTTCACACGCGCAGCGATACCGAAGTCATCGTGCACGCCTGGGAGTCGTGGGGCGAGGCCTGCGTGGAGCGTTTCCGGGGCATGTTTGCCTTTGCGCTGTACGACCGCAACCGCGACACCCTGTTCATGGCGCGTGACCGGCTCGGCGTGAAACCCCTGTTCTATGCCTGGCTGGACGACGATTGCCTGATCTTCGGTTCCGAACTGAAGGTGTTGATGCAGCATCCGGCCCTCGACCGCCAGTTCGACCCGCTCGCGGTCGAGGAGTATTTTGCGCTGGGCTACATCGTCGAGCCACGCACCATCTTTCGCGGCGCTCACAAGCTGGGGGCCGGAGCGTGCCTGAGCGTTCGGCGTGGTCAGGCCGAAAGACCCCAGCCTCGGCCGTACTGGGATGTGCGCTTCACCCTGGATACGCGCATCGATGCCGATTCGGCCTGCGAAGAGTTGATGCACCGCCTGCGTGAATCGGTTCGACTGCGCATGATTGCGGAGGTGCCGCTGGGTGCCTTCCTGTCGGGCGGGGTGGATTCGAGCGCCGTGGTGGCGATCATGGCCGGCCTCAGCGAGACCCCGGTGAACACCTGTTCGATTGCCTTCGAGGACCCGGCCTTCAACGAGTCCGAGTTTGCCCGTATGGTGGCCGAGCGCTACGGCACCCGCCACCATGTGGAGACGGTGGTGTCGGACGACTTCGATCTGATCGACGCCCTGGCCGGGTTGTATGACGAACCCTATGCAGACAGCTCGGCGATGCCCACCTACCGGGTGTGCCAGCTTGCCCGCAAGCATGTCACCGTGGCCTTGTCGGGCGACGGGGGGGACGAGAGCTTCGGCGGTTATCGGCGCTATCGCCGGCATGTGGCCGAGGAGCGCCTGCGCGGTCGCCTGCCCCTGGGGCTGCGCCAGAGCGTGTTTGGCACACTCGGGCGGCTGTACCCCAAGGCCGACTGGGCCCCCCGCATGTTCCGTGCGAAAACCACCTTCCAGGCGCTGGCTCGTGACTCGGCGGCGGCTTATTTCCATGCGGTGTCGATCGTGCGCGACGATTTGCGCACGCAGTTGTTTTCGCGCGCACTGAAGTCGCAACTGGGGGGCTATAACGCGGTGGATATCTTCCGTGCCCGCGCCCAGGCGTCCGGACAGGACGATCCGCTGGCGATGGTGCAGTACATCGACACCCGCACCTATCTGGTGGGCGACATCAACACCAAGGTGGATCGGGCCAGCATGGCGCATTCGCTGGAAGTGCGCGAACCGCTGATGGATCACGAACTGGTGGAGTGGCTGGCCAGCCTGCCGTCCGCACTCAAGCTTCATCAGGGCGAAGGCAAGTATTTGCTCAAGAAAGGCATGGAAGCCTTGCTCCCGCATGAAGTGCTGTACCGCCCCAAAAAAGGGTTTTCGGTGCCGCTGGCACGCTGGTTCCGGGGGCCGCTGCGCGAGCGGGTGCGCGAGGCGGTGCTGGGCGAACGGCTGATGCAGACCGGTTTCTTCAATCCCGACTGCCTGATGCATCTGGTCGATGCCCATCAGTCCGGCATGCGCGACTACAGCGCCCCCCTGTGGAGCCTGCTGATGTTCGACGCCTTCCTGCGCCAGCTCGACAGCCCGGCGATGGCCACGCCTGCCTGCAGCGACACACCGCTGCGCACGCATGCCGCCGGCGCCGCTGTGGTGTGACGGTGGCTGCGCCCCGAACCTTGCATCCTCGCGCCCTTCATTCACGCACTTACGGTCATCATGCGCATTCTTCACATTCTTGATCACTCGATTCCGCTGCACAGCGGCTACACCTTTCGTACGGCGGCAATCCTGCGCGAGCAGCGCCAGCGTGGCTGGGAGACGGTGCATCTGACCTCACCCAAGCAGGGGGCAACGGCCGACAGTCTCGAGGAGGTCGACGGTCTGGCCTTTTACCGCACCCCGGTGCCGCCTGCGGGCCCGGCCGGGGTGCACGAGTTGCGCCAGATGCGGGCCACCGAGACCCGGCTGGATGCGCTGGTGCGCGAACTGCGCCCTGACCTGTTGCATGCGCATTCGCCGGTGCTCAATGCCATTCCGGCCATTCGCACCGCCCGGCGCCACGGTTTGCCTGTGGTGTATGAGGTGCGCGCTTTCTGGGAAGACGCCGCCGTCGACCACGGCACCACCACCGAAGGCAGCCTGCGTTACCGGGTCAGCCGGATGATGGAAACCTGGGCGTTCAGGCGGGTCGACCATGTGTTCACCATTTGCGAGGGCTTGCGCCGCGACATCGTGGACAGGGGGATCGACGCCCGTCGGGTCACGGTGATTCCGAATGCCGTCGATGTGGAGAATTTCCAGCTCTCGGGCGACCCCGACCCGGTGCTGCGGGCGCAGCTTGGTCTGGAGGGCTGCACCGTACTGGGCTTTGTGGGCTCCTTTTATGCCTATGAAGGTCTGGATCTGCTGCTCGATGCCTTTGCCGGCATGCTCGACGAGCGGCCACTGTTGCGCCTCCTGCTGGTGGGGGGCGGACCGCAGGCGGAGCGCCTGAAGGCCCAGGCCGAGCGGCTTGGCCTGGGCGAGCGGGTGATCTTTACCGGGCGGGTGCCGCATGCCGAAGTGAATCGCTATTACGACCAGATCGACCTGCTTGCCTATCCGCGTCATTCGATGCGTCTTACCGAGCTGGTCACTCCGCTCAAGCCGCTGGAGGCCATGGCGCAGGGCAGGCTGTTCGTGGCCTCCGATGTTGGCGGTCACAAGGAACTGATTCGCGATGGCGAAACCGGGCGGCTGTTTGCCGCTGGCAGTGTGGAGGCCCTGCGCACCGCCCTGGCGGAAATGCTGGACCATCGCGAGCGCTGGCCGGCCATGCGTGCAGCGGGGCGACGCTTTGTCGAGGAAGTCCGTAACTGGCGCAACAGCATCGCCAATTACGCAGCGCCTTACGAAGCGCTGCTATCGTCCGAACGGGGCAAACGATAACAGCCGTGCCCGCCCGGCAGGCTGGAGGGCAGAGGTGTGCACTGCCAGCCGGGCTGTGGCGCGCTGTCCAGGCAGATGCGGGCATCGGGGTTGAGCCAGCGCCAGCCAGGGGCTTCGGCAGGCTCAGTCCGAACGGAAGGAGGGGGTTTTGGGGATGGGTCAATAAACGCCAGACTGCGGCTTACCTGCAGCGTTACCGGGTCGATGTGCAGGGTGAGCTGGCAGGCAACACCGCGCAGCGTTGGCGGTGACAGGGCCTGACGCTTGCCCAGCCGGCCGCCGAACACCCGCCAGTCGAGCGCCGACCAGATACGTGCCAGCAGGCCGCTGGGGGCGACACGGTGCAGCGCCTGTGGCTGACCGCGCAGGCGGACCTCACAGGGCGCTCCGGCCTCCTCACAGGACGCCCCCTTGCCGGGTGTCACCTCCACCTGTTCGAAACGGCTCAATCCGTACAACACCCCATTGCTCAGGAACAGTGGCGTGGCACCCGCCAGTGCGGGCTCGTCCAGCAGGCGGGTGCGCGCTACCCGCAGCGGCGGCACGGCCTTGAGCTGGCCGGCGTGGTCGCGGGCATGCAGCACCACCCCTCCTGCGTAGCGCAGTTCCACCTGTTGCTGGCTGAACGATTGTGCCGCCTGCCCGCAGGTGCCGATCATCACCATGCTGCGGTCCTCATTGCGCAAGCACAGCACGCCCGCCCATGCGTCATGAAAACGGCCGGCTGCGTCGCCTTGCCAGTGCAGCCGGTGTGCCTGACGCAGGGGGGCGGGCAGCGGGCCCAGTGTGCGACACAGCGCGAGCACTGCAGCAAACCAGGCGTTGTACACCGACAGGTGCATGTATTCATCCCAGGCCGCCGCGCCCTGTGTGGGGCCTGCAGGGTCCAGCCAGAGCAGGCCGTCCGGACGGAACTGTGCCTGCAGTCGCCTGCACAGGGCCTTGACCGGGCTTTCCGCACACGGAGGTTGAGCGTCATCGGCGGGCGGGGGCAGGGTGTCGGTTTCACCCAGCAGAATCAGCGCACCCAGCAGGCAGGCATCGCCGAACAATGCATGGCTGCTGCGCCCCAGTCCGCCGGCCAACCCGCCGGGACCGTCCCAGCAGTGCACCAGCCAGCCGTAGAGCCTGCGCAGGCGGGGCATCAGCGCAGGGGCACCGGTCAACCGGGCCAGCAGGGCCGTGAGGAACAGGGCCTTGTGGTGATAGGCCATCGGCGTGGCGATGGCCTCGCCCGCGTGCGGCTGGGCAGGAAAGTCGATGAAGCCACCCGCCGGCGTCATCCAGCGGTCGAGCAGGGCGACATAGTCGGCAAGCGCCCGGCTGTCGTCGAGTGCCTGAGGGGGGGCTGTGGGGGACGTGTCGAGATGGGCCAGCACCCGGCACGCCTGTGCGAGCAGCCCCCAGTTGTTCGAAGGGTAGTCCTGCCGCAGGGGGCACAGCGCCGGGCCCCGGGCGAGCAGGGCAATGAGCGGCGCCGGGTCTGCGTTGCCCCGGCGGGCGAGGTGTTGCCCGGCGAGTTGCAGCAACAGATGGTTGAAGGGGTGGTGTCCCCGGTCGTCGGGGGGGGGGGCCTGCCAGTGCGTGAGCAGTGCTTGCGCCAGTGCAGGATCGCCGGGCGCATTGTTCAGCACCAGCGCCAGCGCGAGGCTGCAGTGTCCGTAGTGGTCGACCGGGCTGTCCCGGGCGTCGAGCGGGTCGTGCAGGCAGCCGTCCGCGCCGATGCACGCCCGCAGACCGTCGAGCTGGCGCTGGCACAGGGCATCGAGTGAAACGATGTTTGGCTTCATGCGTCAGGCTGGCCGGCGCAGCAGGGTGTGCAGCAGGCGCAGGCCAAAACGCAACGGGGTGCCGTCCCAAGGGGTGAAACGGGGCAGTTGCAACGGGTCGGCATGGCGGTCGGCTGCGGCCGGGGCGGTGGACACGGCCAGATCGAAGCCGGCCTCGCGCACCATGGCAACATGCTGGGGCAGATAGTCCTTGCCCGGGCGGCCGTTGGGATAGGCAAACAGGCGCACGGGCTGTTCGAGCAGGGTTTCCAGGGCCTGTTTTCCGGCGACGATCTCCTCGCGCGCCTGCGCGTCGTCCAGCCGGGCGAGGATGGGGTGGTGGCTGGTATGGGCGCCGATCTCCACGCCGGTGCTGTGGTGCAGGGTGCGCAGTTGCGCGCGGGTGAGCATCAGGTCGGTGGGCAGCTGCAGGCCGAACTGTGCGGCCAGCGTTTCGCAGCGGTGCTTGCGTTCGAGCATCGGCTGGTACTTGAAATGTCCGATCAGGGTGCGGATCAGGGCGCGGCGGCTGGCGGCATCCGTCACCTCCACCTGTGCCAGCCCGATGCTGGCAAGGTCGTGGCGCCCCTCGGGCAGGCGGCGGGCGAGTTCGATGAGCGTGTCGTTGAACATGCGGCCGCCGTCCAGAAAGCCGGTGGCAATGAAAAAGGTGGCCGGCAGACCGTGGGCCTGCAGAATCGGCAGGGCATGGGTGAGGTTGTCCGCGTAGCCATCGTCGAAGGTGATCGCGGCTGCCCGCGCCGGCAGGCTGCCTTCGCGCAGCCGCCGGCCGGCTTCGGCCAGTGGCAGCACATTGAAGTGGCGGGCGAGCAGGCGCATTTGCCAGTCGAAGGTGCTGCAGTCGGGCACCTCGGGCTGCAGCGGGTCGGTGGTGGGCAGCACCCGGTGATGGATGAGGATGGACAGGCGGTTGCGGGCGCCGGCCGGCGAGGCCAGCGACAGGGCCAGGGTGAGTGGGTGCAGGGCGTTCGTGCTCATGAGCGGGGGTTCGGTGCGGCAGGCATCCCGGGGGGAGGCAGTGTGCAGATGATGTGCCGGAACTTGCCGTTGGCCGCCGGTGGAATGTGTGAGGTGCGCTGCACTTCGCAGCGCACCTCGTCGCCCAGCAGCGTGCGCAACCGGTGCGCCAGGGCGTCGGTGTGTGCCGGGTCGGGCGGCGTGTCGGTGACAATGGCAATGCTTACCCTGTCCGGTTCGTGCTGCACCACCTGGTAGGCGCGCAGACCGGGCAGGTCGCGCATCAGGTGGTTGATGGCGCTGCCGTGCACCCAGCCGCCGCGTGTGCTGCGCAGGCCGTCATTGGCACGGCCGCTGAGTTGCTGAAGCAGCGGCAGGCCACGGCCGCAGGGGCATTGCAGGGGGCTGAGCGCACCCCGATCGCCGGTGCGATAGCGCAGGAAGGGGAACTCCGGTCCGGCGAGATTGGTGACCAGGATGTCCCCTTCCTCGCCGGGGGGAAGGGGCTCGCCGGTGCTGTCGACCACCTCGACGATGAGCTCCTCGGCGGTGATGTGCAGCCCCCCCTGAGGGCATTCACGCGCGATGAAACCGGCGTCGCGTGCGCCGTACTCGTTGGCCACGCCACAGCCAAAGGCGCTCGCGATGGCCTGGCGCCACTCGGGGCGCAGCACTTCGGAGGTGCAGAAGGCGACCCGTATGCCCAGGTCGTTCATCGGCAGGCCACGTTCGATGGCACGAAAGGCCAGGCGGGCAAGGGCGGAGGGGTAGCCGAACAGCTGTTTCGGGCGCGTCTGCCGCATGATGCCGAGAATCTGGTCGAGGCGGGCGTCGCTCAGCTCGCCGGTCGGGATCAGGCGGGTGGCGAACAGCCGGTCCCGCCATTCGCGCACCCTGTCCTGCGCGCTGTTCTCCTGCGTGGCGCCCCAGAGCACCAGCTCAGGGTCGCCGATGTCCACATCCCACCAGCGGGTGGCCCGCCACTTGGCCGCGATGTCAAAGCTGATGCGCGGCCGGCTGAGCAGGAAGTGCAGCGGCTCGCCCGATGAACCGCTGGTGCGCGCGCCGATCAGGTCGTGTGCGTGCTCGCTGCGGAGGGCCTCGAAGTGCGCGCGCATGAAGGGCTTGTCGGTGACCGGCAGGCGGGCGAGGGCGCCGGGGTCGCGAAAGTCGGCGGGGGTGAGTCCATGCTCATCCAGCCAGCCACGATAAAACGGCACCGAGGTGGCCAGGTGCGTCATGAAGGCGTGCAGCCGTTCGCCCTGCAGGGCGCGTATCGCACCCAGCCCCAGCCACTGGCTGTGCTCAAGCTGTCCGAGCAACGTGGTGGTGGTGTGCCGCTTGAGCCGCTCCTGCAACGGGAACAGCAGGCCGGAAACCAGTTGGCTGTGCAGGGTGCGGGCAAGGGTCATGGCTGTCGGGCGTGACGGGCGTGGATCGCTTCAAAGGCGCTGACCAGTTGCGGGATGCGTGTTTGCCAGGCGTTGATGCGGGCGTGTTCGAGGATGGCGGCCTTGTTCCAGGATGTAGCCAGGGCACGGGCCAGTGCGTCGCGCAGGGCTTCGGC
The DNA here is from genome assembly GCA_041678045.1 of Rhodocyclaceae bacterium. Taxonomy (GTDB): domain Bacteria; phylum Pseudomonadota; class Gammaproteobacteria; order Burkholderiales; family Rhodocyclaceae; genus UBA2357. The sequence continues at coordinate 124,961 of JBAYOV010000002.1, forward strand.
ATCGCCGTAAGGGACCAGCAGGCCGATGTCCTCCGAGCTGACCACTTCTGCGTTGCCGCCGACACGGGTGGTGACGATGGGCACGCCGCAGGCCGAAGCCTCCAGGAACACGTTGGCCCAACCTTCGAAGCGGGTGGCGAGCACGAAGACATCGGCAGCGGAGTAGATGAAGCGCAGTGCGTCCGGGGGTACCGGCCCAAGCAGGTGCACCCGTCCGCCCAGCCCCAGTGCGTCGATCTGGGCGAGCAGTTCGGCGCGGTTGTTGCCCTCCGGGCTGGCGCCGCCGGCAATCACGAAGTGCAGGTCGGGCCAGTCGCGCAGCAAGGCCGGCAGCACCTCGATGACCCGGTGAAAACCCTTGCGTTCGGTAAGTCCGCCCACCGACACCAGCACCCGTGCATCGACCGGCAGGTTCAGGCGCTGGCGGCATGTGTCGCGGTCTTCGGGGCGGAAGCGTTCCAGATCCACGCCGTTGCCTACCACCTGAACATGGTCGGGCGACTGGCCGGCGGCAATCGCGTCCTGGCGTAGCGAGTCGGCCACCGAAAACACCCGCGCGGCCTCGCGCATGGCGCGGTCGATCTGGCGTTTGTCGGCCGGGCTGGACCAGAAGCGGGTCAGGCTGCCGCGCAGCGTGATGGTGTAGGGCACCTCCAGCCAGCGTGCGAGCAGACGTGCCGCGACACCGTCGGGATAAACAAAATGCGCATCGATGATGTCGAAACCGGATGTGCGCTTGATGCGGCGCAGGGTGGGCAGGCTGCACACGGCTTCGAAGAAGCCATCGGTCCATTTCATGAAGCCAGGAAAGCTCAGAAAACGCGGATGGTGGATACGGATGTTGCCCTGCTCCTCATAGCGCGGCACTGCGGGCCGGTAATGCGGCTTGAACCTGCGCAGCAGGCTCTGGAACGGGAACCATGGCACTGGAGACACCACCTCCAGCGGCAGCTCTTCGGCCACGCGGCGCATGCGCTCGCGCACGAACAGGCCGTAGTTGGGCTGGGCCGCATTGGGGTAGACATGAGTGAACACGAGCAGCCTGGGGCGGCGGTCGGTGGTCGGCGTGGTCAAGCGATGGCTCCCTGGACGAGTCACGAACGAATGGCGGGCCAGGGCGTGGCCCGCCAGCCCGCATTATGCCTGATTGCGTTTGTGCGGTTTGTTCCATTGGCATGAAATGCGGCCGGGCTGCCGGAGTTTGTGCTGAGATTCGTGCGGATGCAGGCAAACCATTGGTCTACAATGCCTGCGTTGCTGGACTGGAGGACGACGATGCATTCATCCAAAAATTTCAGGCGTCAGCCCCGTGTCCGGGTATGGGGCGTGCCGGCTGTATGGCTGGTGTTGTTGTCGCTGTGGTGGTCGCAGCCCGTCCGGGCGGAGGCATTCATTTGCCCGCCACGAGAGGCGCAGTATGCCGCCCGCGACTATCTGAACCCGCAAGACCGTCGCAAGTATCTGCGCGCCGTGGAGTCTCACCACTTCAACAACGATGTACGCACGCTGCGTGGCGGTGCGCGGGGCGTGACCAGCACGTTGATCGGCGATCTGGAATACACCCTGAACTGGTTTCCCAACCACCATGAGGCCCTCGATGCGCTGGTGCGGTTGGTGCTGCGCGAGAATAGCCCGCGTCCGCTGGGTGCCAAGGTGCGGGTGGAGTGCCGTTTTCAGTGGGCCATGCATGTGAATCCGGACGATGGCATGGTGCCGATGCTGTACGGCACCTATTTGCAGCGGGTGGGCAAGCGGGACGAGGCGCGTCGCATGCTGGAGCGCGCTGTCGATCTGGCGCCGGACAATGCAAACGTACGCTACAACGTGGGGTTGATGATGTTTCGCATGAACGACCACCAGACCGCGCTGAAACACGCCCGCCGGGCCTATGCGCTGGGCTTTCCGCTGCCGGGCCTGCGCAACATGCTGGAGCAGGCCGGCTACCGTCTGGACGAGTGAGGCTGCGGGCCGTCGATGCGCGACATTGTGCTTTTCGTGCTGGTATGCGGGCTGGTGCCACTGATCCTGCTGCGTCCCTGGACCGGCATTCTGGCCTGGTTCTGGGTGGGGCTCATGGCACCCCACGGGCTCACTTGGGGCTTCATGCGTCATTTCCCGATTGCTTCGCTGATTGGGGCGGCCACGCTGGTGGCTCTGGTGCTTGCTCGCGACAAGCGTACCTTGCCGATGAAGCGCGAGATGGTGATGATGTTCGTGCTGGTGGGATATGTGACCATGACCTCGGCCTTCGCGATCAACTCCGATGGTGCCTGGGCGCAGTGGCAGCAGTTGATGAAGATACTGTTGATGACCTTTCTGACGCCGATCCTCATCTACGGGGACAGGCGCATCATCGGTTTGCTGCTGGTGGTGACTTTCTCGATCGCTTTTTACGGGCTGAAGGGCGGCATTTTCGCCATCACGACCGGTGGCGGGGCCATGGTGAAGGGGCCGCTGGGTTCGTTCATCGAAGGCAACACCTACATCGGCCTGGCGATGGTGATGGTCCTGCCCCTGGTGCTGGCCAGCGCGCGCATGTTCCACGGCCAATGGATCGAGCCGGGCTGGGCCTTCCTGAAACGGCACATGCGCATTGTCGGGCTGGGGTTCTATGGCGTGTTCTGGCTGACCGTGCTGGCGATTCTGGCCACATACTCACGCGGCGCGCTGCTTGGCCTGCTGGCGGTGGCACCGTTCATTTTCTGGCGCATGAAGCGCAAGGGCGTGATGATCGGACTGGCCGTGCTGGGCGTGGCGGTGGCCGGGGTGTCGGCGCCGGAGCGTCTGGTTGACCGCTGGAGCACGATCAAGACCTACGAGGAAGACGAGTCGGCCATGCAGCGCATCCAGTCATGGGGGGCGAACTGGAACATTGCCCGGGAGAATCCGATCCTGGGAAAAGGGTTCCGCAATGTCGAGATGGGTTATGCCTGGTACATCAGCTACGCAAATTTCGAAGGCCGCTGGCGTCATGCGCTGTCGCCGCACAGTCTGTACTTCCAGCTGCTGGGGCAGCATGGTTTTGGGGGGCTGGCAGTCTTCCTGCTGCTCATCGGTTTTTCTCTGCTGACGCTCGGGCGCATACGCAAGACGGCCGTGCAGCGCTCGGGCAAGCGCTGGCTGGCCGAGTATGCGTGGGCGATTCAGGTTGGGCTGGTGGGGTACATGGTCGCCGGAGCTTTCCTGGATGTGGCCTATTTCAATCTGGTGTATGCCTTTGTGGCGCTGGCGATCATCATGCGCAGGGAACTGGATGAGGCACCGGCGCTTGCTCGTCCGGCGGAGAAGGGCCTTGGGTCAATGGGGGCCGGAGTGGGTGGCGTTGGCGGCATGGGTGGATACGGGGGCAGGGCCTGAGCGCCGGCCCCGGGGAGAGCATGGATGCTGGTTGTTCAGGGGTGCGCGGCCCGGGCCGAATGGCCGTTTGCGCGCGAGGCTGCCGAGCAGGAAACGACGACATTTCCGGAGCATGTGTGCGAGCTGGCGGGCTGGCGCATCCGGGTGGTGTGCGATCACAGCCATGTGGTCGAGGTGCGGGCCGGTGGTCTGTTGATTCACGACCGGCGTTGCCGCACTGCCGGCGTGGACGATGTGGGGGGCGCGGTCGAGTACAACGGCGCTTTTCTGCACTTTGCCGAGGGGGAGGGGGGCGCCCTGTCGGTCAGGACCGACCGCATCGCTTCGATTCCGTTGTACTGGGGGTGCGCGCACGGTCATGCGCTGTTTTCCAGCCGCCTGCTGGACATGGTGAAAGCCGGTTTCACGCAGCCCGATCCGCTCGGGGTGTATCAATGGGTGCTGCTGGGGCAGCCGCTGGGTGTGGCCACACCTCTGGCCGGGGTGAAGGCGCTGCCGAATGCCTGCGACCTGCAGCTCTCGCCTCACGAGGGGGTGCGCAGTGCGCATGCTTACTGGCAGCTTCCCGAGCTTCCGGAAGAGCAGGGCGAGGTGGCCGCGAGCCTGGATGACGCCATCGATGTGCTGCGGGCGGCGCACGCACGGGCGCAACCGCTGGACGGTGCGCGGCTGGCCCTGCCGGTGACCGGTGGTTTTGACTCGCGCTGCAATCTGGCTCTGTGGCAGGCGGACGTGCCGCAGAGCGTGCTGTTCCACACCGAAGACCTGGGCCGCTACGAGCTGCCGATTGCCCACGAGATTGCTGCGCGTTATGGCCGTTCGCTGGTGGTGTACAGCTCCAGCGACTGGATGAGCCAGGCGACCCGGCTCGATCTGAGGCTGGAGACCGGAGAGTTCAATGCCGCACACTGGCGCCTGGCCGACAGTGTCCATCGGCTGGCGCAGGCGCACGGTGCGCAAGCCACAGTGGATGGTTTCTTCCAGGACTATCTCTTCAAGGCGAGCTTTGTCTCCAACGCGCCCCCGCAGCGACTGTTCGATGCGCAGATGAACATTGCCCGCTACCGGGCCAGTTTTCTGGAGATCGGTACCGAAAGTGAAGTTCTGCGCACGCTGGCCGAGTCGGTGGCGCAGGCCACGCTGGTGGAGCCGGCGGGCTGGAACGCGACCCAGCGCTACTATGTGGAAAACCGCAGCCGGCGGCTGGTCTACAACATCGTGCGGCTGAACCAGAACTATCTGGATGTCAGGACCCCGGGGCTGGATCACGAGCTGATCGACTTCGCGCTCGCCCTGCCGCGCAGCCTGCGCCAGAACGCGCTGCTCTACCGTCACATCATCAACCGGCTCGATCCCGCGCTGGCGCGCATCCGGTACGACAAGTCCGGCCTGCCGGTGATGGATTTGCGCAAGCGTTCATGGCTGCGCCGGCTGCGCGGGCCGTTGATGCGCAACCTGAACCACCTGCTGCCCGACCGGCGCTTTCTGCGTGAGTCGGAAACCAATTTTTCCCGGCTGCTGCGCGAGAGCGCCGACTTTCGTGCCCAGCTCGATGCGCATGTGAGCGCTTCCAGTTGGGCACATGCGCTGTTCGGCGAGCGGATCATTCCCCGGCTGGAAGCGCAGCGGCGCAAGGGGCGGCCGGTGGATGACATGGTCGGGGCGCTGGTCACCCTGGCTGCGCTGGAGGCGCAGGGGCGGCTGGCGGGGTGAGCAGCCCGGGGCGCTGCCGGATTCAGCGTCGCGCCTTTGTCATGCGCCCCATACCCAGCAAATCGCTCGCGATGCGCCGGTATTCGGGGCGACGCAGACAGGCCAGCTCGGCGAGGGCACCGCGCACCCGGCCACGCCGCACATCCCAGTACGCATCCTTGAGGCGCGACAGATACTCCGCGCGTGCGCGCGTGCGCCAGCCCTGGCGAGCCGTATCGGGGTGGGTCAGCTCACTGCACAAAGTGTCGAAGCGGGCGATGAAACCGTCGAGCGCCTCGCCTTCCAGCGGATAGGGCGAGTGGGTGTCGTCTATGCCCAGTGCGGTGATCGACCAGGAGGGCGGTGCGTCGGGCGTGTCGGGGTCGAGTGTGACATGCAGCAGCAGCCCTTCACGGGTGCCGGGCCAGCGACTCTGATAGGCGTTGTCGGCCACCGAGAACACGAAGTTGCCCAGCGAATAGGCAATCAGCCCGTTGCGGTAGGTCTCCACGCCCTGCACGACATGGGGATGATGCTGGATCACCAGTCGCGCTCCGGCCTCGACCAGTTGCCGGGACAGGCGGATGCGCCACGGTGCGGGATGTGGGCTGAACTCCACGTCGGCATGCAGGCTGACAATCAGCGCGTCGGCCTGTCCGCAAGCCTCGCGCACCCGTGCCAGCAGCGCCGGCTCGTCAAGCGGGGCAATGCCTCCGGATGCGTCGCTGGCAAAGTGCGGGGAAAAGTCGCAGGCCCCGATGAAGGCGAGGCGCAAGCCCTCATGCTTCAGGTACAGCACGTTTTCGGCCTGCGACAACCGGTGGCCCGCGCCGAAATGGGGCAGGCCCCAGGCGTCGAGGGCGTCGAGGGTGGCGCGCAGCCCTGCCTCGCCATTGTCCATGACATGATTGTTCGCCAGGTTGACCAGCTTGATGCCACTGCCGCACAGCCCGCGGGCCTGTTCGGGGGCAATCGCCATGCGTCCGTTGCGATGGCCCAGCCCGGCCGGGTTCGACAGGTGGCATTCCAGATTGGCAATGGTCAGGTCGGCCTCGGACAGGACGGCCCCCAGGTGGCGATAGGGAAAGTCCGGGCCGTGCTGCTCGATGACCGTCCTGACCCGCAGGCCCAGACACAGGTCCCCACAAAACGACAGGCGGATTGGCATGACATGGCAGTGGCAGTGAAGGCGCGCGGATTATCGCATGTCAGGCGGGCAGGCGCTGCTCGATGATGCGTGCACCGCCGCAGGCATTGTCGCCCGGGTCGAACCAGAAATTGCCTTCCAGCACGCGTGGCCCTTCTGCCGTCAGCGCCACATCCCAGCCCACCAGACGTATCGGATGGAACAGCGCGGCCCGGTCGCTCAGCATGGCACTGACGCAAGCCCAGTCGGGCAGGTATTCACCGGTCAGGCGCTGGCCGGTGACCGGGTGATGCTCCACATCCTCCATGCCGAAACCGGAGGGATGGGCGCGAACCACGCGCAGGATGCGGCCACTGTCCGGGTCGAGCTGGGCACGCAGCGTGCCGTTGTGGCCGTAGTTGAAGTTGTCCGCCAGATCGTTGCGCACGACCGAACGCCACGCGGCAGACACGATCCGGGCACGGTGTGCCGGACGGCGGGGCAGGGCGGTGACCACGCGCAACGTCTGCAGTGTTTGCAGTCCGGTCAGATGGGTAATGAAGGGATGGTTGTAAAGCCGCTCCTGCATGATGTAGCGGCTGCCTGCCGGCAGACGTGCCGCCAGCTGCGCCAGCGACAGGCTTTGCCGGTCCTGGTGCAGCAGGCCGTTGCGCACGCTGAAGCATTCGATGCCGCGACCATACACGCCATTGCTGGGCTTGATCAGCACCTCGCGACCTTCGAAGTGCGTGAGCCGGGTGTGCAGGGCGGCGTCCTGTTCGCCGTCGTCCAGCGGCAGTCCGGAGCGCAACACCTCACCGCTCAGGAACCCGACCAGCTCGGGAAGCGGCATGCCGATTGCCGTGGCGTAGCGATGGAACACTTCTTTGTCTTCCAGCAAGGCGGCGTGTCCCCGGGGGCTGCAGCGCGCCTGAAACGCCATGAAGCGGCGCTTGCTGACATGGCGATCGAGCTGTTCGGTGTCGAGCGCGGGGTCAAGCAAGCCCCAGCGTTTCATTTCCGGAAGCGTGAAGCCTCTGGCGCTGAGCCGCGCATAGCGTGTGAGCAGAGCCACCGGTGTGGTCCGGTAATGCACCGCAGCGTCGTGAAGCGCCCGCCAGACGGACCATGCCATCGGTAGACGCCCGCCCATGCCGCCTGTCCACCACCCCTGATCGAGCAATTTTGCAAGTCTCGCCATCTGAGCCTCGCTTGTGATGACCGTATTGGGATAATGTAGAAGGCGGTTCAACACTCTACAAGGCGGTTTTTGTGGTGCACAGGCTTCAGCGGCAAACAGGGCAGGAAGACGATAGACAGGCCCGCCGGGGGGAACAGGAGGGCGGGCTGCGATGAGGCGTGCGCTTGGGGTGGTCGGACTGGCGCAGGCGATCTCTTTCGTGACCAGCTTTGCGGGCGTGATCGTGGTGTCGCGCCTGCTCACGCCGGAGGAGATCGGCGTTTTCTCGGTGTCGGTGGCCTTTCTGGGGTTTGCGCACATCTTCCGCGAGTTCGGGGTCAGCCAGTATCTGATCCGGGCCGGCAGCGTGGGGCGCGAGCAACTGCGCGCGGCCTTCTCGGTGGCGCTGATGACGTCCTGGGCGATGGCGCTGGTGCTGTACCTGCTGGGCAAACCCCTGTCGCTGTTCTATGGTCATGCGGGTGTGGCGGAAGTGCTGGCCCTGCTGTCGATCAACTTCCTGATCATGCCCTTCGGTACCCCGCTGGTGGCGATGATCCAGCGCGACCTGCAGTTCGGCAAGCTGGCGCGCGCCACCATTGCCGGGGCAGTGGCGCATGCAGTGGTCACCATCGCGGCTGCCTTGATGGGGGCGAGTTACCTGAGCATGGCGTATGGGGCGATTGCATCGCATGTGGTCAAGACCACGGTGCTCAATTTCATGCGTCCGGGCGAGCTGTTCATGCTGCCCGGCGTGCGGGGCGTGGGGGATGTGCTGCGCTTCGGATCGGTGGCCGGGTTGGGGGCCATCGTGCGTGAGGCGGGTGCGAGTGCGCCGGATCTGGTGCTCGGCCGCACCCTGGGGTTTGCCGAGGTGGCCTTTTTCAGCCGGGCCGTGGGCCTGCGGCGCATGCTGATGGCCAAGGTGGTGATGCTGGTCAGTTCGGTGTACTTTCCGAACTTCTCGAAGAGCGTGCGCGAAGGGGGCGATGCGGCTGCCCTGTACGCCCGCAGCATGAACTACATGGTGGCGGTGACCGCGCCGGCGCTCCTGTTTCTGGCAATCATGGCCGAGCCGCTGATCCTGTTCCTGTTCGGTGAACAGTGGGCCCGCTCGGTGCCGCTGGCCACCTTGCTGTGCCTGTACGCCTGCTTCACCACGCCGTTCCAGATGCATGTATCCACCCTTACCGCAGTGAATCGGGTGGGTTTGATCCTGCGTGGCGACATCATCGTCCAGTGCCTGCATGTGGGGGTGCTGATGACGTCGATCTGGCTCAGCCTGGAGCAGGTGGTGATGCTGATGGTGCTGGCCTACGGGGTGGAGGCGGTGGTGTTGCAGCGTCTGCTGAAGGTGGGGCTGGGCCTGTCCTTTGGCCGTCTGATGCGCGAAGTGACCCCCGCCCTGCGCCTGCTGCCCTTTGCCGCGCTGGGCCCGCTGGCCGCGCTTGCGGCCCTGCAGCAGGCAACCCCGGGGCCGTGGGTCTGGCTGCTTGCACTGCTTGCAGGGGGGGCGCTGTCAGCAGGGGGGTGGCTGGCCGGAGTGTTTCTGACGGGGCATGCGATGGCAGACGAAATCCGCCTGATCGTGCGCAAGGTGCTGAGACGGTCCGCATGACCCAGGCTCGGCCTCAGGCTGACAGGCTGGTCTGTTCGGTCATGCCTCCGGGCGCTGAAGCTCAATGATGAGGTAAGAGGCAAAATATTCGCCGATCAGCGGCATGCCCATCAGGGTTTTGCCAGCCAGGCGGCGCAGCGCCGAACCACCGAAGCTGTGCCGCTCCAGTCGGTCGATGCAAAAGCCGGCATCCCGGGCAAGTGTCTGAAACTTCGCCACATCCAGTTTGTTGATATAGCCTTGTTCATCGAAAGACGACCATGCACGCCACTTGTTGGGTCTTTTTTCGCCGTTTTCGTCCAGGTCCCAGTGTCTCGGCACGAACTCGGGCAGGTCGTAAATCATCTCTGCGGTGCGAAACATGGCACGTTCGCCGAACAGAACATGTGCCCATGGAATGGGTACCAGCGCTTCCATGTGCGGTCCCCAGGGGCCTTTGTACGGGAACCACTCGATCAGGCAGCGCCCGCCAGGCCTGAGCACACGGAACCATTCGCGCAGGATGGATGCAGGGGCCATGACATGTTCCATGCAGTCAAAGGCCACCAGCGTGTCGAAACTCCGGTCCTGCACCGGAACGCCCTCTTCTGTGCCGACGATGAATTCCACATTGACGCCCGTAGGGGGGGGATGATCTGCAAGGGCAGCCTTGGCGCGTGCAATGCCTTCTGGCTTGAGATCCACGCCGGTGATGCTTTTTGGATGCTTCTCGTGTGCGAGGTACAGACTCAATGGACCGTCGCCACAGCCAAAGTCAAGAATGTCCCGGTCTGTTACATGAGCGTCGGAAAATGCGGACCAACTGCGTGACAGCGACGCGTTGCGCCAGTCACGATAGGTTCCATAGTCGATCGTGCGCTTGGCCGGAGGGCGCATCAACCGGCGGCTCAGAGCGAAGCACGCACGCGTGCGAAGGTCCATGTCAGGCTCCTGTGGAATGCGGGTTCGTGGTCGGGAGAGTCGGGAGAAGGCTCATCTGCGCAGCAGACTCATGACGGCATAGCGCCAGCTGGCCAGACGGGTGGGGTGCAGGCGAACTGCCTCGGCAAAGGCCTGGCGTGCTATGGCCGGATCGCCTTCCCAGAAGTGATGGTAACCAAAATCGAAGCAGGTACCGGCCAGGCGGCGGCGCACCGCCCGGGCGTCCGACTGCTCGCCGTTCGGCCCTTGCAGGCCCCACTGGGCCAGGGCTTTTTCCAGAACCCGCTGCTCGTAGTTGATGCCGGGCCATTTCTTGATGCAACCGTCGCCGTGCAGGCGATACAGGGCATGCACCACGTCGAGCTTGTGGATTTCGGTCAGCCGCGAGGCGCGCAGCCAGTAGTCGTAATCCTGCCCGCGCTTGAGTTCAGGGTCGAAATGTCCGACACGCTCCACCAGTTCGCGCCGGGCCATGGTGGTGATGGTGTGCAACAGCGAACCGAAAAGCAGCCGGTTGTAGAGCCAGCCGCTGCCCTGGGACACCGTGCCCGGCAGCGTGTCCGCCGCCTCGTCGGATACGCCCAGCTCGACGGCGGTCGGGTAGCGGCCCTGAGCATCCGGTTTCCATGCTCGCCAGCGCGAATAAATCATGCCGAGTTCCGGGTGGGCCTGCAGGTAGCGGACCTGGGTGCTCAGCTTGCCCGGCAGCCAGACGTCGTCGGAGTCGAGAAAGGCGATGAAGTCCCCGTGCGCTGCATCCAGCCCGGCATTGCGCGCCACGGCCGAGCCCTGGTTGCGTTGCGTGATCAGGCGGATGCGGTTTCCATAACCCTGCAGGATTTCGAGTGTGCCGTCGGTGGAGCCGTCATCGATGACCAGCAACTCCTTTGCCGGATAGTCCTGGTTCAGTACGCTGTCAATGGATTCCGCAATCCAGGCAGCGGTGTTGTAGGCCGGCATGATCACCGACACCAGAGGGGCGGCACAGGGCGAGGACTGGGGCATGGCGCGTGTCTTCAGGGTTTGCTGGGCTGCAATGATGCCATGGGCAGCGGCTCAATAGTCTGCGGGCAGTCGCTGCAGGATGATGCCGCGCCGCAGATCCGACCAGATCAGCACATCCGTGCCCGGCAGTGGGGTCACCCTGTGCCAGTTCTCGTAGCGATCGAAGGGGCGCTGGCGCTCGGGTGTGTTGCGCCAGTCGTACAGCACTTTCCAGGGTTTGCCGCGTGGCGGGTCGCCCACATACATCACGGTGGCGTTGTGCTTGAGCAAGAGGTAGTCACCGGTAACCGGGTGGTAGGTGAGCCGGGTATTGCCCGCGACATACGCCTGGCCGGAAGCACCATGGCGACGGAAACGTCCCTCGGCATCGAGGGTAGCCGTTGCCTGGCTGCCTTTCGGATGATTATTGCCGTATTGGGTCATGCCTCCGTAAATAAGCACTTCGCGGCGTACCGGGTTGTACAGCGTGGTGCCGCTGTAGCCGGAGGACTGGGTGCGTCCGGGCGGGCCTGCATAGTCAGGATGGTTATCCGGTGGCACCCACGCCGGGTCGCCCGGCCCCCAGACGAATACTCTGCCCATCAGGTGTCCGTCGATGCCCTCGCCCAGGTCGGGGTCCTGCTGGCTGCTTGGGCCCAGGGTGTAGAGTACAAACTTGCCGATGTCCGGATGCCAGGCCGTCGAGTGGTCGCCCACATCGTGTGCGCGCGCATGATTTGCACCGATGCCGAATTCCTCCCAATGCTCCGGGCGGTCATAGCGGGCACGTACCAAACGGCCTACCGAGGTCTTTTCCGGCTCGCTCGGTGAGAAGTACAGGTAGCCGTCGCCACCGTCCATCAGGCGGTTGTAGGGGCGACGTTCCGCGCCTTCATAGTCCAGGCCCGGGGGCGAGACCACGCCATTCCAGCTCAGGTCGGGCTCCAGCCAGGTGACCGAGCGTATCGAGGTGTCGCGCATCAGGATGTTGAAGAGGCGGCCGGTGCCCGGATCGAACACCATGCGGTCGGACCACCCCACGCCGAAAGTGCCGTTCTCGCCAGGCGCGTGCCAGTTGGTGCTGTTGAGTTGTGAAATCGAGTCGACCCCCGGAGGCAGGCGGGTGTCCACCCTGCGGAATTCACCGGACTTCAGGGTTGCAGCGATCTCGAACAGCCTGGAGGGCGGGGCGGGGGGCGGTCCCGGGCGCACCGGCCCGATCATCGCCCGGTTGGCCGGTTTGAGTGAATACTGCCCGTCCGGTTTGGACTCCGGTTTGGGGGTTGACTGCATCGCGGCGTGCCCGTCGGTCCGCTGGCTGGCAGGCGGTGTTGTGCTGGGGGGCGAGTCGAGTGCTGTGGCCTCGTAGCCTGGAGCGAAAGCACTCGGATGGCGGTACAGCTTCGGACCGTCCTGATGCAGCCACAGAATCACGCCAAGCGGTCGAATCGGCATCGGAACGATACCCCCCTGATCGGAAAAGGGCCAGTTGCCAGCGGTCCACGAACGCGCCTTGCGCCATTCTCCCCGCTCGGCGTCCAGTTCCCACAGGATGCGCATGTTGCTTGCCTGCAAGACCAGATAATGCCCGGTCTGCGGGTCGTAGGTCAGGCTGCTGAAGTGAATGCCGAAGTTGAAGGGGGCCTCGCCCAGGTCGCGCACCTGTCCCCCTGCGTCCAGCACCGATACCTTGTTGCGCGAGTTGTTGCCGCCGATGAACAGCATCTCGCGGCGTACCGGGTTGTACTGGGCCGCAGAGTGGTAGCCATGCACCGCCACCTTGCCATACTCGGCCCACTGGCCGTCACGCCAGCCATACAGGTGGTTTTCCCGGATGTAGATCAGCCGCCCCAGCGCGTCGTGCCATTCGATCGGGTCGGTATGCTCCCAGCCGGAGGACTTGCCCGGAAAGTCCTGGCTTGCGACTTCCCAGCGTTCTTCGTCGATGATGTAGCGATGCAGGATCCGGGGCGCCCGAAAGGCGCTCATCTTGTAGTAATGCCCCTGCTCCGGATCGAGTGCGACCTTGCCATACACATGGGCGAAGGGGGCCGGGCCGTTGTCCAGCGGCAGGTGCCGCCAGCGATGATCCTGTGCCGAATAGGCCATGAACACGGACTTCTTGCGATCGCCATAGAGCAGGCCGATCTGGCGCTTTTCGTCCCAGTGGGCGCTGTCGTTCCAGGTGTCGGGGTCGAAGGTGGTGGCGCGCAGGAAATCGTAGTAACGCTCGAAGCCTTCCGGCAAGCCGGCCTCCAGCGGGACGAAGCGGCCCGCTTCGAGCGAGGCTGCGAGTTGCCCGATGCGCGTGGCCTCAAGCGCGGCTTGCCGGGCCTGTGCCGGGGCGACCGCCAGCAGCAGGAGAAGCAGCAGCGCACGCCACAGAACGGGCCACAGGGCTGTCGCCGTGACCCGTTGCAGGCCGGCAGGCCGTGGAGGGTGGGAGCAGGGCAGGAGGCCGGGTGGGATACCGGCTGGGATAAGGTGCGGGATACGTTGCGGGATACAGGGCATGGCAGGGGCGTGGTCCGGCTTGGCGGGTGTGTGGGCGGGCGAGGCGTGACCGTGGAGTATGGCCGTGGATATTCCCGTGGTCTGGCTGGCGGGATACCATAAGCCCGGTGGCTTCATTGTGGACAGGCAGACATGACTTCTCAAGCGGAAATTCCCTACGGATTGCACGGTGGTTTTCTGGCCTCGGCACAGCGCTGGCCGGACCGGCCGGCGCTGGAACTGGGTGACGAGGTGCTCGACTATGCGGCGCTCAGGGGGGTCGCCAGCCGGATTGCCGTCTGCCTGCAGTCGGCCGAGGCCGGCCCCGAGAGCGCTGAAGGCGCGCGCGTGGGCGTGCTGGCGCACCGTTCGGTGGCCATGTACGCAGGCATTCTTGGCACGCTGATGGCCGGTTGCGTGCTGGTGCCGCTCAACCCGGGTTTTCCGGCACAGCGCAGTGCGGCCATGGTGCGACTGTCCGGCGCGCGCAGTCTGGTGGTCGATGCCGCAGGGCTCGCCGTGCTGCCGGCCCTGTTGACGCAACTGGAGGAGAGGGCGGCCTCGGCAGGCGCCGGGCAGATGGACGGACTGCACATCGTGCTGGCCGGGCGGCTTCAGACCGAAGCTGAGGCCCACGCCGTGGCGGCGCTCGTCCAGGACTGGCCGCAACACCGTTTCGTCACGCCCGAAGAGGCGGTGCCGGTGGACTGGCAGCCGGTTTCGGTGGCGCCCGACAGCCTCGCCTGCGTGTTCTTCACCTCGGGCAGCACCGGTGTGCCCAAGGGCGTGGGGGTGCTGCATCGCAACGCCCTGCGTTTTGTGGACATGTCCCGGGAGCGTTACGGAGATGCCGCCCCCGGCCTGAGCGAGCAGGACCGTTTCTCGCAGTTTTACGACATCACTTTCGACTCATCGATGTTCGACCTGTATGTGAGCTGGGCCTTTGGCGCCTGCCTGTGCTGTCCGACAGCCTTCGAATGGGTCAATCCGAACAAGTTCATCGAGGCCAGACGGCTCACCGTGGTCGATTTCGTGCCCTCCACCGGTCACGCGATGAACCGGGGCGATGCCTGGCGGGCCGGGCGCTTTGCAGGGCTGCGCCTGTGCCGTTTTGGCGGCGAGGCGCTGTCGGCCGGACTGGCGGCCAGACTGGCCGAGGCGGCACCGCATGCGGTTGTCGAAAACGTGTATGGCCCCACCGAGTGCACCGTGGACGCCGCCTATTATCGCTGGGCGCGCACGCGCAGCCCGGCCGAATGCGAGCACGGCATCGTGCCCATCGGGTACGCCGGCAATCAGGTCGGGCTGCTGGTCGTGGATGAACACCTGCAGGAAGTGGCCCCCGGCGAAGCGGGCGAGTTGCTGATCAGCGGTCCGCAGGTCACCCCGGGTTACTGGCAGGACCCTGCGCGCACCGCCAGCGTGTTCATTCAGGTGCCCGGGCGCAGTGGCGTGCATTACCGTACGGGCGACCTGGTGCGCCGACCGGCCGACAGTGGTCCGATCGTTTATCTGGGGCGCATGGATCAGCAGATCAAGATTTCCGGTGTGCGCATCGAACTGGGCGAAATCGAGCAGGCGCTGTGCGAGTTGACTGGCGCAGAGTTGGCGGTTGCGGTGGGCTGGCCGCTCACCGACAGCGGTGCCTCCGGGGTGGTCGCTTTTGTGGCCGGCGTGTCCGGGCAAGACCCGGTGGCGCTGCGCGAAGCCCTCAAGCAGCGCCTGCCTGCGGTGATGGTGCCCAAGACCATCCACTTCATGGCGGATTTTCCGCTGAACGTGAATGGCAAGATCGACCGCAAGGCACTGCTTGAAAGTCTGGGCTGAGCGCGCCCGGTCCGGAGCGCGCCCCCCGACCGCCGACTCCCCACCCCGTACCCCGAATGGCAAGGAGGCTTTTCCATGAGCAAGCGCATCCTGATGTGTCCGCCCGAGCACTTCGACATCGAGTACGAGATCAACCCCTGGATGCATGTCAGCGACCCGGTGCTGCCCGCCCGTGCCCGTGCCCAGTGGCAGGCGCTGCATGACATCTACACCCGCGAGCTGGGCTGGCAGGTGGCGCTGGTGCCGCCACAGCCCGGCCTGCCCGACATGGTGTTCACCGCCAATGGCGGGCTGGTGGTGGGGGGGCGGCTGGTGCTGCCGCGCTTCCGTCAGCCCGAGCGGCAGGGTGAAACACCGTGGTTTGCGGCCTGGTTTGCGCAGGCCGGCTATACCGAGAGCCTGCAGCCGCGTCATGATTTCGAAGGGGAGGGGGATGCGCTGCTATGGAATGACCTCCTGTTTGCAGGCTATCCGTGGCGCAGCGACCAGCCCGCGCATCGCGAACTGGCCGCCTGGCTGGGTGTGACCGTGGTCAGCCTGCAGCTCACCGATGCGCGCTTCTACCACCTGGATACCGCGCTCACCATCGTCGATGAACACACCGTCGCGGTCTATCCGCCCGCCTTCACCGCCGACAGCCTGGCCGCAATCCGCGCCCATGTGCCACAGGTGATCGAGGCCTCCACCGCCGACGCCATGGCCTACGGCCTGAATGCGATGAGCGACGGACGCAGCATCGTACTCAGCGACCGCGCCACGGGCCTGATCGAATGCTATCGCCAGCGCGGAATGCAGGTCTGCCCCACGCCGATAGACGAATTCCAGAAATCCGGAGGCGGCGTGAAATGCCTCAGCCTGGAACTGCGCCCGCCGGGCGGGTGAAGCCAGAGTGCGGGCGCTTCAGATTTTTGTCCGTCAGGCGGGGCGGCGCTTTGGTCATACGGGCGTGGCTTCTGCAAGCACCGAAGCCCGGAATGCGTCTGGCAGCGCATTGGGCGTCAGTACATCGACAGGTATTCCCAGCAACTGATCCAGTTCGTGGCGGATTGCACCGATATCGAACAGGGTGGTTTCTGCCGTAGGGTCAATCAGGATGTCGAGATCGCTGTCGTCGGTGTCCTGGCCGTGGAGTACCGAACCGAACACGCGTGCATTATGGGCATTGTGCGCTTCGACAATCCGGCGAATGGCATCACGGTGCAGGTTCAACGCCTGAGAAGGTTTCACGGTCGCGCTCCCGGGTCACGGATTTTTCTGCATGATAGGTTTAATGCCATCGCCAGACAACAACGGGTCTCGGGAATTGCCTGCCCAAGCCCTGCAGCATATCCCCGGATGGTGTCATCGCCTATAATCCGCCGTCGCTGGGGTTCGGCGTGGGGTCGGGCCATCACAAGGAGCAAGGTTTTGGATATCACGAAAGAAGTGTTGACGCTGCTCGATGCGGTGTTGAGTCTCAATGGCCGGGCGCTGGCGTTTCAGATCGACACGCCCTTGCTGGGGGCGGTGCCCGAGCTGGACTCGATGGCGGTGATTGCGCTGCTCAACGGGCTGGAAGAGCGCTTTGGCATGGCAGTGGACGATGACGAGATCGACGGTGCCATCTTCGAATCGGTCGGCACGCTGGTGGCTTTCGTGGAGCACAAGCTCGCGTGAGTACATGGACGCGTGAGGCATTCCTGCTGCGCTGCGACAGCGGAGCGGAATGTTTCGCGCTGCTCACCTTGCCGGCAGGCCGTCCGCGTGGCGTGCTGCTGCATCTGCCCGCCTTTGCCGAGGAAATGAACAAGTCGCGGCGCATGGTGGCACTGACCGCCCAGACCCTGGCGCAAGCGGGCTGGGCGACCCTGATCTACGACCCGGCGGGCTGTGGTGACAGTGCCGGCGTGCTGGAGGCGCAGACCTGGGAAGGCTGGCTCGACGAGATCGACAGCATGAAAGCCTGGGTGGTCCAGCGTTTCGGCCAACCCCCATTGCTGTGGGGCTTGCGCGCCGGGTGTCTGCTGCTGGCCGGGCATCTTGCCCGCCATGCAGGGCAGGAACGAGGGCAGGCGCCGCCGGCACCGGCGATGCTGTGGCAACCGGTGTTCAATGGGCGCCAGCACCTGACCCAGTTCCTGCGCATCCGCATGGCAGCCGACATGCTGGCCGACGCCGATGCCAAAGGGGTGATGCAGTCCATGCGCGAACAACTGGCCGCCGGCGAATGCGTTGAGGTCGCGGGCTATCGCCTGCCGCCTGCGCTTGCCGAGGGGCTGGGCAGTGCCACGCTGGCGCTGCCGGCGGCTGCCGTGTCGAACATCTTTCTGGGTGAGGTGCAGTCTCCCCCGGCCTCGGCCATCGCCGATGCTGCCGCACAGCCCCCCGCAGCGCTGTCGCCGGCCGCCCGTCTGGCCATCGAACGCTGGCGTGGGAGTGGACTGGCGGTGCACGAAACGGCCGTGACCGGGCCGGCATTCTGGAACACGCTGGACATCACCACGGCCCCCGCGCTGCTGCAGGCTTCGTGCGCCTGGCTGGCGAGCCTGCCCTC
Source organism: Rhodocyclaceae bacterium (assembly GCA_041678045.1). Classification (GTDB taxonomy): domain Bacteria; phylum Pseudomonadota; class Gammaproteobacteria; order Burkholderiales; family Rhodocyclaceae; genus UBA2357. Next base: position 142,692 of record JBAYOV010000002.1, read on the forward strand.
CGCTTCCAGTCAAGAGAGGCTGCGGATGGAGGGCGTGGCATGAATGCGCACATACCGCAGCAGATGCATGAGGTGCCCGTGGTGTTCGGGTGCGACGGGGTGCCGCTGGTGGGCGTGGTGAGCGTGCCGCCACAGCCGGCCAGGCTGGGGGTGCTGATCCTCGTGGGCGGGCCGCAGTACCGGGTGGGTGCCCATCGCCAGTTCGTGCATCTGGCGCGCCATCTGGCGGGTGGCGGCGTGGCCGCGATGCGCTTCGACTTTCGGGGCATGGGCGACAGTGGGGGCAGCGAGCGTACCTTCCGGTATGTTGAGGAGGATATTGCCGCAGCCATCACCGCCTTCATGCAGACGGTGCCCGGCCTGCAGGGCGTGGTGCTGTGGGGACTGTGTGGCGGGGCGAGTGCGGCCTGTCTGTACAACCCCGGCGATGACCGGGTGCGTGGCCTGATGCTGGTCAATCCCTGGCTGAGTACCCAGACCACCCAGGCAAAGGTGATGTTGCGGCACTACTATCTGCAACGCCTGCTGAGCGGAGCGTTCTGGAAGAAACTGCTGGCCGGACGCCTCAACCTGGCGCGTGCACTCGGGGGGCTGTGGTCCACCGTGCGGGAGACGGGCGTGGCCGGGCGTACCGGAGGCGGCGGAAGTAGCGGAAGCAGCGGGCGTGCCGACCGTACGGATGGGCCACCTTCTTCCGGAGTGGACCTCACCCAAGACCTCACCCAGCCTTATTCCGGCCCTGACGATCCACTGCCCGCACGCATGCTCGACGCCATGCAGCGCCATGCCGGGCGCAGCGTGATCATGCTCAGCGGACGGGACTACGTGGCCCGCACCTTCGAAGAGGCCATGACCAGCCGCCCGGCCTTCAAGCAACTGGCGCACGATGCGGTGGTGTCCGTGCAACGCTTCGAAGAGGACGACCACACTTTTTCCGAACCGGCTGCCCGTGCGCGCATCGAAGAGGCCACCCTCGCCTGGGTGCGTGGCCTGGGCTGATCCGCTTTGGCTTCAGCCTCCCACGCACACGTGGGTGTGGCGCTGATGCACCGGGGTGAAGCCCATGCGGACCAGATTGCGCAATGAGGGGTCCGGCTGCGCCGGTGTGCCCGAAGCGGTTTCCGAACTCAGCCAGCGGCAGCCATGCGCGGCGGCGTCCTGCAGCCGTGCCGCCAGCAGCGCAGGGTGGATGCCGCGCCCGCGATAGCCGTCCAGCGTGGCCCCCCAGCCGATCCAGGCCATGTCGTCGCCCAGATACAGCAGACTGGTGGCCACGACCCGTCCGTCTTCCAGCGCCAGCCACTGGCGCCAGCGTGGATGCCGGTTCAGGCTGGCAAGCAGGGGGATGAACGGCTCTGGCAGCCCGAACACGTCCGCCGCCAGGCGAGCGCCCGCATCGGCATCTTCCGGTTGCCAGCGGCGAATGGTGAGCGTGCAATCCGAAGCCGGAGCCGGCAGGGGCGTGTCGCAGCGCCGGATCAGCAGGGTGCTTGCCTGCGTGCGCCGGATGCGGCGCTGGCGCAGCCAGTCCTTGAGAGCGGCGGGCTGTTGTGCAGGGCCGTATTCCAGCCCCCAGGGCAGCCGGTGAGCGCGATAGAAGTCGGCCAGCGCATCCAGATCGGCCTCGCTGGCGGCTCCGTCGGCGGCGCCTTCAGCGGTTTGTTCCTGAGCCGTCGTCAATCCAAGGCAGAGCACCCGGTTCAGCACCAGCGTGCCACGCGCGGCGGGCAGGGCCAGGGCCAGCGCGTTACCGCGCCTGAGTGTGAGCAGGTCGTCGTGCCCGGCCGCCTGTGCGGCCTCCGCGAAGGCGGCATAGGCATCGCGTTCGCTCAGTTCAACACGCTGCGCCACATCGTCGGGCAGCGCGGAGGGAGACGGCGCGGAAGGGGGGGGCGCAGAAGGGGGGCGTGCATCGGCAGGCGTGGACATCGTGGGCAGCTTCGCTCAGTTGGGGGATGCGGCACACGGGCCGCATGCGTGGGCATGGTGTCGCAGCAGGTGCAGCGGGCCGGGGGTGGGGCCGCTGTGCCCGTAGGCTCCGGCCTGTCCGTTGCTGCGTGGGCGGGCATTGAAATCCAGGTTGCTGTCCGGCAGGGCCGGCACAGCGGGGGCCGCCGGGGTCGCCGCAGAGGGCAGGGGCGCACGCGGTGACAGATCGAGCTGCGCCAGCGCCTTGTCGGGGGCGATCAGCATGTCTGCTGCCGTATCGATGTGTGCCAGGTGGTTGCCCTCGCCGGGCAGGGGCGACTGCGTGGCGGCGAACACCAGATTGTGGGCAAAGTGCAGCACGGCATCCTCAGGCGCCCCGCTGATGCGCACCCCGCGTCCTCGGGCAAGCACGGTGTTGTGGCTGAAATGAATGTCTCGCGGCAACGCGTTGTGTGGCTGAAAACTCACGCCCTCGCCAACCGGGTTGAAGAACAGGTTGGCATACGCCGCGATCCGGCCTTCTCCCTGCAGCAGCCGTTCATGCGGGTGGCCGATGAACAGATTGCCATACACCAGATAACGATCGTCCTGCCCGGGGCCTTGCAGTGGCCAGTGACCCAGCAGCAGGTTCGGGCGGGCCTGGGGGCCGGCAGCGCTGCCTTCGCGCTTGTCGAACAGGTTGTAGCGAATCGTGGTGTGGTTGGGCTGCTCGGGCAGACCGGGCAGCGCGGGGCGGGGCTGCTGGTGCTTGATCTGCATGTTGTAGCCCAGCGTGCGTTCGATCCGGTTGCCCTCGATGAGTCCGCCGATGAAGGGGGCCTGTCCGTCCGAGTTGCCCAGATACAGGCCGGTGCCCAGATCGCGCAGGGTGTTGCCGCGAATCACCCAGTTCCACGCCGGGGTCTTGGTGGAAATGCCGTTGAAGGCCTGGCTGGCGTTGAAGCCGGAGATGTGCAGGTGCTCCAGGGTGATGTGATGACTGGGCCGGCCACCGCGCCCTTCGGCCACGATGCCATGCCCGCGCAGGCCGCGCCCTTCCAGGTGCAGATTGCGGATCGCCAGATGGTTCACGTCGATCAGGCTGACCGTGATCTGCCCTTCACGCCCGACGAGGATCGCAGGCGGCCCGTTTTCGGGGCCGGTAATCACGATGGGCTGCGCAGCGCTGCCATGCAGCGAGCGCAGCGGCAGGCCCTGCAGGTATTCACCTGCGGCCAGTACCAGAGTGTCACCGGGGCGCAGCGAGCGCAGCATGTCCCGGTAGCTGTCGGGGGTGGCGTGCAACAGCCGTTCGGCCTGTGCCAGCCCCGGCAGCAGCACCAGTGCGCAGAGCAGGAGCAGGGGCCTCATCGCGCGCCTCCGTCTTGCGAGGCTGGCCGGGTGGCCACGATCAGCATGGAGTGGCTGAGCAGCGCCGCCAGCGGCGGCACGGCCTTCAGCACGGCGCGCATGAAGCGGGATTCCAGCAGCGGCTGCAGCGCCTGCAACCGTGCCGGCAGAATGGGCACCCAGTGCAGGCTGGCATCGAGCCCCTGCGCCCGCAGCCTGTCCAGCAGGTCGGCGGCGCGGTCGTAGCGCAGGTTCTGCGGGCGGCGCAGCAAGCGTTTCACACGGTGCGGCAGGCAGCGTGCGTTGAGCGCATCCACCCACAGGCAGCCTCCCGGCTTGAGCGTGGCGGCCAGTTCGCTCAGGGCCTTGTCCGGACTGCTCAGGGCCTGCAGCACCCCGAAGCACAGCACCCCGTCCAGGCTGCGGGCGGCCAGGGGCAGGCGGGTGGCATCGCCGACCAGCCAGCCGCTCACCTGCGGGCTGCGCTCGCGGGCCTTGCACACGCTCGGCGCGGAATAGTCCATGCCCAGCACCGCCAGCCCCTGTTCGGCCAGGAAGCGGGTATACGTTCCCGCGCCACAACCCACATCGGCCCACAGGCCGGCTGCGTCACCGCCGCCGCCCCACACACGGCGGAACGCCCGCATGCGGGTCTGCAAACCTGTTTCGCTCCAGCCGGCAATTCCGGCGTCGTCCTGCTGCGTGAGCCCCCGCTGGGTGAAGCGGCGGCGCCAGTGTTCTTCAAAAGCGGGACGGTTCATCGGTGAGGCACATCCAGGCGGTTCAGTGATGGGGATTGTAGCTGAACAAAAACCAGCGCATTGGCATGATCCCGCCGCTCATGAGGCTGAGGTTGAGGCAGGTCAGGTGGCATCGACCTCCTGCGCAGCCCGTTCGATCAGGTCCTGGGAGACGCCCAGGCGTTTGAGCGTTTCGATCAGCCGGGTTTCACGGGTGTTTGCAAATTGCGCCTCGTCCCGGCGCAGGCCTTCGCTGAGATACGATTTCAGCAGGGCTTGATAACCGGAAAAACCACGTAGCGGTGCGATCAGCTTCATCGACTCCACGACATCGACAGGCACTCGAACCGTGATTGAAGTCATCGGACGGTGCTTGCTCAGACGGGCTTTGAGACGATCAGTCAACATAGTAGTGCTCCTCTGCGGCGCTTGCCCGGCGTGCTGAGATGATGCGAATGCAGTTGCCTTCAATCTCGATGTGCACGACAAACAGCATGCGCCCGAAAGAATCCATTCCAATCACTGCTTCCCGGGCTTCATCGTTGCGGCCAGCATCGATCAGGACAAAGAGAGGGTCCGAAAATACTGTGGCGGCTTCTTCGAATCGAACACCGTGTTTGCGCAGGTTCTTTCCGGCCTTGAGCGCATCCCAGACAAAACTGTCGCCGTTCAGTTCAAAGTGGATATCCATTAGAGTGTATTTTCTGTATTGCTTTTGTCAATACATTTCAGAGAAAGGTTGTATGTCAATGTGCTTTACAATTCAAGTCTATGGCATAAAATGGTCTCATGTCATACGAAATCACTCATCACGGCGGTCATCGGGGCGTGACCGGCTCCTGCCATCAACTGCACATCGATGCGGCCAACAGCCTGTTGGTGGATTGCGGCCTGTTTCAGGGGGCGGAAACCTCGCGTGACGGACTGAGCGGCGACGAGGCGCTGGCCGTACGCTTTCCGGTGGCGGACATTCGGGCGCTGGTGCTCACCCATGTACACATCGACCATGTCGGGAGATTGCCGTGGCTGCTTGCGGCGGGGTACAGCGGGCCGATCTATTGCAGCGAAGCTTCGGCGCGTCTGTTGCCGGTGGTGCTGGCCGATGCTTTTGAAATCGGCATCAGCCGGCAGTCACAGCATGTCGAGCGCTATCTCCAGTTGGTCGGCGCCCGCCTCAGGCCGCTGCCCTGGCGGCAATGGGCCGACATTCCGCTGCAGGGTGGGGCACGCTGCCGCATCCGGCTGCAGCGTGCCGGACACATTCTTGGGTCGGCCTATGTTGAGTGCGATGTCAGCCGTCCAGGGAGCAGCGCCTCGCGCATGCTCTTTTCCGGAGATATCGGCGCCCCCTGGACGCCGCTGCTGCCCGCTCCGAAGCCCCCCTGGCGGGCCGACTGTGTCGTGCTGGAGAGCACCTACGGAGACCGCCGGCATGACGCCCGCCGCACGCGCCGGCAGCGCCTGCAGGCAACCGTAGAGCACGCCTTGCGCAATGGCGGTACGGTGATCATTCCGGCCTTCAGCATCGGGCGTACCCAGGAGTTGTTGTACGAGTTCGAAGACATCCTGCATCGTCAGAGCCACCAGGACGACCCAATGAGCGCGCGCTGGGCCGCGCTGCGCATTCATCTCGACTCCCCGCTCGCCAGCCGGTTCACCGCGCTGTATCGCGAACTCCAGCCGTTCTGGGATGCCGAAGCCCATGCCCGACTGCGGCAAGGGCGGCAGCCGCTGTCCTTTGGCCAACTGCACGCAATCGACAGTCACGAGCAGCACCTTGCCACCGTGCGCCGCCTCTCACGCAGCGCGGAGCCGGCCATCGTCATTGCCGCCAGTGGGATGTGTGCCGGTGGCCGGGTGGTGAATTATCTGAAAGCCATGCTCGGCGATGCACGTCACGACGTGCTGTTCGTCGGCTATCAGGCTGCGGGCACACCCGGCGCCGCCATCCAGCGCTACGGCCCGCGTGGCGGTTATGTCGATCTCGACGGCGAGCGCATCACCATTCGCGCCGGCATTCATACCCTCGCCGGTTACTCCGCGCATGCCGACCAGCAAGACCTGGTCCGCTTCATCACCCGCATGCGCCATCTGCCGAAGGAAGTCCGGCTGGTGCATGGCGAGCCTGCCGCCCGCCAAAGCCTGGCCCACGCCATCGTGCAGGCCACCCGGGGGCAGGTGGTGTGCAGGGTGTGACCACGGCTGCAGTACCCATCGGCCGTACATCGTCAGTAGTATGATGTTCTCAGGTTTGCACACTCCGGAGATTCAGCATGGCCCTGCCCGCAACCCAACCCGTTTTCACGCTTGAGGCGTTTCTCGACTGGGAAGCCCTGCAAGCGGACAAGCACGAATACTGGAAAGGCGAAGTCTTCGCCATGACAGGCGCGCGGCAAGCGCATGTGCTTGTGGCCGGAAACTGCTTTGCAGCCCTCAAGGCCCACCTGCGCGGCACACCCTGCCGGGCCTATATTTCCGACATGCAGCTTGCGGTCGAGCAGGCCGATGCGGTGTTTTACCCCGATGTGTTTGTCAGCTGTCACCCCGACGACCTGTCCGCCGAGCGCGTGCTGCGTCACCCCAGGCTGATCGTCGAGGTGCTCTCCGAATCGACCGCAGCCTACGACCGTGGCGAAAAGTTTGCAGCTTGCCGGAGCATTCCCGACCTGCAGGAATACGTTCTCATCGACCCGGACAGCCGCCGCATCGACCTCTTTCGCCGCACCGAAGACGACAACTGGCTGCTTGCGATCCGTGACGCCGAGCGCGGTCTGGTGCTCAAATCGGTGGACTTCATCGCCGGTCCGGACGTCGTATTCGAATCGCTGCCGCAGGCCGAGAGGTGAAGCGGGCCAAGACAGTCCCCCGCTTTTGACGCGCCACACCACGTCGTCAAGGCCAGGCCGGGTTCAATGGCTGTCGGGCGAGCATCCAAATGTGACGGTGGACAGCAGTAGGGCAACAATTTTCGTCACAATTTGACAAAACACTCCTGACATGTCGACTTTTTACACCATGACGCTGTCAAAAATTGGCCCTCGTGTCCGCAGGCGCACGGCTGCCGGAGGGCGGTGCGCTTCCAACTGCTTGTATCAAGCGGAAATTCCGGTTTTCAGTCACGTGGCTCGGATAAAACTTGAAAACTGGCACGCCAGATGCTTAAGTCTGTTCAAGCGGAAGGTTCCGTGGTTTTCCTTAAAGGAGAGTTGTCATGCAAAAACAAATGCAAAAGGGTTTCACCCTGATCGAACTGATGATCGTGGTTGCGATCATCGGTATTCTGGCTGCCGTGGCGCTGCCGCAGTACCGTGACTACATGCAGCGCTCGTCCAACGGCGCCTGCATGGCCGAAGCCAAGGCCTGGATGAACACTGCGGTGGCCGATACCGCTGACGGTCGTGACTCCACTACGCCCCCCAACATTGCCTGCGCGAGCGCAACCCCGGCCGGTGTCCTGACTTCTGCGGACTATGCTGGTGATACGAGCGTGACCTTTACTCCGCAGCCGAAGGGTACCGTTGCCCTTTCCCGGGATACCATTTGCAGCGCTGGTAGCGGTCAGTGCCGTCGTCTGCCGTAATTGGCTGAGTGCAGGGCAGGGGGTGTAATTCCTTGCCCTGCAGTTGATGTAAGGCAAAAAATCCCGTTGTGACGGGATTTTTTTATGTGGGCTCAAGGCGAAGTCTGGGTGCAACAGGATTGTGAGGGGCACCAATCCCTCCGTCGGTAGCCGCTTGCCTCCCGCAGACCCCGCACAGGCCAGGACTGTCGAAGAGGGATTGATCATGAGGGGGCAGTCACACGGTTTTACCTTGATCGAGCTAATGATCGTGGTTGCCATTGTTGGCATATTGGCTGCAGTGGCTTTGCCTGCTTATCGCACCTATCTTGCCCGTGCTGCCGAGCAAGCTTGCTTGCAGGAGGCTAGTGCCTACGCCAAGGTGGTTTTTAGTCTTCTCAACGAAGATGTGCTGCCTGCGGCCTTGCCCTCACCGCCGTTGGCTGCCTGTGAAACATTAACGCAGGGCGTAGACTTCAACACCAATCTGGTTGGCGTGCCGCGTTCGCCGGGTATCCGTACCGCGCTGTGCGTGATGAATAACGCACATTGTTCGTTCTGAAGTGCAGTGCCTGATGCGCGGCAGTGGTGCGCATGTTGGGTTTTGTCACTTTCCCTGACGTTGATTTTCTGTTCTGAATACGATTTTGTTATTTTTTGCGCTGCCTATGTGGTGGTGTGCAATCATCGAGGTATGAGTTTGTCGCGCTACCGTTTCCTTTTGTTTGTCATTTTGTGCGCTGCTTTTGCTGTTGCGTTGTTCCTCCCCGGAATGGGAGGGGCGTTCATCTTCGATGATCACGCCAATATCGTCACGAATAAGGCGGTGCATGTTGAGACGCTGAGCTTGGATGCGCTCCGGCAGGCGGCCTATAGCTTCGAGCCGGGTGGAGGATCGCGTGCGCTGGCGATGCTTTCGTTCAGCTTTGACTACTGGCGCGGTGGTCTTGACCCCGCAGTCTTTCGCACGACCGGCTTGTTGATTCATGCCCTGACTATGGTGGTTATGGCCTTTTTGGTACGCAGCTTGTTTGTGCTGCTGACGTGGCCGGCACGGCATGCTACGGTTGCTGCCGTGGTGCTGGCCACGTTGTGGGCGATTCATCCGTTGCAGGTATCGTCGGTGCTGTACGTAGTACAGCGCATGCAAACCTTGTGTACGCTGTTTACGCTGCTCGCATTGGTCTTTTACGTACGCGGCCGGCAGGCGCAGATCGGGGGGCGCCAAGGCAGGAGGGATTTGTTGCTGACCGTGTTTTGCAGCAGCCTGGCCTTTGCATGCAAGGAGGATGCTGTGTTGCTGCCTGCCTATGCCTTGGTGCTGGAGTTGACGGTGCTACGGTTTCGCGCTGCACAGTCTGTTTTGACGGAGTTGTGGCGCAAGGGATATGTGGTGTTCGTGCTGGCCGGGGGGGCAGTGTTCATGCTCTATCTGGTGCCGAATCACTGGCATTGGGAAGCGTATCCCGGGCGGGACTTTTCCACCCCCGAGCGCTTGCTGACGCAGGGGCGTGTGCTGGTGATGTACCTGATGCAGATTCTATTGCCGCTCCCGCAGTGGTTCCCGTTTTATTACGACGACTTTCCGATTTCCCGTGGACTGTTGCAGCCGTTGGGCACTGTGCCTGCTTGGCTCATGGTGGCTGGGCTGCTGCTGTGGGGATGGCGCTGGCGCCAGCGCAGGCCCTTGTTTGCGCTGGGCGTGTTGCTGTTTTTTACGGGGCACTTCATTACCAGCAATGTGATTGGGCTGGAGTTGGCGTTTGAACACCGCAACCACTTGCCGCTGATTGGTGTACTGTTGGCTTTAGCAGATCTGCTTTATGCCGCTGGTGGTCAAGTACGCATATCGTTTCGCCTGAATGCACGAAGTGTGCATGTTGCGAGCGTGGCTCTGGTGGTGGCTCTGACGGGAACGTTGGCTAGCCTGACTTGGAAGCGTGCCACGATCTGGGGGCAGCCATTGGAGTTTGCTCGTGTTGGCACTGAATACGCACCCGGTTCGGCACGAGCCTGGCTATTAAGATGTAACACTTATTTTGAGCTGAGTGGCAGCAAACCTGATAGCCCGTGGCTTGAACAGGCTATTCGTACCTGCGAAAAAGGAGTAGATGTGCCTTATTCGGCAGCGTTGCTGGGCAATGTGGTGCTTTTTAAAGCCATACAAGGCACTGTTACCGAGGATGACTGGCAGCGCCTGTTGGCGCGCTTGCGTAATGTGCCGATGAGTGCAGAGAACAAGCGGTTAGGCTGGGGCATGGTGAATAACGTGATGAAAGGCATTCCGCTGGATGAAGCACATGCACGTGCCGCACTGGAGATCATCGCGAGTCGGGCACGGTTTCGGGCCCACGAGTATGTAAGTTTCGGATATTTTGTACTCGGCCATACCAGCCAGCCTGACGATGCCTATGCGTATCTGGAGCGTGCAGTGGATGTTGCCGATCCTGACGATCCCACCATTCCGGGGATGCTTGCTGATCTGGAAGGCGGCGGCTATGAAGAGTGGGCTCAGACGTTACGTGAACGGGCTTTAACCCAAGGTAAATTGAAGCAGCCTTCATGATTGTAAGTCGTTGCCACAAAGTTTCATCACATACAGCAGCCTTCCGCCCTTGTGCGGCCGGGGTTTTTTCAGGAAAAACGTAGGAAAACTTCTTGTGAGAAGCTTGCTTCCTCTTTCCATTGTGTTGCCGGCGAAAAACGAGGCTGCTGCAATTGGCCGCACGGTCGCCGGCATCGTGGCGCATTGCCCACAGGTTGAAATCATCGTCGTCAACGACGGCTCCACCGACAACACGGCTCAGGTGGCCCAGGAGGCCGGGGCGAAGGTCATCAGCCATCCCTACAGCAAGGGCAACGGGGCGGCGATCAAGACCGGTGCCCGGACTGCCACCGGGGAGGTGATCGTGTTCATGGATGCCGATGGCCAGCACGACCCCGCCGACATTCCCCGCCTGCTCGCCAAGCTGGATGAGGGCTACGACATGGTGGTGGGCGCACGGGACCGCGCCTCTCAGGCCAGTGTCGGGCGCAGTCTGGCGAATGGCTTTTACAACCGCCTGGCCACCTACATGACCGGTCACAAGGTGGAAGACCTGACCTCCGGCTTTCGGGCTGTGCGGGCCGACAAGTTCCGCGAGTTCCTGTACCTGCTGCCCAACGGTTTCTCCTATCCCACCACCAGCACCATGGCTTTTTTCCGTGCGGGCTATGGCGTGTGTTATGTGCCGATCAAGGCGGCCAGGCGCATTGGCAAGAGCCATATCAACCTGGTGAAGGACGGTGTCCGCTTTCTGTTGATCATCTTCAAGATCGGCACGCTGTACTCGCCGCTGAAGCTGTTTGCACCGGTAGCACTGGTGATGTTTTTGTTGGCAACAGGCTGGTATGGACATACCCTGCTTTCGCAGGGGAGGTTCACGAACATGAGTGCCCTGCTGTACACCGGGGGGGTGGTCACCTTCATGATGGGGTTGATTTCGGAGCAGATTACGGCGTTGATGTACAAGGACGGGAATTGAATTTCAGGACAGCGCCCGGGAATGCTCAAAGAATCACATAACGTAGAGTTCAAACGCTTCTGGAAAGACGATCTGCTCAAGTGGATCAGCGCCTTTGCCAATGCGGACGGTGGTGTCCTGATGCTCGGTTATGCGGACGATGGCCAGGTCGTCGGCCTGCAAAATGTATCCAGGCTGCTGGAAGACATTCCCAACAAGGTGCGCGATGTACTCGGGATTGTGGTGAGCGTCGATCTGGTACGGCATGAGGACCGGGAAACCTTGCACATCGTGGTGCCGGTCTATCCCTATCCGGTCAGCTACAAAGGCGAATATCACTACCGCAGCGGCAGCACCAAACAAGAACTCAAGGGCGCGGCGCTTGACCGTTTTCTGCTTGGCAAGCAGGGGCTGCATTGGGATGCCGTGCCATTACCGCAGCTTCAACCTGCCGAACTGGATCACCGTACCCTGGGCCGCTTTTGCCAGCAGGCCATCCACAGCCAGCGCCTGCCCGAGAGCGTTTTGCAGGACAGTACCGAGCTTTTGCTGGCGCGTTTGCGCCTTACACAAGGAGACCTGCTCAAGCGTGCCGCCGCCCTATTGTTCCACCCCAACCCGGAGCGTTTTGTTACGGCTGCACACATCAAGATCGGGGCTTTTGGCAAAAATGATGCCGACCTGATCCATCAAGACGAAATCACCGGCAACCTGTTCGCCCAGGTGGAAACTACGGCCGAGGTACTCAAGCTCAAATACCTCAAGGCCCGGATCAGCTACGAGGGGCTGTATCGCAAGGAACGCTTCCCGCTACCCATGACCGCCCTGCGCGAAGCCATCCTGAATGCCGTGGTGCACAAGGATTACGCCAGCGCTGTCGCCATACAAATCAGCGTGTACCCGGACAAGCTGATGATCTGGAACCCCGGCCAGCTACCGGACAACTGGACGTTGGACAAGCTCATGGCCAAACACGCTTCGCGGCCATTCAATCCTGACATTGCCAACAGTTTTTTCCGCGCCGGTTTGATCGAAGCCTGGGGGCGCGGCATCGAGCGCATCATCGAGGCCTGCGAGCAAGACCATTGCCCTTTGCCTCAATGGCAAGTGGAGCCCGGCGGACTGTGGGTGACGTTTCCGTTTGCTGAGGGGGAGGGGCTAATTGACGGTGAAAATGAGGGAGTACCTGAGGGAGTACCTGAGGGAGTACCTGGCGGTGTAAAACGGCTGTTTAACCTGATTCAAACGATCCCAGGCCAACGAGCTCCTTACTTTTCTGAAGCACTGGATACTTCAATCAAGAATATAGAACGCTGGCTCAAAACCCTGCGTGAGCAAGGTTTGATTGAGTTCCGGGGGGCGCCCAAAACGGGGGGGTATTTTGTCAAAAAATAATAAACATACTTAAGGGCTTCAGTGCGGCTATCTCGAACGGCGTTGGTGCATTAAAATGTCATCCATCGATAGATCAAGGCTTTCAGGCCCCCTGAACCGTTGAGTGTGATCATGGCGACATGCGTAAAGAAAGACGACACTCCGAGCAAACCCAAGTA
>JBAYOV010000003.1:0-128881 GCA_041678045.1 Rhodocyclaceae bacterium
CAAGAAGGGTATCGAGGTGCTGCTGCTCTCCGATCGGGTGGACGAGTGGGTGATCGGCAACCTGACCGAGTTCGACGGCAAGTCACTGGTCTCGGTGGCCAAGGGTGGGCTGGATCTGGGCCAGCTCGAAGATGAGGCGGAGAAGAAAGAAGCCGAGCAGGCTGCCGACGAATACAAGGCGCTGCTCGAGAAGATCCAGACCAGCCTGGGCGAACGGGTGAAGGAGGTGCGGGTCACTCTGCGCCTGACCGATTCGCCGGCCTGCCTGGTGGCCGATGAGCACGACATGGGCATGAACCTGGCGCGCATCCTGAAGGCGGCCGGCCAGCAGGCCCCGGTGTCGAAGCCGATTCTCGAGATCAACCCCAACCATCCGGTGGTGATGCGGCTCAAGTACGAGGAAAAGCACTTTGACGACTGGTCTGCGGTGCTCTTCGATCAGGCCCTGCTCGCCGAAGGCGGCACGCTGGACGACCCCGCCACCTTCGTGAAGCGGGTCAATCAGCTGATGATGGAAATGAGCGGCAAGTAATACATCCAGCCTCGTTGTGTTGCGGGCACTCAGCGACAGCGCTGGGTGCTTGCCCGGTAACGCCCCCGGCGCCCCTGCCGGCCTGTCGTGGAAGACGGGTCGTGCAGGGGCGCTTTTTTGGTAGCCACTGTCAGGCGCGAGCGGGCTGCGGAAGGCTGCTTCGGCCGGACGCGCGTGGTCGGCGCTCGGGCTGACACGGGGGCCGTCTGCGAAAGCAGGGGCGCGGGCGGAGCGGGCGGAACCTGTTGTGGCATGGCCTGCGCCTCCGGCGCGGGCAGCAACCGGGTTTCCTTGGTACGGGCGTTCATCTGCTCCATCCTCACCTCGGCCTGCACCCGGCGCAGGGTGCTGTAGGCCAGGGCATGGTACAGCGACACCGGACACACCGAGCGTGAGAAGCCGTGCGCGATGACCGAGGCGGCCATCAGCGGGATGAGCATGTTGTGGTTGGCCGTCATTTCGAGCACGATCACGAAGGAGGTGATCGGGGTCTGCGTCATGCCGGCGAGAAAGGCCACCATGCACAGGGTGAGGACGGCAGTGGCCTGTTCGGGTGGCAGAAAATAAGCGATGTTCGCACCCAGGCCGGCGCCTACCGCCAGTGCCGGGGCAAACACCCCGCCCGGAATGCGGCTCACGAAGGCCAGCCAGATGACCAGCATCTTGGCAAGGACGAAATACAGCGGCAGTTGTGCCGTGCCTTCCAGGGCAGTCTTGGTTTCGTCGTAGCCGGTACCATAGGTCAGGCCGCCGGTGGCCAGCCCGGTGATGGCGGTGCCCAGCCCGCACACGGCCGCAAACATCACCGGGCGGTTCATGGAAAAGGAGCCCAGGCTGCCCGGCAGGCCGCGCGACGAGGCAATCAGCACACGGCTGAACAGCCCGCCCAGCACGCCGCCTGCAATGCCACACAACAGCGTCGGCCACAGGGCGGCATCCCAGTCCAGGGCCGCCGAGGTGCGGCCGAAGTAGGTATAGCTGCCCAGCACCGCCAGCGACATCAGACCGGCAAAGATGACCGAGGTCAGCGTGGTGCTGTTGGCCTGAAAGGCGCGATAACGGCACATTTCCTCGACCGCAAACATGATGCCGCCCAGCGGGGTGTTGAACGCGGCGGCCACGCCTGCGCCGCTGCCGGCAATGATCAGGTCCTGGCTGGAGACGATGCGGTTCTTGCGGCGGCTGGCAAGCATGTGCATGACCGAGGCGCCGATCTGTACCGACGGGCCTTCGCGTCCGATCGAGGCGCCGGACAACAGCCCCCCCAGGGTGAGGAAGACCTTGGCGATGGCAATCTTGAAGGACAGCAGCTTTCGGCGTACCAGCCGGTTGTCGCTCATCGAGGCGGCCAGGGCCTGCGGAATGCCCGAGCCTTGCGTGGCCGGAAAGAAGCGCTGTGCCAGCCAGGCCATCAGCGCAAACCCCAGCGGGGCGATCAGCAGGGTGGCCAGCGGATGGTCCGCAAGCACACTGTCATGGGTGGCGATGGCCAGTTCGGCGCCGATGGCAAACAGGATCGCGATCAGCCCGGCGAGCAGGGCGGCGAGTACCAGCAGCACCCGCCGTCGCCAGCGTCGCATCGACAGCCAGGGAAGCGCGTAACGCCGCCCCCCGCGCTTGAAGCGGGCAAAGAAACCTTGGTGCGTGCTGGAAGGGCGGGCCATTGTGGCAGTGCAGCGTTGATTGTTGGGGTGTGGAGCGGGCTATCAGGCGATGCACGGCCTGTTTTCCGAAGATCATGCTGCACTGCATCGATTGTGCCCGGTTTTTTCGATACGATACGCGACTGTCCGGCAGGTGTTAATTCATTGCCCCGAATTTTTCTTCAGGAGTCTCATTTATGCCACGCAAACCGGTTGCTGCGGCCAGCGACAACACCGAACACAACGCAGCGGCCACCCCCTTGTCGGTGTTGCAACGCTTTCGGGTGGTGATCCGTACCGCCCAGCGCCACTCCCAATGGATAGAGCGCCAGAGTGGCGTGACCGGCGCCCAGTTGTGGGCGATGCAGGAGTTGCTGGAGCGTCCGGGGCTGCGTGTGGGCGAACTGGCCAACCTGATGGCCTTGCACCAGTCGACCGCATCGAACATGATCGACAAGCTGGAGTCGGGCGGTATTTTGCGCAAGGAACGCACCGCAACCGACCAGCGCGTGGTGCGCCTGTACCTGACCGACAAGGGCGAAGAGATGCTGGGTCGCGCCCCGTCACCTGCCCGTGGGGTGCTGCCCGAGGCCCTGCGCAACATGGATCCACAGGATCTGGAGCGCCTGCAGGCCGATCTCGATCACCTGCTGGCGCAGATTCGCACCATGGACGAAGGGTTCGGCATGCAGCCGATGCCGTTTACCGAGTGAGTCCAGCCGGGGCCGGACCCGCCTCAGCGGGTGTGGCCCTGTCTTGAGAGGGTGCGCACGGCGTGATCGATGCCGGCCAGCGTGGCGGGGTACATGCGCCCGCCCATGATCTGATGGATCAGCTCTATGGACTTGCGGTACGGCCACAGACGCTCGGGCTCGGGGTTCAGCCAGGCGGCCGATGGCCAGGCGTCGAGCAGGCGACGCAGCCAGACTGCCCCGGCTTCCTGGTTCATGTGCTCGATCGAACCCTGTGGGTGCAGGATCTCGTAGGGGCTCATCGTGGCGTCGCCGACGATGATCAGCTTGTAGTCGGGGCCATAGGTGTGCAGCAGGTCTGGCACCGCGATGCGCTCGCTGTGCCGGCGCCGGTTGTCGCGCCACACCGCTTCATACACGCAGTTGTGGAAGTAGTAGTGCTCCAGGTGCTTGAACTCGCTGCGACAGGCCGAGAACAGCTCTTCGCACAGGCGGATGTGATCGTCCATCGAGCCGCCCACATCCAGAAACAGCAGCACCTTCACCGCATTGTGCCGCTCCGGTCGCATCATCAGGTCGAGCCAGCCGGCATTGCGTGCGGTGGCCGAGATGGTACCGTCCAGGTCCAGCTCCTGTGCGGCGCCCTCACGGGCAAAGCGGCGCAGGCGGCGCAGGGCCACCTTCAGGTTGCGCGTGCCCAGTGCCACGGAGTCGTCCAGATTGCGGAATTCGCGCTTGTCCCACACCTTCACCGCAGTGCGATTGCCGGCCGACGGTCCGCCGATGCGGATGCCTTCGGGGTGGTAGCCGCTGTTGCCGAAGGGAGAGGTGCCGCCGGTGCCGATCCACTTGCTGCCCCCCTGATGGCGAGCCTGCTGTTCTTCCAGCCGCTTGCGCAGCGTCTCCATCAGCGTGTCCCAGCCCAGTTTTTCGATGCGGGCCTTGTCTTCCGGGCTGAGGTGGCGCTGCATCATGGCCCGCAGCCAGTCCTCGGGCAGGGCCTGTTCGAGCCCGGGAATCTCGCTGACGCCCTTGAAGTATTCGCCGAAAGCCTGGTCGAAGCGGTCGTAGTGCGCTTCGTCCTTCACCAGGCACAGGCGCGAAAAATGGTAGAAGTCGTCCAGCGACGGGCCGCACACCCCCACCTTCAACCCCTCCAGCAGATTCAGAAACTCGCGGGTGCTGGCCGAGATGCGGCGGGCACGCAGATGCAGGAAGAAGTCGATCAGCATCGCAGCCGTATCCGTATCCGTATCCGTATCCGTATCCGCCCGGTCAGCGGTTGTGACGGGCCATATGGACCAGGCGCTCGAACAGGTGCATGTCCTGTTCGTTCTTCAGCAGGGCACCGTGCAGCGGCGGGACCACCACCTTTTGATCCTGGCTGCGCAGCGCCTCGGGCGGAATGTCCTCGGCCACCAGCAGTTTGAGCCAGTCGATGAGTTCGGAGGTGGAGGGTTTCTTCTTCAGTCCCGGAATGTCGCGCAGACCGAAGAACACCTCCAGCGCCTCGCTCAGCAAGGCCTGGCGAATGCCGGGGAAATGCACATCGACGATGCGCTGCATGGTGTCGCGGTCGGGGAAACGGATGTAGTGGAAAAAGCAGCGGCGCAGGAAGGCGTCGGGCAGCTCCTTTTCGTTGTTCGAGGTGATCACCACGATCGGGCGGTGACGGGCGGCGACGGTTTGCCGGGTTTCATACACATGGAACTCCATGCGGTCGAGTTCGCGCAGCAGGTCGTTGGGAAACTCGATGTCTGCCTTGTCGATCTCGTCGATCAGCACCACACAGGGCGCCTCGGTCTCGAAGGCCTGCCACAGCACCCCCTTCACGATGTAGTTGCCGATGTCGCGCACCCGGTCGTCACCGAGTTGCGAGTCGCGCAGGCGCGATACCGCATCGTATTCATACAGCCCCTGCTGGGCCTTGGTGGTGGACTTGATGTGCCACTGCAGCAAGGGTACGCCCAGGCCGCTGGCAATCTCCTCGGCCAGCATGGTCTTGCCGGTACCGGGCTCGCCCTTGATCAGCAAGGGGCGCTGCAGGCGGATGGCAGCATTGACCGCCAGCATCAGGTCGGGGGTGGCAACATAGCCCTGAGTGCCTTCAAAACGCATGTTGGTATCTTGTATTCGTGATTGGGGAAAGATGATTCACCCGGCCGCAGGCAGGGTGCCCGCGTACGCGAGCAGCGGTGGCACCGGGCATTCCAGCGACTGCGCGATGGCGCGCAGCAGTTCGGCTTCGTGCACGCTGATTTTGCCATTGTGCATCACCGCCACCACGCAGGCTTCGACCAGTCGCTTGCGAAAAGCGGGCCGGCCGGCGGCGAGGTGTTCGATGGCTTCGTCCAGGGCGCTCACGCTCAGGCGCAGCCGGCTTGGATCGAACTCCCAGTGTCCTTCCATCGGAGCGCGGGCCGCCGCCTGTTCGAAGGCCGCCCGCGCGGCGGCTTGGTCGGAACTGCCGGCACGGGCGAGCATTGCCAGCACCAGGTTGACATCCTGCTGCAAGCGGGCGGGTTCCACCCGCACCGGGTTCAGGCGATCGCGACGGATCAGCTGGCTGCGGGCGATGCGGCGCACCACATATTCAAAAATCGAAGTGCGTCCATCGGCCTGGATCAGGCGGTCAATCGTGGTCAGCACACGCTCGCGTTCTTCGGCAGGCGCTTCTGCCGTGGTGGGCAGCGCCAGATCGAGCAGTACCAGACGCAGTTCCGGCCCTTGGGTGGTCAGCCAGGCGGCCAGTTCGCCGGTCTGCCGGGCACACGCCTCCCCGTGACGTTCTCGCAGGTCGTTGATTTGCCGGGTGCGCACATCGGGCTTGCGGCACAGCAGCAATGCGAACAGGGCCGCCATTGACCCTTGGGATTGATGGACGGCGCTGCGGATGTCGTTGGGCAGGCTGGCGAGCAGGGCGTGGGTGTGCGCGACATGTTCGGACTGCGGCTGGCCGATGCTGGCCATGAAGGCCGTCGGGGTGGTGGCCAGCTGGCTGATGGGTGAGTCAGCGCCGGGTCGTGGCGCAGCATCGGCCGCTTGTCCCGCACGTGTGGACGCTGTGGGGGGCCTGCGTGGCACAAGGTCCGGGGCCAGGCGCTGGATGCGGGTTTCGATGGGGGGGTGCGTGGCCATCAGGGCAGACAGGCGGGCACTGCTGCCGAAGAACATGTGACTCGCTTCCTCCGCGCGCGGATGTTCGATGTTCGAGCCGATGCCGGCGATGCGCCGGAGCGCCCCGGCCAGCCCTTCCGGATTGCGGGTGAATTGCACCGCAGAGGCATCGGCCAGGTATTCGCGCTCCCGCGAAACGGCCGCCTTGATGAGCTTGCCGAAAAACACGCCGAGGTAGCCGACCGCGACCAGCGCCAGCCCCATCAGCACGAAGGGCACGGCGTTCTTGTCGCGGCTGCGCGTGCGCATCATGACCCGTCCGATCAGCGTCAGCAGCAGGATGCCGTGCAGTACCCCCATCAGCCGCAGGTTGAGGCGCATGTCGCCATTCAGGATGTGGCTGAATTCGTGTGCGATGACGCCCTGCAGTTCATCGCGGGAGAGATGTTCGAGCGCGCCGCGCGTCACGGCCACCACGCCTTCGGTGGGCTGGGTGCCGGCGGCAAAGGCATTGATGCCGCTTTCTTCGTCCAGCACGAATACCGGCGGTGCCGGAATGCCGGAGGCAATCGCCATTTCATCGACGATGTTGATCAGGCGGCGCTCCAGCGGATGGGTGGTGTCGCGCGCGACCGGGCGACCACCGAGTTCCAGCGCGACGGTCACGCCACCGCCGCGCGCGAGCGAAACGGTTTTCCAGGCCGAACCTCCACCGACCACCACCCCGACAAACAGCACGGTGAGCAGCAGGCGCTCGGCACTCCACAGCTCGAACCGGGTCTGGCCATGCAGGTCGGTTGCCGTGGTGGCGCCAAAGGCGAAGGTGATCAGGAAATACACCGCCGCGATGACCCCCGCGACGGCCAGCAAAAACCACAGGATCAGCCAGCGGCTTTTGCGTCGTGCGTGGTCCTGGGCACCGAAGAAGTCCATGCTTGCCTGTGCTCCGCGCTCAGTTGAAGCTGACCTTCACCGTTTCGCGTGCGGCGGCTTCGGTGACCGCCCACTGTTCGGCTTCCTTGAAGCCGAAGTTGTTGGCCACCAGCGCGTCCGGGAAGGTTTCGCGCTTGGTGTTGTATGCGGTGACCGCGTCGTTGTAGGCCTGGCGGGCGAAGGCGATGCGGTTTTCGGTGCTGGCGAGCTCTTCCTGCAGTTGGGCCATGTTCTGGTTGGCCTTGAGGTCGGGATAGGCCTCGGCCAGCGCGAAAAAGCGGGTGAGCATGCCGCCCAGGGCTGCCTCGGCACCCATCAGCTGCTTCATCGTCGAAGGGTCGCTGGGGTTGCTTTCGGCGCGCTGCGCGGCGCTTTGTGCCGCATTGCGTGCCTTGATCACGGCCTCCAGGGTGTCCCGCTCGTGCTGCATGTAGCCCTTGGCGGTTTCAACCAGATTCGGGATCAGGTCGTAGCGGCGCTGCAGTTGCACGTCAATCTGCGAAAACGCATTCTTTACCCGGTTGCGCAGGGCAACCAGGCCGTTGTAAATCGCAACAGCATAGACCGCAAGGGCTACGATGATGCCGATGACAATCCAGGTTTCCATCGTTCAGTCTCCGTCAGGGCAGGATGTTTCAGGACGTGATGCTAACCCGGAATGCCGGGGTTTGGGTACGGCGCATCTGCGCTCAGGCCATGCCGGCGCGCCGGCGCACGCAATCGACATAGGCGGCGCCATCCGGCGGCTGGCGGTTGCGCTGGGCGTTGAACACGGTTTCGCCCAGGCATTCGAGTACGTCATGCAACGCATCGTGCCGGTTGCCGTGACGTTGCTGGCAGCGCTCGAACGCCGCGCGCAACCCGGGGGGCTGGTCGATGCCGAGCTGCTCCTCGATCGCCAGATGCAGCGACAGATGCAGGAAGGGGTTGATGCCACCGTCCTCGGGGCTGAAGTCGCGCTCCAGTGAATCGGGCGCTTCGAGCAGGGCGTGGTACTCCGGGTGCAGCGCGATGACATCCGCCGCAAGGGTTTCCAGCGGCGTGGCGGGCAGGGCGTCGAGACGCTTGCGCCAGGCATCGATGAGGAATTGCCGGGCCTGGTCGCGGGAAGGGTTGAACATGGTGGGATGGTGCTCCGCGTGTTGAAGGGGGGATTGGCCCGGCCGGGGTTCGGGTCCGGCTGGCCCGCTCGTCAGCCGGTCTTGTCCCGGTAGTCGCACAGGTCGCGCACCGTACAGGTGGCGCAGCGTGGCTTGCGTGCGGTGCATACATAGCGCCCGTGCAGGATCAGCCAGTGATGGGCATTCACCAGGTAGTCCTTGGGAATGCGGCGCACCAATGCCTTTTCCACGGCCAGCACATCCTTGCCCGGCGCCAGGCCGGTGCGGTTGGAGACGCGGAAAATGTGGGTGTCGACCGCCATCACCGGATCGCCGAACACGGTGTTGAGGACCACATTGGCCGTCTTGCGGCCCACGCCGGGCAGGGCTTCGAGGGCGGCCCGGTCGTGCGGCACCGCACCGCCGTGCCGCTCCAGCAGCAGGCGCGACAGGGCCACGGTGTTCCGGGCCTTGTTGCGGTACAGGCCGATCGTTCTGATGCACTCGGCCACCCCTTCCTCGCCGAGTGCGCACATGGACTCAGGGGTGGGCGCAGCGGCAAACAGCCGGCGGGTGGCCAGATTCACACTCCTGTCGGTGGCCTGGGCCGAGAGCACCACCGCCACCAGCAGTTGGTAAGGTGAGCCATATTCCAGCTCGGTGGTGGGCTGCGGATTGGCCTCGGCCAAGCGCTGCATGAAGGCTTTCACCTGCACCAGCTTCATGCCGTACGCTCAGCGGGCCGGAGTGGCCGTGGCTGCGGTGGCGGCCGGGGCGTGGGCGTCCTCGACGGCGACTTCTTCCTGACCGCTGGCCGGTGCGGCCGTGTGTGCGCTACGGGCATTGGCGCGTGCATTGATCCAGTTGTACAGCGCGATCAGGCAGCCAAACGCGAAGAAGGCCCCCGGCGGCAGGATGGCCAGCAGAAAACCCGGGTAGTCCTCGCCGAGCACCTGGACCGGCGACAGCGCGGGAAAGATCATCTCGATGCCGCCGAACAGCGTGCCACTGCCGATCAGCTCGCGCATGCCGCCCAGCACCGCCAGCACCCACAACAGGCCCACGCCCATCAGCACGCCGTCGAGCGTCGATTCGAGCGGGCCGTTCTTCGCCGCATAGGCTTCCACCCGTGCCAGCACGATGCAGTTGGTGACGATCAGCGGAATGAAGATGCCGAGGACCAGATACAGCTCATGCAACCACGCATTGAAGGCCAGATCGACCATGGTGACCAGCGCGGCGATGATCAGGATGAACACCGGGATGCGGATTTCGTAGGGAATGAAGTTGCGCAGCAGCGCCACCGCCAGGTTGGCCACGGCCATCACCAGAATGGTGGCCAGGCCGAGGCTGACCGCATTCACCATGGTGTTGCTGATCGCCAGGATCGGGCACAGCCCGAGCAGTTGCACCAGCCCGGGGTTCTGTTTCCACAGGCCGTTGTATGCATTCTCTCGAAGGGTTTGCAGATTCATGGGTGCCTCCCGTTACAGCCGGCTGCCGGTTTCGGCGGCGAACAGTGCATTCCGGTGGGTGTTGGCATAGGCCAGCGCGCGTGCGCTGGCGTGGGTGACCGCGCGGGCGCTGATCGTTGCGCCGATCATGTAGTCGAAGTGTCCGCCATCGCGGCTGACCTTCCAGCGCGCTTCGCTTACCTGCGCAAACGACAGGCCGTCGAACTGGGTCACCCAGGGGCGCTGCTTGTTGCGATCCTTGCGTGGGTCGATGTAGTCGCCGAGCCCCGGGGTTTCCTTGTGTTCGGTGACCCGTACGCCGGTGATCTGGCCAGCGATGTTGACGGCCACCGCGAGGCTGATGCGTCCGGCGTAGCCGTCGGGGGCCACGCTCTCGAGGATCAGGGCGGCGGGCTGTCCGTCGAAGCGGGCGCGATACACGCGTCCGCCCCGGTCGAGCCCGAGTTCGGGCGTCGGCCCCAGCTCCACGAAATCTTCGAGCAGGGCATTGTTGTAGGCCGAGGCGGGCAGCAGTTCGTTGATCAGCCGCATCCGCTCCTGAAGCTGCGAGGCTTCGATGGCCGGGCGGGTGAGCCAGTAGGTGCCCGACATCAGGGTGGTGAACACCACTGTAAACAGCACCATGATGCTGGCCGTGCGGATGGAGGTGCGGGTGGCCGTGTAGCGTTCGGTGGCGCTCATCGGGACACTCCTTTCTTGTGGCCGAACACTGCGGGCTGGGTTTTCATGTCGACCAGCGGAACGCACATGTTCATGAGCAGCACGGCAAAGGCGATCCCCTCCGGAAAGGCGCCGAAGGCACGGATCAGGTAGGCAATGAGACCGATGCCTGCAGCAAAAATGAGCTTGCCGCGTGGCGTGGTGGCACCCGACACCGGGTCGGTGACGATGAAGAAGGCCGCCAGCATGGCGCCTCCGCTGGCCAGATGGAAGGCCGGGGAAGCGAACTGGGCAGGGTTGACCAACCAGAACAGGCCCGAAATCAGGGCCAGGGCCGCGATGAACGCCACCGGCATGTGCCAGGTGATGATCTTGCGGGCGAGCAGGAACAGCCCACCCAGCAGGTAGCCTGCGGCCACCCATTCGTACCCGCGCCCGCCGAGCAGGCCGAAGGCACTGTCGTCGCGCACGGCCTCCACCGTGCCGGCGCCGGCACGCAGCCCGGTGCGCATGGCATCGAGGGCGGTGGCACCGGTGATCGCATCCACATCGCGCACCCCGCCAAGAATCAGCTGAAGCTGCATTTCGAAGGGCAGTCCGCCCGCAGGCGGCCATTGCGACATGAGCGCGGGGAAGGCGACGATCATCGCGCAATACGCGACCATGGCAGGGTTGAAGGGGTTTTGCCCCAGGCCGCCGTACAGGTGCTTGACGGCAACGATGGCCACCAGCACGGCCGTGACGGTGAGCCACCATGGCACGATGGGCGGAAAGCACAGGGCCACCAACCAGGCGGTGACCACCGCAGACAGGTCACCCAGCGCCGGGGCCAGCGGACGACGGCGCAGCGCCAGCACGGCCGCCTCGGCCAGCAGCGCGGTTGCTGTGGCGATGGCCAGATTGAGCAAAATGGCCGGGCTGACCTTCCAGGCATAGGCGGCCACACCGGGCAGCAGAGCCAGCAGCACCATCAGCATCACGCTGCGCACGCTGGCGTTGTTGCGGATATAGGGTGAATGGATCATGACTTTTCTTCGCTGGCCGCCCGGGAGGGCTCCGTACCGGTGTCGGCAGTGGCACGTCGGGCTTCGATCTCGGCGATCTCGGCCTGCTTTTCCGGGCTGAGGTTATCGGTATTGCGGGGCTGCACGGCGGCCTTCTGTGCCTTCGCCCGGGCGAGGGCGGCGGCGATCAGGGCCTTCTTCGGGTCCTCGGCGGCTGCCTCGCCCTGTGCTGCGGCATCGCCGTCGGCGCCCGCAGGTTTTTGTGCCAGCTTGGCCTTGGTTTCTGCCGCCTTGGCGGCCAGACGGGCGGCCTTTTCGGCCTTTTCGCGTTCCTGCCGGTAGTTGCGGAACTCAAAGCGTTCGCGGGCCTGATCGGCGGCCTTTACATCGCGCTCGCGCGCCCAGATCTCGCTCTTGGCAAAGCGGTAGTAATCCACCAGCGGAATGTGCGAAGGGCACACATAGGCGCAGCAGCCGCACTCAATGCAGTCGAAGAGGTGGTATTCCTGTGCCTTGCCGAAATTGCGCGAGCGCGAGAACCAGTACAGCTCGAAGGGCTGCAGATCGGCCGGGCAGGCGCGGGCGCAGGCGCCACAGCGGATGCAGGCCAGCTCCGGCTGTGGGGGTGGAAACAGGGCAGGCGAGGCGGCAATCACGCAGTTGCTGCCCTTCAGGATCGGCACTGACAGGTCGGGCAGCGCAAACCCCATCATCGGCCCGCCCAGCAGGTAGCGGTCGGTGTCTTCGCGCGGTTCGGCCAGGGGCAGCAAGTGTTCGATCGGGGTGCCGACGAGCACTTCGTAGTTGGCGGGCTGCGCCATGTTCCCGGTGAGCGTGACCACCCGCGACAGCAGCGGCTCGCCATGTTCGATTGCGCGATGCACCGCATGCGCGGTGCCCACGTTGAAGCATTGCACGCCATATTCGCTGCCCAGTTTGCCGTGCGGAATCTCGATGCCGGTGAGTACGCGGATGAGCTGTTTCTCGCCACCGGCCGGGTACAGGGTGGGCACGCTCAGCACTTCGATGTCGGTGTCGGCACGGGCCGCCTCACGCATCGACTGCAGCGCTTCGGGCTTGTTGTCTTCCACGCCGACGAGCACTCGCCGGGCGCCGAGCAGTTCGCGCAGGATGCGCACTCCGGCCATGATGCCTGCTGCGCGTTCGCGCATCAGCCGGTCGTCGCAGGTGATCCACGGTTCGCATTCGGCACCGTTGATGATCAGCGTATCCATGCCCTTGCCGCTGCCCAGTTTTATATGGCTCGGGAAGGCGGCTCCGCCCATGCCGACGATGCCGCAGTCGCGCAGCCAGGTGAGGGTGGCCAGCCGGCCCTGGCTGCGGTAGTCGAAGGGGGCATGCTCGATCCACGCCTCCTCACCGTCGGGCTCGATCACCACGCACAGCGTGTCCAGCCCCGAGGGGTGGGCCATCGGGTGTTCGGCAATATCGACTACATGGCCGCTGGTGGGCGCGTGCACGGCCGTTCCCAAGGTGCCTTCGGCCTCACCGATGCGCTGCCCCTTGAGCACGCGCTCGCCGGTTTCGACGATGCATCGGGCGCTGGCGCGTGCGTTCTGGCGCAGTGGCACGATCAGCCGATGGGGCAGGGGGGCGGGGCGGATGGGGGCATCGGCCGACTCGCTCTTGTGCGATGCGGGCTTGATGCCGCCGTGGAAGTTGAACAGTCGCTTGATCATTGCGCTTTCCGGATCTCGATGACCGGATATTTCCATTTCCAGTTTTCGATGGTCTCGCCGATCGGCTCCATGGTGATGCAGTCGACCGGGCAGGGGGCCACGCACAGCTCGCATCCGGTGCACAGCGGATCGACCACGGTATGCATCTGCTTGGCCGCGCCCACGATGGCATCCACCGGGCAGGCCTGGATGCACAGTGTGCAGCCGATGCAGGTCTGTTCGTCGATGTAGGCCACGGACTTGGGCTTCTCGACGCCATGCTCTTCGGACAGCGGCTTGAATTCGCGCCCGAGCAGGTCGGCCAGGGCGCGAATGCCTTCCTCGCCACCGGGTGGGCACTGGTTGATGTCGGCCTCGCCGTTGGCAATGGCCTCTGCGTAGGGTTTGCAGCCGGGGTAGCCGCATTGGCCACACTGGGTCTGCGGCAGAATGGCGTCGATCTTCTCGACCAGCGGGTCCCCTTCGACCTTGAAGCGGATGGAGGCATAACCGAGCGCGGCCCCGAGAATCAGGGCAATGCCGGTCATGATCAGCAATGCGGTGAGCATTCAGGCGGTCCTCATGTGTGGCGGGCGGTCACTGGATGGTCACTCACTGGAAACGGTCCAGGCCGGCAAAACCCATGAAGGCCAGGCTCATGAAACCTGCGGTGATCATGGCGATCGCGGTGCCCTTGAACGGCGCCGGCACATCCGCGCCATCGAGCCGTTCGCGAATGCCGGCAAACAGCACCAGCACCAGCGTGAAGCCCAGCGACGAGCCAAAGCCGAAGAGCAGGGACTCGAGCAGGTTGTGGTTGAAGCCGACATTGAGCAGCGGCACGCCAAGCACGGCGCAGTTGGTGGTGATCAGCGGCAGGTAGATGCCCAGCACGCGGTGCAGCAGCGGGCTGGTCTTTTCGATGACCAGTTCGGTCATCTGCACGATGGCGGCAATCACCACGATGAAGGAGAGGGTGCGCAGATAGGCCAGATCGAAGGGCGCGAGCAGGTAATGATCGATCAGGTAGCTGGTGCCGGCGCCCAGGGTGAGCACGAAGGTGGTGGCCGCGCCCATGCCGACGGCGGTCTCCAGTTTCTTCGACACACCCATGAAGGGGCACAGGCCGAGGATGCGCACCAGCACGACGTTATTCACCAGCACGGCGCCGATGACGACAAAGAGGTAGCTGCTCATGATTGCGGTTCTGGGGCAGGGGGCACATTATCAACTGTCACCACGCCCCGCTCAACCCTGCGGGGTGTGGTGGTTTGCAGGGCGGAGCCGTCGCGGGTCACGCCGGACCGGAGGTGGCGCGCACGCATTCGCGCACCAGCGCCGGGCCACGGTACAGCAGGCCGGTGTACAGCTGGACCAGCGAGGCCCCCGCTTCGAGCTTGGCGCGGGCATCGTCGCCATTCAGGATGCCACCGACAGCGATGATCGGCAGCTCGCCGCCCAGCGTCGCGGCCAGCCGCCTGACCACTGTGGTGGAAGCCTCGCGCACCGGGGCGCCTGACAGGCCCCCTTGTTCGTTGCCATGCCTGAGCGCCTGTACGCGTTCGCGCGCGAGCGTGGTATTGGTGGCAATCACCGCATCGATACGGTGCCGGCGCAGGGCGTCGGCAATGTTGATGGTTTGGGCCTCGTCGAGGTCGGGCGCGATCTTAAGGGCCAGCGGAACATAATGGCCATGACGGTCGGCCAGGGCACGCTGCCGGCCCTTCAGGCGGCCAAGCAGGTCATCGAGTTCCGAAGCGCCCTGCAACTGGCGGAGGTTCTGGGTGTTCGGCGAGGAGATGTTTACCGTGACATAGCTGGCCAGCGGGTACACCTTGTCCAGACAGGCGAGGTAGTCATCGGCAGCGCGCTCGATGGGCGTGTCGAAGTTCTTGCCGATGTTGATGCCCAGCACGCCACGATAGCGCGCCGCGCGGACGTTCTCGAGAAGCGCCTCGACCCCGTGGTTGTTGAAGCCCATGCGGTTGATCACCGCCTGGGCTTCGGGCAGCCGGAACAGGCGCGGTCGCGGGTTGCCGGGCTGGGGGCGGGGGGTGACGGTGCCGATCTCGATGAAGCCGAACCCCAGTCGGGCGAGACCGTCGATGGCCTCGCCGTTCTTGTCCAGGCCGGCTGCCAGGCCGACACGGTTGGGAAAGTCCAGCCCCATCACCTTGCAGCCCCTGGCGGGCAGCGGGCGGGCAACGGGCAGCAGGTGACCCGCACGGCGCAAGCCGGCAAGGGTCAGTTCATGGGCTGTTTCGGCATCGAGTGCGAACAGCAGGGGGCGAATGAGTGAATAGAGCATCGCGGGATTTTAGCGCCTTGTTGCACTGCCGCGCATCCCCTGCGCAGCTTTATCGCGTGCGCAGCGGATCAGTCGGGGGTGTCTGCCGAGGGGTCGAAGGCCTGCCAGCGGGCATCGATGCGTGCTTCCAGCGGGCGGAACTTCTGCTTGTAGGCCATTTTTTCGCTTTTCCCGATCCAGTAGCCCAGGTACAGATAGGGCAGGGCCAGCTGGCGGCACAGCTCGATCTGCCACAGCACGCCGAAGGTGCCGAGGCTGGCCCGGGGCGCTTGCGGATCGAAAAAGGTATAGACGCTGGACAGGCCGTCGCTGAGCCGGTCGATCACGCTCACCATGCGCAGGCGACCGGGTTGCGACTCATCCGGCGCGTCATCGCGAAACACCATCAAATGGGTATCGACATGGCTTTGCAGCAGAAACTGGGCGTACTGCTCCCGGTTGTCCAGATCCATTCCACCGCCTGCATGGCGGGTCGCCTGATACTGCTGGTACAGGCGGTAGTGCTCCTCGTCGAACATCAGCGGGTGTTCGCTCACATGCAGCCCTGCATGATGTGCCCAGGCGCGGCGTTGGCTGCGCGAGGGCTGGAAGTGCTGGACGGGAATGCGTACCGGCACACAGGCGCGGCAATTGTCGCAGTAGGGGCGATAGGTGAACACCCCGCTGCGGCGAAAGCCGTTGCGCACCAGTTCGGAATACACCGTTGCGTCGATCAGGTGACTGGGCGTGGCCACCTGCGAGCGCGCCGTGCGGCCGGCCAGATAGGAGCAGGCGTAAGGCGCGGTGGCATAGAATTGAATCTGCCCGAAGGGGTAGTCCTTCTGCATGGTCAGTCGGGCTCCTGGCTCAGGAGGTCCAGCGGCTTCCACGCCTGCGGTGGCATGCTCCAGCGGCCTGGCGCGGGGCCGTGCGGGGTGAGTTCGGCGAGGATCGCCTGAAACAGCGCCCGGGGCACTTCCCGCGCACCCAGCGACAACAGGTGCGGCGTGGTCATCTGGCAATCTATCACGCCAAAATCGTGTGCCACAAGATGGGCGACCAGATGCACCAGCGCGACCTTGGAGGCATTGCTGGTGCGGCTGAACATGGATTCGCCAAAGAAGGCACGACCTATGGCAATGCCGTACAGCCCACCCACCAGCACACCGTCGCGCAGCACCTCGACGCTGTGCGCATGGCCCTGGGCATGCATGCGCAGGTAGGCCTGACGCATGTGCGGGGTGATCCAGGTGCCGCTGGCCTGCGCGCGCGGACCCGCACACCCGGCCATGACGGCCTCGAAGTCGGTATCGAAGCGCACCTCGAACCCGCCGTTGCGTAGCGTTTTGCGCAGGGAGCGATGCACGCGCAGCTCGGACGGGATCAGGATCAGGCGCGGGTCGGGCGACCACCAGAGGATCGGCTCCCCTTCGTTGAACCAGGGAAAGATGCCTTGCCGGTAGGCGCACAGCAGCCATTCCGGATCGAGTGCCCCGCCGGCTGCCAGCAGGCCGTTGGGGTGTTGCAGCGCCCGCTCCGGAGGCGGAAAGGCCGGGTCGCCTTGCAGCCAGGGAATGCCCGCCATGCGTGCCTCAATGGACGGCCGTGACCAGACCCTGTTGCGCATGGGCGGCCAGGTCTGAGCGTTCGTGGAAGGTCACCACATGATCGACATCCAGCCGGATGCCGATCATCTCGCCCAGGGCGTGGTTGTGGTGGCTGGGCACCAGCGACAGCACCCGGGTGCCGCTGCCCAGTTCCAGGGTGTACAGGATGTCCGCACCGCGAAAGGCTTTTTTCACCACCCTGGCCTTCAGCGGGCTGGCGTCGTCATGAATGATGTCGTCGGGTCGCAGCAGGACTTCCACCGGACAATCGAAGTCGCACTGTCCGCAGCCTACGCCGCACTCCACCGGAATCAGGCTGTTGAGCACGCCCAGTTCCACCCGCACCTGATGATCGTTGATGACCTTGCCGGGCATCAGCACCCCCTGGCCGATGAAGTCGGCCACGAAGCGGTTGGCGGGACGGTGATACAGGTTGTAGGGGGTGTCCCACTGCTGGATGCGGCCGTGATGCATGATGCCGATCTCGTCGGCGACGGCAAACGCCTCGTGCTGGTCGTGCGTGACCAGGATCGCGGTGGTGCCCGAGGCCTTGATGATGTCGCGCACCTCGTGCGACAGCCGTTCGCGCAACTCGACGTCCAGGTTGGAGAAAGGCTCATCGAGCAGCAGCAGGCTGGGGCGCGGGGCCAACGCGCGCGCCAGCGCCACCCGCTGCTGCTGGCCGCCCGACATCTCGTGCGGGTACTTCTTGCCCGAGCCGGACAGGCCGACGATGCGCAGCAGATCGTTGACTCGCGCGCTGCGTTCGTCGCCCGTCATGGCGCGCAGTCCGAAGGCAATGTTGTCGGCAATGCTCAGATGCGGAAACAGGGCGTAGTCCTGAAATACCATGCCGATGCGGCGCTGCTCGGGGGGCAGGTACAGACCCTGGCTGCTCACCACCCGGTCATCGAGCCGGATCTGTCCGGTCACGACGCGTTCGAAGCCGGCAATGCAGCGCAGCACGGTGGTCTTGCCGCAGCCCGAAGGGCCAAGCAGGCAACCGATGCTGCCACGTTCGAGTGCAAGGGAAAATCCGCTGACGACCCTGTGCGGGCCATAGGAAAGTTCGACGTCCTTGAGTTCCAGATGTGACATGCGTACACCGTTTTCTCGCGATGTGTGCATTATCGCACCGGGAGAGCAAATGCGATCAATTATAATTTGCGGGTTTCGCACCCTGTCACCGGGCGCGGTCGTGCGCAATTGTTGAGGGAAAGCAGCTTGTTGAACATTCTGAAAGGGCGGGGTTCGTGGCTGACGCTGGCGGCACTGTTGATCGCGGTGCTGATCTCCATGCCGGTGCTGTCGGTCTTTTCCAATGTGCTGGTGGGTGGAACATCCGACACCTGGGGGCATCTGTCGGCCACGGTGCTGCCGGAGTTCATACGCAACACGGTGATCCTGTGTGTGGTGGTGGGGCTGGGGGTGAGTTCGATTGGCGTAGCCACGGCCTGGATGACCACCATGCTGGAGTTTCCGGGGCGACGCTTCTTCGAGTGGGCTCTGGTGCTGCCGCTGGCCATGCCGGCGTATGTGATGGCCTATGTGTATACCGATTTCCTGCAGTTCGTTGGTCCGGTGCAGGGCTGGCTGCGGGAAACCTTCGGCTGGCGGGCTGGTGACTACTGGTTTCCCGATGTGCGCAGTGTGGGCGGGGCGGCGGCAATGTTCGTGTTCGTGCTGTATCCATATGTGTATCTGCTGGCGCGCGCCGCCTTTCTGGAACGGGCGGCGGGCATGCTGGAGGCAGGGCGCTCGCTCGGGCTGGGGCCGTGGCGCTGTTTTGTGTCGGTGTCGCTGCCGCTGGCCCGGCCGGCGCTGGTGGCGGGCACTGCCCTGGCGCTGATGGAAACCCTCGCCGACTTCGGCACGGTGGCCTATTTTGGCGTGCAGACCTTCACCACGGGCATCTACCGGGCCTGGTTCTCGCTGGGTGACCGTACGGCGGCGGCGCAGTTGTCGGCCATGCTGCTGCTGTTTGTGGTGGCGGTGCTGGTGCTTGAGCACATGAGCCGGGGGCGGGCGCGTTTCAATAACACCTCGCGCCAGCAGTCCGCGCCGGTGCCGGTGGCGCTGGGACGCGGCGCCGGCCTGCTGGCGATGTGCGCCTGCTTGCTGCCCCTGTTTTTTGGTTTTCTGTTGCCGGCGGGTTTGTTGCTGCAAATGGCCTTGTCCGAAGGCGACGCGCAGTTCGGGCCACGCTTCCTGCAGTTGGCCCGCAACAGTTTTGTGCTGGCCGCCGTCACTGCGGTGCTTGCGGTGGTGCTTGCGGTGGTGCTGGCCTATGCAGCGCGGCTGAGTCGTTCGGTGGTGCCAAAGGTGCTCAACCGCATCGTCGGGCTGGGCTATGCGGTGCCGGGGTCGGTGATTGCGGTGGGGGTGCTGATTCCGGTCACCCGGCTCGACCGGTGGCTTGCCGAAGGCTGGGAGGGGCTGTTCGGTGTCAATCCGGGCCTGATCCTGACCGGCGGCATTGCCGCGCTGGTGTATGCCTACCTGACCCGTTTTCTGGCGATTGCCCTGCATACGGTGGATTCAAGCCTGGGCAAAATCACGCCCAGCATGGACGATGCGGCCCGCAGTCTGGGCTTTGGGCGCATGGCCACCTTGCGCCGGGTGCATGTGCCGATCTTGCGTGGAAGCCTGCTCACGGCGGGATTGCTGGTGTTCGTGGATGTGATGAAGGAGTTGCCGGCGACGTTGGTGATGCGCCCCTTCAACTTCGACACGCTCGCCACCCAGGCCCATACCCTTGCATCGGACGAGCGTCTGGCAGAGGCCTCCACCGCCGCGCTGACGATTGTCGCGGTGGGGCTGGTGCCGATGATCCTGATCTCCGCCCAGATTGTGAAAGGGCGCAAGTCTGCGGCAAGCGTGGCAACGGTTGTCGAAGAACCCCCTTCGTCCCCCGCAGGCCTTCCGGCCGCGGGGCGGTGAGAAGGATAATGATGCGATTGTTATAATATTTTTGTGATGGCTTACTTGGTGACGCTCAGCGTACACGAGCGAATCCATCCCGGCAGAGACTCAGCCCCAACACTCCGAGAACACCAAGAACATAGATCATTTGACCGCCGATGACTGCAACGATTGCCAGAAGAAACACTGTCCCGAGAATTGCAGCAATGCGACCAAAGCCCCTCAGTAGCCGGATGCCGCTTGCCGTCACCGCCATATAAATCGCGACAAAAACACCATTGGCATAGCCAATAAGAAGTTCGATTTTGAACTGAATGAGAAATTTAATGCTGATGGTAGCTGTAATCATGGCGACACTGAAGAGTAGTGCCTGACTTAGCGATAGCGATCCCTTCGAGTAAGAGGAAATCAGTCGGCTTGAACTTGCGATATAAAGATTCGCAGCAATCAAGCATATGAGAAATCCTATCACAGAAATCACAACCACTCCGTCTCGTCCCCCTATTCGATCTCCGATAATAATAAGGGAATTCATGTTGATGCCTTCTTCTCCATATGCACCAAACTTCATGACGCCATATGTTGCGAGACTATAGAGGATGCCGACAACGACCACTCCAATCACTACGGAGAGCAGAAAATCCGAACTGTGGCGAAACTCTCCCGAAAGGTGTGACATGGCCTCAATGCCGACATAGCACCAAAAGACTACGCCTATTGCTGCGATCACCCCCCCTTGAGGCGTAGGAACAGGTGCAGTAGCGGGTAGTTGAGCCGCTGCAATTGCCACAAACGCAATCAATCCCGCAATGGCTAGCGAGACAACGGAGCCAATACCGGCCGAAACCGAGAAGTGCGCACGATTGAGAACGAAAATTATGACGATAATGGCATAAGCCAAAATGGTTTCGTACCCTTGGCCGACGAGTGAGTCAAGATATGTTGCACCGGTCAGAATTACCACCGGAGGACCAATCGGAATCACCGAGATAAACAGATAGCCAACAAATTTTCCTGCGCGCTCACCGAAAGCTTGGTGCACAAAGTAAGCGCTACCTTCCATGTGCGGACATGCCTTCCCTAAAGCGCCGAATACATACGCAATAGGCATGATTGCACAACTCATGACAATCCACGCGATCATTGCTTCGCTTCCCGCCAACGTTGCGCTGATCGCAGGAACGATGAAGAGCCCTGAACCAAGCAAGGTGGCGGCGATCGCCCCTATCCCGTGAAAAACAGTCAGGTTGCGCGTGGGGGCGATCATTTCGGCATCCGCGTGGCAGAATCTTTAAGGAAAATGTAGAAAGTTTCTTGTAAACGGCCCGACATTGGTTACCATGCAGTCATTCAAAATGACATTGTCTTGAATATATTTTCTATGTCAAATATATATTTTTTATGAGGTGAGAGGGGCTTTTCGGCGTCAATCCAGGCCTGATCCTGACCGGCGGCATTGCCGCGCTGGTGTATGCCTACCTGACCCATTGCGCTGGAACTGCTGCGCGAGGGCGACTTCCGCTCTTCGATTGAATTGGGGCGCCAACGTCTCCATCGGCGCCCCAATTCATGACTCAATCAAACCATTCCTGCGGAATTTGCCCGCTGCCCCGAAGGGCAGGGGGGGTGATCAGCGATAGCCTGCGCGGTCGTAGATGCGCTGGGCTTCGGCGACGGTGTCGGCGAGTTCGCCAACCGGCAACTCGTCGGCCTTGAAGGGGCCGAGCTTTTCGAGGGCGGGGTTGTTGACCGTCACATTCTTCGCGGTGGGCCATTCGTTGTTGCCATCGGCAAAGTAGCGCTGCGCGTCGTCCGAGGAGAGGTATTCCAGGAACTTCACTGCGGCTTCCTTGTTCGGCGCGTGCTTGAGCATGCCTGCGCCCGAAATGTTGATGTGCGTGCCCCAGCTTGCCTGGTTCGGCCACACGAAGCGCACGGCATTCACTGCTTCCTGATCCTGGGCGCGATCGGAATTCATCAGGCGTGCGAAGTAGTAGCTGTTGACGATGGCCACGCCGCATTCACCGGCCGCCACTGAGCGGATCTGATCGGTGTCACCGCCCTTCGGTGTGCGTGCAAAGTTGTTCACCAGGCCACGCGCCCATTCCTCGGTCTTTTCTGCGCCATGGTGCTTGATCATGGCCGCGCCCAGCGACAGGTTGTAGGGGTGACTGCCGGAGCGGGTGCATACCTTGCCCTTGAGGGCCGGATCGGCCAGCGATTCATAGGTCTGCACCTGCTCCCCCTGCACCATGTCCGGGTTGTAGACAATCACCCGGGCACGGGTCGAGAAGGCGATCCAGTTGTCGTCGCGCAGGTGAGCGGGGATGCGCTCTTCCAGCACGGCTGATTTCACCGGTTCGAAGATGCCCATTTCCTCGGCCTTGGCCAGACGCGAGGCATCTACCGTGATCAGGATGTCGGCCGGGCTGTTGGCGCCTTCGTTGCGAATGCGCTCCAGCAGTTCGTCTTCCTTTGCTTCGATGCGGTTGATCTTGATGCCGGTCTGTTCGGTGAAACCTGCGTACAGGGCTTCATCGGTCTGATAGTGGCGCGAGGAATAAATGTTCAGTTCGCCCTGGGCTAGAACCGGCGCAGACAGACCCAGGGTGGACAGCAGGGTTGCAAGAACGACTTTTTTCATGGTGATGGCGACCTCGTGTGTGAAGTGTTGCAGTTTTCACAATATTAACGAGAACAATTCCTACTTGCAAACAGGTGAAACGTGAGGCAGTATATCGAGAACGATTCTCATTAAGGAATAATCATGAACGCACTGCTGGTCGGGGCCGACAGGCTGGGAAACATTCCGGAGGTTCTTGCAGGATTTGGCATCCAGATTGCCGCGCATGTCAGCGGACGGGACAGCAGCCACCAGCGCCGCACTGCACCTTTGCCAGCGGGCATCGAGATCGTGATCTTGTTTACCGATTTTCTCGGACACAATGTGATGCAGCGTTTCCGTGAGGCAGCCGGTCGGGAAGGGGTGATGTTCGTGTGCTGCCGTCGCTCGGTATGTGCCCTGCAGCAGGCGCTGGGCAAGCGCATCGGGCGTGAGGACTGTGATGAGTGCAAGGCAGGCAGTTGCGCCCGTGCCGTGCGGGCACGGGCCTGATCCGCAACGTACCCGAACGGGGCAGACGTCAGCGTGGCCGACTGTCACGCCGGGTGCGCGATTCGAGCTCGGCCAGCGCTTGCGGGGCATGCAGCCCGCGCTGCCGGGCACGGGCCAGCGCGGCGAGCAGCAACTGTGCAATCGCGTAGGCGTCGCCAAGTGCGTGGTGACGCTGGAAGGTTTCAATGCCCAGAAACCCCATCCAGTCTGTCAGCCGGGCGGCGTGCCCCTGATGCTCCGGAAACAGCGCGGGCAGGATCCAGTACAGATCCAGCCAGGGCCATTCGGTGCTTACATTCAGGGTGTCGCTGAGCGCCTGCTCAAGCATCACGCGATTGAAGCCGGAATTGAACACCACCACCGGAGTCTGGCCACAGAAAGCAAGTAATCGCGCCAGTGTCTGTGCCGGCGCAGGCTCAAGGGCGGCGTACAGGCTGTGTGCAGGGTCGAGGCGGCAGCGTTCGATGGCAATGGCCGCCACACTGAGCAGGCGGTCGCGCTCGGGGTGCAAGCCGGTGGCTTCGGTGTTCAATACGACATAGCGCGTTTCATAGTGCGGCAGGCGGGTGGGCGCGGGGGGCAGGGTCTGCCACTGTGCGAGTGCAGTCTGCACTGCGGCCTGGGCCGCAGCGCTTTCGGGGCGGGAAGACAGCAGGCGGTTCAACCAGCTCATGCTCCGGCCCTGTTCACAGTTGATAGTCGAGCTTGAGCCGCAATTGCAGCTTGCGGGCCTGACGGAAGGCTTCCTTCAGGATGCGGCGGTCGAGTTCGTTCAGCGTGTCCGGCCGGATGCGGTTGTCGGCGTTGCGTCCGGCATCGGCTTCAAGGTGCTGGGCGCGCAGGCGCAGCAGTTGTATGAAGTGAAAACCGTCGATGATCGCTTCCAGTTCTTCGGCGGGCAGGCCGCCCAGACGGCTTGCGGCCTGTCGCAGGCGTTGTACCGTGGCGCTGGAGCGCACGCCGGTGCGCAGCGCGTAGATGCGTGCCACATCCACGAACAGCCGGGCACCGCCCGTTTTCAGGTCGAGCGTGCCGTCTTCGTCCAGCACAAAATCGCGAATGCGTCCGATCGGGGGTGCAACCTGCAGGGCGTTGGCCGCCATCAGGCGCAGAAAGGCGAGATTTTTGCCGGCCTTGCGGTTGAGCCACTCGCGCAGCCTGTCGCCCAGCGCACGGTTGCCGCTGATGACCCGGAAATCGAAGAAAATGGAGGCGTTGAGCAGCGCCTGCGGGTCGGGTTCGTCCATCCAGTCTTCGAAGCGCTGTTGCCAGCCTTCCGGAGTCAGGCACAGTGCCGGATTGCTGGCCATGATGTTGCCCTTGCACAGTGCAAAGCCACAGTCGGCCAGGCACTGGTTCACCGCCCGGGCAAAGTCGAGCAGACGTGGCTTGAGGCTGTCGCTCGTGTCGTCCGGGCCAGGCACGAAGATCAGGCCATTGTCCTGGTCGGTGGACAGGGTCTGCTCATGCCGTCCTTCCGAGCCGAAGGCCAGCCAGGCGTATTCCAGGTCGTGCAGGCCATGGCGGTCCAGTTCGATGTCGATGATGCGCTGGGTGAGCGCGTCGTTGAGTGCGGAAATGAAGCGCGTGAGCGGTTCGGCGCCCACGCCCTGGGCGATCAGGTTGAGGGCCAGCTGGCGGATGTCTTCGCTGACCCGGCGCAGGGCCTCGGTGTGGGTGGCGCCGTCCATGCTGGCACGAATCTGCCCGAGGCTGATGCGCTGCAATGAAAACAGGTCGCGCTCGGAGAGGATGCCGCGCAGGCGCCCATCGGCCTCCACCACCATGAGGTGGCGAATGCCGTGAGTGGCCATCTCCAGCGCCGCATCGTAGGCGGTGGCGTTTACCGTCAGCGTGTGCGGTGCGGCGGTCATCACCTCGACCACGGCCTGCTCGAGTGGGACACCGGGCAGCACCACGCGGCCGATCACGTCGCTTTGCGTGAGGATGCCCAGCGGCTGGCCCTGTTCGTTGGCCACCACGATGCCACCGATCCGTTGCTCCACCATGGTCTGCAAGGCATCGCGGATGCTGCAGGTGGGGGGCGCGGTGACGGGCGGCTTCTTGATCAGCTGGCCGAGCAGGGTGGCCATGCCCTGCTGCTCCGACGCGCGCTGAGCGAAAGCATTCTGCAGTTGCTGGCGGGACTGGCTGAGCAGGCTGGCGATGTACTGCGTGCAGAACAGGTGAAACACCGGGCTCATCTGCATCAGCGTGCGAAAGTCCTCGCCGGGCAGGCTGAAGATGAAGCTGTCCTCGACCGCTTCGTAGCTGTTGGTGGAGGGCCGGTTTGCCGACAGGGCACCGATCGGGAAACACTCGCCCGGCCCGATCGGCAGGGTGGTGTATTCAGTGACTGCCGTGGTCCCGCTCTGCCGGGCCAGCACCTTGCCGCGCTGCACGATGAACAGGGCCTCGGGCGGCCCCATGTCCGGTGTCAGCAGCGGCTCGCCCGCAGCATGGAAGCTGAGCGTGAGCCGTTCGGTGAGAAAGGCCAGGGCTTCGGGCTCCATGCGGTTGAAAGGCGAGAAGCGCCGCAGGAAGTCGGCGCTGGCGCCCCTGAGCAGGTCTGGCGCGGTGTCGGGCATGGCTTACAGCACCTCGGCAGCGTGGTCGGCCAGTCGAGAGCGTTCGCCTCGCTGCAGCGTGATGTGGCCCGAATGCGCCCAGCCCTTGAAGCGGTCGACCACGAAGGTGAGGCCGGAGCTGCCTTCGGTGAGATAAGGGGTATCGATCTGGGCGATGTTGCCCAGACACACCACCTTGGTGCCGGGGCCGGCGCGGGTGATCAGGGTCTTCATCTGCTTGGGGGTGAGGTTTTGTGCTTCGTCGATGATCAGGAACTTGTTCAGGAAGGTGCGGCCACGCATGAAGTTCAGGCTCTTGATCTTGATGCGGCTGCGGATCAGGTCGCGCGTGGCCGCCCGCCCCCATTCGCCCCCCTCTCCGGTGGTGCCGTTGAGCACATCCAGGTTGTCTTCGAGTGCGCCCATCCACGGCGCCATCTTCTCTTCCTCGGTGCCGGGCAGAAAGCCGATGTCCTCGCCGACCGACACGGTGACCCGGGTCATGATCACTTCGGAGTAGCGCTTGCTTTCCAGCACCTGTGTCAGGGCGGCGGCCAGGGTCAGCAGGGTTTTGCCGGTGCCGGCCTGGCCCAGCAGGGTGACGAAGTCGATGTCCGGATTCATCAACAGGTTGAGCGCGAAGTTCTGCTCACGGTTGCGCGCGGTGATGCCCCAGATGTTGTTCTTGGCGTGGCTGTAGTCGGTGAGCGTTTCGAGCACCACCGATTTTCCGCTGCGCTCCTTCACCCAGGCCTGCAAGGGGGCTTCGCCGTTCTGGAACACGAACTGGTTGAGCAGCATGTCGGCCACTGCCGGTCCCTGCAGACGGTAGTAGGTGTGGCTGTTCTCCTTCCATGACTCCATGCCCCGGGCGTGATCGTCCCAGAAGCGCTGGTCGACCTCGAAGGCGCCGGAGTACAGCAGGTCGCTGTCTTCGAGCACCTTGTCGTTGAAGTAGTCCTGCGCCTCCAGACCCAGCGCCCGGGCCTTGATGCGCATGTTGATGTCTTTGGAAACCAGGATCACCGGGCGCTTCGGGTAACGCTCGGCCAGGTGCATGACGACGGCCAGGATCTGGTTGTCGCCCTTTGCGGTGGGCAGGGCTTCGGGCAGCTGAAAGTTGATGGCCTCGGTCTGCAGGAAGAGCTTGCCGGTGGCCTGTCCGTGCGAAGGCGCCTGCAGCGGGATGCCCTCGGCGATATCGACCTCGCTGGCACTGATGATCTCGTCCATGGTGCGGCTGGCCTGGCGGGCGTTGCGCGCCACCTCGCTCATGCCCTTCTTGTTGGAGTCCAGCTCCTCCAGGGTCATGATCGGCACGAAGAGGTCATGCTCTTCGAAGCGGAACAGGCTGGTTGGATCGTGCATCAGCACATTGGTGTCGAGCACGAACAGTTTGCTGCGGCTGCTGCGGGCGGCGCGTCGGGCCATGGTCGGCGATCTCCGGTCTTCGGTGTGGCCCTGCCGGCTTGGACAGGGCTGGGAGCATGAACGGTGAGGCGTGGCGATGTTGTACGGTGGGCGGCGCTCAACCGGTTTGCACGAACGCCAGCACCTCCTCGGCATGGCCGGGCACCTTCACGCCCCGCCATTCGCGCGCGATGCGGCCTTCGGCATCGATCACGAAGGTGCTGCGCTCGAGGCCGCGCACCTGCTTGCCATACATGTTCTTCATCTTCATCACGCCAAAGGCGGTGCAGGCCACTTCGTCCGGATCGGACACCAGCTCGAAGGGCAGCTCCAGCTTGGCCTTGAAGTTTTCATGTGATTTCAGGCTGTCGCGCGATATTCCCAGGATGCGATAACCGGCCGCCTCGAAGGCCGCATGGTGGTCGCGAAAGGCGATGCTTTCATTCGTGCAGCCCGGGGTGTTGTCCTTGGGATAGAAGTACAGCACCACGCCCTGGCCACGCAGGGCGGACAGGGTGAGGGGCTGGCCACCGGTGGCAGGCAGGGAAAAGTCTGGGGCGAGCGGGTGGGCTTCGGTCATGATGGGGTTCTCCTACCAAGGTTGGATGCATGGAGAGCCTAACGGAGTTGAGCCAGCCTTGACAATCGGGATGTGCCCGAAGGCGGTCTTTGTCCGGCCGGGGTGTGGTGTGCATACTGCAATGCACAAGCGAGTCGGCTATCATCTGCCCCCTTTCATCCTGCTGATGGAGTTGCGCAGTGGAGCTTGTGCACATCGTCCTGCTGTCATTGATACAGGGCATTACCGAATTTCTGCCGATCTCGAGCTCCGCGCATCTGATTCTGGTACCGGTGCTCACGGGCTGGCCGGATCAAGGGCTGGCGTTCGATGTGGCGGTACATGCCGGCACGCTGGCGGCGGTGCTGGTGTATTTTCGTCAGGAACTGGCGCGCATGACGGTGGCCGGAGTCGCTTCGCTCGGCGGGCGCTGGAGCGCGGATGCCCGGCTGGCCTGGGCAGTGGTGATGGGCACCGTGCCGGTGGTGATTGCCGGTTTTCTGGGCAAGGCGTTCATCGAGCAGCATCTGCGCAGCCCCCTGGTGATTGCAACCACGGCGGTGGTGTTCGGGCTGCTGCTGCTGTGGGCCGATGTTGCCGGCCGAAAGCGCCGGGATGAACACACGATTGGCTGGCGCGATGCCGCGCTGGTGGGGGTGGCGCAGGCTCTGGCCCTGATTCCGGGCACCTCGCGCGCCGGCATCACGATGACCGCCGGGCTGATGCTGGGGCTCACCCGTGAGGCGGCAGCGCGTTTTTCCTTCCTGCTGTCGGTGCCCACGCTGATTGCATCGGGCGTGCTGGTCACGCGCGATCTGGTGCGCTCCGATGAGGCTGTTGCGTGGGGCACACTCGGGCTGGGGGCGGTGCTGGCCGGCATCAGTGCGTATGCCTGCATCCATCTCTTCATCCGCCTGCTGTCGCGGACCGGCATGCTGCCGTATGTGATCTACCGGGTTGCGCTCGGACTGGTGCTGTTCTGGATTTTCTGGTGAGCGCCGGGTTCCGGCGCAGATGGATTCAGCGATTCAGCGCGGATCGAAGAGGAGGGCGGTGGCCACCGAACGCCCTTCGCTGACCAGCACGTTGTAGGTGCGGCAGGCGGCCGCGAGATCCATCACCTCGTAGCCGATGCGTGCCTCGATCAGCGGGCGCAGCAACGCGACGGGCGGAAAGCGCAGCCGTTCGCCGGTGCCGATGAGCACAACCTCCGGCCCCAGTTCGACCACCGCAGCCATGTCGTCCGCACTCAGGCCCGCGAAGCCACCCGGCGCCCAGTCGGTAAGCACCCGGCGGGCGTCGATCAGCATGTTGCCGTCGTGGCGCTGCTTGTTGATCATCACATGGTTGGCACCGTAGCCGGTGATCAGGTTGATCGTGCTGTCCTGTTCGAGGTGTAGTTTCATGATGTATGCGGACGGGTGGGCGAACGTGTTCATTGCCGCCCTTGTGGTGGTTGGATAAGATTATAGTCTTTACATTGCGTGGCGGTGGTTTGCCGTTGCGTACCCCTCAGGATGTCTGAAAAGGAAGACAACATGACTGCCCCCAAGAAACTGCAGATTGCCGCCACCGGCGGCACGGTGACCCTGCCTGAAGTTGCGCATTGCGCGCCGGCGGCGGCCCCTGCAGTGGCGCGACCGGTGCGCAAGTCTTCCAAGCTGCTCGATGTGTGCTACGACATCCGGGGTCCGGTGCTCGAACGTGCAAAGCAGATGGAGGACGAAGGGCACAAGATCATCAAGCTGAACATCGGCAACCTGGCCGCGTTCGGTTTCGACTCGCCCGAAGAAATCCAGCGGGACATGATCCGCAACCTGCCCAACGCTGCCGGCTACTCCGATTCCAAGGGGATTTTTGCGGCGCGCAAGGCAGTGATGCACTACACCCAGCAAAAGGACATCAAGGGTGTGGACATCGAGGACATCTACATCGGCAACGGCGTATCCGAGCTGATCGTGATGGCGATGAACGCCTTGCTCAACGTCGGCGACGAGGTGCTGGTGCCGGCGCCGGATTATCCGCTGTGGACAGCGGCGGTGAGCCTGTCCGGTGGCAAGCCGGTGCATTACCGCTGCGACGAGTCGCGCGACTGGTACCCGGACCTTGAGGACATGCGCGCCAAGATCACGCCGTCCACCCGCGCCATCGTCATCATCAACCCGAACAACCCCACCGGCGCGCTGTACCCTGACGAAGTGCTGCTGCAGATCATCGAGCTGGCCCGCCAGCACGACCTGATCCTGTATGCAGACGAGGTCTACGACAAGGTGCTGTACGATGGCGTGCGTCACACCTCGCTCGCAGCCCTGTCGGAAGACGTGCTGACCATCGTCTTCAACGGCCTGTCCAAGAATTACCGCTCCTGCGGCTACCGTGCGGGCTGGATGGTGGTGTGTGGCGACAAGCGCCACGCGCAGGACTACATCGAGGGCCTGAACATGCTGGCGTCGATGCGCCTGTGCGCGAACGTGCCCGGACAGTATGCGATCCAGACCGCACTGGGCGGCTATCAGAGCATCGACGACCTGGTGGCCGAGGGCGGGCGCATGCGCCGCCAGCGCGATCTGGCCCATGAGCTGATCACCGCGATTCCGGGGGTGAGCTGCGTCAAGCCCAAGGCCACGCTGTACATGTTCCCCAGGCTTGACCCACAGGTGTATCCAATCGTCGATGACCAGACCTTCATCGCCGAACTGCTGGAGGAAGAGCGGGTATTGCTGGTGCAGGGCACCGGCTTCAACTGGCCGGAGCCGGACCACTTCCGTCTGGTGTTCCTGCCGCATGAAGACGACCTGCGCGACGCGATCAACCGGGTTGCCCGTTTTCTTGCCCACTATCGCAAGCGTCACGGCACGGACTGAAAACGTCCGGGTGACAGCGGAGTCCCGGCGTCCGCTCCTTTGCAGCCGGGCCGGGCGGGTGCCTGTAGGCCTGTCCGGATTCCTGAACCGAAACGACCATTCAGAGACAACATGAAAGCAATCAGCGTAGGCCTTCTGGGCATCGGGACCGTCGGTGGCGGTACCTTCAATGTTCTCAAACGCAACGAGGAAGAGATTACTCGTCGCGCCGGACGGCCGATTCGCATTACCACGGTCGCGGACAAGAATCTGGAACTGGCCCGCACGGTCACCGGTGGCACGGTGAAGCTCACCGACGACGCCTTCTCGGTGGTGACCGATCCGGAAATCGACATCGTCGTCGAGCTCATCGGGGGCTATGGGGTGGCCCGCGAACTGGTGCTCAAGGCCATCGAGCATGGCAAGCATGTGGTGACCGCGAACAAGGCCCTGCTGGCCGTGCATGGCAACGAAATCTTCGCTGCCGCGCAGAAAAAGGGCGTGATGGTGGCCTTCGAGGCGGCCGTGGCCGGCGGGGTGCCGATTATCAAGGCGCTGCGCGAGGGCCTGAGCGCCAACCGCATCGAGTGGCTGGCCGGCATCATCAACGGCACCACCAACTTCATCCTGTCGGAGATGCGCGACAAGGGCCTGCCCTTTGCCGAAGTGCTCAAGCAAGCCCAGGCGCTGGGCTATGCCGAGGCCGACCCCACCTTCGACATCGAGGGGGTGGATGCCGCGCACAAGGCAACGATCATGAGCGCAATTGCCTTTGGCGTGCCGATGCAGTTCGAGGCCGCCCATGTGGAAGGCATCACGCAGCTGGACAGCCAGGACATCGCCTACGCCGAGCAGCTGGGCTATCGCATCAAGCTGCTTGGCATTGCCAGGA
Source organism: Rhodocyclaceae bacterium (assembly GCA_041678045.1). Lineage (GTDB taxonomy): Bacteria > Pseudomonadota > Gammaproteobacteria > Burkholderiales > Rhodocyclaceae > UBA2357. Next base: position 31,038 of record JBAYOV010000003.1, read on the forward strand.
TGCGCGAACAGGGCATCGAGCTGCGCGTGCATCCGACCCTGATTCCCGAGCGTCGCCTGATTGCCAACGTCGAAGGCGCGATGAATGCGGTGCTGGTGCATGCCGACGCCGTGGGGGCGACGCTGTACTACGGCAAGGGTGCGGGCGCCGAGCCGACCGCCAGTGCGGTGATTGCCGATCTGGTCGATGTCACCCGCCTGCATACCGCCGACCCCGAGCATCGTGTGCCGCATCTGGCCTTCCAGCCCGATCAGGTGCGCGACCTGAAGGTGCTGCCGATCGAGGAAGTGGTCACCTCCTACTACCTGCGCATGCGGGTGGAAGACAAACCGGGCGTGCTCGCAGACATCACCCGCCTGCTGGCCGACAATGGCATTTCCATCGAAGCGATGCTACAGAAGGAAGCCGAGGCCGGCGAAACGCACACCGACATCATCATGCTCACCCATGAAACCGTCGAGCGTCACGCCAACCGGGCCATCGCGCAGATCGAAGCGCTGCCGGTGGTGCGGGGCAAGGTCACCCGCCTGCGCGTCGAAAGCCTGCAGTAAGGGCCTCACATTCAACACGAGGAAAGCCCGTGAAGTATCTGTCAACCCGCGGTCATCAGGACCGCCCGGAGTTTTGTGACATCCTGCTTGGCGGTCTGGCGCCCGATGGTGGCCTGTATCTGCCCGAGCAGTACCCGCAGGTGTCGGCCGACGAGCTGGCCCGCTGGCGTACGTTGTCGTATGCCGAACTGGCGTTCGAAATCCTGTCGCGCTTCATCGCCGACATTCCGCAGGCCGACCTGAAGGCGATCTGCGACAAGACCTACACGGCCGAGGTGTATCGTTTCGTGCGCGACGGTGACGACGCAGCCGAGATCACCCCGGTGCACTGGCTGGAGCCGGGGCGCTTCGGCCTGCTGGAACTGTCCAACGGGCCGACGCTGGCCTTCAAGGACATGGCCATGCAGTTGCTGGGCAACCTGTTCGAGTATGTGCTCGCACGGCGTGGCCAGGAAATCAACATCCTGGGGGCCACCTCGGGCGATACCGGCTCGGCGGCCGAATACGCAATGCGCGGCAAGCAGGGCGTGCGGGTGTTCATGCTCTCGCCGCATGGCAAGATGAGCGCCTTCCAGCGTGCGCAGATGTATTCGCTGGAGGACGAGAACATTCACAACATCGCGGTGACCGGCATGTTTGACGATGCCCAGGACATCGTCAAGGCCGTGTCCAACGATGCGGCCTTCAAGGCGCGTTATCGCATCGGCGCGGTCAATTCGATCAACTGGGCGCGCGTGGCCGCGCAGGTGGTGTACTACTTCAAGGGCTATTTTGCCGCCACCCGCAGCAACGACGAGCAGGTGGTGTTCTGCGTGCCGTCGGGCAATTTCGGCAACATCTGCGCCGGGCACATCGCCCGTCAGATGGGCCTGCCGATTGCGCGCCTGGTGCTGGCCACCAACGAGAACGATGTGCTCGACGAGTTCTTCCGCCGCGGGGTGTATCGTCCGCGCAAGGCGGCCGAGACGCATGTCACCTCCAGCCCGTCGATGGACATTTCCAAGGCCTCCAACTTCGAGCGCTTCGTGTTCGATCTGGTGGGCCGGGACAGCGCCAGGGTCGCGGAGTTGTGGAAGGCCGTCGATGCGGGCGGTGCCTTCGACCTGAACGGCAGCCCCTGCATGGATCAACTGGCCGGTTTCGGTTTCCTGTCGGGCAGCAGCTCGCATGCGGACCGGCTGGAGACCATCCGCAAGGTGTATGAGCAGTACGGCGTGATGATCGACACCCACACCGCAGACGGTGTGAAGGTGGCCTGGGACTGCGCCGCGCAGCTGCCCGAGGGCGTGCCGGTGCTGGTGCTGGAAACCGCCTTGCCGGTGAAGTTTGCGGAAACCATTCGTGAGGCACTGGGCCGCGAACCCGAGCGGCCCGCCGAGCTGGAAGGCATCGAGCAGCGTCCGCAGCGCGTTGAGGTGATGGCGCCGGACGTCGAGGCGGTGAAGCGCTTCATCGTGGAGCACACCGGCCTCTGATCCGCGCTCGCTCGCAGCATGTACGGGCCGCCGGCAGGCATGGACTGCCGCCGGCCCGTTTTTTTGCAGGCGGCGCGGACGAAGAACAACGCAACGGTGGCCGGGTGCCATCGCGCAAAAACTGAGGGGATGATTCAATGCCCACATTGAACTGGATCGGCAAGGATGCGGTGGTCAGACACCATAAGGATGTTCCGTTCCGCCTGCTGGAGCCGGCACCGGAGCTGTCCTGCGGCGATGCAGACAGCGGCAACCTCATTGTGCAGGGCGACAATCTGCATGCCTTGAAAGCCTTGTTGCCGCGCTACGCCGGGCAAGTGAAGTGCATCTACATCGACCCGCCGTACAACACCGGCAACGAAGGCTGGGTGTACAACGACAACGTCAACAGCCCGGAGATTCGCCGCTGGCTGGGCGAAGTGGTCGGCAAGGAAGGCGAGACGCTGGACCGGCACGACCGCTGGCTGTGCATGATGTACCCGCGCCTGGTGCTGCTGAAGCAGTTTCTGCGTGAGGACGGGGCGATTTTTGTCTCCATCGACGACAACGAAGTGGCGACGCTACGGTTGTTGATGGATGAGGTTTTTGGGGCAAAGAACTTTGTGGCCACAGTGCTCTGGCAGAAAGTCTATTCACCCAAGAACTCGGCGCGTCATCTCTCAGAAGATCATGACTACATCGTCATCTATGCAGCCAAGGCCGACGTGTGGAAACCGAATCTTTTGCCACGCACGGAAGAGCAGAACGCAGCGTACAAGAATCCGGACAAGGACCCGCGCGGAGTCTGGAAAACAAGCGATTTGTCGGCGCGCAACTATTACTCGGCGGGAACGTACTCGATCACATGCCCTTCTGGGCGAGTAATTGAAGCACCACCTAAGGGAATGTACTGGCGGGTTTCAAAGGAAAAGTTCGAGGAACTGGACCGAGACAACAGGATTTGGTGGGGGAAGGATGGCAATGCCATTCCACAGACCAAGAGGTTCCTGCACGAAGTCAAAGATGGACGGGTACCGCAGACGATGTGGTTCTATCAAGAGGTCGGCCATACGCAGGAAGGCAAGAAAGAACTGCTCGAACTGGTCGATTTCGACACATCTGACGACGTCTTCATCACGCCGAAACCCACCCGTCTCATTCAGCGCATCCTGCAGATTGCCACCGACAAGGACTCCATCGTCCTCGACAGCTTTGCCGGTTCTGGCACGACTGGCCATGCCGTGCTCAAGCAGAACATCGAGGACGGCGGCAATCGCAGGTTCATCCAGGTCGAAATGCTGCCCGAAGTGGCAAGCACCATCACTGCGGGACGGGCCAAGCGCGCGATTTCCGGCTACACCAACGCCAAAGGCCAGACCGTCGCAGGTCTGGGCGGCGGTTTCCAGTTCTGCCGCCTCTCCGCCGAACCGCTGTTCGACGCCGATGGCGAAATCCGCAGCGATGTGAAGTTCGCCCAACTGGCGGAATTCGTCTGGTTTGCCGAAACCGGCACCGGCTATACGGGCACGGCGGACAGCCCCTTGCTGGGCGTGTTCGAAGGCCGCGCCATTTATCTGCTCTACAACGGCATCCTCAAGGACACGTCGGTGGACGGCGGCAACGTGCTCACCGGCCCGGTGTTCGAGATATTGCCGAAGTTTGCCGGCCCGAAGGTGATCTACGCCGCCGCCAACCGCATGGGCAGCCGTGCCACCCGCGAGGGCATCACTTTCAAACAGACGCCTTACGCGCTGGAGCTGTGATGCAGGGGACTGAGCGCAAGATCATCGTCATCGCCGGTCCCAACGGTGCGGGTAAAACCACCTTTGCCCGGGAGTTCCTGCCCAATGAGGCGGCCTGTCCGGTGTTCGTCAACGCGGATCTGATTGCGGCCGGCTTGGCGCCGTTTGCCCCCGAAACGGCTACGGTGCAGGCCGGGCGACTGATGCTGCTGGAACTGGAGCGACATTTCCGGGCGAGTACAAGTTTTGCCTTTGAAACCACCCTGTCGGGTCGTGGCTGGTTGCGTCACATTCGACAATGGCAGCAGGCTGGCTACCGGGTGGAACTGATTTTTTTGCGGCTCAACCATGCCGACGAAGCGGTGGCGCGGGTCGAGCAGCGTGTCCGTCAAGGTGGGCACAACATCCCGGAAGCGGTGATCCGGCGACGTTTTGCCGCTGGACTGGATAATTTCCATCGCCATTACGCCCCGGCCGTCGATGCCTGGGCGCTGTACAACAACGCGGGTGAGAAACCGGTGCTACTGGACTGGAGCGAGCAATGAACAGCAAAACCATCGAACAGGCGAACACGGCCGATCTGCGTGGCGCATTGGCGGCATTGCAGCGGGCGGCGCAACGCGCACGCGAGCTGGCAGCCCAGACCGGCACCGAACTGGTGGTGAGCCGCAACGGCGTCATCGAGCGCATCAAGCCGCAGCCCGACGCGGCCAGCCACGGTGTGCAGGAAAGTCCGGCACACGACAAGAACGCGCCATGAGTACTTTCGCCCCGAAAAATTACCAGCAGCAGGTGCTCGACAGCATCGAGGCCTATTTCAAGGCCTGCTTCGAACTGCCGTCGCCCTCGCTTGCCTTCACCGCCACCACCGAACGCCTGTGGGGAATCGGCAACCCGTACCATCCGCTGTCCGGTTTTCCGGCCGACATGCCGTATTTCTGCCTGCGCGTGCCCACCGGCGGCGGCAAGACCTGGCTGGCGGCGAAAAGCGTGGCGCGGGTCAATACGCATTTGCTGCGCTGCGAACACAGCGTGATTCTGTGGCTGGTGCCGAGCAAGCCGATCCGCGAGCAGACCATCAAGGCGCTGAAAAACCGCAGTCATCCCTATCATGCTGCGCTACGCGAGGCGGGGCCGATCACCGTACTCGATCTGGAAGAAGCCAAGAGCGTCACCCGCGCGACGCTGGATACCTCGACCACGGTGATTGTCGCCACCCGGCAGGCATTCCAGGTGGAAGAGGAAGAGTGCCGCAAGGTGTACCAGTCCAGTGGCGCGCTGATGCACCACTTCGACAACCTGTCGCCCACGCAGCGCGATGAGTTGCTGAGTGAGGGCGAGGCCAGCGAACGTACCACCCCGTATTCCCTGGCCAATGTGCTGCGCTTGCGTCGGCCGTTCGTGGTGGTGGACGAGGCGCACAACAGCCGCACCGAACTGGCCTTCGACATGCTGGTGCGCCTGCGTCCCAGCGGCGTGATGGAACTGACTGCTACGCCGGACCTTACGCGCACGCCCAGCAACGTGCTGCACAGCGTGTCCGCCGCCGAGTTGAAGGCGGAAGAAATGATCAAGCTGCCGGTGGTACTGGAAACCGAGCCGAACTGGCAGCAGTGTCTGGCCGATGCCATTGGCCGACGCGAGGCCCTGCAAAGACAAGCCGACGAGGAGCGCCGCGCGGGCGCTGCGTATTTGCGCCCACTGGTATTGATCCAGTCCGAACCGCGCCGCGCGGGCGTTGAGACGCTGGACTTCGAGAAGGTAAAGAACGAGCTCATCACCAACCACGGTATTCCCGCCAGCGAGATTGTGGTGGCCACCGGCGAGGAAAAGGGGCTGGAGCAGATCGATGCCGATTACAAGCTGGGCATTGCTGATCCTGCCTGCCCGGTGAAGTTCGTCATCACCCAGAGAGCGCTGGCCGAAGGCTGGGACTGCCCGTTTGCCTACATTCTGGTGAGCATGGCGGAGCTCAAGTCGGCCACGGCGGTGGAACAGTTGCTCGGGCGCGTGCTGCGCCAGCCCGGTGCCAATCATCGGCAGGCCAAGGCATTGAATCAGTCCTATGCCTTTGTGGTGTCGCGCAATTTTGCCGAGACAGCAGGAGCGCTGCGGGATCGTCTGGTGGCAGGGGCAGGTTTCGAGCGGCGTGATGTCGCTGCCTTTGTCACAGCCGCCAAAACGGAGCAGGCACGGCTGGATCTGGAAGGTTCGCGTGCAGTATTTACGCCGGTCGCCATCAGCCTGCCGGAGAAACCCGATCTGAAAAGCGTGCCGAAGCCGGTACGCGACAAGGTGCGCTGGGATGGCAAGCTCAACACGCTGACCATCAGCACGCCGCTGACGGAGGATGAAACCGAAGTGCTCAAGGCAGCGGTGACCTCAGAAACCGCTGCGGCGGCGATTGTGGAAGCCGCAGAAGTCAGCCGCACCACGGCAATTGATTTTTTCCAGACGCCGGCCGAACTGGGCGAACGCTTCCGCGTGCCTGCGTTGGCCTTGCGCGTGCAAGGCGAACAAGGCGCCTTGACGCTGTTTGATGACCCGGAGGTGTTGGAGTACCCGTGGGAACTCTCGCCCTACGATGCCGCCCCGACGGCCGATGATCTGACGGCATTGGGCGGGGCGCTGAAGGTATCGGAAGGGGGCGAGATCGACATCGACAATAGCGGCAAAGTGGTGTCGCGCTTCCTGCCCGAGTTGCAGCGCGATCTTGGCCTGGTCTATCAACCCGAAAACTGGGACGAAGTGCGCATTGCTACCTGGCTGTGTCGCAACCTGCCCGAACCGTCGTTGACCCATGCCAGCAAGCAGGCGTTTGTAGCGGCGTGGCTGACCGATTTGCTGCGCCGGGAGGGGTTCACGCTCGCACGCGCCAATCTGCAGAAGTTCCTGATCCGCAACCTGCTGGAAGCACGCATCCGCGAACTGCGCCGGCGGGCGGTCGGCAAGGCTTTCCAGCAGGCGCTGTTTGCTGACGATGCTGCCACGCGCGTGGCGGTGACGGATCAATTTGCCTTCGAATTTCACGCCCAAGCCTACGCTCCCAGCCGCGACTACGACGGGCGCACATCCACCTACGGACACTTCGATTTCCGCAAGCATTTTTATGGGCGGATAGGTGACTTCGACAGCAAAGAGGAGTTCGAATGCGCTTGCCAGCTGGATATATGGGCACAGCAGGGGCGCATCCGGTTCTGGGTGCGCAACCTCGTCCGGCGCGAAGGCAGTTCGTTCTTTCTGCAGAAGGCCGATGGCCGCTTCTATCCGGACTTTCTGTGTCAGCTCCCCAATGGAGCGGTGTTGGCCGTTGAGTACAAGGGCGCAGATCGTTGGAGCATTCATGAGGATGACCGCTTGATCGGAGGACTGTGGGCCACCCTGTCGGATGGCCGCTGCCGATTCGTGATGGTCAAGGACAAGCGCTGGGATTGGATCGAAGATGCGCTGAAATGAGCGCCGCAGCGCTCTTGTACCCGGGTTCAGGCCTCGACGTGGCGCAGGGACAGGTCCAGTGCGCGTACATCCTTGGTCAGGGTGCCGATGGAGATGCGATCCACGCCGGTTTCGGCAATCGCGCGCACGCGCTCCAGGCTCACGCCGCCGGAGGCCTCCAGTTCGGCACGCCCCTGGTTGATGCTGACGGCCTCGCGCATGGTGTCCAGGTCCATGTTGTCGAGCAGAACCATGCGGGCGCCGGCGTCGAGCGCCTCGCGCAATTGCGCCAGATTTTCCACCTCGATCTCGATGAAGGCATTCGGCGGGGCGATCTCGCGGGCTTTCTGAAGCACGGGGGCGATGCCACCGGCTGCGATGATGTGGTTTTCCTTGATCAGGATGCCGTCATACAGGCCGATGCGGTGATTGGTGCCACCGCCCACCGAAACCGCGTATTTCTGCGCAAGACGCAGGCCGGGCAGGGTCTTGCGGGTGTCGACGATGTGGGCGCCGGTGCCGGCCACCGCATCCACGAAGCGACGGGTGACGGTCGCCGTGCCGGAGAGCAGCTGCAGAAAATTCAGCGCGGTGCGTTCGGCGGTGAGCAGGATCCGGGCCGGCGCTTCGATGTCGCACAGAATCTGCCCTGCCTCGACTGCCTCACCATCGCGCACATGCCAGATGACCGCCGCATCCGGGTCCAGTGCGGCGAAGGTGGCCTCGAACCAGGCCGTGCCGCACACCACTGCGGGTTCGCGGGTAATCACCCGGCCACGGGCATCGGTATCGGTGGAAATGAGCTGTGCGGTCAGGTCGCCGCTGCCGACATCCTCGGCCAGAGCGGCGGCCACGCCGCGCTGGATCTCGATGCGAAGCGCTTCGGGGAGTTTCATGGGCTTGTTTCCTCTGCAATGAGAATGGCAATAGGGCGTGAAAAAAGCAGGGCAGCTGAACGGTGCTGTGGTGTGGAAGGGTCAGCCGGGTTGACCGGCAAGTACCACCCAACCATTGAGCACGCCACGCGAGGCTTCGATGACTTCGCTGGCGGTCAGGCCGATTGGTCCGATGCCCTCACGCGCCAGCCGGTCGGCGGCCGCGCCATGCAGATGTACCGCTGCAATCAGGGCCAGACGCGCAGGCCAGCCCTGGGCAAGCAGTGCGGCAATCAGTCCGGTGAGCACATCGCCCATGCCGGCGCTGGCCATGCCCGGGTGGCCGGTGTTGTTCACCAGCCATTCTCCTTCGGGGCCAGCGATGAGGCTGCCGCACCCCTTGAGAACCACCAGCGAGCGGTAACGGCGGGCGAGCTCACAGGTGGCCTGCAAGCGGTCGCTTTGCACGGTTTGGGTGTCGGTGCCCAGCAGGCGGGCGGCTTCGGCCGGGTGCGGGGTGAGGATGCAGGGCGCCTGGCGGTTGCCGGTCAGCGCTTGCAGGCTGTCGTCGGCCGCCAGCAGGTTCAGCGCATCGGCATCGAGCACCAGCGGGAGCTCGGTCTGCAATGCCTTGCGCACGCAGCGCTGGGCGGTTTCGTCGGTTCCCAGTCCGGGGCCGATCGCGAGTACGGTGGCGCGCTCGAACAGTTCGCCCGGGCGGCGCATCATCAGCTCGGGCTGCAGCGGGTCCACCGAAGGCGCGTGGGTATCCAGACACCCCACGAAGACCCGTCCGCTGCCAAGGCGCAGGGCGGCGCGGCCGGCAAGCATGGCCGCGCCGGTCATGCCCGAGGCTCCGCCAATGATGCCGACATCGCCAAAAATGCCCTTGTGGCTGTTGAAGGGGCGGGGATGCAGTGCACTGCGGAAGAGCGAGGGGCGGATCAGCCTGCCGGGCGCGGGCAGTAGCGTTTCAGGCTCGATGTCGAGCTTGCGCACCGTGACGGCGCCGGCGTAATCCAGTCCGTTGAGCGTCAGCAGGCCCGGTTTGAGGGCGATGAAGGTGAGCGTATGGGTGGCGCGAAAGGCGAGGCCGTAGGTCATGCCGGTGTCGGCATCCAGCCCGCTCGGGATGTCGATGGCCATGCGCGGGCCGGGCAGGGCATTCAGGGCCTCGATCCATTCAGCATGGCGTCCGGAGAGCGAGCGCTGCAGGCCGATGCCAAACAGTGCGTCGGTGACCAGCGACCAGCCTTCGGGCGGCGTTTCGGGCAGCGTGTCATGGATCGTGCCGCCCAACTCCAGCCAGGCATCGTAGGCAATTCGCGCATCGGTCGGCAGGCGGGCAGGGTCATCCGCATACACCACCACGACAGCACGTTTGGCCTGGACCAGGCGTCGGGCCATCACGAAGCCGTCGCCCCCGTTATTGCCGGGGCCGCACACAATCAGTACCGGCCCGGTGCGGTCCATGGTGAGACGAACCGCTTCTTCGGCGGCGGCACGGCCGGCGCGCTCCATCAGGGTGGGTTCGGCGCCCGGACCGGCCTGGCTTTCAATCGAACGAATGCCGGCGACCGGATAAATCGGCTGTGCGTGTTCAAACATGGTGCGTCATGGCTTGCAGGCGTGGAATGTTGTAGCAGATGTGACGATTGTAAGCGTAGTGTCCGAACTCGGTAGCGGTTTTCGGGCGATTGCAGCCGCTTTTTCCACTGGGCGCGCCGTTAGCGGGCTGCGGCACGCTATTTGCTGCTAGAAGGATGCGGGTGCCGGAGGGGAGGCGACTGCTCACAACCTGACCAAGTGCAAAGTGCTGCGCGGGTGGAAGGATGATTCAGCCTGTGTGCTAGAATTCAGGCCTTTATTTTCATGCAACAGGTCGATTCGGCAATGCCGCGCCCACTTTCGGCGGGGCGATTGAACGACTGGACCACCCCATTCAGACTTGCCAGGAACTCACTAGATGCAGAACAACCAGGAAACCCAAAGCGCCCTTGAACGCCGCATCGACATGTCGGTGCCCATCGCCGAAATTGAAAAGGAAGTCGAGGCTCGCCTCAAGCGCATGGCCAGAACCGTCAAGATGCCGGGTTTTCGTCCGGGTAAAGTGCCGATGAAGATGGTTGCCCAGAACTACGGCGCGCAGGCTCGTTCCGAGGCCATCGGCGCTGCGGTGGAGCGGGCGTTCGGCGAGCAGCTGCGCGAGCAGCAGCTGCGCATCGCCGGCAATCCGCGCATCGAACCGAAAGATGCCGCCAATGATGGCGAGCTGGCCTTTTCGGCTGTTTTCGAAGTGTATCCGACGATCGTCCTGGGTGACCTGTCGACCCAGAAGGTCGAGCGTCCGTCCCTGGAGCTGACCGACGCCGAAGTGGACAAGACCATCGAAGTGCTGCGCAGGCAGCGCACCACCTTCGAGCCGGCCGAGCGCGCAGTGGAAAGCGGCGACCGCGTCACCGTCGATTTCAACGGTCGCAAGGATGGCGAGGAATTCCAGGGTGGCCAGGCCACCGACTTCCCCTTCGTGGTGGGGGCCGGCGCCATGCTGAAGGATTTCGAGGCCGCTGCCGTGGGCATGAAGGCGGGCGAGAGCAAGACCTTCGACATGACCTTCCCGGAGGACTACCACGCAGAGCACCTTGCCGGCCAGGCGGTGCAGTTCGACATCGCCATCAAGCGTGTCGAGGCGCCCAAGCTGCCTGAGGTCGATGCCGATTTCGCCCGTGCGCTGGGTGTCGCGGATGGTGACGTGGCCAAGCTGCGCGAGGAAGTGAAGAACAACCTGCAGCGCGAAGTGAAGCGCCGTATCCAGGCCCGCGTGAAGGAGCAGGTGATGGATGCCCTGCTGGCCGCCAACCCGATCGAGGTGCCCAAGGCGCTGGTCGAGTCGGAGTCCCGCCAGCTCGCCGAGAACGCCAAGCGCGACCTCGAAATGCGTGGCATGAACGCCAAGGACATTCCGGTGCAGCCCGCCTGGTTTGCCGAGCAGGCCGAGCGTCGTGTGAAGCTGGGCCTGATCATGGCCGAGCTGGTGAAGGAAAACGAACTGTTCGCCAAGCCGGAGCAGGTGAAGGCGCTGGTCGAGGAAATGGCCGAGAGCTACGAGGACCCGTCCGAGCTGGTGCGTTGGTACTATTCCCAGCCCGAGCGTCTTGCTCAGGCCGAGGCTGTCGTGATCGAGGACAATGTGGTTGAATGGGTGGTGTCCAAGGTCGAAACCAGCGACAAGGACACCACGTTTGACGAGCTCATGGGCAACGCAGCCTGAGCGCTATAAGGGCAGGAGCTTATGCATAACGCAATCCCCGATGGTAGCAGCAGCTGGAACCCGGTCGGTCTTGGCCTGGTTCCGATGGTGGTCGAACAAAGTGGTCGGGGCGAACGTGCCTACGACATCTACTCGCGCCTGCTCAAGGAGCGAGTGGTGTTCCTGGTGGGGCCGGTAAATGATGTGACGGCCAACCTGATCGTGGCGCAGTTGCTGTTCCTTGAATCGGAAAATCCCGACAAGGACATCCACTTTTACATCAACTCGCCGGGTGGTTCGGTCACTGCGGGGCTTGCGATCTATGACACGATGCAGTTCATCAAGCCGAACGTGAGCACACTGTGCATCGGACAGGCCGCCAGCATGGGTGCCTTCCTGCTCGCGGCCGGCGAGAAGGGCAAGCGCTTCTGCCTGCCGAACTCGCGAGTGATGATCCACCAGCCCCTGGGCGGTTTTCAGGGGCAGGCATCGGACATCGAGATTCACGCGCGTGAAATCCTCAGCATCCGGGAACGGCTCAACAAGATGCTGGCCGATCACACCGGCCAGCCGGTCGAGCGCATCGAGCGCGACACCGATCGTGACAATTTCATGGGTGCGCAGGAAGCGGTGGAGTACGGACTGGTGGACAAGGTGCTCACCAGCCGGGCCGATTCCTGAAAATTCCTGACAAGAGAGCGAAGCACATGACGGAAAAAAAGTCGGGCAACGAAAAGCTGCTGTACTGCTCGTTTTGCGGCAAGAGCCAGCATGAAGTCAGAAAGCTCATTGCGGGTCCGTCTGTCTTCATTTGCGACGAATGCATCGAGTTGTGCAACGACATCATTCGTGACGAGATTGCCGAAGGGCGGCTGCTGCCCGAGGGGGCATCCGAGGCCCTGCCAACCCCCCAGGAAATCTGCCAGAGCCTGGATCAGTACGTGATCGGTCAGGGGCAGGCCAAGCGCAATCTTGCGGTGGCGGTGTATAACCACTACAAGCGTCTGCGCCACTTGTCCGGCGACAAGGACGAGGTGGAGCTGTCGAAGAGCAACATCCTGCTGATCGGCCCCACCGGCTCGGGCAAGACGCTGCTCGCCCAAACCCTGGCGAAGATGCTCAACGTCCCCTTCGTGATGGCGGACGCCACCACGCTCACCGAGGCCGGCTATGTCGGCGAGGACGTCGAGAACATCATTCAGAAACTGCTGCAGCGCTGTGATTACGATGTCGAGCGGGCGCAGCAGGGCATTGTGTATATCGACGAGATCGACAAGATCACGCGCAAGTCGGACAACCCCTCGATCACCCGCGATGTGTCGGGCGAAGGCGTGCAGCAGGCGCTGCTCAAGCTGATCGAGGGCACCACCGCATCGATTCCGCCGCAGGGCGGGCGCAAGCACCCGAATCAGGATTTCATCCAGGTCGATACCACCAATATCCTGTTCATCTGCGGTGGGGCATTCGACGGTCTGGAAAAGGTCATCCTCAACCGTACCGAAAAAGCCGGTATCGGCTTCGGTGCCGAGGTGAAGTCCAAGGGCGGCGACAAGGCGGCCGACGCCTTCCGCCGGGTGGAACCGGAAGATCTGGTGAAGTTTGGCCTGATACCTGAATTTGTCGGCCGACTGCCGGTCATTGCCACCCTGCAGGAACTGGACGAGGATGCATTGATCCAGATTCTGGTCGAACCCCGCAATGCGTTGATCAAGCAGTACCAGAAGCTGTTTTCGATGGAAGGGGTCGAACTGGAGATTCGCCCCACAGCCTTGCATGCGATTGCCCGCAAGGCGATCAAGCGTCGCACGGGCGCCCGTGGCCTGCGCTCCATTCTTGAGTCCGCGCTGCTTGACATCATGTATGAACTGCCGACGCTCAAATCGGTCGAGAAGGTGGTGGTCGATGAAGGCACGATCGAAGAAGGTGCACAGCCCTTGCTGATCTACGCCGATCAGCAAAAGGTGTCCGGTTCCAACTGACAGGGTTTCGGCTTGCCGGCTGTCTGCGCACCATCGCTTGATTTTTTCGTACCCGCCCCCATGTGGGTCGGGTACGTTCCATGAGGTAGAACAATTATGTCAAGCACGTCTGCGCTCCCCAACGAGCGAATCGAGCTCCCCCTTCTGCCATTGCGCGATGTGGTGGTCTTCCCGCATATGGTCATTCCGCTGTTCGTCGGCAGGCCCAAGTCCATCAAGGCGCTCGAAAGTGCCATGGAATCCGGCAAGAGCATTCTGCTGGTGGCCCAGAAATCGGCTTCCAAGGATGAGCCTTCAGCCGAAGACCTGTACCGGATCGGCTGCATTGCAAACATCCTGCAGATGCTGAAGCTCCCCGACGGCACGATCAAGGTGCTGGTCGAAGGTGTGCAGCGTGCAGAGGTGGATTCGGTCGAGGACATGTCCTCGGTGTTCTATGGCACCGCCACGCCGATTCCGGTACAAGCGGTCGAGGATCACGAAGTCGAAGCGATGCGCCGGGCCATCCTCGCGCAGTTCGACCAGTATGTGAAACTCAACAAGAAGATTCCGCCGGAAATCCTGGGTTCGCTCGCAGGCATCGAAGATGCGGGGCGGCTGGCCGACACGATTGCCGCCCATCTGCCGCTCAAGCTTGAGCAGAAGCAGGAAATCCTGGAGATATCGCAGACCGGCGACCGTCTTGAGCGACTGCTCTCACAACTCGAAACCGAGCTCGACATCCTGCAGGTGGAAAAGCGCATCCGTGGCCGGGTCAAGCGGCAGATGGAAAAGAGCCAGCGCGAGTACTACCTCAACGAGCAGGTGAAGGCCATCCAGAAGGAGCTTGGCGAAGGGGAAGACGGCGCCGATCTCGAAGAGATGGACAAGAAGATCCAGGCAGCCGGCATGCCCAAGGAGGCGCTCGCCAAGGCTCAGGCAGAGTTCAAGAAGCTGCGCCTGATGTCGCCGATGTCTGCCGAAGCCACCGTCGTGCGCAATTTCATCGACACCCTGATCGGCCTGCCGTGGCGCAAGAAATCCCGGGTGAGCAAGGATCTTGCGGCTGCGCAGCAGGTGCTCGACAAGGATCACTACGGACTGGAGCGGGTCAAGGAGCGGATCGTCGAGTATCTGGCCGTGCAGCAACGGGTGGACAAGGTGAAGGCCCCCATTCTGTGCCTGGTGGGGCCACCGGGGGTGGGCAAGACCTCGCTCGGGCAGTCGATTGCCAAGGCCACCAACCGCAAGTTCGTGCGCATGGCACTCGGCGGGGTGCGTGACGAGGCCGAGATTCGCGGGCATCGCCGCACCTACATTGGCTCGATGCCGGGCAAGATCCTGCAGAACATGAGCAAGGTCGGTGTGAGAAACCCCTTGTTCCTGCTCGATGAGGTGGACAAGCTGGGCATGGATTTCCGGGGCGACCCGAGTTCGGCCCTGCTGGAAGTGCTCGATCCCGAGCAGAACCACACTTTCCAGGACCATTACATCGAGGTCGATTTCGACTTGTCCGATGTCATGTTCGTGGCAACCGCCAACACCCTGAACATTCCGCCTGCGTTGCTCGACCGCATGGAAGTGATTCGTCTGTCCGGTTACACCGAAGACGAGAAGGTCAACATCTCCCAGCGTTATCTGCTGCCCAAGCAGATGAAGAACAATGGCCTGAAGCGCGAGGAGTTGTCGGTGACCGAAGAGGCCCTGCGCGACATCTGCCGTTACTACACGCGTGAAGCCGGGGTGCGCAGTCTGGAGCGTGAAATCTCCAAGATCTGCCGCAAGGTGGTGAAGGCGCTGGTACTCAAGAAACGCTCCAGCAAGGTGGTGGTCAATGCCGGGAATCTGGAAAAGTACCTGGGCGTGCGCAAGTACTCCTTTGGCATGGCCGAGAAGGAAAACCAGGTGGGTCAGGTCACCGGTCTGGCCTGGACCGAAGTGGGCGGGGAACTGCTCACGGTCGAATCCGTGGTGCTGCCGGGCAAGGGCAAGGTGGTGACCACCGGCAAGCTGGGCGAGGTGATGCAGGAGTCGGTGCAGGCCGCGTTGTCCGTGGTCCGCAAGCGCGCCCGTTCGCTTGGCATTCAGGATGACTTCTACCAGAAGAGCGACATTCACATTCACTTGCCGGAAGGCGCGATTCCCAAGGACGGCCCATCTGCCGGCATCGCGATTGCGACCGCGCTGGTTTCGGTTCTGAGCGGGATTCCGGTGCGCTGCGATGTCGCCATGACCGGCGAAATCACTCTGCGTGGCGAGGTGCTGCCGATTGGTGGCCTGAAGGAGAAGCTGCTCGCAGCCATCCGTGGCGGCATCACCACCGCGCTGATTCCCGAAGAAAACGTGAAGGACCTTGCCGAAATTCCTGAGAATGTGAAGAACGGCCTGGAAATCATTCCGGTGAAGTGGTTCGATCAGGTCCTCGCCCGCGCACTGGAGCGCGAGCCCCAGCCCCTGCCTGACGAAGATGTTGTCGTAGCCACGGCCGTTACCCCGGCCACCGTGGAGCAGGACGGAAGCGTCCGCGCACACCACTGATGCCCGATGCCCCGCGAAAGCGGGGCGTTTTTTTATGTAGCAGGTCGGGTGTGCCTTTCAGAAAGCAGAAAAATGTAAAGCCCGCATACCTCTCGGTCATGCGGGCTTTACAGTGTTTCAGTTTCTTGAAGGGGACTGAAACCACAATTTTTGGTGGTGCTGACTCACTTGAATTCTTCCTCAAAGCCCTTTAAGTGGTTGGATTTCTTCCACAAGAAAAATCTGCATACCGTCAAAAATACCGTCAGCGTGAAGCGGTGACTTCGAGGAAGGATGGGTGGAACGCTCATCACCGCCCGCTGCTTCGTTCCACCCGCAACAGCGGGCACCACACGGCTGAGTTGCTCGGCCGATCATTCGTCTGGCGGCAGTATGGATGCCGGGCCTTTGATTCCCCTGGCCTCAAGCGCCCGCCGCACCTTCATCAGGGCTCTGCGCTCGATCTGCATGATGCGCGCGCGGCTCAGGGGCTTGCCGCCTTCCTCGGCAGCCAGCGCAGCGGCGATCTCTTCATAGGTCGCGCCGTCGGCGAAGAAGCTCGGCGCAGCATAGCGGGCGACATCCGCCAGCCGCTCGAACTCCACGTCATCAATCGGTACTTCAGCCCCGATCATCGCTCCGGACTCCATGTGCCGCGCTCGATCAGTTCGGCGGCGATCTCTTCCACGCGCCCCCAGCGCTCGGAGAGCACAGCAAGTGCTGTGCGTTGCGCGAATCCGTGGCCGGCCAGCCCGGTGCCGAAATGAGGCGCGAGGATCAGGCGCGCGGCGCTCCAGTCGGCGCTGTTCATGCGCACGGTGATGCCGCGCCAGGGCTGGCCGGCGTACAGCAGTTCGGCGACGATACCGGCGTGCCAGCAGGCGGCGAGGTGGGCGGCGGCCAGCGTGTGGTCATAGTCCTGATTGGTGTCGGTGGCGGC
Source organism: Rhodocyclaceae bacterium (assembly GCA_041678045.1). GTDB lineage: Bacteria > Pseudomonadota > Gammaproteobacteria > Burkholderiales > Rhodocyclaceae > UBA2357. Next base: position 47,760 of record JBAYOV010000003.1, read on the forward strand.
ATCAGAATTCACGCGCGCCAGGTCGATATTGACCACGCCCACGCGCTCGGTGACTGTGCTGCCGGTGGTGGCGATGCCTGCCCATTCGAGCACCACCGCGTGCCCGGCTTCGTGGTGGGCGATGCGGGCGAGGTCAGAGCCTCGTATCTCGGCGGGCAGGTCGACAAGCGGCCAGAGGCGGCGCAGGTCGGTGTACGGCGGGTGGGGATGAGGATTCATGTGCTGATCGGTGGGAGGAGTGGCGATCCTTGCAGCGGGTACCCTCCCGCGTCCGGTGGATCGCCTGCACGCTGTTTCAGCCTGTCAGCCGTGCCCGGTGGCTACCGCTAGCCTTTTTGGCACCCCTGGTAGGGTTCTAGCGCCACGCGCCGCGCTCGTCTTCGAGCAGGGCGGAATCGGGCGGGTCTTGCGGTACGCCATCGCTTGCCAGCACGTCCTGTTCGAGGAGGTTTGCACTGGTGTGGCCGTTTGACGCGAGGTTTTCCAGGTAACGCAAGGCGGGCCGCGGGGCGGTGTCGCCTGCCAGTCGTGCGAGGGCGTCGTACTCGGCGATGACGATTGCCGCGTTCCGCATGTCTTCCGCCAGGGCGTCACGGCGGCCGATCCAGTAGGCACGATGGGCAGAGAATGCCGCGGCCAGGGCTTCGTCGAGCGTGCGCTCGGACTTCTCGCAGTCTCGGCGCAGCGGCGTGATGCGGGCGGCGTCGCGGGCTTCACGGGCCGCATACAGCCGGTCGAGGTTCTTGCGGTGCTCGGCCTCGGCCTGGTTCAGCCGGTCGACGGCGGCGGCGTATGCCTCGGCAGGCGTCTTGCGCTTGAACATCATCATGCGCCCCCGCGGATCAGGGTTCGCGCGACCAGCACGGCGCCGGTATCGCAGCGGGCGCGCATCGAAGCACCGTCGAACACGACCTCTTCCTGCCACGGCTCAACGAGGATCGGCTGTGCGCTGCCCTTGAGCTTGAGCACGGCAATGGTCGGCGCGGTCTCGGGGCTCGGCAGCAGATACCAGCGGCCGGTCGGCAGGCGGCTCGTTGCCGTCACGGTGATCTGGAGGCCGGATTCGTGGATCAGCTTGCGGGCGGCCAGCTCGAGGTCGGCCGCGACGACAAGGTGCGCTGCGGGCAGATCCGCCTTGTTGCCGCCGATCAGCGTCATCGTGCGCAGCCCGGCCATGCCTTGCGCCAGGCTGGTGGAATCCAGCGCGGCGGCGATGATGTTGCCGTGGCCCTCGTGGAAAACCAGTTCGCCATCGTCGAGCGTGGGATTCGATTCGAGCACCGAGAAGACTTCGCGCGCTTCGGTGCGGGCGCCGGCGGTGCCGAGTTGAGCGGCTGCATCGGCCAAGATGCCCGCCTGGTCATTGATGATCAGGGTACGGGTTGCCCGAAGGATGCGGGCGTAGGTGCGCAGTTGCGCTTCGGTGCCGTTGCCCACCAGCACGATGCCTTGGGCGACCTCGCCGCGTTCACCAACAGCGGCCAGTTCGCCGTCTGTGTCGGTGGTGGCGACCGTGGCCGGCTTGAAGTCTCGACACTCGATCTCGGCACAGAAGGCGCGGTGATCGGCCTGCGCACTGAAACGGCGATTGGCGAGCGTCATGCTCGCGGCGGCCAGCATGGCGGCGAAGTCGGGCGACGACATGCCGCGCGCCATAACGGCGCGGTCGTTCTCGTGCGACTGCTGCGGACGCACCGCGATACCAGCAGCGAACGCAAGGCGAGACAGCGGGGCGGTGATCAGCCCATCGGCCAGCGGGTGAGGGTTGCGATTGGGGGCGCCGAAGGCGGCGGCGATGGCGTCGGGGCCGGCGGCAAGGATGTCGCGTGGGTTGTGGTTCAGCATGGGGGTCTCCGATTGGGTACGGTCCCATGCTACCCACTTCGCGCTGATGCCACGTGCCTATCGCATCAGTGTTGCGTCAGCGGATCAGCTCGAACAGGTTGCGTGCCGTGGTCGGTACGCGCGGGCCTGCGTCGAAAGCTCGGCGCAGGGCCTCGTCTATCGGCGCGAGCTGGGCGGACGCACCGCGCTTCAGCCTCGGCAGAATGCGCGACTCGAAGCGCCGAATCGCGGCCTCCAGGCGGCAGGCGCACCGCCAAGGGCCATCGGCGGCGGCGAGTAGCGCGGCGGCGTCCTGCAATGCCTGGTTGCGCTCGCGCAGGCGGCTGGCGCGGTCGAGCCTCAACGCCTGGTCGAGGGCGACACCGTCGAGGTGCAGACGCATGGACTCGATAATCCAGCGGGCCACCTCGGGGCCGGTGTCGCCAGCGGCAGCGCGGCGGACGAGTTCGGCGCTCATCACTCGCCCAGCCAGGCCGGCAGGTTCAGGTTCTGCTGCGGGAACCCCATGCGTTCGATCAGCACGCGGTGCAGGTGCCCCGCCAGGCCGGCGCCGATGGCGTCGAGGTCCTCGGCGGTTGGCTCGATCCCGGCGTCAACGAGCACGACGAGCAGTTCGAGCCGGTCAAGCAACAGTTGCGGCAGGACCCCGAACAGAACCGCATCAATGGGGTTCGGGGTCGTGGTCGAATCCACCGGGGCGGGGCGCTTCTTTGCCTGGTGGCTGGCGACCATCATCGGCTCCAGGTTCCGGCGCCGCCAGGCTTCGGCATTCGCTGCGGAATCGGTCGGCATGCCGCGCGCCACCAGCTTAGAGACTTGGCCCTTGCTCAGTTTGAGCGCTTCGCACAGTTCACTTTGTTTCATTGGTTTCCAGTTTCCTAATAGAGAGGGGCTATAACTAGAGAATGTTCGGGGTCGCGATTACCCGTGAGGGGATGGGCTGGGAAGGACCCGCGACCCGTTCGGTGCGGTTGAGTGATTGGCGCTGGCGGTTGAGTGCGTGCCGGTCGTCACCTCGGGACTGAATGCGCTCTTGTGCTTGCGCCGCCGAAAAAAGGGGCAAGAAGGGTAAGAAGTGGCTTGTTGCCCTTCTTTCCCCTTTTTTCGGGCAGATACGGCTGTCCGGGCTCAATTTATTGAAAGGAAAGGAAATCATCTTTTTTGCTTTCCAAGACGTTTCTATCGGAAGGGGCAAGAAGTGGCCGGCATCAGCTTTGGATTGACCGGATACAGCGTCCGGGTCCGGCCGGTCGTCACCTCGGGACTGAATGCGCTCTTGTGCTTGCGCCGCCGAAAAAAGGGGAAGGAAGGGTAAGAAGTGGCTTGTTGCCCTTCTTTCCCCTTTTTTCGGGCAGATACGGCTGTCCGCGCTCAATTCATTGAAAGGAAAGGAAAACATCTTTTTTGCTTTCCAAGACGTTTCTATCGGAAGGGGCAAGAAGTGGCCGGCATCAGCTTTGGATTGACCGGATACAGCGTCCGGGTCCGGCCGGTGGTCTTCTCGGTGAAAGCCTGGCCGATGATGGCCCGGTCCTGCAGAACAGCCAGGGCGCGGTCGAGCCGGGCGCCGGAGATGCTGCCCTTCGATAGTCGCGTCAGCTCGGTCTTGGTGAGCGCAGCGACTGCGCCGGTCCGCTCTGCATGACGCTGGATATGGCCGGCCAGCCGTTGCGCGTCGCTGGTGGCCTGATCGGCGCCAAGGCTGTCGAACACCGCCCGCGCATGCACTTCGAGGTATTCCATCAGCCGCACGGCCCGCGTCATCGAATCCGCGTCGACATCAAGACACCCCGTGCCGTGTGCAACGCAATGGAAGATGGCCGCCAGGCGCAGCGCGAGACCCGGCGCCTTGCCGGCCCAGTCGCGCAGATGCTCCAGCTCCTGCCCGTCTGCCATGCGCGGTTCCATGTGCTCCTGGTAGCGAAACCAGACTTCGCGCGCATCGCTGGTGAGCGTGAGCATCACCGGTTCGTCATGCTCGGGCGGATTGACTGCCTCCTCGATGATCTCTTCCGGGGTTTCCAGCAGGCCAAGGATGCGGTCGTGGTAGGCGTCGCGCAGCGCGGCCGGCACCGGGGCGATACGGCGCACGTCACGACGGCCAACGGTATTGGGCGGCATCACCACTGCGCAGCGGGCAAAGAACCCGCTGTACCGCAGCCTGCGCCGGGCCTGTTCGTTCATTTCCGTCAGCACTTCCGGCTGTACCGCAATCCCCATGGTGAGTGCCGCACGGTCCACCGTGACCTGCCGGCTCAGCCGCTCCACGCGCAGCGTGCCGCCTGCATGGCCGACCAGCGCATAGTCAATGCGCGCTTCCGTGCCATAGGCGCCGACAAGCGTTGCCACCGCTCCGCCTTCGTCGCTGAAGATAGCCATCCGCCCGCGTTGCTCGGCCAGCAGGCTTTCGCACTTTTCGGCAGTGCCGTCGCCAATGAACAGCTTTGGCCGGGCGAGCCGCGCCGGCTCTTTTTCGCGCAGCTCGTCCAGCTCTCGGCAGTAGGTCGCGGCCTGGCGGTCGTCGTCGCAGTTGGCCAGCAGGTCGCGCAGGCGGGCGATGCGCTTCTCGGTGCGGATCGCCTCGTCTTCCATACGCCCGATGGCCTGGCGCAGCTTGCGGTCTGCCATGCGCTCGTAGGTCTGCAGCGGCGCAGTGATGCGGCTCTTCGTCTCCGACTTGCGCGATCCAGATGGCAACAAGCAGAACCCGAAGAACGAGCACGATTCGCTATAGCTCGACTCCGGCGCCGGCCGCACCGCGAAGCGGCGCTGAATGGCGGTGGCCGCAGCGGCGATGCCCAGGATCAGCGGCAGCGCCTCGGGCACCTGCAGTTCATGGGCCAGGCCGGCGGCGTAGGCACCGAGCGGGTCCGGGGCAATGGCGGCCGGAATGTCGGGCAGGTCCGGGCCGGCACCAAACAGCACCGGGTCAGCCCAGGTGGCCGGATCGGGCAGCGTCGCGGCGGCCTCCTCCACCTTCCTGTCAATGTCTGAGGTGCGCAGCTTGGCGGCCACGGCAAGCTGCGACTTCAAGGTATCGAACGCGGGCGGATCGGAAGCCCTGAGCGCGCCCAGGGCTTCGACTGTGCGCGGCTCGAAAACCATCGCGGGCACGGTGCGCGCAATCTCCAGTACGTCGCGCAGGTATGCTTCGGGGTTATTCATTTGGCCGCCTCCTGCGTCGCTCAGACGGTAGGCCAGCGCCGGGCTTGGCGCGCGTGCTGCGCTCCTCGTCCAGCGCAACGAGACCGTCAGCCGCGCAGCGCTGGACGCCCTCCAGCAGCAGGCGGATTTGATCGGGGTCGAGCTGGCCGATGTCCACCAGCCCTCCGAGTGCCGCAGCGGCGGCGTCGATTGCCCGGATGGCGGATGTGAGTGCTCTGGCGTCCATGGTCAGGCCCTCCCGTGTTCGTCGAGGCGTTGCACGGCGTCAGCCAGGTCTGCGGCCAGGTGTGCGAGCGTGAGGTGCAGGGCGTGCGTCAGGGCGTGAGCACTGCCGACCGGCCCGGTGTGCTCGACTTCTTCGAGCGCGTCGCGGGCAAGCAGCGCCAGGTGCGCGGCCGCTTCCACGCCGATCTGCACGTTGGCGATGCGGATCCAGACGGTGGTGGTGGTGGTCATGGTCAGGCCCTCCCCAGCGAAAGCCGGAAGGCGAGCACAGGCCCGACGAAGCGCCGCAGGGTGCGGTATGCGGTAAGACGATGGAATGCGGTGAAGGTGTGGGCAGGCATGCCCGATGCGGTGTGTCGCATGGCTGATGCTCCTGAGTTTGCGGTTTGAATCCCGCTCCCCTCCGCCAAGAGGGGGTGGCGGGCGCATGTGGGATTGGCGGACCGGAACTCAGGAACCGGCGAGCCTTGCGGCTCTCCCACACGGCCCGCCATAGACGGAGCAACGCATGCAGAGGACGTAAAAAATCCGCCAGGGTGGCGGATACGTCCGCCTGAGTTATTCGGGCCGCCAAGCCCGTTGCCTGTTGTTTTTCGGCAAGGGCGATGATGCGCCAGGGGGGGTGCAGGTGTCAAGCGCATGGCGGCTTACTCCCCGTCGCGGCCGGCGATCTCGCGGGCCAGCGTTTCGGCCAGTTCGCCGATCATGCCCATGGCTTCCGAGTTGGCACTCGGGAAAAGCAAGAGCGCTTGCCGCGCGAAGTCCTCAGCGCTCAGGGCGCCGCTTCGCAGGCCTGCAATCATCGGTGCCATGCGAGCCGCGCCGCGCCGGTAGGCGCGGGGGGAGGTGGCGCACCATTCCAGCGGGCGGGCGGTGTGGGCGGCGGGGGTCATGCCTGCACCCCCAGGCTGTTGAGGTGGCGGCGGATTGCGCCAACATTCCAGCGGGTGCAGGCTGGGCCGGTCTTCAGGGGGCGAGGCATCCGGCCTAGCCGGGAATCCCGCCAAATAGACGAAGGGGAACGCCCCAGGACGCCGGCCACGGTCTTGATGTCGACCATGGCGGAATCAGGCAGGGTATCAAAGGCCTTCAGGGTGGCCGGGGTGATAGTCGGTTGCATCGCTCGCTTCTCCTTTCTCCGGGGTGGCTTTGAGGTGAAGCGGATGATGCGAGCTAACGAACGCTCAGACTACGCAGCAATATCGGTCAAATTAACGACTTGACGGCGTGACCTTGAAATGGTAGAGGCTATATGTAGTCCTTCAGTTCATCATAGATTTTTGCAAGGGAGCTACTTACGTTTATGTCATGGCTGCCGTTCATCTTGTGCCGTGCCCCCACGTCAAGGAGCGCTTGTTCGCGTGACTTTCCCCCCGCAATTTCGTCTCTGACCTCGCGCGCGAGCGCTGCCTTTTCTGGAATGGGCAAGCCTCTGTTTTCTCGGAATGCTGCCTTGATGCCAAAAGGGTCATCCTCCAGTCTTCGAGCAGCCTTGAGACCTCGGAGCAGATTCGATGCCTCAAAGCCGTGCAGTGTTACCGTACGTCTGAAGTCATCCGGCGGATCACTGGCGCACGCTATTTCAAGCGCCTCGATAACGCTATCAAGAACGTCCAGCTTGTAATCAGCGTTTTCTGCAGCCCTCAAGCCAAGCTTGTCCACGCCTTTCCTTTTCCTGCCGCTCATCGAGAGCCCCGCAACTGGATCACGTCCGCCCCCTTGCGAAGCTTGTCCAGGTAGTCCGCCCACGCCTGCATCATCTGCTTGCGCTGCGGCAAGAACTTGGTGCGGTTGTACGTCGCCCCGAGTAAATCGGGCACCTGGTGGGCGAGTTGATGCTCGATCACGGCCGCATCCACCCCCAGCACCTCATGCAGGATCGTGCGCGCCATGGCCCTGAAGCCGTGGCCGGTAATCTCGTTCTTGGTGTCGTAGCCCATGCGCTTGAGGGCGTTGTTCACGGTGCCTTCGGACATGGGCTTGCCATGGTCCCGGACGCCCTGAAAAACGTATCGACCGTGCCCGGTGAGTGGCTGCAGGTCGCGCAGGATTTCGACCGCCTGCCGGGCCAGCGGAACGATGTGGTCGCGGCGCTTTTTCATCTTCTCGGCAGGTATCCGCCACTCCCCATGATCGAGGTCGATCTCGGACCATTCCGCCCGGCGCAGCTCACCCGGCCGGACAAACAGCATGGGCGCCAGGCGCAGCGCACTGCGGACGATCAGCGATCCCTTGTAAGCTTCGATGGCCCTGAGCAGCGGACCCACCTCCCCCGCGTCCGTGATGGCGGGGAAGTGCTTCTTCGCCACCGGCGTCAGCGCGCCTTGCAGGTCGGCAGCGGGGTTGCGGTCGGCACGACCGGTGGCGATGGCGTAGCGGAAAATCTGACCGGCGGTCTGCTTTGCACGGTGCGCTGTGTCGATGGCTCCTCGCTCTTCGATACGGCGCAGCGTCAGCAGCAGTTCAGGCGCGGCGATCTCGCCCACGGGCCGGCTGCCCAGCCAGGGAAACAGGTCTTTCTCCAGGACCGCGAGTGTTTTCTCTTGCGTCGAGGCGGTCCAGGTCGCGCTCTTGCGCTTGTGCCACTCGCGACCGATGGCCTCGAAGGCGTTGGCCACGGCTTCAACACGGGCCTGCTTGCTTTCCTTCTTCGCAGCGCTGGGATCTGTTCCTGCGGCGAGCAACTCGCGGGCCTGGTCGCGCCGCTTGCGGGCCTCGGCCAGGGATACATCGGGGTATCCGCCCAAGGACAGGGTCTTGCGCTTGCCCTCGAAGCGGTAGTCGAGCCGCCACAGCTTTCCGCCGGTCGGCTGTACCAGCAGGTATAGCCCGCGTTCGTCGGCAAGTTTTCGGGCCTTGTCGGTTGGTTTGGCTTGCCTTACGGCAACGTCGTTCAGCGGCATTTTTCATCCCTCGCAGATACCCGCCATGGCGGTATACCGTCAAGGGTACCGTGTACCGTCATGTGTACCGCCATTTTTGACGGTATGTGGTGCGCTGACGTGCTACGGCATGACACAAGAAAAAACCCGCAAAGCCTTTGGCAGTGCGGGTTTTGGTGTTGCTTGCCACGCTGTGGCAGGTGTTCTTGGTGGGTGCTGACGGGGTCGAACCGCCGACATTCGCCTTGTAAGGGCGACGCTCTACCAACTGAGCTAAGCACCCAACCGGTTTCCGGTTCAGGAAAGATGAGTATTATAGACGCTGACTTTTAATTTTGCCAGCGAAAAATGCATGTATGCATGTCCCTTTATTTGAGCAGACGGGCTTCCGGGGGGCGATGTGTGCCACGGGCGTCGGTGAGTTGTCGCTCGTCCTCTTCCGAGGCTTCACTGAACCAGACCACGGCGTAATTTTCAGAGATGGCAGCGCCTATCGATTTCCAGCGCACATCAGTCCATTGATTGCGGTTCAGCAGTACATCGTGGTGGGCGTCGCTGTGCAGCCAGTGGCGCAATGCTCGCGCCGGGCTCATGCCCAATCCATGCACGGTTGCGATCTCATATCCCGGGGCATTGAAACGCCCGTTGCTGAACTCGGCTGGTTTGTTCAGCATGCAGGCAGATTTCGCGTGATCGCGGGAATAGCAGCAGGGTGTCCATGGGCCTTGATCGGACCAACTGTGCAGATTGCATTCGCCAGCGAATACGCCCGAACGCTGAAGATCTGTGACATGTGCCAGGGCGACCCGATGCAGGGTGGGGGATTCGGCCAGGCTGTCGAGTTGGTGAAATGCACGATACTGGTTGATGATCTCTGCCAGAGAGCTTGCGTTCTCGTCGGGGACGAACGCTGCCTGGCGTGCCTGATTGCTGGAACAGCCTGACATCAATAGAAAGAGGAGAGCACTGACTACGGCGATGGCAATGCGGGGAGTGTGGATGCGTGACAACATGTCGATGATGAATTGTCCCGACACAATGCCCGCATTCGGATGGTGAGGCGAGCGCCGAGAAGGCCGGGAGGGCGTTGGAAAGGTGTTCAGGCGAAAGGAAAAGGGCCGTGCTGGTTTTGCACTTGCACGGCCCCTTGCACGGCCCGAACGCGCCGGATTTCGTGCGAGCTCAGATGGCGAAATCTTCCTTGCTCTTGCCTTCCAGCCACTTGGGCATTCTGCCCTGGCCAGTCCAGGTCTTGCCACTGACCGGGTCGCGATAGCGGGGGGTACCCGGTCCGCGTCGGGTGCTCATGAAGCGGGAACTGCCACGGCCAAACAGATCGTCGGAGGTCAGGTCATAGGTGCGGATGAGTTCCTTGACCTGGGCGATGGCGTCGGCACGCTGGCGATTGCGAATATCTTCAATCTGGGCTTCAAGCGCTTCCTTTTGCGCCAGCAGATCATCGAGGCTTGACATGTGGATACGTTCCTTGTGGGTTTGAAGGTGTCACGGATATTACTTACGCGATAAGCAAGTTTCAAGTGGTCGCGTTAAAAAAGTATTCTCTATGAATGATTCATTCGCTTTCTGCAGGTTATCGTTTTCCAGCGTGATGTGCTCTCATTTGTGTTTTGAAGGATGGAGGCAGGGTGCTGAAAGTAGCTTGCCGTGGAGGATTGACCGTCTGGTAAGATGCGAAATATTACGGTGTCTGAGACTCGGTCCGTGAGCGCCGAACGATGCGCCGACGCGAATTCTGGGAAAAATCCGGAAAAACAACTCCGAACAACAGGCACGAACAAAACAGAATGGTGAAAAAGTGAGCGAAACCCGAAAGGGCGTGTTGCAGGGGTTGATGGCCTACATGATCTGGGGCTGTTTCCCGCTGTTCTTTGCGTTGTTCGAGTCGGTTCCGGCATGGGAGGTGGTGGTTCACCGGGTGATCTGGTCCTGCGCCTTTCTGGTGGGGCTGATCACGCTGCTCGGGCAGTGGGCGCCGATTGTGCAGGCCCTCAAGCACCCTCGTGGTCTGGGGCGTGTGATGGCGTGTGCTGTGCTGATTGCGCTCAACTGGGGCATGTTCATTCACGCCATTGAAACCCAGCGCGCCTTTCAGGCCAGTCTGGGGTATTTCCTGACGCCTCTGGTGAATGTGGCGCTTGGCATGTTCGTATTGCGTGAAACGATGCATCGCCTGCAGCAGGTGGCTGTGTTGCTTGCCGGGGTGGCGATTGCGGTGCAATTGGTTGTGCTCGGAGAATTGCCCTGGATCACGCTTGGACTTGCGCTGACTTTTGGCACCTATGGGTTGTTGCGAAAGCAGATTTCACTCGATGGCGTTTCCGGTCTGTTCGTCGAAACCCTTGTGCTGCTGCCACTGGCTCTGGGGGCATTGATATGGTTGAGCAGCCAGGGGATTTCAAGTTTTTTCGAAACCCCTTCAATCACGGCATTGCTGCTGGCCAGTGGCGTGCTCACGGCCATTCCTTTGCTGTTGTTTGCAGCGGCTGCGCGCAGGTTGAAACTCGCCACGCTGGGTTTTTTGATGTACATCAATCCGACAATGCAGTTTCTGATTGCCTGGCTGATATTCAAGGAGCCGCTTTCGCCCGTGCAATTCAGCAGTTTCGTGCTGATCTGGCTCAGTCTTGCGCTGTACAGTTGGTCTGCCTGGGTTTCCCGGGGGCGCCGACCGGCTGCGTCCTGAGTGCGGCTGCGGCTGCGCATGCGCATGACCGGGGATTGCTGCTAGAATCCGCGCGCGACGGGCCAGGGGGCCTGCGGAGAACCCGATGAAGCGACTCGAAACCTCTTTTGAGCATCTGTTGTTTGCCAGCCGCTGGCTGATGGCGCCCATTTACTTCGGACTGACGTTTGCGCTGGTCCTGTTGCTGGTGAAGTTCGTCAAGGAGGTGTGGCACATGTACGCCCACATCATGACGGCCACAGGTGCGGAGCTGATCATCGGCGTGCTCTCGCTGGTCGATATTGCGCTGATCATGAGTCTGCTGGTGATCATCATGTTCAGTGGCTATGAGAACTTCGTTTCCAAGATGGAGGACTTGCACAACCATACAGACCGGCCGGAGTGGATGGGACACATCGGCTTTTCGGACCTGAAGATCAAGCTCATCGGCTCGATTGTCGCCATTTCGGGGATCGAGCTGCTGAAGGCCTTCATGAACGTCGGCAACATGGATGACCGCCATCTGGCCTGGATGGTCGGCATTCACCTGACCTTCGTGGTGTCGGGTTTGCTGTATGCGTTGATGGACAGGCTTCAGGGCAAGGGGCACTGAGCCGGCGGCAGCCGGTCCGGGGGATTACAGCTGCAGGCGGTCGAGCAGTTCGCGCTCGACCTTCAGCACCTTGCTGTCCTGGCTCAGGCTGCGGGCATTGAGCAGGAAGGTATCTTCCACACGTTCGCCCAGTGTCGCGATCTTGGCGGCTTCCACATCGATGCCATTGTTTGCCAGGACTTCGGCCACGGCAAAGAGCAGGCCGGGGCGGTCGGAAGCCGTGAGCGACAGGATGTAGTGCCGGCCGGCCTCGTCGGGTCGCAGACGCACTTCCGGGGTGATCGGAAAATGCCGCACATGGCGGGACAAACGCCCCCCGCCCGGGCGGTCAATCGGCGCGCCACGACTGAGCCGGTCGGTCAGTTCGTGTTCGATCAGCATCACGATGTCGCGATAACCCGATTGGGTGATCGCCGCGCTGTCGTCCAGGCTGCCGGGGTTGTGCAGGATGAAGCTGTCCAGTGCGTAGCCGTGGCGGGTGGTGTGGACCTTGGCGTCCTGAATGGAAAAGCCGAGTTTGCCGAAAAAGCCGGTGAGCCTTACGAACAAATCCTTCTCGTCGCGGGTGAAGACCATCACCTGCAGTCCATCGTACTCATCCGAAAGCCGGGCCTTCACCACCGGGCTGTCGCTGATTACACGGTAATACAGTACCCGGGTGTGCCAGGCGATTTCCTCCGGCGAGTGGCGCATGAAATACACCGTATCGAGCTGCTCCCACAGGGCGTCTTCCACCCCGGCACGCAGTCCGTGGAAGCGCAGCAACCGGCGGGCGTCTTCCTGGCGGTCGTCCAGTCCGAGCGCCTGCTCGGGGGTGGCGCCGCGCAACAGGCGCTGGGTGGCGAAGAACAGGTCTTCGAGCAGCTTGCCGCGCCAGCCATTCCACACCTTGGGGCTGGTGCCCCGGATGTCGGCATGGGTGAGCAGATACAGCGCGGTGAGTCGACGCTCGCTGCCGACGATGTCGGCAAAGCGGCCAATCACGTCGGGATCGGATGTGTCCTGCTTCTGCGCGACCTGCGACATGGTGAGGTGGTGCTCCACCAGCCAGGCCACCAAGTCCGTGTCTTCCGCGTCAAGCTCGTGCTGTTCGCAGAAATGTCGCGCCTCGACCATGCCGAGCTTTGAGTGGTCGCCGCCCCGGCCTTTGGCGATGTCGTGAAACAGCGCTGCCAGGTACAGCAGCCAGTGGCGGTCGAAGGCAAGCATCAGGCGGCTCATCAACGGGTATTCGTGGGCATGCTCGCCCATTGTGAAGCGGCGCAGGTTGCGCAGCACCATCAGGGTGTGCTGATCGACCGTATAAACATGAAACAGGTCGTGTTGCATCTGGCACACGATGCGCCGCCATGGCGTGATGTAACGGCTCAGGATGCCGTACTGGTTCATGCGCCGGAATTCGTGCACGATGCCGCGCCGTTGCTGCAGCAGTTGCAGGAACAGTGCGCGATTGTCCGGATCGGCCCGGAAGGCGGCATTCACCCGCTTGCGATTGAGCCACAGCGCACGCAGGGTGCGCGCCGTCATGCCCTTCAGTTCGCAGCGCTGCTGCAGCAGCAAAAAGCATTCGAGCAGGGCGGAAGGGTGTTGCTCGAAAACCTGATCGTGCCGAATGTCGAGCAACTCGCGCTGAGACTGGAAACGCTCGTTGATGATGAAGGCGGCGGGCGACTGCTCGGGAAAGATCACCGTGCTGTAGTTCTGCAGCAGGATGGTATTGATCTGGGTGAGCTTTTTTGCCGTGAGGTAGTAGCGCTGCATGAGCACTTCCGAGGCGCGCTTGCCCGCCGTGGCCTCCACGCCCATGGCGCGGGCAAGCTTTTCCTGGTGGTCGAACAGCAGGCGGTCTTCGGCACGGCCGGACAGATAGTGCAGGCGGATGCGGATGTGTTGCAGGAAGCGCTCGATGCTGCGCAGGTCGCTGGCTTCCTCGCCGGTGATCAGGCGGTTGCGGGCCAGGTCGCGCCAGTTGCGCCCCAGGCCGGCCGCACGTGCAATCCAGCCCAGCATCTGCAGGTCGCGCAGCCCCCCGGGGCTTTCCTTGCAGTTGGGTTCCAGCGCATAGGGTGTGTCCTGATGTCGGGCATAACGCTGTTCCTGCTCAAGGCGCTTGGCCTTGAAGAAGGTGCGCACATCCAGCTGTGCCCGGTAACGCCGCTCGAACTCACCATACAGATGAGCATCCCCGCATAGCAGGCGGGCTTCGAGCAGGTTGGTCTGCACGGTGATGTCGGCCGCCGAGGCCTCCAGGCATTCCTCCACCGTGCGCACGCTCTGGCCGATCTCGAGGCCGATGTCCCACAGCGCGCTGACGAATGCAGACAGGCTGGGCCGCAGCCGCTCGTCCGCCATGTCGGGCACCAGGATCAGCAGGTCGATGTCGGAGGCCGGAAACAGCTCGCCGCGCCCGTAGCCCCCCACGGCCACCAGTGCGCAGCCTTCGGGCATCTCGCAGGACTGCCACAGGTCACAGGCGATGCGGTCGACCAGCGCCGAGCGCCCTTGCAGCATGCGTGCGGTGGCAGGGCGGGTTTCGTAGGCGCTGCGCAGGGCCTTGCGGCCGTCGCTCAGAGCCTGCCGCAAGCGTTCGATGGTGTCGGGCAGTGTGTGCAACGGCATGTGTGGGTCCTCTCAGGGGGGGCGGGCGTTCAGGCGGTCAGGCTTCCGTTGATCGAAAGCCGGTCGGTGACCAGGGCAGGTGGGGCAGGGCAGCGTTCCGAGACGGTGAGAACCTCCACGCCGGTGTCGGTGACCAGCACGGTGTGCTCCCACTGTGCGGACAGGCTGCGATCCTTGGTGACGATGGTCCAGCCATCGGGCAGTTCCGAAATGGCGGCCTTGCCGGCGTTGATCATGGGCTCGATGGTGAAGGTCATGCCCGGAACCAGGGTCACGCCGGTCTGGGGTTTGCCGTAATGCAGGACTTGCGGGTCTTCGTGAAAGTTGGCGCCGATGCCATGGCCGCAGAACTCGCGCACCACCGAAAAGCCGTTGCCTTCCGCATGTCGCTGAATGGCATGGCCAATGTCTCCGAGTCGGGCGCCCGGGCGTACCTGCGCAATGCCGAGCCACAGGCACTCGAAGGTGATTTGGCACAGCCTGCGGGCGAGGATCGGGGCGTCCTTGCCGACGATGAACATGCGGCTGGTGTCGCCGTGAAAACCGTCCTTGATCACGGTGATGTCGATGTTCACGATGTCACCCTTCTTCAGTGCCTTGTCGCCAGGAATGCCGTGACAGACCTGATGATTGATCGAGGTGCAGATCGACTTGGGGTAAGGTGAATAGCCCGGGGGGGCGTAGTTCAGCGGGGCGGGAATGGTCTGCTGCACATTCACCATGTAGTCATGGCACAGGCGATCGAGCTCGCCAGTGGTCACGCCGGGCTTCACGAAAGGTTCTATGTAATCGAGCACTTCGGCTGCCAGGCGGCAGGCGGTACGCATTTTCTCGATCTCGTCGGGGGTCTTTAGAGCGATGTTCATTGTCCTCGTCTCTTGTCGCGCCATGTTGGCCGTCCGGCCGACATGGCAAAGCGTGAAGGCTATCGCAAGCCGGTCATTCAGGGCAAATTTCCGGGCGAATGCCGGCAGCGTGGCGAGGTGATCGACGCATATGGGCCGATGCGCATGCAATCCTTGAGTTGGTGGGGGGAGGACTGCTATCATTGCGAGCTTGTCTGCTCAAAAGCCGGCAAAATCCGCACGCCCGTCAGATTCCGTCAGGGTCCATCCAGGTCTTCAAAGTCTTTTGCTCACGCAGTGTCGTGATGCTTCGGGGGCTGGGTGGCAATGTCGGGCGGAGGTCAAACCCTTGTAAAACTGGAGTTACACATCATGTCAGTCACCATGCGTCAGATGCTCGAAGCGGGCGTCCACTTTGGCCACCAGACCCGTTTCTGGAATCCCCGGATGGCCCCGTACATCTTCGGCCAGCGCAACAAGATTCACATCATCAACCTCGAAAAGACCATGGCGAAGTACAACGAAGCCATGGACTACGTGCGCAAGCTGTCGGCCAACCGTGGCACCGTGATGTTCGTCGGTACCAAGCGCCAGTCCCGCGAGATCATCGCCGAGGAAGCCAGCCGTGCCGGCATGCCGTACGTGGATGAGCGTTGGCTGGGCGGCATGCTGACCAACTTCAAGACGGTCAAGCAGTCGATCAAGCGCCTGAAGGAAATGGAAGCAATGATCGAGGACGGTTCGCTGGAGCGCCTGTCCAAGAAAGAAGCGCTGATGGCCACCCGCGAGATGGAAAAGCTGCAAAAGAGCATCGGCGGCATCAAGGACATGGGCGGTCTGCCCGATGCGCTGTTCATCATCGACGTGGGTTACCACAAGATTGCAATCACTGAAGCCCAGAAGCTGGGTATTCCGGTGGTGGCCGTGGTCGATACCAACCACACCCCCGATGGCGTGGATTACCTGATCCCGGGCAACGACGATTCGTCCCGCGCGATCCGCCTGTATGCACGCGGTGTGGCCGATGCCGTGCTGGAAGGTCGCAGCATGGCGCTGCAGGAAATCGTGGCAGCCGGCTCCGACGAGTTCGTCGAAGTCGAGGAAGAGGAAACCTCTTCCGACGAGCAGGCCTGATTCCTCCACGCGGTGCCGGCCTGTCGCTGGCACCGTTCATCCGTACCGAATTTCGAATTTTCGAATTAGAAACCGTTTTCAGGAGTTAGCATGGCGGAAATTACCGCAAGCATGGTGAAGGAACTGCGCGAGAAGACCGACGCGCCGATGATGGAATGCAAGAAGGCCCTGACCGAAGCCGCTGGCGACATGGCCAAGGCTGAAGAAATTCTGCGCGTGAAGCTGGGCAGCAAGGCCAGCAAGGCCGCTTCCCGTGTGACCGCCGAAGGCATCGTCGGCACCTTCCTGTCGGCTGACGGCAAGCTGGCTGCGATGGTCGAGCTCAACTGCGAAACCGACTTCGTGGCCAAGAACGACGACTTCATCAATCTGGCTGCAACCCTGGCCGAACTGGTGGCCAACAAGGCGCCGGCCGATGTCGAGGCCCTGTCCGCGCTGGAACTCAACGGCCAGACCGTGGAGCAGGTGCGCAGCGAGTTGATCGGCAAGATCGGCGAGAACATGACCATCCGTCGCTTTACCCGCATCGAAGCGCAGGGTCAGGTGGCGAGCTATGTGCACGCGGGCGCCAGAATCGGCGTGCTGGTGGATCTGGTGGGGGGCGACGAGCAACTGGCCAAGGATCTGGCCATGCACATCGCAGCCTCCAAGCCGAAGAGCCTGGACGCCTCCGGCGTATCGGCCGACCTGATCGACGCCGAGCGTCGCATCGCCATCGAGAAGGCACGCGAAGCCGGCAAGCCGGAAGCCATGCTCGAGAAGATTGCCGAAGGTACCGTGGCCAAGTTCCTGAAGGAAGTGACCCTGCTGGGTCAGCCCTTCGTGAAGGACGACAAGCAGACCATCGAGGCCCTGCTCAAGTCGCGCAGTGCTTCGGTGGCTTCGTTCACCCTGTTCATCGTGGGTGAGGGCATCGAGAAGAAGGTCAATGACTTCGCCGCTGAAGTGGCTGCCCAGGCAGCGGCTGCAGCACAGAAGTAAGGAGTAACAGGATGACTGCCGCCGCTTACAAGCGCATCATGCTCAAGCTGTCTGGCGAAGCCCTGATGGGTGACGACGCCTACGGCATCAACGAAGCCGTTGTCGAGCGCATCGTCAGCGAGATTGCCGAGGTATCCCGGCTTGGGGTGCAGGTGGGTGTGGTGATTGGCGGCGGCAACATCTTTCGCGGCATGAAAGGGGCGGCCAGTGGCATGGACCGTGCAACCGCCGACTACATGGGCATGCTCGCCACGGTGATGAATGCCATGGCGCTGGCCGATGCCATGCGCCGCGCCGATCTTGAGGCGCGGGTCCAGTCGGCGTTGCGCATCGATCAGGTGGTCGAGCCCTACATCCGGGGGCGCGCGATTCGCCACCTCGAAGAGGGGCGCGTCGTGATCTTTGCGGCCGGTACCGGCAACCCCTTTTTCACTACCGACACGGCAGCAGCCCTGCGCGGCTCTGAAATGGGCGCGCAGATCGTGCTCAAGGCCACCAAGGTCGATGGTGTCTATACTGCCGACCCCAAAAAGGATCCGGACGCGCAGCGCTATCACCGGATCAGCTTTGACGAGGCCATCGGGCGCAATCTGGCCGTGCTCGATGCTACCGCCTTTGCACTGTGCCGTGACCAGAAACTGCCGATCAATGTATTCTCGATCTTCAAGCCCGGCGCGCTCAAGCGTGTCGTGATGGGTGAGGACGAGGGTACCCTGGTCCATTCGTGAGGACGCGTTGATGATTTCCGAACTGCAGAAAACGACTGAACAGAAGATGCAGAAGTCGATCGAGGTCCTGAAGACCGACCTCGCGAAAGTCCGCACCGGGCGGGCGCATACCGGCCTGCTCGATCATGTCATGGTGGAATATTACGGCAGCATGGTTCCGGTGAACCAGGTGGCCAACGTCACCCTGATCGATGCACGCACGATTGGCGTGCAACCCTGGGAAAAACCCATGCTGTCCAAGGTCGAGAAAGCGATCCGCGACAGCGATCTGGGCCTCAACCCGTCGAACCAGGGCGAGATCATCCGTGTGCCGATGCCTGCGCTCACCGAAGAGCGTCGTCGCGATCTGACCAAGGTGGTGCGCCATGAGGGCGAAAACGCCAAGGTGGCCGTGCGCAACCTGCGTCGCGATGCCAACCAGAACCTGAAAGATGCGGTCAAGGAAAAGACCATTTCCGAAGACGATGAGCGTCGCGGTCAGGAAGCCGTCCAGAAGCTCACCGACAAATACGTCGCCGAGATCGACAAGCTGCTCGCCGACAAGGAACAGGAACTGATGCAGATCTGATCTGCGGATCGTTTCTGTAACCGTTCCGCACCGGAGACTGCAAAACATGGCGGGCCTTCCGTTCGTGAGTTCAACCCGCGACATTCCCGAGGTACTGGCGGTGCCCAGGCATGTCGCAATCATCATGGATGGCAATGGCCGCTGGGCCAGAAAGCGCATGCTGCCACGCGTTGCCGGCCACCGGCGAGGCGTGGAGTCGGTGCGCACGGTGATCCGTGCCTGCATGGAGCAGGGGGTGGCGCATCTGACGCTGTTCGCCTTCAGTTCCGAGAACTGGCGGCGTCCGGCCGAGGAAGTGTCCTTTCTGATGCGGCTGTTCATGCGTTCGCTGCAGCGCGAGCTCGCACGTCTGCATGAAAACGGTATCCGCTTCCGGGTGATCGGGGCGCGCGACCGTTTCGAGCCTGCCCTGATCGAACTCATCGAGCAGGCCGAATCCACCACCCGGGACAATACCCGGATGACCCTCACCGTGGCAGCCAATTACGGTGGCCGCTGGGACATCCTGCAGGCGGTGAGCCGGCTGATCCGCAAGCATCCCGGTCGTGACGACTTCACCGATGAAGAGCTCGGCGCAGAGCTCGCACTCAACTACGGCCCCGAACCCGACCTCTTCATCCGCACCGGCGGCGAGCAGCGCATCAGCAACTTCCTGCTGTGGCAGTTGGCCTATACCGAGCTGTACTTTACCGACACCTTGTGGCCCGACTTCGACGAGAAGGCTTTTGTCGCTGCACTGACTTCCTATCAGGACCGTGAACGGCGTTTCGGCCGCACCAGCGAACAGGTACAGCAAGCAGGCGGAAGAAGTCCCGCCAGTGCGGGATTGCGAAACAATGCTTAAGGCACGGGTGCTTACCGCAATTGTTTTGCTGGTCGGCTTCCTGGCGGCGCTGTTCCTGTTGCCAGCCCCCTTGTGGCTAGCCTTGAGTGCTTTGGTCGGGGTGCTTGCGGCGTGGGAGTGGGGCGGGTTGTGTGCCCTCCAGCGCGCTGCGCGGGCGGCCTTTGCTGCCCTCGCCGGCGCCTTGGTATTGCTGCTGGGTCTGGGCAATGGGCTGCACCTCGATGAGGTGGCCGATACGGGCCTGCTCAGGAGTGTGTACGGCGTCAGTGCCCTGTTCTGGGTGCTGGTGGTGCCATTCTGGCTGCGCGCGCACTGGAGGCTGAAGGCGCCGCTGTCCTGGCTCACCGGTCTGGTGGTCGTCGTGCCTGCTGCGCTGGCACTGGCGCACTTGCGACAGCTGTCCCCCTTGGTGCTGCTGGCCGCGATGTCGCTCGTCTGGGTAGCCGATATTGCCGCCTTTTTTTCCGGCCGGCGCTTTGGGCGCCACAAGCTTGCACCATCGGTCAGCCCGGGCAAGACCTGGGAGGGGGCATGGGGTGCTGCGCTCGCCGTGGTGCTGCTGGGTGTGACATGGCTGCAGCTAGGTGACCGGCTGGCGGGCCCGCTGTCATGGGTCCTGGCGGTATTGCTGCTGATCGTGCTGACCTCGGTCAGCATCATTGGCGACCTTTTTGAATCCCTGATGAAACGACAGGCCGGAGTGAAAGACAGCGGCAAGCTGTTGCCCGGGCACGGTGGCGTGCTCGACCGCATCGACAGCCTGACTTCAACCCTGCCGCTCGTTCTCCTGTTGCTGCTCGTCGCCGGTCGCTGATCTGCGGCTGGATTCCTGGAACAACATGTCCGACTCCCCCGAGAATATCCAGAACGTCACGGTGCTTGGCGCAACCGGCTCGATTGGCCAGAGCACGCTCGACGTGATTGCCCGTCACCCCGAACGCTTTCGCCTGTTTGCGGCCACTGCGCACGCTCGCCTGGATGAGTTGCGCGACCTGTGTCTTCGCTTCAATCCCGTCTTTGCCGTTTTTCCGGACGCTGCCCGGGCTTCCGAACTAGAGCAGGCGCTGCGCGCGAACAGTTGTGCCACGCGGGTGCTGGCCGGTGCCGAAGCGCTGGTGGACATGGCCACGCATCCTGAAGTGGATGCGGTGATGGCGTCCATCGTTGGCGCGGCCGGTCTGCTGCCAACACTGGCGGCTGCAGAGGCGGGCAAGCGCGTGTTGCTGGCGAACAAGGAGGCGCTGGTGGTGGCCGGCGCGCTGTTCATGGAGGCGGTGCGCAAGGGCGGCGCCGAATTGCTGCCGATCGACAGCGAACACAATGCGGTGTTTCAGTCTCTGCCGGCAGGCTATGCGGGTGAGTTGGCGCCATCGGGCATCCGGCGCATCCTGCTCACCGCATCGGGCGGCCCCTTCCGTACTGCCCCGCTCGACAGTCTCGCCAGCGTGACGCCGGAGCAGGCCTGTGCTCACCCCAACTGGGTGATGGGACGAAAGATTTCGGTCGACTCGGCCACGATGATGAACAAGGGGCTGGAAGTCATCGAGGCGCACTGGCTGTTCAATGCGCCGGCCGAACGCATCGATGTGGTGATTCATCCGCAAAGCGTGATCCATTCGATGGTGGAGTATGTCGACGGCTCGGTTCTGGCGCAGTTGGGCAACCCCGACATGCGCACGCCGATTGCCCATGCGCTGGCCTTTCCGCGCAGGATGGAGGCGGGGGTGTCCGCACTGGATTTCTTCAGGCTGGGGCCGCTCAGTTTCGAGGCGCCCGATCTGGACCGTTTTCCCTGTCTGGCACTGGCGTATCAGGCCCTCCGGGCGGGCGGCTCCGCGCCCGCCATCCTGAATGCTGCAAACGAGGAAGCCGTTGCAGCCTTTCTTGATCGAAAGCTCACCTATCCCGGTATTGCGTGGATTGTTGCCGAGACGCTGGAACGGGTGGCCAATCAACCGGTCGACTCGCTTGCGGCGGTGCTTGAAACCGACCGTCGAGCCCGCGAAATGGCACGCGGCATGATTGAGGCGAGGGTTGCATGAATGTACTTGAATACCTGATTCCCTTTGTACTGGCGCTTGGCGCGCTGATCTTCTTCCACGAACTGGGCCATTACATGGTGGCGCGCTGGTGTGGGGTGAAGGTGCTGCGCTTTTCGGTCGGCTTTGGCAAGCCCTTGCTGCGCTGGACGCGCGGTCCGGACCGCACCGAGTGGGTGCTGGCCGCCTTCCCGCTGGGGGGCTATGTGAAGATGCTCGACGAGCGCGAGGCGCCCGTGCCTGCGGAAGAAGCGCATCGCGCTTTCAACCGCCAGACCGTCGGTCGGCGTTACGCGATCGTTGCGGCCGGTCCGCTGGCCAACTTTGCGCTGGCCATCGTCCTGTACTGGGCGCTGTTCGTGTCGGGTACCGAGGAGTTGCGGCCGCGCATTGCCCTGGTGGAAGGAGAGAGCATTGCCGCCGTGGCGGGGATGCGCGACGGCGATCTGGTGACCCATGTGGATGACGAAGCGGTCAGCAGCTGGACCGAACTGCGCTGGGCGCTGCTGCGCCATGCGGTGGACCAGCGGACGGTCACGCTGCAGGTACGCAGCGAGGATCACACCCAGGGGTTCCGGCAGCTCGATTTGAGTGGCATGCACATCGACGATGGCGAGGTCGATCTGGTCCGCCGCATGGGCCTGATGCCCTGGCGTCCGCACATTCCACCGGTCATTGGCGAGGTGATGCCGGGCAGTGCGGCCGACCGGGCGGGCCTGAGGTCGGGCGATCTGATCGTGTATCTGGCCGAAGGGCCGCTCGATTCGTGGTTGACGCTGGTGGAACGCATCCGCGAGCGGGCAGGGGTGCCCACGCGGATGGCGGTGATGCGCGATGGTGAGCGCATCGAACTGGAGCTGGTGCCCGACGAAGCCACGCAGGACGGCCAGCGGGTTGGCCGGGTCGGCATCACCGTGGCCGAGTTTCAGAGCGACCGCGAGTCCATGTTTGCAATCGTGCGCTATGGTCCGCTGGAAAGTTTGGGCCGGGCGCTGACCAAGACCTGGGACACTTCAGTCCTGAGCCTGAAGATGATCGGCCGCATGATCACCGGCGACATTTCCTGGAAAAACCTCTCCGGGCCGGTCACCATCGCGGACTACGCCGGGCAGAGTGCGAAGCTGGGCTGGACGCATTACCTCACCTTCGTGGCGCTCATCAGCATCAGCCTGGGGGTGCTCAACCTGCTGCCCATTCCGGTGCTCGATGGTGGGCATTTACTGTATTATACGATCGAAATCATCAAGGGCGGCCCCGTCTCCGAGCGCGCCATGGAGATCGGGCAACAGATCGGCCTGGTGATGCTTGCAATGCTCATGGCATTTGCCTTCTATAACGATCTTACGCGTCTATTCTCGGGTTGATGCCTGAATGAAACAGAAAATCCTCACCGGGCTGGTAACAGCCCTTTTTGTTGCCACGCCCGTTTTTGCATTCGAACCTTTCGTGGTTCAGGACATCCGGGTGGAAGGCATTCAGCGTACCGAAGCCGGTACGGTGTTCAGCTACCTTCCCGTGCGGGTCGGAGAAACCTTCAGCGAGCAGCAGGCGGCCGATGCAATCCGGGGGCTGTTTGCCACCGGCTTCTTCAGCGATGTGCGCATTGAGGTCGAGAACGACATGATCGTGGTGCTGGTCGATGAACGCCCTGCGATTGCCGACATCACCTTTGTCGGGGTGAAGGAGTTCGACAAGGATGCACTGAAGGCCGGGCTGCGTCAGGTTGGCCTGAGCGAAGCGCAGATATTCGATCGGTCCCTGCTCGAACGCGCAGAGCAGGAACTCAAGCGCCAGTACCTGAGCCGGGGCAAGTACGCCGCCATGGTCACCACCACGGTCACCCCGCTTGAGCGCAACCGTGTGGGCATCAACTTCACGGTCGATGAAGGGGATGTTGCACGCATTCGCGAGATCAAGGTGGTCGGCAATCAGTCGTTCAAGGATTCCACGCTGCTCGACCTGTTCCAGCTCACCACGCCGGGATGGCTCACCTGGTATACGAAAAACGATCAGTATTCGCGCCAGAAGCTTGGAGCCGACCTCGAAAACCTGCGCTCCTTCTATCTGGATCGCGGTTATCTCGATTTCAACATCGACTCCACCCAGGTGTCGATCACGCCGGACAAGCGCGACATCCACATCACGGTCAATCTCACCGAAGGCGAAAAGTACACCGTATCGGCGGTGCGCTTTGCCGGTGATCTGATCCTGCCGGAAGAGGAATACCTGAAACTGGCGAAGCTCAAGCCGGGCGAAGTGTTCTCCCGCGAAAAGCTCACCGACACCACCAAGGCGGTGATGGACCGGCTCGGCAACGAAGGCTATGCGTTTGCCAACGTCAACGCCTCGCCCGAGGTGAATGCGGACACCAACGAGGTGGCCTTCACCATCTTTGTCGATCCGGGCCGTCGGGTGTATGTCAACCGCATCAACATCGGCGGCAACACCAAGACGCGCGACGAAGTCGTGCGCCGCGAGATGCGCCAGATGGAAGGCGAGTGGTACGACGCGGAGAAGATCAACCGTTCCCGCTCGCGTATCGACCGTCTCGGTTATTTCGACGAAGTGGCGGTGCAGACACCGGCGGTGCCGGGCACCACCGATCAGGTGGATGTGAACTTCACGGTAAACGAGCGGCCCACCGGAAATCTGATGCTCGGGGCGGGCTTCTCCAGTTCGGAAAAACTGGTGCTATCCGGCTCGATCTCGCAGGAAAACCTGTTTGGCAGCGGCAAGTCGATGTCGATTGGCCTGAACACCAGCAAGTCCAGCCGCACCATGTCGCTGTCCTTCACCGATCCGTATTACACCATCGATGGCGTGAGCCTGGGCTACGACATCTACCACCGGACCTACGATCCGTCCGAGACCACCATCGTAGCGCGCTACAAGACGGTGTCCACCGGCGCAGGCTTGCGTCTGGGCTATCCGATCGGCGAGGACGACATGGTCAATTTCGGACTGGGGGTGGACCGGACGACGATCACCACCTATACCGACAGCCCCGTTCAGTATCAAGAGTTTTGCATCCAGTTCGGTTGCTCCTCTCCCGATGGCATCGGCGATGTCACGGTCGACAGTCTTGTAGGGACCGTGGGCTGGTCGCGCGATCAGCGTGACAGTTTCATTTACCCGCGCTCAGGGTCATATCAACGCGTGTTTCTTGAAGGTGCATTGCCGGCGGGTGACCTGAAGTACACCAAGCTGAGCTATCAGTACCAGCACTGGTTCCCGATCCGCCGCGACGAGGCAGTGATGCTCAATGCCGATCTTGGCTGGGCCAAGGGCTACGGCGGCAAGCAAATGCCGTTCTACAAGAATTTCTTCATCGGTGGCATCGGATCGGTGCGTGGCTTCGAACAAAGCGCCATCGGACCCAAGACGATCGACGGCGACGCACTGGGCGGCACCCGCAAGCTGGTGGCCAACGCCGAGTACTTCTTCCCGATGCCCGGTGCGGGCATGGATCGATCCTTCCGGCTGTCCCTGTTCCTCGATGCCGGTGGTGTGTGGGCCGACGGCGAGGATATCCGTTTGGATGACATGCGCTACAGTACCGGTGTGGCCGTGTCGTGGAGTTCTCCGATCGGCCCACTCAAGTTCAGCCTGGGCTATCCGCTGAAGAAGAAGTCCGAAGATGATGTACAGAAGTTCCAGTTCCAGATCGGAACCGTATTTTGATTGACTCTTGTCCGAACCCTCGGAGGTTTTTGTGAAAGTTAGAGCTCTTTCCGTTCTTGCTCTTGCGCTGATTGGCTTTGCCGCCCAGGATGCCCTGGCGCAATCCAGGATCGGTTTCGTCAATTCCGACCGCATCATGCGGGAAGCGGTTCCGGCCGTGCGTGCGCAAGAACGGCTCGAAAAAGAATTCGCGCAGCGTGACCAGGAACTGCAGCGCATGGCGGCGCAACTGCAGTCCATGCAAGAAGATCTTGAGCGTAACAGCGTGACCATGGGCGAGGCCGAGCGGCGCAACAAGGAACGCGCCTTCAACGAGCTGAGCCGCGATTTCCAGCGCAAGCAGCGCGAGTTCCGCGAGGACCTCAACCAGCGCCGCAACGAGGAACTGGCCACCGTACTGGAGCGTGCGAACGTCGCCATCAAGCAGATTGCGGAGAACGAGAAGTACGACGTGATCCTGCAGGAAGCCGTGTATGCCAGCCCCAGCATCGACATTACCGAGAAGGTGATCAAGGTGCTCGGCGAGTCGCGCTGAGCATGAGCACGGTCGAGTGAATCCGCACATGTATTCACTGAGCGAACTGGTGGCGCGGCTGGGAGGCGAGCTGCGGGGCGATGGCACGATTCGGGTTGGCCGGGTGGCGACGCTGGATGCGGCGGAGGAGGGCGATCTCGCCTTTCTCGCCAATCCGCGCTATGCCGCAAAGCTTCCGGGCTGCCGGGCTTCGGCGGTGATCCTTCACCCCGACGCAGCCGAGCGCAGTACCCTGCCGTGCATTGTCACGCCCAATCCTTATGTGTACTACGCGCGGGTGGCACAGCTGTTCAACCCGCCACGCAAGGCGCCGGCCGGCATTCATCGATCCGCCGTGGTGGAATGCACGGTGCCTGAATCCGTCTCGGTCGGCCCGTGCGCCAGCATCGGCGAGGGTGCGCAGATCGGAGAAGGCGTGGTGGTGTCGGCCGGTGTGCGCATCGGACGCGATTGCGTCATTGGCGATGGCACGGTACTGCACCCCAATGTCACGATTTACGACGGTTGCGTGATTGGCCGCGACTGCATCCTGCATTCCGGTGTGATCGTCGGTGCCGATGGTTTCGGCTTCGCGCGCGAAAGCGATGGAAGCTGGGTGAAAATTCCCCAGGTTGGCCGGGTGGTGATCGGCAACGATGTGGAGATTGGCGCCAACACCACCATCGACCGTGGCGCCCTCGAAGACACCGTGATCGGTGACGGGGTGAAGCTCGACAACCTGATCCAGATCGCACACAACGTACGCATCGGCGAGCACACCATCATGGCGGGTTGCGCCGGCGTGGCCGGCAGCGCGGTGATCGGCAAGCGCTGCATGATTGGCGGTCAGGCCGGCATCAGCGGCCATCTGGAAGTGGCCGACGACGTGGTGGTGTCGGCCTGGACCCTGGTGCCCAAATCGCTGCGCAAGCCCGGCGTATATACCGGAACCCTGCCCGTGCAGGCGCACGCCGACTGGGTGAATAATTTTTCGCATCTACGCCATCTGGACACAATGGCCCGGCGCATTCGCGAGCTTGAGAAGAAAATCGAACAGGACAAGACTTGATCGTCATGGATATCAACGAAATACTGAATTACCTGCCGCATCGTTACCCTTTCCTGCTGGTCGACCGGGTGGTCGAGATGGAAGAGGGCAAGCGCATCGTGGCGATCAAGAACGTCACCATCAATGAGCCGTTCTTCCCGGGCCACTTTCCCCATCGTCCGGTGATGCCGGGCGTGCTGATCCTCGAAGCCATGGCCCAGGCCGCCGCGCTGCTGTCCTTCAAGACCAGCGGCCAGACGCCGGATGACAACTCGGTGGTGTATTTTGCCGGTATCGATGGTGCGCGCTTCAAGCGTCCGGTGGTGCCGGGCGATCAGTTGATCCTGGAGGCGGAAATTATCCGTACCATGCGCAACATCTGGAAGTACAAGGCGACCGCGCGGGTGGGTGACGAGCTGGCCGCCGAAGCCGAACTGATGTGTGCCATCAAGGCGCTTTCCTGACCATGATTCACGAAACCGCTACCGTCCACCAGACCGCCATCGTGCATCCGCACGCCCGTATCGGCGAGCGGGTGACGATAGGGCCTTATTCGATCATCGGCGAACATGTCGAGATTGGCGACGACTGTCGGATCGGTCCGCATGTGGTGATCGAGGGGCATACGCGGATGGGGCGCGAGAACGAAATTTTCCAGTTCTGCTCGATCGGTGCTGCCCCGCAGGACAAAAAGTACGACGAGGAGCCCACCCGGCTGGAGATCGGCGACCGCAACACGATCCGCGAGTATTGCTCGTTCAACGTCGGCACCTCTCAGGATGCCGGGGTGACGCGCATCGGCAATGACAACTGGATCATGGCCTATGTGCATGTGGCGCATGACTGCGTTATCGGCAATCACACCATTTTTGCCAACAACGCCACGCTGGCGGGGCATGTACATGTGGGTGACTGGGCCATTCTCGGCGGTTTCACCGGCGTGCATCAGTTCGTACGGGTGGGGGCGCACAGCTTCTGCGGTGTGGGCACGGTGCTGCTGCAGGATTTGCCCCCCTTCGTCACGGTGGCCGGCAGTCCGGCCAAACCTCACGGCATCAACAGTGAGGGCCTGAAGCGCCGGGGCTATTCCGCCGAGGCCATCGCAGCCATCAAACGGTCCTATCGCGCGCTGTATCGTTCCGGCCTGTCCCTCGACGAAGCCCGCAAGGCAGTGGCCGAGATTGCCTCAAGCCATCGGGAAGTGGGGCTGCTGAGCGACTTCATTGCCCAGTCCGGGCGCGGTCTGGTTCGCTGAAACAATGACCTATCGTATTGCCATGGTGGCCGGAGAGCCCTCCGGCGATCTGCTGGCCAGCCATCTGATTCGTGCCCTCAGGGCGGTGCTGCCCGATGTCCAGTTCCAGGGCATTGGCGGGCCGAAGATGGAAAGCCAGGGGTTCGAAGCCTGGTGGCCCTGCGACCGGCTGGCAGTGCATGGTTTCGTCGATGCCCTGAAGCGCTATCGCGAGCTGTCGGCAATTCGCAGGCGTTTGCTCAAGCGCCTGCTTGACGATCCGCCCGATGCTTTCATTGCGGTCGATGCGCCGGATTTCAACCTGTGGCTCGAACGGCGACTGCGTCGGCGCGGCGTGCCCGCCATCCACTTTGTCAGCCCTTCCATCTGGGCCTGGCGGGGCGGGCGCATCAAGGGGATCGCCCGCTCGGTGTCGCACATGCTGTGCCTGTTTCCGTTCGAACCTGAAATCTATGAACGGGCCGGCGTGCCGGTGAGCTATGTCGGTCACCCGCTGGCCGATGAGTTTCCGCTGCATCCCGACCGGCATGCGGCCCGCAAGCGGCTGCGGGCGCCCGACGACATGCGCATCGTGGCCATGCTGCCGGGCAGTCGCGAGTCGGAAGTGCGCAATCTGGCCGAAACCTACATCGACACGGCCCGCCTGCTCGCCGCGCGCTTCGACAACATCGGTTTCCTGGTGCCGCTGGCCACCCGCGAGACGCGCAGGATCTTTGAAGACGCCCTGAAGGCCCGCGCTGCAGAAGACCTGAACCTGAAGATTCTGTTCGGTCATGCGGTCGAGGCCATGACGGCGGCCGATGCGGTGCTGGTGGCCAGCGGCACGGCCAGCCTGGAAGCGGCCCTGCTCAAGCGCCCGATGGTGATCAGTTATCGGATTGGTGCGTGGCAGTATCGCCTGATGAAGCGTCTGGCCTACCTGCCGTGGGTCGGCCTGCCCAACATCCTGTGCAACGAAACCGTGGTGCCCGAGCTGTTGCAGGATGCGGCCACGCCCGAAGCGCTCGCGGATGGGCTTGCCCGATGGCTGGACGACCCACAGGCCTGCGACACACTGGCCGGCCGCTTCGAGTCACTGCACCTGAGCCTGCGTCAGAACACGGCGGAAAAGGCTGCCCGCGCGATCCTGCCCTATCTCGAGGCCGCACGGAGGCGCGATGCTGATCTGCGGGGTTGATGAGGCCGGGCGGGGGCCGTTGTGCGGTGCGGTGGTGGCTGCAGCGGTGGTGCTCGATCCGGCGCGCCCGATCGAGGGGCTGAATGACTCCAAGAAGCTCACCGCACGTCGCCGCGAGCAACTTGCGCTCGACATCCGTACGCACGCCCTGGCCTGGTCGGTAGCCGAAGCCAGCGTTGAGGAGATCGACCGTCTGAACATCCTGCATGCCTCGATGCTGGCCATGAAGCGGGCCGTCGAGGCCTTGAGCGTGCGTCCCGATCAAGTGCGGGTGGACGGCAACCGCTGCCCGGAGATCGATCTGCCATGCACCGCTCTGGTGGGGGGAGACGCCACGGATGCCGCGATCTCGGCCGCATCGATTCTGGCCAAGGTCGAACGCGACCGGCAGATGGTCGAACTCGATCGGGTGCATCCGCACTACGGTTTTGCCCGCCACAAGGGCTATCCGACCGCCGCCCATCTGGCCGCCTTGCGTGAGCATGGCGTGCTGCCGGAACACCGGCGCAGTTTCGCGCCGGTGCGCCAGATTCTGGACAACCCCGGTCTTTGGTGACGCGCGATGCCAAACGACCGCCTCTCCAGCCTGATCACCCTGCGTTCCCGCGACAACCCCAGGCTCAAGCTGCTGCACGCCCTGTCCCGCGCGTCCCGAGACCGGCGCAAGCACGGCCTGACCCTGCTCGACGGGCCACACCTGTTGCAGGCAGCGGCCGACGTGGGCTGGCCCCTGCTCGAACTGTTCGTGAGCGACCGGGGGCTGCACGACCCGGAAATTCTCGCGGTGCTGGCCCGTCACCCCGAAGTGCCGCTCACCCTGCTCACCGAGGGCTGTTTTGCCCATGTCAGCCCGGTCGACACCCCTTCGGGCGTGCTGGCCCTGATGCAGTACCCGGCCTCTCCCGCAGGGGTGGGGCATCCCGACGCCGTGCGCGTGCTGCTGGAGGGCGTGCAGGATCCGGGCAATCTCGGCACCATCATTCGCACCGCCGCCGCCGCCGGGGTGGATACGGTACTGCTCACGCACGGCAGCACCCAGGCCTGGTCGCCCAGGGCCCTGCGGGCCGGCATGGGGGGGCATTTCGGCTTGCGCATCATCGAAAATGTCGACCCTGCACAGGTTTTCGACGGATTTCAGAGCAAGGTACTCGCCACTGAATTGAGCGAGCGTGCCCACCCGTTGTATGCCCTTGACCTGCACGGACCGTCGGTGTGGTTGTTCGGGGCTGAAGGCGCCGGCCTGTCGCCCGCCCTGGCCGCCCGTGCCAACTGCCATGTCACGATTCCGATGAGCGGGGCGGTTGAATCGCTGAATGTGGGGGCGGCCGTGGCCATCTGTCTGTTTGAACAGTACCGTCAGCGAAACTGCGCACCGCGCTGAGCGAACCCCCGCCAGGCAGGGCATTTGCTACCATGTCCACCCGGTTTCCCCTGCGCCGCGCTGCGTTCCCGGGCGAACCCTTCCTGCAACTCCTTTCGCGCAATCGTCATCATGATCTTCGTCATTTCTCCGGCCAAGGCGCTGGACTACGAAACCCCGGTCACGATCGGCCAGCACAGCCAGCCAGATTATCTGGATCAGGCTGAAAGCCTGATCGGTGTGCTGCGCGAGCGCAGCCCGGCCGACATTGCACAGTTGATGAGCCTGTCCGACCCGCTTGCGACATTGAATGTGGCGCGTTACGAAAGCTGGTCGCGCCCCTTCACGCCGGACAACGCCCGCCAGGCCATCCTCGCCTTCAATGGCGACGTATACGAAGGTTTGTCGGCCGGCACCTTGAGTGAGGAGGATCTGCGCTGGGCACAGGGGCATCTGCGCATTCTCTCCGGTTTGTATGGACTGTTGCGCCCGCTCGACCTGATGCAGGCGTACCGGCTGGAGATGGGCACGCGGCTCGAAACCGCGCAGGGCCGGAATCTGTATGATTTTTGGGGCGACACGCTGACCCTCGAACTGAGGCGCCTGCTGGAGGCCGAACGCGATCACGACGCTACGCCGGTGCTGGTGAATCTGGCTTCGAACGAATACTTCAAGGCCGTCAGGCCCGCCCGCCTGGGCGCCCGGGTGGTCACCCCGGTGTTTCAGGACTGGAAGGGCGGTCAGTACAAGATCGTCAGCTTCTACGCCAAGCGGGCCAGGGGGTTGATGTGCCGCCATGCGATCACCCACCGCCTGGACGACGTCGAGCAACTGAAGGGTTTTGATGCGGAAGGCTACGCATTTGCCCCCGACGCTTCCGATCAGGACACCCTGGTATTTCGCAGACGTCAGGACTGACGCGCTGCGCGCATTCACCGCCGGAGGAGACGCATCTGGCGGCTACCCACCTTACAACGGAGCACTTGATGAGAATCAGCCATAACTTCGACTCCGGCGCGATTGAAGTGGTCGACCTGAGCGACCCGGCCAACCTGCGCCTGCGTCTGCCGGCGGACAATGCGGCGGAATTTCGCCAGTGGTTTCATTTCCGTCTGCAGGGGGCCGCCAACCAGCGCCTGCGCATGGTGTTCGAGAACGCGTCGGAAGCGGCCTATCCGGACTGGGCCGGCTATCGTTGCGTGGCTTCGTATGACCGCAAGAACTGGTTTCGCATTGCGGCCACCCGGATGGAGGACGGCAAGCTGATCGTCGAGCACACCCCCGACCGTGACAGCATTTACTACGCCTATTTCGAGCCGTATTCCTACGAGCGCCACCTCGACATGCTGGGCTGGGTGGAGATGTCGCCCTATGCGCGGATCGACCACCTCGGGGTCACCGTGCAGGGCAGGGATATCGACCATGTGGTGGTCGGTCGCCCTGCGCCACGACGCAAGCCGGTGTGGATCATCGCCCGCCAGCATCCGGGGGAGACGATGGCCGAATGGTTTGTCGAGGGGCTGCTTGAACGCCTGCTCGATGGCGCCGACCCGGTGGCCAGACGGGTGCGGGAGTACGCTGTGCTGCACATCGTGCCGAACATGAACCCGGACGGCGCGATTCTGGGCAACCTGCGCACCAACGCCGCCGGCCGCAACCTGAATCGCGAGTGGCTGTCACCGGATGCCGGCACCAGCCCCGAGGTGCATCATGTGCGCGCCGAAATGGAGCGCACCGGCTGCGAACTGTTCCTGGACATCCATGGCGATGAATCGCTGCCCTATGTGTTTTTCGCAAGCAGTGAAGGGCTGGACTGTCACGATGAGCGCATGGCGGCATTGCAGCAGAAGTTTGTCGCCAACACACTCGCGGTCAGCCCGGACTTTCAGACCGAGCACGGATACGAGCAGGGCCGCTTCGGTGCCGATTCGCTGAAACTCGCCAGCAACTGGGTGGCAAACCGTTTCGGTTGCCTGTCGCTGACGCTGGAGATGCCCTTCAAGGACAATGCCAACCTGCCCGACGGGCAGACCGGCTGGAATGGCGCACGCAGCAAGCGGCTGGGGGCGGCAATGCTCAACCCCATCCTGGCACACCTGGAAACCCTCAGGCAGGCTGGCTGAACGGCGGAAGGAGAAAAAACAAGGAGAGGGGCCGGGCGCAGTGGGCAAGGATAGGCTGCCCCGGCTTGCCCCGCTCCTGCAGACGAAGGCAGGCGCCGGGGCTCACTGCAGCAGGGTCACGCTGCGGCAAGCTTACTCGAACAGGTTCAGGATGCCATCCAGGCCACTGTGGTTGAGCCGGCAGTCGGCCAGTTGTTGCAGCACCGGCTTGCCACGGTAGGCCACACCGAAGCCGGCCGCGCGCAGCATCGGAATGTCGTTGGCACCGTCGCCGGCTGCAATCACCTGCTCTGGGCGCAGCCCCAGTCGGTCGCGAATGCGGGTGAGGTGTGCGGCCTTGGCGGCGGCATCGACCATGTCTCCCACAATCCGGCCGGTGAGTACGCCATCGACCACTTCAAGCCGGTTGGCCCAGGCTTCGTCAAACCCCAGACGTGTACGCAACCGGTCGGTAAAGTGGGTGAAACCGCCCGACACCAGCACGGTATGGAGGCCGCTGGCCTGGAGCGTGTGCAGCAGCCGTTCGGCGCCCGGGTTCAGGCGCAGCCGTTCGTGGTAGATCTCGTCCAGTGCGGCTTCCGGCACGCCGGACAGCAGGCTCACCCGGCGGACAAGCGATTCGCCGAAGTCGATCTCACCGCGCATCGAAGCCTCGGTGATCGCCGCCACTTCGGCCTTCAGGCCCTGCATGTCGGCAATCTCGTCGATGCACTCGATGTTGATCAGCGTCGAGTCCATGTCGGTGACGAACAGGCCGAAGTCGCACAGCCGGCGTCCCGGTTCCACCCAGGTGAAATCCAGCCCTGCCTGAGCGCACAGCGCCTCCAGTTGCGGATGGGGCTGCGCGTCATGCAGACGGCAGGCCCCCGAAGCGAGCTCTTCGGTGCGGCTGGGGCGGGTGTAATCGTTCAGCGCTTGCAGGATCGCAGGCGCGATCCTGGCGCCCTGGACGACCAGATTCATCAGGCAGCACTCCGGCGGCGGGGCAGGGCCTCGCGCAGCACGGCGTGCGCACCGCGAATCATCTCCTCGGTGGTCTCCCAGCCCACGCAGCCGTCAGTGACCGAGCAGCCGTACTTGAGCTGCGACAAATCCTTCGGAATCGACTGGTTGCCGGCCTCGATGAAGCTCTCGATCATCAAGCCGACCACCGACTGGTTGCCTTCGCGGATCTGGTGGATCACATCCTTCATCACCAGCGGCTGCATCTCGGGCTTCTTCCAGGAGTTGGCATGCGAGCAATCCACCACCAGACTGGTCGGCAATCCGGCCTTGGCCAGGGCCTGCTCGGCCAGCGAGATCGATACCGTGTCGTAGTTCGGACGTCCGCCACCGCCGCGCAGCACCACATGGCCGTAGCGGTTGCCCCGGGTGCGCATGATTGCCGACTGGCCCTTGCTGTTGATGCCCAGAAAACTGTGCGAGTGCGAGGCCGACAGGATCGCATTGATCGCCACATCCATATCGCCGTCGGTGGCGTTCTTGAACCCGACCGGGGTGGACAGGCCGGAAGACATCTCGCGGTGGGTCTGCGACTCCGAAGTGCGCGCACCGATCGCGGTCCAGGCAATCAGGTCGCCGTAATACTGCGGGGCGATCGGGTCCAGCGCCTCGGTGGCCGTGGGCAGCCCCGTCTCGCAGACATCGCGCAGGAACTCGCGGGCGCGGCGCATGCCCTCGTCGATGCGGAAGGAGTCATCCATGTGCGGATCGTTGATGAACCCCTTCCAGCCCACCGAGGTGCGCGGCTTCTCGAAATACACCCGCATCACCAGCAGCAGGGTGTCGGACACTTCGTCGGCGAGCGCCTTCAGGCGGCGCGCATAGTCCAGGCCGGCCACCGGATCATGGATGGAGCATGGCCCGACCACCACGAACAGGCGCGGATCCTTGCGGTCGAGGATGTCACAGATGGCCTTCCGACCCTGCAGCACCACGGCTGCGGCACGCTCGGTGAGCGGGACCTGGGCCTTGATCTCCTCGGGGGAGGGCATGTGGTCGGTGGCCAGAATGTTCAGGTTCTCGGTTTGAGCGACGGTCATGGCAGCGGTACCCTGGCGATTCGAAAGCCTGACATTCTACCCCGAACACCCTGCAGCCGTATGTGCTCACCGCACGTGCGCAGATGCGCGAAGCTGCGATCAGCCCTGCAGTTTCACCGCCTCGAGCAGTTCGCGCACCGCCTGGCTGCGCTGGCGCAATTGCGGCAGGGCAACCTTGCGCACCAGCTTGTCGGGGCCGGCCATGCGGGTGTTGCGGTCCTTCTGGATGAGCATGATCACCCGCGCCGGATCGATTGCGGCCTGGGCGCCGAACTGTATGCTGATCTGCGCTTCGGAAGCATCCAGCTTCTGCACCCCGTATGGGCGGGTGATCAGGCGCAGGCGGTGGCTCTCGATGAGCGCCTGCGTCTGCTCGGGCAATTCGCCGAAACGGTCGATCAACTCTTCCTGCAACGCGCGCAACTCATCGTCCGACTCACAGTTGGCCAGGCGTTTGTACAGGGTGAGACGCTCCTGTACATCCGGACAGTAGTCGCTGGGCAGCAGTGCCGGGGTGTGCAGGTTGATTTCCGACACCACTTCCAGCGGCTGGGCCAGATCCGGCTCTTTGCCGGCCTGCAGGTCGCGCACCGCACGCTTGAGCATTTCGGTGTACAGAGAAAAGCCGATCTGCTGGATTTCGCCAGACTGATGCTCGCCCAGAACCTCGCCAGCGCCCCGGATCTCCAGGTCGTGCATGGCCAGATAGAAGCCAGAACCCAGGTCTTCCATCATGGTGATCGCTTCCAGCCGCTTCTGCGCCAGGGGCGTGGGCTTGGCATGGGCATCGGTCAGCAGGTAAGCGTAGGCCTGATGGTGGCTGCGGCCCACCCGTCCGCGCAACTGGTGCAACTGCGCCAGGCCGAAACGATCCGCGCGGTTGATGATGATGGTGTTGGCGCTCGGAATGTCGATGCCGGTCTCGATGATGGTGGTGCACAACAGCAGGTTGGCGCGCTGCTGGGTGAAGTCACGCATCACCCGTTCCAGCTCGCGCTCGGGCAGTTGGCCGTGGCCGATGGCAATGCGGGCCTCGGGCAGCAACTCGGTCAGTGCGTCGCGCATGTTCTCGATGGTGTCGACCTCGTTGTGCAGGAAATACACCTGCCCGCCCCGCTTGAACTCGCGCAGCACGGCCTCGCGCACAATCCCCTTGTTGTATGGCTGCACGAAGGTCTTGATCGCCAGCCGCTTCTGCGGCGCGGTGGCGATCACCGAGAATTCGCGCAGCCCCTCCAGCGCCAGCCCCAGCGTACGCGGAATCGGCGTGGCGGTGAGGGTGAGGATGTCCACCTCGCTGCGCAGACTCTTCATCGCTTCTTTCTGGCGCACGCCAAAGCGGTGTTCCTCGTCGATGATCACCAGCCCCAGGCGCTTGAACTTCACATCCTTTTGCAACAGGCGATGCGTGCCGATAATGATGTCCACCTTGCCTTCGGCCAGTTGCTTGAGGGCTTCGGCCTGCTCCTTCGCCGACTTGAAGCGCGACAGCTCGGCCACCTTCACCGGCCAGTCGGCAAAGCGGTCGGAAAACGTCTGCCAGTGCTGCTCGGCCAGCAGGGTGGTGGGCGTGAGCACCACCACCTGTTTGCCATCGGCCACCGCCACGAAGGCGGCACGCAGCGCCACTTCGGTCTTGCCAAAGCCCACATCGCCGCACACCAGGCGGTCCATCGGCCGGCCGGACTTCATGTCGGCCACCACTGCATCGATTGCCGCCTGCTGGTCGGGTGTGGTCTCGAACCCAAAGCCTTCGGCAAAGGCGTCCAGATCGTGCTGGGTGAAATCGAAACGGTGCCCCGGACGGGCGGCGCGCTGGGCGTACAGGGCGAGCAGTTCGGCGGCCGTGTCGCGCACCTGCATGGCCGCCTTCTTCTTGGCCTTTTCCCACTGACCGGAGCCCAGCCGGTGCAGATCCACGCCCTCCGGGTCGGCCCCGGCATAGCGGGTGATGACATGCAGTTGCGACACCGGCACATACAGCTTG
Organism: Rhodocyclaceae bacterium; assembly: GCA_041678045.1. Taxonomy (GTDB): domain Bacteria; phylum Pseudomonadota; class Gammaproteobacteria; order Burkholderiales; family Rhodocyclaceae; genus UBA2357. The sequence goes on from JBAYOV010000003.1 coordinate 84,118, forward strand.
TCTCCGCCGTTGTACTCGAGGTGCAGGAACTCGGTTTCGCCTTCGCCGAGGTTCATGTGGATCAGGCCCAGATAGCGGCCGATGCCATGCGACACATGCACGACCGGATCGCCCAGCTTGAGTTCCGAAAGGTCGCGCAGCCAGCCCTCCATGGTGGCGGCGCGACGCGTGTCGCGGCGGACACGTGTACGGGCGGTCGCAGCATACAGCTCGGTTTCGGTGACCACCGCAATGCGCGCCTGGGGCAGCACGAAACCCGCAGCAAGTGGCGCCACACCCAGCGCCAGCCCTTCGTCCGAGGCCAGGAAGCCGGCAAAGTCGGCGCTTGCCCCCGGCCGCATGCCATATTCGGCAAGATAGTCGGCCATCGTCTCGCGCCGCCCGGGGGATTCAGCCAGCAGCAGCACCCGTCCGCCGCTCGCCTGCTGGGTGGCCACAAACTGCTTGAGCCGGTGCAGGGGGTCGGTGGCCTTGCGCTCCACCGAAACATCGGGCAGCGGGCAGGCCGGTGCGGCGACGGACAACTCGCCCTGCCGTACGGGGTTCGGAGTGGGCAGCGCAGCATCTCCGGCTTCGGTCGGTTCGACCTGCGGAACGTCCGAAGTGTGCGGGGTGGGCGAGGCGGGCAGGACTGGCAGGTCCACCCGGGGCCAGCGCTTGAGCGCGAGAAAGAAGTCTTCCTGGTCCAGGAACAGATCCAGCGGAGGCATCACCGGGCGGCTGCGATCGCCCTTGAGCAGATCATGGCGCGAACGGGCGTCGCACCAGAACGCTTCGATAGCCTCCGGCACCACATGATGCAACACCACCGCAGCGCTTTTGGGCAGGTAGTCGAACAGGCTCGCGGTGTGCTCGAAGAACAGGGGCAGGAAGTACTCGATGCCCGGCGGAGCGATGCCGTTCGACACATCCTTATAGACCGCCACGCGCGAGGGGTCGCCCTCGAAACGCTCCCGGAACTGGCTGCGGAAGCGGGTGCGTCCTGCGTCGTCGAGCGGAAACTCGCGGGCGGGCAACAAGCGGATTTCCGGCACCGGGTACACCGTTCGCTGGGTGTCGGGGTCGAAGGTCTTGATGCTTTCCACTTCATCATCGAACAGATCGATGCGGAAGGGCAGGGCGGCCCCCATCGGAAACAGGTCGATCAGACCGCCACGCACCGAGAATTCCCCCGGACTGACCACCTGGGTGACATGGGCGTACCCCGCCAGCGCCATCTGGTTGCGCAACTGATCCAGATCCAGCCGGTCGCCCTGTTTGATGAAGAAGGTATAGGCCGCCAGATAGGCCGGCGGCGGCATGCGGTACAACGCAGTGGAGGCAGGCACCAGCACCACATCGGCCTCGCCCCGGCTCAGCGCGTAAAGGGTGGACAGGCGCTCCGACACCAGGTCCTGGTGAGGCGAAAAATTGTCGTAGGGCAGCGTCTCCCAGTCGGGCAGCAGGTGACTGCGCAGGTTCGGCGCAAGCCAGGCCAGTTCCGCCAGAAGACGCTGCGCATCGAGCGGATTGGCACACACCAGCAGCAACGTCTGCCCGCGCGAGGCCAGGCTTGCCACCGCCAGCGCATCCGCCGACCCCGCCAGCGCCGGCAATACCGTGCGCGCCCCCGGTTTGGGCAGTTTGAAGGCGTTGAATTCGGGCAAGGGTGAAGCGTTGGCCGTGGTCATCGATGCAAGGCGTAGGGAGTGGTCGGGAGGGGGATTATAGGGCACCCGGCATATCTGCAATCGAACGCACGCTACAACGCTACGACGCCTGGGGCGTGCGCGAACCGAGCGGCCAAACCTCCAGCCGTCACAGCTACACCGGTCACCTGCACGACTTCCCACGCCCTGAGCGTGTCCTGCCGAAAAGCCTCGCGCTTCTCTTCGCGCTCAACGTACTGCGTGATCGCCTTGACAGGGGCGAGAACTCGGATATTCATGCGATTGCCCTGAACCATTCGACCGCCATTTGGCAAAAGGCTTCCCGGGTGGGCAGGTCTGAAAGGTGGCTGTCGGTGGCGGGCAGGAGCCGGTGTGGGTGGGTGGGGCGCATGCGCTGGTGGGCGTGCTGTACGCTGCGCAGGTGTGGGTCGGTTTCGCCTGCGATCAGCAGGGTGGGGACAGCGAGCTCGCGCAGCGGGGTGGCGCCGGCGAGGTCGGGGCGGCCGGCGAGGGCAACGATTGCAGCAAAGGCTTCCGGGGCTTGCCAGGCGGCGCGTATTGCCACGGCCACGCCGTTGTTGTGGGCCAGCAGGCCGACAGGCAGGGTTTCAAGGTCGGGCTGATGGCTCAGCCAGTTGTGGGCGGCGAGCAGGCGATGGGCGAGCAGGGGGATGTGAAAGCTCGCGTCCTGCGCGCGCTCGGCTTCGGTCGGGAGGAGCAGGTCGAGCTGTACCGTGGCGAAGCCGGCATCCTGCAGCGCCCGGGCGATGAAGGGGGTGGGCGTTTCAGTGGGCAGGGGGCCGTGTTCGAGCAGGATGAGCAGGGCTTTCACTTCTGCGCAGTGGGCCAGCCGGGCATCCAGCCAGCCGCCCTCCGCGGCGATGCGCACATGGCTGTGACGAAGCTTCACAAGGCACGTCCTCCGGGGGCATGTCCTCCGGGCGGAGTGCGGTGGATCGCGACCGGGATGCGGCGCGCGCCAAAGGGATGATCAAAACGCTCGAAGCGACCGGGCAGAAGGTGGCCGCAGTAGGTGCACTGTCCGGTGTCGTCGAGATGATGGCTCAGGATGTCGTAGCCGTCCCGCTCGATGACACAGTGTCCGCAGGCCGGACAGTAGGTTGAGCAGCCGCGGATGTCGTGGATGTTGCCGGTGTAGACATGCTGCAGGCCACGGGCCAGCGCCAGCTCGCGGGCACGGAACAGGGTTTCCGGCGGGGTGGGCGGCAGGTCGGTGAGCTTGAAGTCGGGGTGAAAGGCGGTGAAGTGCAGGGGAATGGTGGGGCCGAGCGTTTCGGCCACCCAGTCGCACAGGGCGGCCAGTTCGGCGTCCGAATCGTTCTGGCCCGGGATCAGCAACGTGGTCAGTTCGACCCAGACCGGGGTTTCCTTCACCAGCCAGCGCAGGTTGTCGAGCACCGGTTGCAAATGGGCACCACACAGGCGGGTGTAGAAGTCGTCGCTGAAGCTCTTCAGGTCCACATTCGCGGCGTCCATGCGCGAGAAGAAATCGGCGCGGGCCAGTTCGGTGATGTAGCCGGCCGTGACCGCCACCGTCTTCAGCCCGGCCGCATGGGCGGCGTCGGCCACATCCATCGCATATTCGGCAAAGATCACCGGGTCGTTGTAGGTGAAAGCGATGCTGCGGCACCCCCACTTCAGGGCGGTGCTCACGATCTCCTCGGGCGACGCGGCATCCATCAGGCTGTCCATGTCGCGGGACTTCGAAATGTCCCAGTTCTGGCAGAACTTGCAGGCCAGGTTGCAGCCGGCGGTGCCAAAGGAAAACACGCTGCTGCCCGGGTAAAAATGGTTCAGGGGCTTCTTTTCGATCGGGTCGATGCAAAAACCGGAACTGCGCCCATAGGTGGTGAGCACCATGGCATCGCGTTCGCGCATGCGTACGAAACAGGCGCCGCGCTGGCCCTCATGCAGGTGGCAGTAGCGCGGGCACAGGTCGCACTGCACGCGTCCATCATCCAGTGCATGCCAGTAGCGGGCGGGGTGATGTGCAGCGGGGTGGGGCGTATTCATGGCGATTCCCCTTGTGTGTGATTTTGCCCTCAGCGCTCAGCACTTGGGCGTGGTGCCGTCCTGGGCCGATGGGTCATCTTCGCGCCATTTCTGTACCGTATAGCGGGCAGCCATCAGGTTGGCGGTGGGCCGTCCTGCGGGCAATCCGGCCTTCTCCTTGAGGGCGGCAAGAAAGTCGCGCGGATCGGGCAATTGCGCCCAGACCTGAGGCAGAAAGGTGGCGCTCCGGCAACCGGAAAACAGGATCAGGCCGTCCTCGCCCGGGCGCAGCTGGGCGAGCAGTGCGTCTTCGGAGGCAAAGTCGATGAACTCCGGCGCAGACAGCACCGAAACCTCGATGCTCACCTCGCCCAGCTCGGCCAGTGTGAGTGGCGGAAAGCGCGGGTCGGCGGTGGCTGCGGCAATCGCATTGGCGACAATGTCGTCGCCCAGCGGCCTTTGCGGGCGCAGGCTGCCGATGCAGCCCCGCAAGGCGCCGTTGCGGGTGAGGGTGACAAAGCTGGCCCCGCGCGCCTGCAGGGCGGGCAGGGGGTCGGGCGAAATCCTCACCCCTTCGCGCAGGTGATGGTCGATGGCCCGACGGGCAAGGGCGGGCAGCATGCAGCCAATTTCTTCAGTGCAGGGCATGGCGGGGGCGTTCCTCGCTGGAGGGGCAAAAAGCAATGCTGGCATAGCCCACCACGCTGTTGCGGTCACCGGCGGTGTCGCCCGAGTTGCGCAGATCCAGCAGATGGGGCTGCAGGTCGTGGCGCTGTGCGGCCAGCAGCAGGCCGTTGAGCGGTGTTGCCCCGCAGGCCTGCTGGTGGTTGAGCGCATGTCCGTAGTGCAGGATCTGGTCGACGGTGCGCCGGTCAAAATCACGGGCAAAGGCGTAGGGGTGGTAGTGCGACAGGTCGGAGCTGAGCACGATCAGGGTTTCATCGCCGCCCCACAGTGTTTCGAGCAGCGCGGCTACGGCATCGACGGAGGCCTGCCCCACCAGCACCGGCACCAGCTCGAAGTGGTCAAGCACGCTCTGCAGAAAGGGGAGTTGCACCTCCAGGCTGTGCTCTTGCGCATGGGGACGGTCATCGACAAACACGTCGTCGCGTTCCTGCAGCCTGAGCCAGTCCGGACGTGACAGCGAGACCTGGCCGAGCGGGCTGCCAAAGCCCTGGGCCGCCGGCAGAGCGAAGCCCTGAAAGCCCATGCGATGCGCCGGACCGAGCAGCACCACCCGCCGTACCGTTTGGCGCAGCGGGGGCAGACAGGCGTAGGCACTGGCCGCAATGGCTCCGGAATACATGTAGCCTGCGTGAGGCACGACAATCGCCTTGGGGGCGGGCAGGGTGGGCGGGGTCAGCGTGGCGGCCAGCAGTTCGCTGATCTGGGTACGCAATACCCGTGCGTCGGCCGGGTAGAAACTGCCTGCCACGGCTGCGGGTCTGATTGAGTGTGTTGCCATCGGAGCCTTCCTCCGGATTCGATCCTTCGATTATAGAGCCCAACGCCGGGGGTGACAGGGGGCGATGGTGTCGTGCGCTCGCTCAGCGGGGCCGGCACAACACCATTCACACCATTGAACTCTGTGCGGCAACCGTGGATACTCCCGCGCTTTGAAGCTTGGCCGAAACAAGGGGCGTGGCGCAATTGACCGATTTCAAACCCAGACATTTCGCAATCGTGCCGGCCGCCGGCAGTGGCACACGCATGGGCGTGGAGCGTCGCAAACAGTATTTGCCATTGCTGGGCCGGCCCCTGATTCACCACTGTCTGAGCACGCTGTGCGCGCACCCGCTGATCGACCGGGTGTATGTGGTGCTGTCGGTGGACGACGAGGAATGGGGCCTGCACGACTGGTCGCCATTGGGCGAGACGCTTGTGCCGTTGTTCTGCGGCGGCGCGACCCGCGCGGACAGCGTGCTCGGTGGCCTGCGGGCGATTGCCGGGGAGGTGACGCAAAGTGACTGGGTGCTTGTGCACGATGCGGCACGACCGTGCATTGCGTCCTGGCATCTCGATCGCCTGATGCGCGAACTGGCCCAGGACGAGGTGGGTGGGCTGCTGGCCGTGCCGGTGGCCGACACGCTCAAGCATGCCGACGAGCATCGCAAGGTTCAGCGCACCGTGCCCCGTGAGCAACTCTGGCAGGCACAAACGCCGCAGATGTTCCGCTACATCATGCTGCGCCGCGCGCTGGAAAGTGCGCGCGAGGTCACCGACGAGGCGAGTGCCATCGAGGCCGCCGGCCTGCACCCACGACTGGTGGAAGGGGATCAGACCAACCTGAAGGTCACTTATCCGCTCGACCTGCATCTGGCCGAATGGATTCTGCAGAACCGCACACTCTGAACGAGGCAACCCATGAGCAACACACCCAGCCCCCCTGTCACCGCCACCTTTCCGGGGTTTCGCATCGGACAGGGGTTCGATGTCCATGCACTGGTACCGGGCCGTCCGTTGATCATTGGCGGGGTGAACATTCCCTTCGAGCGGGGCCTGCTCGGGCATTCGGATGCCGATGTGCTGCTTCATGCGCTGACCGATGCACTGCTCGGGGCGGCTGCGCTGGGCGATATCGGGCGCCTGTTTCCGGACACCGACCCCCGCCATGCCGGGGCCGACAGCCGGGTGCTGCTGCGTGAAGCCTGGCAGAAGGTGCGCGCACGGGGCTATGTGCTGGGCAATGCGGACGCCACCCTCATTTGCCGGGCGCCGCGTATCCTGCCGCATGTACCGGCCATGATCGAGAACATTGCTGCAGACCTGCAGGCTTCGCCCGGACAGATCAACATCAAGGGAAAAACCACCGAAAAGCTGGGTTTCACCGGACGCGGGGAAGGCATTGCTGCGCAGGTTTCGGTATTGCTGCTGGCGGAGCGGGGGTGATGTTCAGCCACGGAACCTCGCGGCTCCGTGGTCAGTGGCCTGCGGGTGGCCTCAAAGGAAGATGCAGCCCGACAGGTGTTCCCTGAGCTGTGGCTCGGACGTCTTGGTGTAGTCCTTCTCGAAACGGTCGGAGATCATCTGGGCGGTGGGCTGGTCGAGCACACCGTTGAGCAGTCCCATGAACGCCGGTGGCGCCACGACGATGGCGCGGCCGAAGGCATTACGGGTGCGGCCCTTGTAGAGTTCCTGTGCGATTTCCTGTGCAAAGACCTTGGCTTCGTGCTCCTTTGGCATGGTGTGTGGCTGTTTGGCACCCTGACCGTTGCCCGATGCGGCCATGCTTCCCGGCCTGTCGGTGACAAGATCGGCATTCTTCAGTCGGCTTTCCGGATGGAGTAGTTCCTTTACCAGCCTGAGCCCCTTGTTGGGCCCCATGTTTTCATACAGCTTGGCAAGGCTGGCATTGGCAACCAGAATCCAGGTTATCGCCATTTTGGTACCTCCGAGCAAGTTGGAATGGATACGCCACAGCCAGCGGATCGTGCCATGCCGGCCACGGCGTTTTCAGCTTAGACCGGAGCAGCGCAGCAAGTAAAGCCCTGCAGGCCGGCCAGCGGGTCGAGCCGATAGAACAGGGCAAGCTGTTCATAAACCTCCGGAAATGCTTCGGCCAGTTGCTGCGGCGCCTCGAAAAAAGCTTCGGAGGTCACGGCGAAGAATTCGGCGGGATGCTCTGCCGCGTAGGGATCGAGTACGGTGCCGGGCGTCCCGGCGTCGAGTTGATCGCAGAAGGCATCATAGGCCGTCTGAAAGACCTCGGCCCAGCGCGCGCGGCTCATCTCCCTGTGCAGGGCCGGGCAACCATCGGCGCCCCCTTCGAGCATGTCGAGCTTGTGGGCGAACTCATGGATCACCACATTGGGCGGCGCAGTGTCCGGCGGGCCTTCCTCTTCCACCGACGCCTCCCAGGCAAGCAGCACCGGGCCATCCTCCCAAGCCTCTCCGAGGACGGTATCGTCGTATTCGTGCACGATGCCGTCCTCGTCCATCTCCTGGCGCGCAATCATGATTTCACCCGGATACACCACGATGCCCACCCAGCCCCGGTAAGCCTGCAGGCCGATGTTGAGCACCAGCAGGCTGGCCTGCAGCGCGATCGACAGCATCACCTCATCGCTCAGTTCAAACCCGTTTGCGCCATGGAACTCCTTTTCCTGGAGGAAAGCCTGCGCACAGCGGCGCAGCCGCATCCTGTCTGCAGCGGACAGGAAATCGAGGAATGGCAGGTTTGCTTCCACACGCTTCCATAAGTCCTCCGCAATCCCGTCCTGCCCGGTGTGGGCCGGCTGCGGGGCGGTGGCGACGTTGCGCCGTTTTCGGAAGAAGGAGAACATCTCAGAGGCTGGCCGGCTTGCGGGTGGTCATGAAAATGCCCAGGAACACCAGGGTAATGCCGGCGTAGTGGTACCAATATGGTCGCTCCCCGAGAAAGATCACCGCCAGCAGGGTACCGAACACCGGCATCAGGTGAATGAACAGTGCCCCGCGGCTTGGCCCCACTGCGGCAATGCCTGCGTTGTAGAAGACGTAACCGAGAAAGCTCGGAAAGACCATGATGTAGGCCAGTGCCGAAAGCGTTTTCGGGTTGATCACCGTCTCGCGCCCGAAGAGTTGTTCATGAATGAAGAAGGGCGTGAGCACCACGATGCCGACCACGATGAAGGCGGCCAGCATCAGCATGGGATGGACGCCGCCGGGGCGCCACTGCAGCCCCACGGTGTAGGAACCCCAGGCCAGCACCGCAAGAAGCATCCACAAGTCGCCCTGGTTGAAGCGGAAGGCCAACAAGGTGGACAGGTCGCCCTTGCCGACAATCGTCAGCACACCGGCCAAGGACATCACCACGCCGATCACCTCCAGTCGTGTGAGTCGCTTGCCCAGAAAGGCGAAGGCCAGTGCGATGGTGGCCACCGGGATGAAGGAATTGAGCATGGTGGCGTTGGTCGCGGTGGTGTACTGCAGCGCGATGTACGCAAAGGTGTTGTAGCAGCCCACGCTCAATGTGCCGAGCACGATGACCGCCTTCCAGTGCGTGCGCAGCAGCGGCCACTGGCTGCGCAGGTGCGGCAGCGCGAACGGCAGCACGCACAGCAGCGCGCCGGTCCAGCGCCAGAAGGCGAGGGTGATCGGTGGCACTTCAGCGCTCACACCGCGTCCGATCACCATGTTGCCTGACCAGAACAGCGCGGTCAGGGTGAGCAGCAGATAAGGGTTGGCAAAGGTGTTTTTCATGATCTCGGATGCTGAATGAAGGCAGCCAGCGGGGCACTGGCCCGCCTGCCGAGTGCAGATACGCCCCGCTCCGGAGGTAAGGCGCTCATGATCGCACAAGCCCACATCAAACCCACATCAAACCAGCGCTGTGCCCCTGAATCAGGCGCACTGTTGACCGTGCAGTTTCGTGAGGTTATGGGATAATCCGCCGCATGGTTTCCGTTACTCATGCCGTTTCGAATCTGGACTCCGCTTCGCCGATCGAGCTGATTGCAGCCGGTCTGGGCGAGGCCGAGCATGCCCGCCTGCAGGATGCACTGGCACTGGCCGAGGCCAGCTATGCCGGCCATCAACTGGGCACCGGGGAGTCCACCCTCACGCACGCAACAGGCATGGCCCTGATTGCCAGCGCGCTGCGCCTGGATGTCGATACCCGGCTGGCGGCGTTGCTGTTTGCGCTGGATGCCTGCCGCGACGATGCTCACGAGCTGATTGCAGAGCGCTTCTCGCCCACCGTGGCCGATCTGGTGCAGGGGCTGGCGCGGCTTAACGGGTTGCGCCTGCTGACCCGCAAGACGGCCCAGGCCACCGCCCCGGAGATTCGCACCCAGACGGAAGTGCTGCGCAAGATGGTGTTGAGCATGGTGCAGGACATCCGCGTGGTGCTGCTGCGGCTCGCCTCGCGTACGCAGACCCTGCGCTACTTCACCGATGTCGCGTCGGCGCTGCGGGTGGATGTGGCGCGCGAAAGCCTGGACATCTATGCCCCGCTCGCCAACCGTCTGGGGGTGTGGCAGCTGAAGTGGGAGCTGGAGGACCTGTCCTTCCGTTTCCTGGAGCCGGAGAAGTACAAGCGGATTGCGAAGATGCTCGATGAGCGTCGCTCCGAGCGCGAAGAGTTCATCGAGCAGGCGATTGCCCGCTTGCGGGCGGAAATCGAGGCCGCTGGAATTGAGGCCGAAGTGTATGGCCGGCCCAAGCATATTTACAGCATCTTCAACAAGATGCGCTCGAAAGGGCTGGATTTCTCGCAGGTCTACGATGTGCGGGCACTGCGCGTGCTGGTGCCCAGGATTCAGGACTGCTATACCGCACTCGACATCGTAAACCGCCTGTGGCAACCGATTGCCCGCGAGTACGATGACTACATCAGCCGGCCAAAAGGCAACAATTACCAGTCGCTGCATACCGCAGTGATGGCCGCCGACGGGCGGGCGCTGGAAGTGCAGATTCGCACCCACGAGATGCACCGCCACGCCGAGCTGGGCGTGGCCGCGCACTGGCGCTACAAGGAAGGCTCCAGCCACGGCGGGGACTACGATGACAAGATCGCGTTGCTGCGCAGCCTGTTGTCGTGGCGCGACGAAGTGGCCGATTCGGCCGAGTGGGTGGAGCAGTTCCGCCGTGCCTCGCTCGATGACACGATTTACGTGCTGACCCCACAGGGGCGGGTGATCGATCTGCCGCGCGGCGCCACCCCGGTGGATTTTGCCTATCGGCTGCACAGCGACCTTGGGCACCGCTGCCGGGGGGCCAAGGTGGATGGACATCTGGTGCCGCTCAACACCGTGCTGGACAACGGGCAGACGGTGGAGATCAGCGCGGCCAAGGAGGGCGGGCCGTCACGCGACTGGCTCAATGCGCAGCAGGGCTATGTCACCACCAGCCGCGCACGGCACAAGATCAAGCAGTACTTCGCGCAGCTGGAGGAAGAGGACCTGCTGGTGCGCGGTCGCAGCTTCGTGACCCGTGAAATGCAGCGCGAAGGCCAGGCCCAGGCGAACATCGACGGCCTGGCCGACAAGCTCGGCTTCAAGTCACCCGATGCGATGTTTCTGGCAGCCGGCCGGGGCGAGCTTGGGCCGCGTGCGGTGCAGATTGCGCTGCGCGGCCCCGAGCCGGCACCCGAAGGCAGCGATGTGCAGCCTGAAGCCATGGTCGGGCGCAGCCGCTCCGGTGACAACAGTGGCAAGGTGCTGGTGGTGGGCGTGGGCAAGATACTCACGTCGCTCAGCCGCTGCTGCAAGCCCGCGCCGCCGGATGCGATCCAGGGCTTCGTCACGCGTGGTCGCGGTGTGTCGGTGCATCGTGTCGATTGCCCCGATTTCCAGCAGATTGCGCAGGCACACCCGGAGCGGGTGATCGATGCGGAGTGGAACGCCGAGGCCTGCGAGGGCAAGCGGGCGCTGTTCCCGGTAGACATCGAAGTTGTGGCGATGGATCGTCAGGGACTGCTGCGCGACATTTCCGAGGTATTGTCGCGCGAGCGGCTGAATGTCACCGCAGTCAATACGCTCACCAAGAAGGGCAAGGCGCACATGCGCTTCACGCTTGAAGTCAGCGGCACGGTTCAGGTACAGAAGGCAGTGCAGGCGATCCGCGAGGTTAACGACATTCTGGATGTGAAGCGTCGTTGAAAAACCCGCACCGGCCCCCTGCATGAGGGCCGGGCAACCAGGCTCCAGACGCCCGGTCAGGTTCTCAGGTTCTGCCGGCCAGATCCGATTGCAGCATCGCCTGTGCCGAGCGGCGCAGGCCACGCGTGCTCTTGCGCCGGTAACGGCCATCTTCCAGCATATCCCAGGCCTGACAGTTGTCTGCCAGATAGGCGCGCAGTCCTTCGCGCAGCACCCGACGCTTGAGCCGGGGGTCGAGCACCGGGAAGGCCACCTCGATCCGGCGGAAGAAGTTGCGATCCATCCAGTCTGCGCTGGACAGATACACCTTTTCTTCGCCATCGGCGAGGAAGTAGAAAATGCGGTGATGCTCCAGGAAGCGCCCCACGATGGAGCGCACACGGATATTTTCCGACAGGCCGGGCACGCCGGGGCGCAGCGCGCAGGGGCCACGAATGATCAGGTCGACCTCCACTCCGGCCTGAGAGGCAGCGTACAAGGCTTCCACGGTTTCCGGTTCGAGCAGGGCATTCATCTTCGCCATGATGCGGGCCTTGCGTCCGGCACGGGCGATTTCGGCCTCGGCGTTGATCGCAGCAACCACATTGGGCTGCAGCGTGAACGGTGCCTGCCACAGATGCTTGAGCGTGCTGGCCTTGCCCAGGCCGGTGAGCTGCTTGAATACTTCGGCCACATCGGCACAGATTTCCGGATGGCAGGTCATCAGGCCGAAGTCGGTATACAGCCGGGTGGTGCGCGGGTGATAGTTGCCGGTGCCCAGGTGCACATAATGGCGCAGGCCCTCTTCCTCGCGGCGGACCAGCATCACCAGCTTGGCGTGGGTCTTGTAGCCGAACACGCCATACACCACATGGGCGCCGACCTCTTCAAGCTTGTTGGCCCAGGTGATGTTGGCCTCTTCGTCGAAGCGCGCCATCAACTCCACCACCACGGTCACTTCCTTGCCTTTCTGGGCTGCGCGGGCGAGGTGTTCCATCAGCACCGAATCGGTACCGGTGCGATACACGGTCATCTTGATCGCGAGCACCTGCGGGTCGTCGGCGGCCGAACGGATCAGCTCGATGACCGGGGTGAAGCTCTGGAAGGGATGGTGCAGCAGCACGTCCTGCTTGCGGATGGCCGCGAAAATCTCGCGCTTCTTGTCCAGCGCCTTGGGCGAACCGGGCAGGAAGGGCGGATAGACCAGGTCGGGACGGGCCACCCGGTCCGGAATCTGCATCAGGCGCACCAGGTTCACGATGCCCGGGGTGCGGTAAAGATCGCGCCGGGTGAGCCGGAAGTGCTGCAGCAGGAAGGTTTCCATCGACTCGGAACAGTTGTCCGCCACCTCAAGTCGCACTGCATCGCCGAAATGGCGCTGGGTCAGCTCACCTTTCAGTGACGCGCGCAGATCCTTGACTTCTTCCTCGTCCACGAACATGTCCGAGTTGCGGGTGACGCGGAACTGATAGCAGCCCAGCACCTTCATGCCCGAGAACAACTCGTCCACATGCGCATGCAGCACCGAAGACAGAAACACGAAGCTGTACTCAATGTCGCACAGGTCGCGCGGCAACCGGATCACCCGGGGCAGCGCCCGGGGTGCCTGCAGGATGGCCGCGCCCGAATCGCGCCCGAAGGCATCGCGCCCTTCCAGTTCGATCGCAAAGTTGAGGCTCTTGTTGAGCACCCGGGGGAAGGGGTGGGCCGGGTCCAGCCCGATGGGGGTGAGTACCGGGCTCACCTCACGGTCGAAATACTGGCGAATCCAGGCGCGCTGTGCATCGGTCCAGCGGTCACGACGCATGAAGGCAATGCCTTCGGCCTCCAGCGCCGGCAGGATGTCGTCGTTGAGCAGGGTGTATTGCTCGGCGATGATGTCGTGCACATCGCTGCTGACCCGCTCGAGCACTTCCGACGGCAGCAATCCGTCGATGCCGGTGGCGCGGGAGCCGCTGCGCACCTGCTCCTTCAGGCCGGCTACCCGGATTTCGAAGAATTCATCGAGATTGCTTGAAACAATGCACAGGAAGCGCAAACGCTCAAGCAATGGCACCCGTTTGTCGGCGGCCTGCGCCAGCACCCTGCGTTGAAATTGCAGCAGGGACAATTCGCGGTTCAGAAAATGGTCGGTGGGGAAGCGGGGTTTGAAATCTGGCATGAACTGATGTCTCCGGTCTGGCCTCTGGCCACGCCGCCATGATGTGACAAATATGTTTCAGTTAAATGACTTGCTGCGCTCTGTTGAAAGATTACCGCAATTTTCGGCGTCCTTGGGTTGTTGTCGCCGATACGCTTTCGTACAAATACTGAGGCTGTGATCGCGGTGTTAGAATGCGCGCCAATCCGACCTTATCCGGGATGCCAGCCCATATCATGATGCATGAATTGATTGCCGCGGTCGATCTGGGTTCGAACAGTTTTCGACTCCAGGTCGGAAGAATCGTCAACGATCAGATTTACCCGCTGGATGGGCTCAAGGAAGCCGTCAGGCTGGCCGCAGGCCTGTCCCCCGCCAAGGTGCTGGACGAAGCGTCGCAGCAGCGCGGCATCGTTGCCCTGCAGCGTTTTCACGAGCGGATTGCCCGCTTCAGCCCGGATTCGGTGCGCGCCGTGGCCACCAACACGCTGCGGGTGGCCAAGAATGCGCCGGAGTTCCTGCGCCAGGCCGAGCGCGCGCTGGGCTTTCCGATCGAGATCATCGCGGGCCGCGAGGAAGCCCGCCTGATCTACGTCGGCGTGGCCCACACCTTGCCGGATCCGCACCGCCAGCAACTGGTGGTGGATATCGGCGGTGGCTCCACCGAACTCATCATCGGACGCAGCTTTCAGCCGCTTGCGCTGGAGTCGCTGTACATGGGCTGTGTGAGCTACAGCCTGCAGTTCTTTCCCGATGGCCGGGTGGACAAGAAAAGCCTGAAGGAAGCGGAAAACACCGCCCGCCGCGAGTTGCAGGCCATCTCTCACGCCTACCGCGAAATCGGCTGGGAAGAGGCGGTGGGGTCCAGCGGTTCGGCCAAGGCCCTGGCCGAGATTCTGGAGCAGAACGGCCTGTCCGAGCAGGGCATCACCCGCGATGGCCTGGAGAAGTTGAAGACCCTGATAGTGCGTGCGGGTAGTCTCGACCGCCTCGATCTGGCCGGGCTGAAGGGCGACCGCCTGCCGGTGCTGCTGGGCGGACTGTGCATCATGTCCGCCGTGTTCAAGGAGTTCGGGCTGGAGCGCATGGTGTTCTCGGAAGGGGCGCTGCGGCTGGGCGTGCTCTACGATCTGCTCGGTCGCTACCACCACCACGACCTGCGCGATGCCACGGTGGAGGCCTTCGTGAGCCGCTATCAGGTGGAGCGCCGTCATGTGAAGGCCGTGGCCGCCACCGCCGGCCATCTGCTTGCCGGTCTGGAGCCGGCCACCCGGGACGAGGACAGCCTGCCACGCCGCTTTCTGCAATGGGCCGCGCTGCTGCACGAAATCGGCATCTCGGTGGCGCACACCAGCTACCACAAGCACAGCGCCTACATTCTGGAAAATGCCGACATGCCGGGTTTTTCCAGGCGCGATCAGGCGCAGCTGTCGCGGCTGGTGCTGGCGCATCGCGGCAAGCTGGCACGGGTCGACGCACTGGCGGAAGAGAGCGCGGAGTGGGATCTGATTGCCTGCCTGCGGCTGGCCGTGTTGTTTCACCGGGCGCGGGATGGTCGGGGGCTGCCACCGGTGAGCCTCGGGCGGGAAGGGCGCAGCTATGTGCTGACCGTGCGTGAAAGCTGGCTGCGCAAGCTGCCGCTCACCCGCGCTGCACTGGAGGACGAGCAGCGGCACTGGTTGTCGGTGGGCCGGGGGCTGAAGATCCGCCATGAGGCCCCCGCGCAGCTGCATGATGCAGCCTGATTGACGCAGCCCGATTGACGCAGCCGATGCACGCCCTTTCGTCTGCAGCCGTGCCCCGGATGGTCTGCAGCGGACCGGGCACAAGCACGGTGACGCTGTACGGCGAATGGACATTGCGCCGGCTGCAACCCGAACTGAAGCATCTTCGCGCGCAACTTGACGCGCAGGATCAAAACGCCGCCTGGGACCTGCGCAATGTGCAGCGGCTGGACAGCTTCGGGGCGGCACTGTTGTGGCATGGCTGGGGCAGGCGCTGGCCGGAGCGGCTGGAGATCGGCGAGGCACTGCGCGGGGTGATCGTGCGTTTTGCCGACAGCGCCCGGCAGCCGCTGCCCAGCGCACCCGGGTATACCGCCGGCGATGCGCTGGTCGGGCTGGGGCGCGTGGCTTTTGGCTTTTTCGCGCATGGACTCGATTTCGTCCGCCTGCTCGGGCAGCTGGTGCTCGACATGCTGTACCTGCTGCTGCACCCGCGCGAATGGCCGCTCAAGGAAACCTCCGCCAATCTGTTCAAGGTCGGGGTGAAGGCCATGCCGGTGGCCGCGCTGGTCGGTTTTCTGATCGGCGTGGTGCTGTCCTATCTGTCGGCGCTGCAGCTCAAGGCCTTCGGGGCCGACATCTTCATCGTGCACATCCTTGGCCTGGGCATCATCCGCGAACTGGGGCCGGTGCTGGTGTCGGTGCTGGTCGCGGGGCGCTCGGGTTCGGCGATGACGGCACAGCTCGGCGTGATGCGGGTCACCGAAGAGATCGACGCACTCTCGGCGATGGGCATTTCGCGCACCCAGCGCCTGGTGTTGCCCAAGGTGCTGGCCCTGAGCCTGGCCATGCCCTTGCTGGTGCTGTGGACCTCGCTCATGGCGCTGTTGGGCGGCATGGTTTCGGCCTGGCTGCAGCTTGACCTGAGTTTTGCGTACTTCATCGATACCCTGCCGCGCGTGGTGCCCATTGCCAACCTGTACATCGCGCTGGCCAAGGGCGTAGTGTTCGGGGTGCTGATCGCGCTGATTGCCTGCCATTTCGGCCTGCGTGTGCAGCCCAACACCGAGAGTCTGTCGACCCACACCACCGCCTCGGTCGTCACCGCCATCACCATGGTGATTCTGGTCGATGCGGTGTTTGCCATCGCCACCCGCTCGATCGGCCTGCCCGGATGAGTGCGCACGTTCCAACGACGGCCACTGTGCCGGTGCTCGAACTGCGCGACATCGTCACCTGCTTTGGTCGCAACCGGGTGCACGACGGGCTCAACCTGCGTGTGGAGCAGGGGGAGATGGTCGCGTTGGTCGGCGGCTCGGGCAGTGGCAAAACCACCTTGCTGCGCCACATCATCGGCCTCACCCGACCGTCGGCGGGCACGGTCGCGCTGTTTGGCGAGCCACTGTTTGACGGCGGGCTGAAGGCGCAGCGTGCCCGCCGCCGTCGCTTCGGGGTGCTGTTCCAGCAGGGGGCGCTGTTTTCGGCACTGAACGTGGCGCAGAACATCGGTTTTCCGCTGTGCGAGCTCGGGGTCGCCAGCGAAGCGGAAATCAGCGAACTGGTGG
Organism: Rhodocyclaceae bacterium; assembly: GCA_041678045.1. Lineage (GTDB taxonomy): Bacteria > Pseudomonadota > Gammaproteobacteria > Burkholderiales > Rhodocyclaceae > UBA2357. Next base: position 100,768 of record JBAYOV010000003.1, read on the forward strand.
CGCTCAAGATGCACATGGTGGGGTTGGAGCCCGAGCATGCGCTGCTCATGCCGGCAGAGCTTTCCGGTGGCATGGTGAAGCGGGTCGCGCTGGCGCGGGCGCTGGCGCTGGAGCCGGAGTTGCTGTTGCTCGATGAACCCACCGCCGGCCTCGACCCGGAGCGCAGCAGCGCTTTTGTGGCACTCATTCGCACCCTGCACGCCACGTTGGGGTTGACCGTGGTGCTGGTGACCCACGACATCGACACCCTGGCGGCGCTGTCGAGCAAGGTGGCGGTGCTGGCCGAGCGCCGGATCATCAGTTATGCGCCGCTGGCCGATACAATCGGACTCGATCATCCTTTCATTCACCATTTTTTTGCTGGCGAGCAGGGGGCACGTGCACTCGGCCGCCACCGTGAGGTCCTGCGCTGATGGAGAACCGTGCCCACGCCCTGCTGGCCGGCCTGTTCGTGCTGCTGCTCGGAGCAGCGACGGTGTTTGCTCTTTGGTGGTTTTCCGGCGAACGCGAGGCGACCGCAGACTATGAACTGGTCAGCGACGGCAACGTGAGCGGCCTGAACGTGCAGGCGCAGGTGCGCTACCGGGGCATGTCGGCCGGCAAGGTGATGGATATCCGGGTGCCCGGCGACGATCCGCGCCTGATCGTGGTCACCATCCGCATTCGCCGTGACCTGCCGGTCACCCAGGGCACCCGCGCCACGCTGGGCTATCAGGGGGTTACCGGGCTGGCCTTCATCAATCTCGACGAACGCGGCGAAGATCCGCGTCCGCTGCCTGCCGGCCCCGAGGGCTTGCCACGCCTCACACTGGAGCCTGCGGTGATGGAGCGCCTGTCCGACGGCGTGCTCGGCGCCGTGGAGCGCTTCAATCGGGTGGCCGATCAGCTCGGCGCGTTTCTCGATGACACCAGCCTGCAACGCTTTCGGAGCACACTCGAACGGCTGGAATCCGCCGCAGGCGGACTGGACCGCACCTTCGAGACCGCCCCTCGCACGCTGGAGGCCGTGCAGGCGCTGTTCAGCGCAGACAACCTGGCCCGCTGGTCGGCCATGCTCGCCCATCTGGAGTCGGCCAGCGCCGAAGCCGGGCCGGCGCTGGCCGAAATGCGCGATCTGATGCGCAGCCTTCAGCACACCCTGAGCAGCGTGGAGGCCCTCACCGTGGAGGCGGCTGATGGCGTGCTGCACGACACCCTGCCACAGGTGAATGCCCTGATTGGCGAGATCAACACCACGGCGGTGCAGTTGGGGCGGCTGGTCGAATCGCTCGAAGCCTCGCCACAGATGCTCATCACCGGTCGTGGGGCACGGCGCCCCGGCCCGGGGGAGCATGGCTTTGCACCGTGAGCGTGCGCCATGAAGGTGCCCAACCGGGCAAGCGTTGCATCAGAAGGAGCCCACTTGAGATTTCCGTCCACTCCCATCCTGCTGGCCTGCAGTGCATGCTTGCTTGCCGCATGTGGCAGCCTGCTCACCCCGCCGCCCGAGCAGCGGCAGTACGATCTCGGCGAGCCTGACCGGCCTTCCGGCCAGGCACAAGGCGAGCGCCCGAGATGGCCGCTGGCGCCCACCTTGCAGGTACGCGCGCCGTCCTGGCTGACCAGTCATGCGATGCAATACCGGCTCGACCATCGCCCCCCGGCAAGCCGCGAGCGCTATGTCGAAAGTCGCTGGGCCGCACAGCCTGCCGAGTTGCTGCAGCATTATCTGGCGCGCGCGCTGCTGGCCAACGGAGGATCGGGGCCGGCCACGCCCGGCTGTCGAATGAAGATGCAGCTCGATGAATTCATTCAGGTTTTTGACTCGACCCAACACAGCCATGCCTGGCTGGTGGGGCAGATACATTTGCTGGCGCCGCGTGAAGATCGTATCGTAGCCAGTCGTGCCTTTTCCCAGGCGTCGCCCGCGCCCAGTGCCGACGCCCCCGGTGGCGTGCTGGCGCACCGGGCAACGGTGGCGGCCCTGTCGCACACGCTGTCCGGGTGGCTGGACGAGCAGTTCAGCGATGAAGCGCTGCTCGCGCTCTGCACGCAGGCCGGAAAGGCACGAACAGCAACGGACAGGGGGCTGCGTACCCCCTGATGCAGCATGGTTTGGCCGATTCGCATGCAGGCATGCACATCACAGGAGGAGACATGAGCCAGACGCAGCACAACATCTACAACCGGGACCTGGACAAGAATGCCGCGAACTACGTCCCGCTCAATCCGCTGAGCTTCATCGAGCGCAGTGCTTATGTGTATCCCGATCGGCTGGCGGTGATCCACGGCCAGCGGCGCTTTACCTGGGCACAGACCCTGGAGCGTTGCCGCCGGCTGGCCTCGTCCCTGCGCCAGCTGGGAGTGGGGCGCGGCGACACGGTGGCGGTCGTGCTCAACAACACGCCCGAAATGTTAGAATGCCATTTCGGGGTACCCGGATCGGGCGCGGTGCTCAACACCATCAACACCCGGCTCGATGCCGAAGCCATCGCCTTCATTCTCGATCATGGCGAAGCCAGGGTACTGATCACCGACCGGGAGTTTGCCCCTGCGGTGTCGCGGGCGCTGCAGACGCTGTCGCGCAAGGACATCGTGGTGATCGATGTGGACGACCCGGAATACACTGGCCCGGGGGCGCGACTGGGCAGCACCGATTACGAGCAGTTGCTCGCTGGCGGCAATCCGGATTTCGTTTTCGAGCAACCCGAGGACGAGTGGGATGCCATCGCCCTGAACTACACCTCCGGCACCACCGGCAACCCGAAGGGCGTGGTGTATCACTACCGGGGCGCCTATCTGAACGCAATGAGCAACATCGTCAGCTGGGGCATGCCGCCGCATTCGGTGTATCTGTGGACACTGCCGATGTTTCACTGCAACGGTTGGTGCTTTCCCTGGACCCTCGCGGCACTGGCAGGGGTGAATGTGTGTCTGCGCCGGGTGGACCCGCGCCTGATCTTCGAGGCCATCCGCACCCACAAGGTCACCCATTACTGCGGTGCCCCGATCGTGCACTCCATGCTCGCGAATGCACCGGAGAGCTGGCGCGAGGGCATCGATCATACGGTCAATGCGCTGGTCGCTGCAGCCCCGCCGCCAGCCGCCGTCATCGAGGGCATGGCGAAGATCGGCATCCGCCTGACCCATGTGTATGGCCTCACTGAAACCTATGGCCCGGCCGCAGTGTGTGCCAAGCATGAGGAATGGGCGCGTCTGCCGCTGGCCGAGCAGGTCGCCATGAATGGGCGTCAGGGGGTGCGCTATCATGCGCAGGAAGCCATTACCGTGCTCGATTCCGATACCCTGCAGCCCGTGCCATGGGATGGCGAAACCATGGGCGAGATCATGTTCCGTGGCAATCTGGTGATGAAAGGGTATCTGAAGAACCCGGCTGCGACGGCTGAAGCCTTTCGCGGGGGCTGGTACCATACCGGCGATCTGGCGGTGATGCAGCCGGACGGCTATGTGAAGATCAAGGATCGCAGCAAGGACATCATCATTTCCGGCGGCGAGAACATCTCCTCCATCGAAGTCGAGGATGCGCTGTACAAGCACCCTGCGGTCATTTCCGCCGCCGTCGTGGCCGCGCCCGACGAGAAGTGGGGGGAGGTGCCCTGCGCCTTCATTGAACTGCGCGACGGCGCCAGTGCCACGGCGGAGGAGATCATTGCCCATTGTCGCCAGCACCTGGCCGGCTTCAAGATCCCCAAGAAGGTGGTGTTCACCAGCATCCCCAAGACGTCCACCGGCAAGATCCAGAAATTCCTGCTGCGCGAGCAGGCCAGATCGACTGCGGCCATCCAGTGACCGCAACCATAACAACAGGAGACCTTTCAATGAGTGCAGTACCCGTTTCCGCTTCGTCCGATCAACCCCTTGTGCTGCGTCACGACGACAATGGCGTGGCCACCCTCACGCTGAACCGGCCCCTGCAGTTCAATTCGCTGTCGCAGGCCATGCTCGAAACACTGATTGCCGAATGCGATGCGCTGGCGGCGGACCGTTCCGTGCGTGTCGTGGTGATTGCCGGGGAGGGCAAGGCGTTCTGCGCCGGACACGACCTGAAGGAGATGCGCGCCAATCACGACATGGCCTTCCAGCAGGCGCTGTTCAGGTTGTGCGGCAAGTTCATGATGAAGCTCACCCAGCTGCCCCAGCCGGTGATTGCGCGGGTGCATGGCATTGCCACTGCCGCCGGCTGCCAGCTGGTGTCGATGTGCGATCTGGCGGTGGCTGCGGATGTGGCCCGCTTTGCAGTGTCGGGCATCAACGTGGGCCTGTTCTGCGCCACCCCCAGCGTGGGCCTGTCGCGCAACATGGGGCGCAAGGAAGCATTCGAGATGCTGGTGACCGGCGATTTCATCGATGCGCAGGAAGCACAGCGTCGTGGCCTGGTGAACCGGGTGGTGCCGCTGGAGCAGCTCGACGAGGAAGTGGCGCGGCTGGCGGCGTCGATCTGCGCCAAGTCCCCGCTGGCCATCCAGATGGGCAAGCAGATGTTCTACAACCAGCTGGAAATGGGGCTGGATGCGGCCTATCAGATGGCCGCCGAAACCATGGCCTGCAACGCGATGAGCGAGGACGCAGCCGAGGGCATCGACGCCTTCATCGCCAAGCGCAAGCCGGAATGGAAGGGACGCTGACGCGGCCCTTGCTGATCGACACCCACATCCACCTCGACGCAGCCGAGTTCGACCCGGATCGCGAGTTCCTGATCGGCGAGGCACGTCAGGCGGGGGTGGGGGGCTTTGTCGTGCCGGGCGTGAGCCGTGAAGGGTTCGACGCGGTGCAGGCCCTGGCACGCCGGCATCCCGACATTCAGTGTGCGCTGGGCCTGCATCCGATGTACGTAGATCAGGCTGGCGACGACGACCTCGATGTGCTGCGTGGCCGGCTGGCGCAGGGCGGGGTTGTGGCCGTTGGCGAGATCGGGCTGGATGGCTGGATCGCGCCACGTGACGATGCCCGGCAGCTGCACTTTTTCGTCGCACAGCTCAGGCTCGCGCGCGACTTCGGCCTGCCGGTGATCCTGCATGTGCGCCGGGCAATCGACCCGATCCTCAAGCAGTTGCGCCGCATCGAAGTACCCGGCGGCATCGCGCATGCCTTCAACGGTAGCCGGCAGCAGGCCGACACCTTGCTGGCCATGGGCTTCAAACTGGGTTTTGGCGGCACGCTGAGCTACGAAGGCTCCCGCCGCATTCGCGCACTCGCCACCGAGCTGCCCGAAACGGCGCTGGTGCTCGAAACCGATGCGCCGGACATTGCGCCCAGCTGGTCTGCGGACCGGCGCACCCGTCCGGCCGATCTGGCGCGCTACGCCCGGCTGCTTGCCGAGCTGCGTGGCGTGCCTTTGCAGCACCTGGCCGAATGCACCACGCACAATGCCCGGCAGGCCCTGCCTGGCCTGAAGGCCGTCGACACGCAGCCTGCAGGCGAATCTTCACAGTCTTGAAATAGGGGTGAAACCCCTGCGTTTTCCAACCGGTAAGAAACCACCGTCGGCGATATGATGAGGGTGCCGGATAACATGCCGCTGCCCGAGCGTACTGTAGGTTCCGGCGCCATCATCATCAGTCAGGGGTTGTCTCATGTACGCCGTACTTTCCCGCCTCCGAGTGGCGAACAGACTCGCATTGCTGCAGGTCGTGCTGCTGGTCTTCATCATTGCCATGGGGGTCACCGGCATCCGGGGCATGCTCGATACGGTTGACAAGCTGGAGCGGGTCAACAACGAGGTGCTCGCCCCCACCCAGCATCTGGCCGGGGTCCGTGCTGCAATGCTGAACGTGAATCTGGAGATCCTGCGCGCCTTCCAGCACGAGCCCAGGCATCAGCTGTATTCACTGCACGATCATCCGGTCAGCCTGCACCTGAACCGCTCGCGCGAGGCCATCCGGCAGCTGTCCGAAAACTGGCAGGCATTCACCGCCAGTCACACGATTGCGGGCGAGGAGGCCACGCTGGTGCGCAGCTACGAACAAACGCTGGTGCAGCTGATGCCGCTGGTCGAGCGCACGCTGAGCAGCCTTGAGCGCGAAGACTATTCTTTCGCCGTGCAGCGCACATTCATCGTCGAGGCCCAGAGCTTCCTGATGGGCGAGTTGCTGCCCACGCTGGGGCGTCTGGTCGCCCTGCAGCGCGACAATGCCGAGCGGGTGCATGCCGAGGCGCATGCCGACTACCGCTTCATGCTCAAGCTCAATGGCGCGCTGATTGCGACCGCCGTGCTGCTGGCGCTGGGCATCGGTTATGTCATTGCGTGCTCGATCACCCGTCCGCTCGGTGAGGCGCTGAGGGCGGCCGAGCGCATCGCCGAAGGCAAGCTCGATCAGCGCATCGAGGCGCGTGGTGACGACGAACTCAGTCGCCTGATGGTTGCGCTGGGCAAGATGCAGGACGGCCTGCATGCGGTGCTCGGTGGGTTGCAGCATTCCTCGGGCAGCCTGTCGGAGGCCTCGCATGAACTCACCTGTGCGGCCGACTCCGTGTCGGTTGCGTCAGGTCGGCAAAGCGAAGCGGCTTCATCCATGGCGGCTTCGGTGGAGGAGATGACGGTCAGCATCAATCATGTTTCGGATTCGGCCAACGAAGCTGCGAATCTGGCCAAGGAGGCTGGACAGCGCAGCCAGACCGGGGCACAGGTGATCAACGAGGCGGTCGAACGCATGCGCAGCATCGCCCAGGCGATTCAGGAAGGCACGGGCCGGATGAATGAGTTGCGCGAGCGTACCGGTGAAATTTCGCGGGTAATCGGTGTGATCCGTGAAGTGGCCGACCAGACCAACCTGCTGGCCCTTAACGCCGCCATCGAGGCTGCGCGGGCCGGCGAGCAGGGACGGGGATTTGCCGTGGTTGCCGACGAGGTACGCAAGTTGGCTGAACGCACGGCACAGTCCACCACCGAAATCACACGCATGATCGAGAGTATCCACAACAGCGTGGGGCAGGTATCACAGGTGATGGAGGAGGGCGTGGCGCGGGCCAGTCACGGCGTCGAAGTGGCCAATCAGGCCGGCGAGGCGGTGGCGGCGATCACCGGCAGCGCGGCCGAAGTCACTCGGGTGGTATCGGACATTTCTGCGGCACTCAAGGAGCAGGGCGCGGCAGCCAGCGACATTGCCCGCAATGTCGAGCAGATCGCCCAGATGGCCGAGCAGAACACCGGCGTGGTGGCCGATGCGAATGCTGCCGCGCAGACCCTGCGCGGTCTTGCACTCGACATGGAAAAACAGCTCAAGGGCTTCAGGCTGTGATGAGCTCGGGGCGGGCCGGAGGCGCTGCAGAACGGCCCGCCACCCGGCCCCGGGGCGCGTTACCCATCACCCGGCGTGCCCGTCCTCGCGCCCGTCCCTGTGCCCATTCCCGACCGCAGAGGATGCAGAGGATGAGCGGGCGATGAGGTCGGCAATGTCGCGCTTCAGACGCGCCGGATCGGGATCGAAGGTGTCATAGATCATCAGCGAAATCCCGAACACATAGGCATACAGCAGCATGCAGCGGCTCGAAGCCTCTTCCATCGGCACCCCACAGGCAAGAAACAGGTCCCGGGCGCAGCGCAGGCGGGTTTCATCCACTTCGGCGACGATGGCTGCCGCCTCCGCATCGCGCCGCGCCCAGTCGCGCACCGCGAGTTCTATCATCATCCCGCGCCGGCTGCGCCGGGCACTATATACATCGATCACATGATAGATCTGCTCAAGCTCGTGGCCCGGCGTGATGCGGGTCTGCTTGATGATGTCGCGGATGCGGCCATCGCGCCATTTCATCAGGATCGCACGCAACAGGTCGTGGCGATCCTGGAAATGCCAGTAAAAACTGCCCTTGGTCACCTTCAGGCGCTTGGCAAGCACTTCCACCCGCAGACCGGCAATACCTTCTTCGGCCAGCACTTCGGTGGCCCCTTCCACCCAGGCATCTCGATCGAGCTGAATTCGCGGCTTGTTCACATTCGTTTCCATACGCTCAAGTATTGACGAGAACCGCACCGTACGCTACCGTACGCTCCCATACCGAAGCGTATGGAACGATTTTTTTCGCTCCCGGTCAAGTAACAAACAACCGGCAGCAGTGACATAATGCCTCGGGGGAGACGGCCATCCAAAACGGCGGTGACCGCCGGACAAGGATGCCTGCCGAATGCAGCGGGACAAACAATCGTAAGGAGCGTGGACTTGAAAATTTTGGTACCTGTCAAACGCGTGGTTGATTACAACGTCAAGGTGCGTGTGAAGAGCGATGGCTCGGGCGTGGATATTGCGAACGTCAAGATGTCCATGAACCCGTTCGACGAGATCGCGGTGGAAGAGGCTGTACGCCTGAAAGAAGCCGGCGTGGCCACCGAAGTGGTGGCGGTGTCCTGCGGTGTGGCGCAGTGCCAGGAAACCCTGCGCGCGGCGATGGCCATCGGGGCCGACCGGGGCATTCTGGTCGAAAGCGACGCTGACCTGCAGCCGCTGGCCGTGGCCAAGCTGCTCAAGGCACTGTGCGACAAGGAGCAACCCGGCCTGGTGCTGTGCGGCAAGCAGGCCATCGACGACGATGCCAACCAGACCGGCCAGATGCTGGCGGCGCTGATGAACTGGCCGCAGGCCACCTTTGCCTCCAAGCTGGCCATTGCCGAGGGTCGTGCAACCGTCACCCGCGAGATCGACGGCGGCCTGGAAACCCTGGAGCTGAGCCTGCCGGCCGTGGTCACCACCGACCTGCGCCTGAACGAGCCGCGCTACGCAACCCTGCCCAACATCATGAAGGCCAAGAAAAAGCCGCTCGATACGGCCAAGCCCGATGAACTGGGCGTGGATGTAGCCCCGCGCATCACCACCCTGAAGGTCAGCGAGCCGCCCAAGCGCAGCGCAGGCGAGCGCGTGGCCGATGTGGCCCAGCTGGTGAACAAGCTCAAGAACGAAGCAAAGGTGATCTGACATGGCGATTCTGGTTATTGCTGAACACGACAATCAGTCGATCAAGTCTTCGACGCTGAACACGGTGAGCGCAGCCGCTGCGATCGGTGGCGAGATTCATGTGCTGGTGGCCGGCGCAGCCTGCGCGACCGTGGCCGAGGCGGCAGCACGCATTGCCGGTGTGAGCAAGGTCCGCGTGGCCGATGCCGCACATTACGAAACCCAGACGGCCGAGAACGTTGCCCGCCTGGTGGCCGACCATGCCGGCGAATACAGCCATGTGCTGGCCCCTGCGACCACCTTCGGCAAGAACATGCTGCCGCGCGTGGCCGCCCTGCTCGATGTGGCGCAGGTGAGCGACATCGTGGCGGTCGAGTCGGCCGACACCTTCGTGCGCCCGATCTACGCCGGCAATGCGATGGCCAGCGTGAAGAGCGCCGATGCGGTGAAGGTGATCACCGTGCGTACCACCGCCTTCGAGGCGGCGGGCGAGGGCGGGCAGGCTGCCGTCGAAACCCTGGCGGCTTCTGCCGATCTGGGGCTGAGCAAGCTGGTGGGCCGCGAGCTGACCAAGTCCGAGCGCCCGGAGCTGGGTGCCGCCCGTGTGGTGGTGTCCGGTGGTCGTGGCCTCGGCAGTGGCGAGAACTATCACAAGTTTCTCGAACCGCTGGCCGACAAGCTGGGCGCCGCACTGGGTGCGAGTCGTGCGGCAGTCGATGCAGGCTATGTGCCCAACGACTACCAGGTCGGCCAGACCGGCAAGATCGTCGCACCGCAGCTGTACATCGCGGTGGGCATCTCGGGTGCCATCCAGCATCTGGCCGGCATGAAGGACTCGAAGGTGATCGTGGCCATCAACAAGGACCCCGAAGCGCCGATCTTCCAGGTGGCCGATTATGGTCTGGTAGCCGACCTGACCGAGGCGGTACCGGAACTCATCGCCGCCCTCGGCTGAGCACTGCGGACGCATGAACCTGCCGGCCACCCTGTTCTCACCCGCCTGGCACGGCCTGGCGGTGCTGATCTGCCTGGGGGTGTTCTACCTCATTGCCAGAACCGCCCCCTGGCAGCGGCTGGCCGAAACCACGCAGCGCAACCTGCTGTTCGGTCTGGCCATCTCGCTGGCCTTGCTGTGGAGCATGAAGGCCGGCGTCAAGCCGGGCCTGAACCTGCACCTGCTCGGCGCGATGGCTGCCACCCTGGCCCTGGGCGAACCGCTGGCCCTGATCGCGCTGGCCCTCTCGCTGACGGCCATCACGCTCAACGGCGAGCTGGGCTGGACGGCCTGGCCGGTCAATTACGTGCTGATGGTGGTGGTACCGGTTGCCTTTGCCAGCCTGTTCAGGCGTCTGGTGGAACGCCGTCTGCCGGATCACTTCTTCATTTTCATCTTCGTGGTGGCCTTTCTGGGGTCGGCACTGAGCGTGATCGTGCAGGGTGTCTCGGCTTCGCTGGTCATGGTGCTGGCAGGGGCGTATCCGGCGGGGTTCCTGATGGCCGAATATCTGCCGTACTTCATCCTGCTGGGCTTCTCGGAAGCCTGGTTGAGCGGGGCGATCATCACCCTGCTGGTGGTCTACAAGCCGGAGTGGGTGGCGGCCTTCGACGATCGTCGCTACCTGATCGGCAAATAACATCAACAATCGCATCAACAAGAATCAGAAGGGGTCCGGCGCACATTCCCGGACCTTCTGGACAACTACTGGAGTGGGTTCATCATGAGTCACTACACCGCACCGATTCGCGACATGCAGTTCGTCATGCAGGAACTGGCCGGCCTGGACGAAGTTCAGGCGCTGCCCGGCTGTGAAGAAGTTTCTTCCGACCTGGTCGATGCCATCCTCGACGAAGCCAACAAGTTTGCCAGTGGCGTGCTTGCGCCGCTGAACTGGATCGGCGACCAGGAAGGTGCCCGCTGGCACGACGGCGAAGTGAGCACCGCACCGGGCTGGAAGGAAGCCTACCGCCAGTTCACCGAAGCCGGCTGGACGGCACTCGCCTGCGATCCGGATTTTGGCGGCCAGGGCCTGCCCAAGTTGCTGTCGACGGCAGTGATGGAAATGTGGAAGTCGGCCAACATGGCCTTCTCCCTGTGCCCGATGCTGACCAACGGTGCCATCGAGGCGCTCATGCTGCGCGGCACCGACGAGCAGAAGGCAATGTATCTGCCGAAGATGGTCAGCGGTGAATGGACCGGCACGATGAACCTTACCGAGCCGCAGGCCGGCTCCGATCTGGCGGCAGTGCGCACCAAGGCCGAACCGCAGGGCGATGGCACCTACAAGATTTTTGGTCAGAAGATCTTCATCACCTACGGTGAGCATGACATGACCGACAACATCATTCATCTGGTGCTGGCACGTCTGCCGGACGCACCGGAAGGGGTGAAGGGCATCTCGCTGTTCGTGGTGCCGAAGTTCATGGTGAATGCCGACGGTTCGCTGGGCGAGCGCAACGATGTGCACTGCGTGTCGATCGAGCACAAGCTGGGCATTCATGCCAGCCCCACGGCTGTGCTCGCCTTCGGCGACAAGGGCGGCGCAATCGGCACCCTGGTGGGCGAGCCGAACCGTGGTCTGGAATACATGTTCATCATGATGAACGAGGCCCGTTTTGCGGTCGGCATGGAAGGTCTGGCGCTGTCCGAGCGTGCCTACCAGCATGCGCTGCAGTACGCAAAGGATCGCATCCAGGGCACCGAAGTGGGCGTGCGTGGTGGTCCGAAGGTTTCCATCCTGCACCATCCCGATGTGCGCCGCATGCTGATGTCGATGAAGTCGCAGACCGAAGCAATGCGCGCCCTGGCCTATGTGGTGGGGGCCGCCACCGACAAGGCGCACCTGCATCCCGACGAGGCCGTGCGTGCGCACAATCAGGCCTTCGTGGACCTGATGATCCCGGTGGTGAAGGGCTGGTGCACCGAAAACTCGGTGGACATTGCTTCCACTGGCGTGCAGGTGCACGGCGGCATGGGCTTCATCGAGGAAACCGGCGCGGCCCAGCATCTGCGCGATGCACGCATCACGCCGATTTACGAAGGCACCACCGCGATCCAGGCAAACGACCTGATCGGCCGCAAGATTGCGCGTGAAGGGGGCGAAACCGCGAAGCGGGTGATCGCCGACATGCGTGACACCCTGGCCAGTGTGCAGGCTGTTGGCGACGCGCAGTTTGATGCCATCGCCCGCGCCCTGGAAAGCGGCATTGCCGCACTGGAGTCAGGCGTGGACTATCTGCTGGCTACGTACAAGGACGACATCAAGTCGGCCTCGGTCGGTTCCGTGCCCTTCCTGAAGCTGCTCGGCATCGTGGCCGGTGGCTGGCAGATGGCTCGTGCAGCGTTGGTTGCGCGTACCAAGCTTGAGCAGGGCGGGGCCGATGAGCAGTTCATGCAGGCCAAGATCGTCACCAGCCGCTTCTATGCCGACCATGTGCTGTCCCAGGCATCCGGTCTGGCGTATGCCGTGGTGAATGGCGCAGCCGGCGCACTGGCGCTGAGCGAAGAACAGTTCCAGTTCTGAGCGCATAAGCGCCACAGGGCTCCACTGGAGCCCTAAAAAAGCCGATCCGGCATGCATTGCCGGATCGGCTTTTTTCATGATGGGGAAAGCGGGTTTCCCCGAGCGTGCTTACTTCACCTGAGCCTTTTCGCGCAGGCTCATCATGTGCTCTTCGACCTTGCGTTGCTGCAGGCGCTGCATGAGTTGCGGCTTCACTTCGTCCAGCGGCGGGGCTTGCACGTCGCGGATGTCGTCAAGCTGGATGACGTGGTAGCCAAAGTCGGTCTTCACCGGGGCCTTGGTGATCTGACCCTTTTCGAGTGCCCTGAGTGCCTCGGCGAAAGGCTGGACGAACATGTCCGGATTGCTCCAGCCCAGCTCGCCACCACGGTCCTTGGAGCCCGGGTCCTTGGAGGCCTTTGCCAGTTCGGCAAACGCTTCGCCCGAGTTCAGCTTGGCGATGATGGCCTTGGCCTCGTCCTCGGTTTCCACCAGCACATGGCGCGGCTTGAATTCCTTGCCGGTCATGCGTGCCTTGATGGCTTCATACTCGGCTTGCACGTCGGCATCGGTGACCGGGTTCTTCTCCATGTAGTCCTGCAGGTAGGAACGGATCAGGATAGCCTGGTTGGCCATCTCCATCTGCGCCTTCACTTCACTCTTCTTGTCCAGACCGGCCTTTTCGGCGGCCTGGGCCAGCACTTCGCGGCGGATCAGTTCTTCACGGACCGCTTCGCGCAATTCGGCACTGTCCTGCGCCCCTTGGGCGCGCTGCTCGTCGATCATCACCTCGGCGCGTTCGGCCGGGATGCTCTTGCCATTGACCGTGGCAAGCGGATCGGCAGCAAATGCGGAATGTGCGATCAGCCCGCTGATCAGGGCGATGGCGAGTCGGCTGGGAAAAAGTTTCATCAATGGTCCTCTCGTTTGGTTTGAGTTGTGGCCTCTGCGGCCGTGAATGCCCGGATTGCAAGAGCATGAATGCCTTGCTGCATCAATTCGCCCAGCGCATCGTAAATCATACGGTGGCGGGCAAGGCTTGCCTTGCCGATGAAACAATCGGAGACGATGGACAGGCGGTAGTGTCCGCCCTGACGCGCTCCGGCGTGCCCGGCATGGCGTGCGCTGTCGTCCTGGATGTCCAGCGCCTGAGGCGCCAGCACCTGCAGTCGTTGCTGCATGGTGGCGATGATGTCACTGCTCATGGCAATACCTTCTTGAAAGGTCTGACCGTGGTGCTGGCAAATACACCGTGCTCCACATAGGGGTCGGCCGCCAGCCAGGCTTCGGCTTCGGCCTGCGAGGCAAATTCGGCCACGACCAGACTGCCGGCAAAACCGGCCGGGCCGGGGTCGGGTGAATCGATGGCCGGCATCGGTCCGGCGAGCAACAATCGACCGGCATCGCGCAGGGCTTCCAGTCTGGCCAGATGCGCCGGCCGGACGGCCATGCGCTGCGCCAGACTGTCCGACGCATCTTCGCCGATCAGGGCATAAAACATCACGCAACATTCTCCTCTTTGATATGGCGGGACAGATACACACCTTGTCCGAGCACAAATGCGAACATCAGGCCAAGGCCGCCGAACATCTTGAAATTCACCCACGCCTCTTCGCTGAAACGGTAGGCGACAAACAGGTTGAGCGCCCCCATGGCAATGAAGAACAGCGACCAGGCGTGGTTGAGCTTGAGCCACACCGCATCGGGCAGGGCGAGCTGTGCCTCCAGCATGCTGCGGATCAGGTTCTTGCCCAGCAACAGCAGCGTGCCACTCAGCGCAGCGGCGAAGATCCAGTACAGCACCGTGGGCTTCCACTTGATGAAGTCAGGATTCCGGAAGGCCAGGGTCAGTCCGCCCAGCACGGTGATCAGCCCCAGACTGATCCACATCATGCGTTCGACGCGACCGGTGCGCCATCTGACCCAGGCGATCTGCAGCAGGGTGGCCAGGATCGTCACCGCCGTCGCGAGCAGGATCGGGGCCTGCGCAGGCTGCAGGAGGATGCCCGAACCGGACAGTAGCTCGGAGGTGGCCTGCGGATCGCTGCCTGCCAGCTTGTAGGTGGCAAAAAACAGGATGACCGGGAGCATGTCGAAGAGAATTTTGATCATGTGGCGGATTATACGGGTTTGCCGTGTTCGGCTTTGTGGTGTTCCTGTGGCCCATCGCCGGACAGTGTGCCCAGCCGGGCGTTGCCTTTCGGGCTCTGCAGCCTTTTCGTGGCCCCGTCCAGCGGTAGCCTCAGCACGGCACGCAAACCGTGCGGCGCACGGGGCAACAGTTCGACATGGCCTTGGTGCGCACGGGCGATACGGTCCACGATGGCCAGCCCGAGCCCGGCCCCTTTGGTGTTCGAGCGCGCCTCTTCCATCCGGGTAAAGGGGTGGAGCATGCGCTTGGCGTCCTTTTCAGGGATGCCCGGCCCCTGGTCCGCCACTTCAAGCCAGACCTCGCCGGCCTGCAAACGCAGGATCACATCGATCGGTTTGTCCTCCCCGGCGTAACGCACCGCATTGTCGAGCAGGTTGCGCAGGGCACGCCGCAGGGGCAGGGTGCGCACCGGCAGCATCATCTGGGGCGGCAACTCCAGGTTCAGCTCCAGCCCGCGCAGGCGGTACGGTTCGCACACATCCTGCACAAGCTCGACCAGATCGCGCTCTTCGGCCGGCTCCTGCGGCTCGCCACGACCGAAATCGAGAAACTGCCCGATGATGCGATCCATCTCCTCGATGTCGGCCACCATGGCCAGCACATCGGTCTCCGGAGCGCCGGACATTTCCACGCCCAGCCGCAGACGGGCCAATGGCGTGCGCAGATCGTGCGACACCCCAGCCAGAATCAGCGCGCGTTCGGCATCGGTGCGTGCAAGATCACCGGCCATCTGGTTGAAGGCCCGCGCCACTGAGGCGATCTCTTCAGGTCCGGACTCCGACAGGGCAGGGGGCTGCTGGCCACTGCCCACCAGACGGGCGCTGCGCGCCAGGCTACCAAGCGGTCGGCTGATTCGGCTCACGATCAGGAAGGCGCCCAGCAGGGCCAGCAGCAGCGCGGCCGCCCCCCAGATCAGCCAGTCCAGCGCCCCGACCTGCTGCAATCGCTCGGAGGGCAGCATCACCCAGAAGTCTTCCTCGTCTTCGGGGTCGAGCCGGAAGCTCACCCAGAAGCCTTCCAGCGTTTTCCAGCGGGCAGCGAGCTGCGTGTGATTGCCGAGTTGCCGACGGATTTCGTCGGCAAGCAACATCATGGGGCGAGTAGGGGGCAGGGGCTGAACCTCGTCGGAAGGTTCGGAAGGATAGATGCGAATGCCTTCCAGCGCCGCCAGATCGATGAGCAGCTCGGTGCGTCTGGAGACTTCCGCATTGATCAGCGCGGTGCGGGTGAGGTTCACCACGCTGACCACCATCTGCGCAAGATCGCGGGCGCGAGCGGGCTCCTGAAAGTGGCGGAATATCTGCAGCCAGGTCGACAGCGCCAGGATGAGCACCAGCGCAATGAGCAGAAAGCTCTGCCACAGCAGCGATCGCGGCAGGATATTGAAGCTCACTCGGTGGTGGCTCCGCCCTCGTCAGCCCCGCTCGCATCGGCCGAATCGTCTTCCTCGACAGGGCTTTCCTCCGGTACGAACACATACCCGAAGCCCCACACGGTCTGGATGTAGCGCGGCTTGGAGGGGTCTTCCTCGACCAGTTTGCGCAGACGGCTCACCTGTACGTCGATGGCGCGATCAAACACGCCATATTCGCGGCCACGCGCCAACTCCATCAGCTTGTCGCGCGACAGGGGCTGGCGCGGATGCTGCAGCAGCACCTTGAGCAGGGAGAATTCCCCTGTGGTCAGGGCAATTTCCTCGCCATCGCGCACCAGTACCCGGGTGCCGAGATTGACCTCGATCCGGCCAAAGCGCACCACCTCATCCTCGATGGTCGGCGCCCCCGGCAGCACTGCAGGCCGGCGGCGCATCACCGCATGAATGCGCGCCACCAGCTCACGGGGGTTGAACGGTTTGGGCAGGTAGTCGTCGGCGCCCATTTCGAGGCCGATGATGCGGTCGACCTCGTCTCCCTTGGCCGTGAGCATGAGAATGGGCAGCGAGTTTTCGCCAGCGCGCAGACGGCGGCAGATCGCCAGTCCGTCCTCTCCGGGCAGCATCAGGTCAAGCACCATCAGGTCGAAGTGCTCCCGATGCAGCGCACGATCCATCGTGGCGCCGTCGGGCACAGCCTTGACGGTGAACCCCTGTTCTTGCAGGTAACGCGACAACAGGTCACGCAAGCGTGCATCGTCATCGACCAACAACACCTTGTAGCGCACTTTCTGGTTCATGCTGAACTCCGTTTCTTGCGGCGGACATGGATGCTAACGACTGCCTTCGGTGAGCGGCGAGAGGGCCGGGTAACGCTTCGTAAGGCCTCGCCCGATTCGTAATAGGTTTTTACAAACTTGTCTGCTCTGTGCACTATGCAACATACCCGTCAGGGTTTTTCAGTGTAAGGTTCGACTCACCCGAAGATCGCCCCTGTGCTTCGAGCCCCGCCCCGGCAGACACCCAATGCGGGCCAGGGCAGGTCATCCACCAACACGAGTCGACCGTCAGGCCAGTCTTGCCATGCCATTGTTTCAGTCCGGATATTCTTGTCAACCGCCACTTGCAGCCAGTGATCTGCAGCACAGGCCATTGTGCTGCAGGGATCAGGCAGTGCTCGTGATCGCCCTTTCGGCCGTGTCGCTCAGTCTGCTCGCCCCCCCCCTTCAGGCATCCCCGGACAGCCGCTTCCTGCCGCCCGAAGTACGCAACTCAGCGGAGCCTCCTCCTCCACGGGCCGCGCACGGAGTGGAGATTCGTCGCGTGCTGTTGCGCGATGGCAACTACTTCGAGCCACAAGGCGAACGGCGACGCCTGAGCGCTCATGAGCGCGAAATCCTCAGACGGGAGCTGCGCGAATCGATGCATGAAGTACATGGTCAGCCGGCAGGCTTGAAGCTCAGGCCGAACAACTGATCGCTCCGACGCATCCGATTGCACGCGTAGCGGGTCATCAGCCGTTACAATGCGCCCGCTATGAACATTCTTGCCCTGGAAACTTCCTGCGAAACAGCCTCCGTTGCATTGGCGACGGCCGGCGATGTCCTGCAAATCACGCTGCAGGGGCACACCAACCACTCCGAACATCTGCTTGAGCAGATTGGTGAATTGCTCTCCCGGGCCGGTCTGACGGTGTCGGAACTGGATGCGATTGCCTTCGGAGCCGGCCCGGGCGCCTTTACCGGCGTGCGGCTCGCCTGTGGTGTGGCCCAGGGCTTGGCGATGGGGGCCGGACTGGGCGTGATACCGGTCAACAGCCTCGCCGCCCTCTGCCTGCAAGCCCATGGACCACAGGTGTTCGTGGCGACCGACGCACGCATGGGGGAGTGTTATGGCAACGCCTTTCGCCTGCGCAACGGGCGTCCCGAAGCCTTTGAACCACCGTGCTGCCTCCCCCCCGAGCAACTGAGCCTGCCCGATGCCGACGGACCCTGGGAAGGGATCGGCTCCGCCTTCAAGGCATACGCCGGCCGGCTCGATCATCTGCTCCCCGGGATGGCCACGGTGAATGCCGACGCCGTGCCGCGTGCCTGCGACGTGCTTGCCCTGGCTCGCCTGCAATTGCGCGAGGGGGGGGCACTCGCCCCCGAACTGGCCAGCCCGCTGTATGTCCGCAACAAGGTTGCCCTGACCATCGAGGAGCGGCGCGCCCGCGGGGGCAAGGCATGACCTGCAGTGGGGTTGCGGCAGGCGTGCAGACGGATTTCGTGCTGATGACGGAAAACGATCTGGACCGGGTGGCCGAACTTGAGGCCGCGCTGCACCCCTTTCCATGGACTCGCGGCAACTTCAACGACGCCTTGACGGCGGGCTATGGCTGCTGGCTGATGCAACTGGACGGACGCACCGTGGGCCATGCCGTGCTGATGCTGGTGATGGACGAGGCGCATCTGCTCACCATCAGCCTGTGCAATGAACTGCAGGGCAAGGGACTGGGGGGGAGGATGCTGCGTTTTCTGGCCGGGTACGCAAAAGGCCACGGGGCGCGCCAGATGTTTCTTGAAGTGCGCCCGAGCAACACGCGTGCGCTGAGCGTGTACCGCAGTCTTGGCTTTGAGGAGATCGGCCGTCGCAAGCGCTATTACCCTGCGCTCGATGGGGGCCGTGAAGATGCCATCGTGATGCGCTGGACGCTGGGTTGAGGATGATGAACCCACGGGCATCCAGACAGGCATCCGTGCTGCGCGAGATGGGGCTGGCCCCGCTCTGGCGCTTGCGCGCCCGGGATGTCGCGACCGAAGCGCCTCAGGGCGCCGACCAACAGGCTGCACACCCTGTTCAGACCGAAGGGCAGGGGCCGGAGCATGTGCTCCTCCGGTCCACTACACCACCCGTGCGTGCGCGCGGGCCTGTTTCCGTGTCCGATGTTCCTGCGTCACATCCGGCAGATGGCGGGCAACGGCCCACCAGAACCACACAGAAACCCGCGACCGCATCTGCAGCAGACCAGGCTGCCCCCCAGTCGGACGCCCGCGATCTGGCGGCCATTGCCCGCATGGACTGGGACGAGCTGGAACAGGCCATCGCCCGGTGCACCGCCTGCGAGTTGTGCAAGCAGCGGAACCAGTCCGTGCCCGGCATGGGGGATCGCCAGGCCGACTGGGTGTTCATCGGAGAAGGCCCGGGAGCAGAAGAGGACCGGCGGGGCCAGCCCTTCGTGGGGCCGGCGGGCCGCCTGCTGGATGAAATGCTCAAGGCCATCGGTCTGGCGCGTGGCGACAATGTGTACATCGCCAATGCCATCAAATGTCGCCCCCCATTCAACCGTACCCCGACCGCCGCTGAAATCGATGCCTGCCGACCATTTCTGATGCGCCAGCTTGCCCTGCTGCAACCCAAGCTTCTGGTGGCGTTGGGGCGCCCGGCCGCACAGGCCCTGCTGAAGCACGATGTCGCCATCAATGCCGCAAGGGGCAAGGTGTTCCAGCATGGCGAACAGGGCACGCCACTGGTGGTCACCTATCATCCGGCCTATCTGCTGCGCAATCCGGAACACAAGCGACGGAGCTGGGCAGACCTCTGTCACCTGCAGACGCTCATCGAGCAGCACTCAGGCACAGGCACGGATAGCCCGTCTTCGCCCTGACCGGACGATACACATTTGGCATCAAATGTGATCTGCGCCCGGTACAGCGGCGAAAAGATGTTGTATTCTTGAGAAATAAAACAGGCTTATGGAGACCTCAAGTGGCTGATCGACGACTTCAGGTGTTTTGTGCCGTGGCAAAGCACGGTTCCTTCACCCGGGCGGCCGAGCATTTGTTCATGACACAACCGGCCGTCACCTTCCAGATCAAGCAACTGGAGGAGCATTTCAACACCCGTCTGCTCGACCGGGGGCACGGCAAGGTCACGCTCACATCCGCCGGCGAGGTGGTGCTTGCCTACGCCGAGCGCATTCTGGACATGAGCGATGAGCTCGAATCCAGAGTGGCCGAACTGACCGATGAGTTGGCGGGGACACTCGCCATCGGCACCAGCACCACGATTGCGGCCTACTGGTTGCCGCGCCTGCTGGAACGTTTCAAGCGGCAGTATCCAAGAGTGAAGCCACGCGTGGTGGTGGGCAACTCCCAGCTGACCGAAGGACGGGTGGCTGCACGCGAGCTCGACATCGGCCTGATCGAGATCGTCTCGGACCAGCCCGCAATCGAGCGACGAGGCGCCGCACGGGATGAATTGCTGGTGATTTGCCAGCCCGGTCACCCGCTGAGCCGCAAGCGTGCGCTGCAGGCCAGGGATTTGCTGGAGCATCCGTTCATCAACCGCGATCCCGGCAATGCCGTGCGCGATCTGGCCGAGGACTTCTTCAACCACGCGGGCATTGCCCCCGATGCATTGCCGGTGTGCGCCGAGTTGGGCAGCCTGGCCACGGTGAAGCATCTTGCCGCCGAAGGCCTGGGGTTCGCGATTGCCTCGAATGCGGCCATTCAGCGCGATGTGAGGGAAGGGCGGCTGGTCGCGATTCCGCTCGATCCGCCGCTGTACACCCCGCTGGAAGTCATTGTTCCGAAGGACAAGTTCCGTTCGCGACTGATCACCACCTTTGCCGATCATGCGGTCAGCGAACTCAGTGGCATGGCTGAACAGTTCAAGCGCACCGCCAACTGATGGCCAAGGCAAAAACGGTGCATGTGTGCAGCGAGTGTGGCGGACAATCGCCGCGCTGGCAGGGGCAGTGCCCGCACTGCAAGGCGTGGAACACGCTCACTGAAACGGTACTCGAGCAGGGGCAGGGCGGGGCGTCCTCAAGCAAGCGTTTCACCGCGCTGGCCGGCAACACGGCCACGCTGACCCCATTGTCGGCACTGGAGCCTCGCGAAGCTCCGCGCCTGCCCACCGGACTGGAGGAGTTTGACCGGGTGCTGGGCGGTGGTTTGGTGCCTGGCGCCGTCGTGCTGATCGGGGGCGATCCAGGCATTGGCAAATCCACCTTGTTGCTGCAGGCGCTGTCGGCGCTGTCACATCGCGTGGCCGCGATCTATGTCACCGGCGAGGAGTCCGGCGAGCAGGTGGCACTGCGCGCCAGACGCCTGCAGATCGAGGCCGCCCCGTTGATGCTGCTTGCAGAAATCAACATGGAACGCATCCTGGCGACGCTGGGCGAGCACAAGCCGCGCCTTGCGGTGATCGACTCGATACAGACGGTGTACTCCGAAGCCCTGCAGTCTGCGCCCGGCTCCGTGGCGCAGGTGCGTGAGTGCGCCGCACAACTGACCCGCTTCGCCAAGCAGTCCGGCGTGAGCCTGATCATGGTCGGACACGTCACCAAGGATGGCACCCTGGCCGGCCCCAGGGTTCTGGAGCACATCGTCGATACCGTGCTGTATTTCGAGGGTGACACGCATTCGAGCTTCCGGCTGATCCGTGCGTTCAAGAACCGCTTCGGTGCGGTGAACGAACTGGGGGTGTTCGCAATGACCGACAAGGGCCTGCGCGGCGTCAGCAATCCGTCGGCGATCTTCCTCACCCGGCACGATCAGCAGGTATCCGGCAGTTGCGTGCTGATCACCCAGGAAGGAACCCGCCCGTTGCTGGTGGAAATCCAGGCGCTCGTCGATAGCGCACACAGTCCCAATCCGCGACGCCTGTCGGTGGGGCTGGAGCAAAACCGTCTGGCCATGCTGCTGGCCGTGCTGCACAAGCATGCCGGGGTGGTGTGCTTTGACCAGGATGTGTTCGTGAATGCCGTAGGGGGGGTGCGCATCAGCGAACCCGCAGCCGATCTGGCAGTGCTGCTGTCGATCGTTTCATCCCTGCGCAACAAACCTCTGCCACGGGAACTGGCCGTTTTTGGTGAGGTAGGCCTGGCAGGAGAGATCCGACCGGCGCCGCGTGGTCAGGAACGTCTCCGGGAGGCCGCCAAGCTCGGCTTCAACACGGCCATCATTCCCAGGGCAAATGCACCACGGCAACCGGTGGAAGGTCTGCAGTTGATACCGGTCGACCGTGTCGAAGAAGCGATAGAAGCGGCCAGAAACCTGCAACTGGATTGACCCCGCACTCACGTGCCCACGCAGGCACGACTTTCATTCAATGACATATCACTTATACTGAATGCATTGAATGGGAGCGAAAATGTTTGCGGCGAATTCTATAAGGCATGCAAGGGCATTCCTGATGTCACTGCTCACTCTGTTGCCCTCACTGTCTGTGGCACAGGTGTACAAGTGCGAGATCGGTGGGCGTGTGATTTATCAGGAAATGGCCTGTGCGCCAGGCAGCGGGGGCTTGTTGCCCGATTCGGATCGATTGACGGTAATCGACCCACCCAAACCGCGCAGCAATGAATGGCGTAGCGAGCGCCGGGCGGAAAGCAGCCCCCCGAGCCGTCCAACCCGTAGACAGACAAGCACTCAGACCCATGACACTCGTTGTGCAGCGAAGGTCAAGCGACTTGCCAGAATCGACGCTCAAGCCCGCCAGCGTTCCACAACCAAACTTGCCAACGAACGCAGGGAAGTGCTGGAGTGGATACAGCGCAATGGTTGTTCCCGGTTGTAAGGGAGGGGCGGGGCAGCTTGCTTCAGGCTTTGTCCTTTATTGGCTTGATAGCAATATCTTAGTTTACATAATACAAATTACCGCACTTTTTGACTCAATTTTGGGACTCAAGGGACTCAAAAAAGCGCCTGTTACCCCTGGCTCCGGATCAAACCAGCCTCTCTACCTCTACCGGGTCCACCTCAAGTCTTCGAGGATGAATGAAGGAATTGGGCTTTTTTCCCAGAAACCACTCAGGTCACGGTGCATCAGGTTCTGCTCCGGGCGCATGAGCAAAAACACGTTGACGGCATCTTCAGTGATCCTGCGTTGCGCCTCCTGCAGATGCCGGTTCATTTCTCCTTCACTGTCCGCCGACAGCACTTGCGACCAGATATGCTTGAATGCCTCGTTGTCGTAGTTGAAGTAGTAATCGTCCCGGGCATAGATATCGATGTCCATCGGCTCCACATGCAGGATCAGGGTCAGCGCATAGTCGTGCCTTCTGAACACCTTCTCCAGCCAGTCGTCCCATTCGTATTCGACGATTTCCACCCTGAAACCGATTTCTTCAAGGTCGTCCGCAATGGATTGAGCGCCATACCGCCCGTAATCGGTGGGCGGGATGATCAGTTCGACTTCGTACCCTTCGCTCACCCCCGCCGTTTCAAGCAATGCGCGCGCCTTCTCCGGGCTGTACGGATAACGTCCTTGCAGATCGACGTAAGCCGGATGCGTCGGGGCAAAGTGTGAGCCGATCATCACCGGGGAAAACTGTGGCCCATACAACTCGCGCAACAGGGACCGATCGACCGCATGGGACAAGGCCTGCCGGACTCGCAGGTCATCAAAGGGTGGACGGGCATTGTTGATTGCCAGGATCAGCTTGCTTTCCAGGCCCCGCTCGGTCATCCGGTAATCCGGACGCACCATGAAGCGATCGGTCACCCGCGTCACGCTGATGAGGCCATCCACCAGCCCTTCGGCGAGCATGTTTCCGGTTTCGGACGAAGCATGCATGAATACGAAATCGGCACGTGCGAGCGCCGGCGCCTTACCCCAGTAGTTTTCATTGCGGATCAGGCTGACCATGCGCCCGCGCTCCCAGTTACCCAGGCGGAAAGGTCCGGTTCCCACCGGCTGCGTGGCGTTGTCTGCCACGCTGGCCGGATGCACCATCACGGCCGCCGGCAAAGCCAGGGCAAACGGCAGCAGCGCGTCAGGCGCATGCAGCAAGACCCGGATATGGTCCGCGCCCACCGTCTCCACCGCCTTGATCTTGGCGAACCAGTTCCGCTGCGGGTTGCCCGAGTCGTCCGCAAGGATCCGGCGCAGGCTGAAGGCGGCAACCAGGGCATTGAATTCCCGCCCGTCGTGAAACCGGACACCTCTTCTCAGCGTGAAGTCGTAGCTCAGTCCATCTTCGGAACGTTGCCAGCTTACCGCCAGACGTGGCATCAGGCGCCCGTTCGGCCCCACCATGGTCAGGCCCTCGAACAGGTTTCCATAGGTGATTTCTCCGGCCGAGGCCGATGCAGTCACAGTCGGGTCCAGCGCCGGTGGCTCAAGCTGTATGCCCAGCCGCACATCATCGCGTGCCAGCGCACCGGGACACAGCACCATGCCCACGACCGTCAGCACCGCCAGCATGCCCGGCCGCAAGCACCGGAACCCTGCACGCAGGCGACAAGATAAACTGAAAAGGTTCAGGTCGGGCAGTGTGTCAAGCATCCTTGAAAGCTCCATTTGAGAGATCGTGCCTGTGGTCATCGTCGCGCATCTGCGGCGCCATGCACACCCGGTTGCGCCCTCCCCGCTTGGCTTCATACAGTGCGCGGTCGGCCTCGCGCAGCGCGGCCTGCAGCAAGGCCTCGGCTGTGCTGGCCGGTTCGCTGTGTCTTTCGCCCTGCTCTTCCTCACCCCCCGGGTACGCCATCGCCAGTCCGATACTGACCGTCAACCCGACCGTTCTGCCATTGTCCATGAAAGGGGTGTCCATGACATGCTGGCGCACGTTGTCAAACAGCTGGCCGGCAGCCTGGGTCGAACGCACCGAGACCATCGCGACAAACTCCTCCCCGCCAAAACGCGCCAGCAGATCGTTCTCGCGCAGGCTGCCCGCAAGCAGTTGCGCCACATGCCGCAGCGCCCTGTCCCCCACATCGTGCCCGTACAGATCATTCACACTCTTGAAATGATCAATGTCGATCACCGCCAGACACAGCGCTCTCGGAGCCAGTTTCAGCAGGCGGTGGGCTGCTGCATCGAAATGGCGCCGGTTGGCCAGTGAGGTCAGCGGATCGTGTTCGGCAAGGAACGCCAGTTCCTCATGAATGCCGCGCATGTGGGCTTCCTGCGCCTGAATCCGTTGCACGTAGCCACGCAGGGTTTCGGAAAGTGCGGCGATCTCGTCGTGTCCGCCCACGCGCAGTGACTCGGGCGACACCATGGGATTATTCACTGCCTGTTGAAGACGTTTGATGCGTCCCACGACATGATAGGCAAAGAAGACGCCCGCGCTGAGTACCACTGCCAGCAATAACAGGCTCAGGCGCACCAGATTGCGCTGCTGCTCGGTGCTGTCCCGGCTCAGACGACTGCTCTGGCGCGCCAGATCGTGCCGGATGCTGGCCGCGAAATAGCCGATCAGTACCGACATCTCCCCTGCCCGCTCCCGGTTTTCATGGGACAGGCGGCGGATCGTTTCCAGCTCATCCGGGCTGGCCAGACCGTCGATGTGCTTGCGCAGCAGGCGGTTGAGGGTCGTCGTATTGGTATGTAGACGGTTGTGCAGGCTCTCGATCTGTTCGATCACCTCGTTGCCCGGAGCACCGCCCAGATCGGCGCCAAGCTTGTGAATCCAGCGCAGGCGGTCATTGAGCTCGATGAGCGTGGCCCGGCGGTCGTGATGGGTTTCGGCCTGGGAGAAGATCAGCCCCAGACTGATCAGCGACTCGGTCTGCTGCATCAGGCGCACCGAGGTCATCAGCTGTTCGAGTTGACTGTCCAGAATGCTCTCGACCTGGCCATGCAGGCGTGTGAAGGCCTGCCCGGTGAGCATGGTCGTTCCCAAAGCAACCACGGTCACCAGTGAGGTGATGATGACCGTCTTGGCAGTCAGGCCCAGGCCGAAACCACACTTGCCGGTCATGACGAACAGCACCCTCTCATCGCACCTCCAGGCTTGCGCCCTCCGAATTTGTGAAATTAGCTGCTTTCATAACACAAATCCGGGGAATCCTGCAGTTTTCTGCTGGCCCGGTTCTGGTATAGCGCTCACCGATCTGTCACATGTTGTGTGAGTGCTGATCCAGATCAAGCCATGCATGGTGTGCGGCCCTGCCTTCACAGGCCCAAGCGTAGAATAAGCACACTTGCCATATAGGCAGGCGCACGCACCTTTGTCCCGGCACTGCCTGAAGGAGCCACGGCCATGCTCAGGAATCCGATTATCCCGATCGTCACGCTGCTGCTGATAGTGGCCGTTGCGCTTGCGGCTTCCCTGCTGTTCCGGAGCGAAAACGGTACTTCGCCGGCGGTCCGCGCCTCCCCGGAAAACAGTCCGCAGCAAGTGCTGCGTTTCGGGCACAACATCCCCGAGGACAGCGCCCTTCATCAAGCCGCCGCGCGCTTTGCCGCCCTGATTGCAGAGCGTACCGGAAACAGGGTGCGCATCGACGTCTATCCGGCCCAGGCGCTGGGCACCGACGACCAGATGCTCGAGATGGCGCGCCTCGGGGAACTGGACATGCTGCTTACCCCCACCGCAAAGATTTCGGTTGCCGTGCCGGCGATGCAGTACGCCGACCTGCCCTTCTACTTTCCGACCCGCGAAGACCTGTACGAGATGCTCGACGGCCAGCCCGGGCAGATCCTGCTCGACAGGTTGCGCGACATCGACCTGGTCGGCGTGGCCTTCTGGGAAAACGGCTTCAAGCAGTTTACCGGCAATCATCCGCTGCGCCATCCCGACGACTTTGCCGGCATGGACGTACGCATCATGAAGAGCCGCCTGCTGATGGAGCAGTTCAAGGCCTTTGGCGCCCACACGATCCCGATCGACTTTCACGCCACCCGCCAGGCCCTGGCCGACGGCGTGGTGGATGGCCAGGAAAACCCGCTGATTGCGATTGCCAGCATGGGCATTCATGAGGTGCAGTCCCACCTGACGCTGAGCAACCATGGTTATCTGGGCTATGTGTTCATGATCAGCGAAAAAGTGTTCAACACCCTGCACCCCGAACTGCAGGACCTGCTACTGGCCACTGCGCGTGAGCTCACCGCCTGGGAGCGGGACGAAACCCACCGGCGAGAAAATGCCCTGCTGGAGCAGATCCGCGCCAGCGGCGTGCACATTCATGAACTCAACGAGGACGAACGCCAGGCCTTTGCCCAGGCCACCGCCCACATTCCGGCCCGCTTCGAAGCCCAGCTGGGCCCCGACCTGATGTCCCTCACCGAGGAGCGCCTGTTCCGCAAATACGGACCTCACGACACCCTGCTGATCGCGCTCGATGCCGACCTGTCGCAAGAATGCACCGCAACCGGCCTGGGATTCAAGCGCGGCATCATGCTCGCGCTCGAAGAAATCAACGCTGCCGGGGGCGTACTCGGGCG
Organism: Rhodocyclaceae bacterium; assembly: GCA_041678045.1. Lineage (GTDB taxonomy): Bacteria > Pseudomonadota > Gammaproteobacteria > Burkholderiales > Rhodocyclaceae > UBA2357. The sequence goes on from JBAYOV010000003.1 coordinate 127,837, forward strand.
GCCGCTGCGGCTCATTGCACGAGACAATCGCGGCATGGCCCATGTCGGGCTGGCCAATCAGGCCGAGTTCGCGGCCGATCCACGAGTGGTGGCGATGGTGGCCGGTGTGCAGGCCAGCGTGGTGGTCGAACAGGCCCGTCAGGCACGCCAGCTCGGCCTGCCCCTGCTGGTGGCCTGGTCGGCCGATGCTCAGGTACTTGCACCGCAACCGGCGGGCGATCCAGTCTTTCGCCTGTCGGGCAACGACCGGCTGATCGGCCCCTTTCTGACCGACCACCTGCTGGTCATCGCCTCACGCCCCGCGATCCTGTACGAGAACTCCGTGTGGGGTCGGGGCAACCTGGACATCATGCAAGCCCATCTGCGCGAGCGCGGAGCAGACCTGCCGTTTTCGCAGGCCTTCAATCGTGGAGACCTGCAGCCAGGCGCAATGATCGAGGCCTTGCACCGCTCGGGGGCCGACTCGGTGATGCTGATTGCCCCGCCGCGCGAAGGTGGCGAGATCATGCGTGAGCTGGCCCACCAGCGCATCGAGCTGCCGGTCATCACCCACTGGGGGCTAAGCTGTGGCGACCTGTGGCAGCAGCAGCGCCGCACGCTTGCACGGGTGAACCCGAGCGTGTTTCAAACCTTCAGCTTCATCGACAGCCCGCGCCCCGCCGCCCGTGCGCTGGCCGAAAACTACCTGCTGCGGTACGGGCTGGCGAGTGTGCGCGAGATTGCCGCCCCGCAGGCCGTCGCCCAAAGCCATGACCTGATGCACCTGCTGGCACGTGCCATCGAGCAGGCCGGCAGCACCGAACGGACACACATCGTCCATGCACTCGAACACCTGCCCCGGCACGCGGGCGCGGTGCGCGACTACCGCCCCGCCTTCTCACCGCAACGGCACGATGCGCTCGACCGCACGGACTACCACCTTGCCCGCTTCGCTGCGGACGGTGTCCTCGAACGCATGCCCAGTGCAACCTTGCCCACCCCCCCCCCCCCCCCCCCCCCCCCCCCCACCCCCCCCACCACACACACCGCACCCCCCCCCCCCCCC
>JBAYOV010000004.1:0-118346 GCA_041678045.1 Rhodocyclaceae bacterium
AAGCCCTCAGACCACATCAACCAAGCACCCACACTTATCGGTTGTCCTGATTTTTAAAGAACCGCTGCCGAAGCAGCGAAGAACGAGATTATGATCAACTCAAAACTGCTTGTCAACCATCCGAATCACTTTTTTTAAAACACCGAAAAAACGATTCGTACTTCTCACTCTTTCCCCCTCACCGCCGCCGCTCTGTTTCGCTTTCGAAACTTCCGCTTGCCGGTGAAGAGCCGCGCATTCTACAGACCTGAACTCGCTTGTCAACAGCTCGTAAGAAAAAATCAGAAAAAGGGGATGAGCATCACAGCGGCAGTAGAACACCATGCGTGCGTACCCCCTGGCACCTCAGCACTTCCGCCCTGTCTTAGAATGGCGTGACTTTATTGAAGAAGATTTGCGATGAAACACTACCTTGATCTGATGCGCCACGTGCTGGAGCACGGTGACCGCAAGAATGACCGTACCGGTACGGGAACGTTGTCGGTTTTCGGGTGGCAGATGCGCTTTCGGCTGGAGGATGGCTTTCCGCTGCTGACCACCAAGAAGCTGCACACACGCTCGATCATCCACGAACTGCTCTGGTTCCTGAAGGGCGACACCAATATTGCTTATCTGAAGCAGAACGGTGTGTCGATCTGGGACGAGTGGGCAAACGAACAGGGAGAGTTGGGGCCGGTATACGGCAAACAGTGGCGGCGATGGGAAACTGCAGACGGACGTACGATTGATCAGATCGGTCAATTGATCGAAGGCCTCCGGCGCAATCCCGACTCGCGGCGGCACATGGTGGTTGCCTGGAACCCAGGCGAGGTAGACGGCATGGCCCTGCCGCCCTGCCATGCACTGTTCCAGTTCCATGTCTCGAACGGCAGACTCTCCTGCCAGTTATATCAGCGTAGCGCCGACATCTTTCTGGGGGTGCCGTTCAACATTGCCTCGTATGCCCTGCTGACACACATGGTCGCGCAGGTGTGCGAATTGACGCCCGGAGATTTCATCTGGACGGGGGGCGACTGCCACCTCTATCTGAATCATCTCGAACAGGCCCGGGAACAGCTTACGCGCGAGCCTCGCCCCTTGCCGGTGCTCAAGCTCAATCCCGAGGTGAAAGATCTGTTTGCCTTCCGCTTCGAGGATATTCAACTCGAAGCCTACAATCCCCATCCACACATCAAGGCACCGGTGGCCGTATGACAATCAACAGCAGACTGATCCTGATTGCAGCAGTTGCCCGCAACGGCGTGATCGGGCGTGAGAACGCGCTGCCCTGGCGGCTGAAAGCGGACATGCGGCACTTTCGCAACAGCACCATGGGGCACCCCATCCTGATGGGACGCAAAACCTGGGAGTCACTGGGTCGGCCCCTGCCCGGTCGGCGCAACCTGGTACTCAGCCGACGCCCGGACTACGTTGCGGACGGGGGCGAGGTGTTTACATCACTGGAGGACGCGCTGGCCAGCACTACGGGGGCAGACAAGGTGTTCGTGATCGGGGGGGCGGAGCTTTATGCCCAGACCCTGGCGCGTGCGGACGCTCTGATGCTGACTGAAGTGTGGACCGATGCCGAGGGGGATGCGCGCTTTCCCGAAATTGACTGGACTCGGTTCGAAGAGGTTTCACGGCAGTCAGCGCAAGCCGATGCGGACAACGAACATGATTACGACTTTGTCGAATACCGCAGGCGCTGAGTTCGGAGTGCAGTGATAAGCAAGCACAACGGCCGGGTACGCAAATCCGGCCGTTGTTCTGAACAGCGTACTCCCGTCAGTCCTACTTCACGCAGTCCACGTAATACTGGACCTTTCCATCGATGACTTCACGGGCAAGACCATGGATGTCGGTTTCGAACCCGGGGAAGTGCGCGTTGAAGTCACGTGCAAACTTCAGATAGCGCACGATTGTTGCGTTGAAGCGCTCGCCGGGGATCAGCAGGGGGATGCCCGGCGGGTATGGCGTGACCAGCATGGCGGTGACACGCCCCTCCAGTTCATCAATGGCGACCCGTTCGATCTCGCGATGCGCCATGCGGGCAAAGGCATCTGCCGGCTTCATCGCCGGCACCATGCTGGAAAGATACATCTCGGTGGTCAGGCGTGCCACATCGTGCGCTTTGTAGAAGCTGTGAATCTGCGCGCACAAGTCTTTCAACCCCACCTTTTCATAGCATGGAAACTTGGCAATGAATTCCGGCATGACGCGCCACAGGGGCTGATTGCGGTCGAAGTCGTCCTTGAACTGCTGCAGTTCGGTGACCAGGGTATTCCAGCGCCCCTTGGTGATGCCGATCGTAAACATGATGAAGAAGGAGTACAGCCCGGTCTTTTCGACCACGATGCCGTGCTCTGCCAGATAGCGGGTGAGAATGCCGGCCGGGATACCGCCCTCGGCAAAATCCCCATCCACATCCAGCCCCGGCGTGATGATCGTGGCCTTGATCGGATCGAGCATGTTGAACCCTTCGGCCAGGTCCCCAAAACCATGCCAGCGCTCGCCCGCCTTGAGCATCCAGTCCTCACGCGTGCCAAGCCCTTCCTCCGCGAGAAAGTCTGGCCCCCACACCTTGAACCACCAGTCGGCTTCGCCAAACTCGGCTTCGACCTTGCGCATCGCCCGACGAAACTCCACTGCCTCGGAGAGTGACTCCTCGACCAGGGCAGTACCGCCCGGTGGCTCCATCATTGCCGCAGCCACATCGCACGAGGCGATGATCGCGTACTGGGGCGAGGTGGAGGTGTGCATCAGGTAGGCTTCGTTGAAGATGTCGCGATCGAGTTTGCGGGTTTCGGAGTCCTGCACCAGGATCTGGGAGGCCTGACTCAGACCGGCAAGCAGCTTGTGGGTCGACTGGGTGGAAAACACCATCGACTCCTTGCAACGCGGCCGGTCGGCGCCAATCGCGTGATAGTCGCCGTAAAAATCGTGGAAGGCGGCGTGCGGCAACCAGGCTTCGTCGAAATGCAGGGTGTCAATCTTGCCGTCAAGCATCTCCTTGATGGCTTCGACGTTGTACACAATCCCGTCATAGGTCGACTGGGTGATGGTCAGGATGCGGGGTTTACGCCCGGCCGCATCGGCGGCAAAAGGATTGGCCTCGATCTTCTTGCGAATGTTCTCGATACGGAACTCTTCAAGCGGAATCGGCCCGATGATGCCGTAGTGGTTGCGCGTCGGCGTGAGAAAGACCGGAATCGCCCCGGTCATGATGATCGAGTGGAGAATCGACTTGTGGCAGTTGCGATCCACCACCACCACGTCACCCGGCGCCACCGTGGTGTGCCACACCATCTTGTTGGAGGTCGAGGTGCCGTTGGTGACAAAGTACAGGTGATCGCAGTTGAAAATGCGCGCAGCATTGCGCTCGGAAGCGGCCACAGGTCCAGTATGGTCGAGCAGTTGACCGAGTTCTTCCACCGCATTGCACACATCGGCGCGCAGCATGTTCTCACCGAAAAACTGATGGAACATCTGCCCAACTGGACTCTTCAGGAAGGCCACCCCGCCAGAATGGCCAGGGCAATGCCAGGAATAGGAGCTGTCCGCAGCATAGTGAGTGAGCGCCCGGAAGAAGGGCGGCGCCAGCGAATCGAGATAATTCTTCGCTTCACGTACGATGTAGCGTGCAACGAACTCTGGGGTGTCCTCGAACATGTGGATGAAACCATGCATCTCACGCAGCACATCGTTGGGGATGTGGCGGCTGGTGCGAGTTTCACCGTACAGGAAGATCGGGATGTCTGCATTGCGGAAACGGATTTCCTCGACAAATCCGCGCAAGCTGGCGATGGCATGTTCGGCAGCTTCGGGCGAGGAAAATTCCTCATCATCGATGGACAGAATGAAGGCCGACGCGCGACTTTGCTGCTGTGCAAACGAGGTGAGGTCGCCATAACTGGTGACCCCCAGCACTTCGCGCCCCTCTCCCTCAATGGCCTTGGCCAGTGCGCGAATACCGAGACCCGAGGTGTTCTCCGAACGGAAATCCTCGTCGATGATGATGATGGGAAACTGAAAACGCATGCTTTTCTCCTGCGTCCTGCCCCGATGCGCACCGGGGAAACGGGGATGGTAACCGAATGATGGTTGCGGCCGTATGACTGCTCCGGAAAGTACAGAAGGGCCGGTAGCCGGCCCTTGCGTGTCCCCGTCCGTGACAGCGGCCCTCAGATCTTGGGCAGTGTCACGCCGGTCTGTCCGAGATACTTGCCGCCACGATCCTTGTAGGACGTTCCGCACACCTCGTCGGACTCGAAGAACAACATCTGCGCCACCCCTTCATTGGCGTAAATCTTCGCCGGCAACGGGGTGGTGTTGGAAAACTCCAGCGTGACGTGCCCCTCCCACTCCGGCTCCAGCGGCGTGACATTCACGATGATGCCGCAACGTGCATAGGTGCTCTTGCCCAGACACACGGTCAGCACGCTGCGCGGGATGCGGAAATACTCCACCGTGCGGGCCAGTGCGAAGGAGTTGGGCGGAATGATGCACACATCCCCGACAAAATCCACGAAGCTGCGCGCGTCGAAATCCTTGGGGTCGACAATCGTCGAGTTGATATTGGTGAAAATCTTGAATTCGTTTGCACAACGCACGTCGTAGCCGTAGCTGGACGTACCGTATGAAACGATACGCCCAGTGTCGTTGTGCCGGACCAGATCGGGCGCAAAAGGCTCGATCATGCCGTGTTGCTCCGCCATGCGGCGAATCCAATTGTCGGACTTGATGGACATCGGTCGCGGTTTCCCCACTGCCTGGCCGGCCGGGGCCGGCAACCTGAAAAGAGTGCGTAGTGTAGGCGCTTGAACAGCGAATCGCCAGCATCCTTGACGCTGTTTTTGTGCAAGCTCGCAGCAGGCCGCCCCCTTCGGCACGAGCGGGGGCCGGCAGGCAAGCGTCATCAGGTGTTCTGGATGACGATATTGGGAAACTTGTGGGTCATGTCCTTGGCCTTCTGGGCCACCGCGATGGCGACCTTTCTCGCAATTTCCCGGTACATGCCGGCAATCCGGCCATCGGGGTCTGCGACCACGGTGGGCGCACCGCCATCGGCCTCGACCCGGATCTGCAGATCCAGGGGCAACGCCCCCAGGAAGGGAATGCCATAGTCGGCACAGAGCTTGCCGCCGCCACCGGTACCGAAGATCGGCTCCTCGTGACCACAGTTCGAGCAGATGTGGACACTCATGTTTTCCACCACACCGACAATCGGCACGCCCACCTTCTCGAACATCTTCAGTCCCTTGCGCGCATCGAGCAAGGCGATGTCTTGCGGGGTGGTGACGATCACCGCACCCGTCACCGGCACATTCTGCGACAGGGTAAGCTGGATGTCGCCCGTACCCGGGGGCATGTCTATGATCAGATAGTCAAGATCGTGCCAGTTGGTTTCACGCAGCAACTGGGTCAGCGCCTGGGTTGCCATGGGTCCGCGCCACACCATCGGCGTTTCCACATCCACCAGAAAGCCGATCGACATGGTCTGCAGACCGTGCGCCATCAGTGGCTCCATGCTCTTGCCGTCCAGCGATTGTGGCTTCTGATCGCCGATGCCCAGCATCTGCGGCTGCGACGGGCCATAAATGTCGGCATCCAGAATGCCCACCGTCGCCCCTTCGGCGGCCAGTGCCAGCGCCAGATTGGCCGAAGTGGTGCTCTTGCCCACACCGCCCTTGCCTGAAGCCACGGCAATGATGTTCTTCACCCCCGGCAGCAGCTTCACTCCCTGCTGCACGGCATGCGCAACAATCTTGCTGCGCACATCCACATCCACCTTGCCAACCCCCGGCAAGGGTGACACCGCGGCCAGCACCCGCTCGCGCAGCAGCTGATACTGGCTGCGCGCGGGATAGCCCAGTTCCACATCGAAACGCACCACCCCGTCGGCAACGTTCAGGTTCTTGATGCAACGCGAAGACACCAGATCCTTGCCGGTATTGGGGTCAACCACCTGCTTCAGGGCTTCGGTAACGCTTTCTGCACTGACACTCATGTTTCATTCCTCGATCAAGCGGCCCACCACCGGACCTGACAGGATCAGATCATACCCAAGCTTGCCGCCCACCTCACCCACTGGCCGAACAGGGGCATTGCCGCGCCGGGCAATGCGCGATATAAAAGCGCTCCGCTCATTCACCCCACCCCCTGCATCCACACCATGCCCGCTCACACCCTGCGTCTGCTATTCGCCACCACCGTTCTCAGCCTGGTTGCCGGCTGCGCCACCCTGCCCACCGACACCCCGCAGGACGAAGCACACAGCACCGGCGCCTCTGCCGACAGTACGGACGACCGGCAGGCCGAATGGCCCAATGAACGCGCCATGCTCAAGCAGCAACTCGCCGATCTGCCCGGCATCACCCTGCAAGCTCGCGAGGACGGGGCCTTGCTGCTGCGCCTGCCGGCCGCCGACGGCTTCGCGCGCAACAGCGCCGACCCGGTGGACTCACTGCGGGCAATGCTCGACCGCGTGGCCGAGGTGCTGGTGCCCCTGGAGCACACCCAGATCAAGGTACTCGGCCACACCGACAGCATGGGCAACGAGTTGTACAACCTGCAGTTGTCGATCCGGCGCGCCGAAACCGTGATGGACTACCTGCGCAGCCGCGGCATTGCCCTCACCCGCCTGAGCGCGGACGGCCGCGGCGAGGCCGAACCCATCGCCAACAACCGCGAAGAAACCGGACGCGCAATCAACCGCCGGGTGGAATTGATCGTCCGTCCTCAGGAGTAAGGCCTTTGGCGTGAGGATTACGATGTAGTGCGCATCCAGCTTCGGAAGCCCCCGGCGCTTTTGCTAAACTTGCACCTTTTAGCCAAAGCGCCCCTCATGCCTCGCAAGATTCTCGTCACCAACGCCCTGCCCTACGCCAACGGCGACATCCATCTCGGCCACCTGGTCGGCTACATCCAGGCCGACATCTGGGTTCGCTACCAGCGCATGCGCGGCCATACGATTCATTACGTGTGTGCAGACGACACCCACGGCACCCCGGTGATGCTGCGTGCAGAAAAGGAAGGGCTCACCCCCGAGCAGCTCATCGAGCGCGTGCATGGCGAACACCTGCGCGACTTCACCGCCTTCGGCGTGGCCTTCGATCACTACCACTCCACCCACAGTCCGGAAAACCGCCATTACGCCGAAGACATCTACGGCAAGCTGAAAACCGGCGGTCTGATCGACACGCGCACCATCGAGCAGTACTACGATCCGGTCAAGAACATGTTCCTGCCGGACCGCTTCATCAAGGGTGAGTGCCCCAAGTGCGGCGCGGCCGACCAGTACGGGGACAATTGCGAGGCCTGTGGTGCCGCCTATGCGCCCACCGACCTGAAGAACCCCTACTCGGCCGTGTCCGGTGCAAAACCCGAGCTGCGCACCTCCGAGCACTACTTCTTTCGCCTGTCCGATGCACGGGCGGTCGCTTTCCTGCGCGAATGGACGCGCGGCAGCAATGCTGCCGGCCAGCGACGCCTGCAGCCAGAAGCCGCCAACAAGATGAAAGAGTGGCTGGGCGAGGGTGCCGAGGACGGTGACAACACCCTCTCCGACTGGGACATCTCGCGCGATGCGCCGTACTTCGGTTTCGAGATCCCGGGCGCTCCGGGCAAATACTTCTATGTCTGGCTGGATGCGCCGATCGGCTATCTCGCCAGCTTCCGCCACCATGCCGGCCGGCACGCCGACATCGATCTCGAGAGCTATACCGATGCGGCTCGAGCCGAGGCCGAAGGCACCGAGATGGTGCACTTCATCGGCAAGGACATCCTCTACTTCCACGCCCTGTTCTGGCCCGCAATGCTGAAGTTCGCCGGCTACCGCACTCCCACCCAGCTGTGCGTAAACGGTTTCCTGACCGTAGACGGTGCGAAGATGAGCAAGAGCCGTGGCACTTTCATCACCGCGCACTCCTACATGACGCAGGGTCTCAACCCGGAATGGCTGCGTTACTACTTTGCCTCCAAGTCCAACGGCACGATGGAAGACGTCGACCTCAACCTTGACGACATGATCGCCAAGGTGAATGCAGACCTGGTGGGCAAATTCGTGAACATCGCCAGCCGCTGCGCGGGCTTCATCAGCAAGCGCTTTGACGGCGTGCTGGGCGAGACCGACCCGGATCTGGCCGGCGAATACAGTGCCGCACTCGGAGCCGGTCTCATCGCCCGCGCCTATGATGAACGCGACTACGGTCGGGCGCTGCGCGAGATCATGCGTCTGGCCGACATCGCCAATCAGTATGTGAATGACAACAAGCCCTGGGAGCTGGCCAAGCAGGAGGGCCAGGAAGCGCGCCTGCACACCGTCTGCACCACCGCGCTCACCCTGTTCCGCGACCTGGCGCTGTACCTGAAACCGGTGCTGCCGGCGCTGGCCGCACAGGTGGAAGCCTTCCTCAACATCGACCCCATGCACTGGCCCGACATCTGGGCGCCCCTGCCTGCCGGCCATCGGATTGCCGGCTACAAGCATCTGATGACCCGGGTGGAGCGCAAACAGATCGACGCACTGCTCGAGGCCAACCGCGAATCGCTGGCTCCGACCACCGCTCAAGCGACGGCCACCGGCAAGACAGCAGCACATTCGCAGCAACGCCACGCCGAGAAGCAGCAACATGCCGCGCAAGCGGCCGAGACGGCCATGGCACACATTGCCATCGACGACTTCACCAAGGTCGACCTGCGCATCGCAAAAATCGTCGATGCCCAGCATGTCGAGGGCGCCGACAAGCTCATCCGCCTGTCGCTCGACATCGGCGAGATCGACGAGACCGGCAATCCAAAGCCGCGCCAGGTGTTCGCCGGCATCAAGTCGGCCTACGACCCGGCCACGCTGGTCGGCCGGCTCACCGTGATGGTGGCCAACCTTGCCCCGCGCAAGATGAAGTTCGGCATGAGCGAAGGCATGGTGCTGGCGGCGTCCGACGACAATGACAAGGGCGCCGGCCTGTTCATCCTGTCGCCTGACGCAGGGGCCCGGCCCGGCATGCGCGTGAAATAAGCCGGAACGCGCGCCCCTCCATGCCCCTGACCGATTCGAAACGCTGGATGGTATTGCAACGCCTCGCCCCCGGGCGATGGCGCTGCACGCCCTTGCTGCTGTCCTGCCCTCCCCTGACGAATCGCACCCAGAGGCACCATGATCCGCTTTCGCCCGAAACTGCTCGACACCCTGCCCGGTTATAACCGAACCGGTTTCACCCACGACCTGTCAGCCGGCATCACCGTCGGCGTGCTTGCCCTGCCGCTGGCCATGGCCTTTGCCATCGCCAGCGGCATGAGCCCGGCAGCCGGCATCTGGACCGCCATCGTCGCCGGCTTCCTGGTAGCCGCCCTCGGGGGTTCGCGGGTGCAGATCGGCGGCCCCACCGGCGCCTTCATCCCCATCATCTACGCCATCGTGATGGATTACGGGGTGCAGAACCTGCTCATTGCCACGATGATGTCGGGCGTGATGCTGTTCGCAATGGGCGCCCTGCGACTCGGCAGCATGATCCGTTTCATTCCCCTGTCCGTGGTCATCGGTTTCACCAACGGTATTGCCGTGGTGATCTTCATCTCGCAGATCAAGGACTTTCTGGGCCTGCAGATCGAGCAACTGCCCGGCGAGTTCTTCGCCAAAATGCAAACCCTGTTCGGCGCCCTCGACACCCTGCAACCTGCCACCGTCGCCTTGTCGGTGGCCTCGCTGGCAGTGCTGGTCGGCTGGAACCGCGCATCCACACGGGTGGCGTGGATGAAACGCCTGCCGGGACCGCTTGCCGTGCTGATCATCGCAACGGGCATCAACGCGGTGCTGATGCTGCCGGTCGAAACCATTGGCAGCCGCTTCGGAGGCATTCCCCAGGGTTTGCCCGATTTCGGTCTGCCGGAAGTGAGCCTGAGCACACTGGGCAAGCTGATTGCCCCGGCCCTGACCATTGCGCTGCTCGGGGCCATCGAATCGCTGCTCTCGGCCCGCGTGGCGGACAATCAGATCGACGACCGCCACAACCCCAACCAGGAGCTGATGGCCCAGGGCCTGGCCAATGTCGCAGCGCCCCTGTTCGGTGGCTTTGCCGCCACCGGCGCCATCGCCCGCACCGCCACCAACATCCGCTCCGGCGGACGCACCCCGGTGGCCGGCATGATCCATGCGTTTGTCTTGCTCGCCATCGTCGTCGCCCTCGCACCGCTGGCTGCACACATTCCGCTCGCCACCCTGTCGGCCATCGTGGTGGTGGTGTCGATCAACATGGGGGAATGGCATGCCTTTGCGCCACGCGAGCTGGCCCGCTACTCCAACCAGTACCGCACCATCCTGCTCGGCACCTTCTTCATCACGGTGTTCTTCGACCTCACCCTGGCGGTCGAAATCGGCATGGTGCTGGCCAGCCTGTTCTTCATCTTCCGCATGTCCGACCTGACACGCATCGAGCGGATCAAGCTGGAAGACTACTACGGCCAGGCCGCCCTCAGCCGCGAGGATGGCAGCCCGCGCATCCTCGCCTACCGCCTGTTCGGCAGTCTGTTCTTCGGTGCCGCCAACAAGCTGGAAAACCTGCTGCTGATGCAGGACGGACACCCCGACGTGGTGATACTCGACATGGACAAGGTGATCAACATCGACACCACCGGGCTGGACATCCTGCAGACCCTGCATCGCAACCTGAAGAAACGCGGTGCGGAGCTGATCCTGTGCGACCTCAACTCACAACCGGGGTCGCTGGTGTTCCGTTCCGGTTTCCTCGACGAACTGGGCGACGAGAACATCGTTTCCAACATCACCGAGGCCCTGATCCGCGCACAGCGCATACAGGGCCATGACCCGGAGATTTCCTATGTCTGATCAAACCACCACGCCAAGTACCACGCCCCACCCCACATCCGGCCCTGCGCCCGAACCCCTGGCCCGCCGCCTGCTGATCAGCGGCAAGGTGCAGGGGGTGTGGTATCGGGCCAGTGCCCAGCGCGAGGCCGTGCGCCTGAGCCTCAGCGGCTGGGTGCGCAACCTGTCGGGCGGTGAGGTGGAGGCGCTGGTCGCTGGCCCGGAAGAGGCCATCGACGCCTTTCTCGACTGGGCCCGACAAGGCCCCTCCGGTGCCGAAGTGCTGCGCATCGAGATACAGGCCGACGCCCCCCCCGCGCACGACGGCTTTCACATTGCCGAGGATGCCTGAGCCCGAACGGTCGATTCAGGGGTACAGCACCTCGACCGACTCCGGTGGCAGCCACTCGCGCAGGGCTTCGAGCAAGGCATCGTCCGGACGGACCTGCCAGCCCGCGCCCAGTGGCAGGTCCCCCTGCGCAACGGCGTTACGGTAACTCACGCGCACCGGGCAGGCCGGCTCACGGTACGGCGCCAGCAGCCCCTCAAGCCGGTCGATTGCGGCCTGCGGCCCGCCCGCAAGCGCCACCTCACCATTGATCTTAAGGCTGAGCGCACGGGCAAAGCGCACACGCGCCTCGCCCAGCGTCATCAGCTTGTCGGCCACGATGCGCAGCCCACCGGAAAAATCGTCGTTGCTGACCTTGGCCTCCACCACCAGCACCTCGTCGACCACGATCTTGCCGCGCGCACTGTCGAGCACCTCGGAATACACCGCCACTTCACGGGGGGTGCTACCATCGTCAAGCAGCACAAAGGCCATCTTGCCCCGGTTGCCCATCTTGGTGCGCACCTCCATCACCACCCCGGCAAACATCACCAGATCCCGTGAGGGCTCCAGATCGGACAACGGCCGCCGCACGAAACGCCGCACCTCGGCACGGAAGGCGTTGAACGGGTGACCGGACAGGAAGAAACCAATCGCGGTTTTTTCCTCCTTCAAGCGCTCCCGCTCGCTCCAGGCCCGCACCTGCACGAACTCGACGGCCGCCCCGGCCGCCTCGGGCAGCATGTCGAACAACCCTCCCTGCAGCGCATTCGCGGCAGCCTGTTCGGCGGCCTCCATGGCCAGCCCCACGGTGGCCAGCAACTGGGCGCGATCACGCCCTGCGTGCCCCGGAAGACCATCCATTGCACCGGCGCGGATGAGGGCCTCCACCACCCGCTTGTTGACCATGCGCCGATCCACCCGCTCGCAAAAATCGAACAGGTCGTGGAACGCGCCCTGCTTGTCCCGTGCGGCCAGAATCGAACGCACCGCCGGTTCGCCACAACCCTTCACCGCACCCAGACCGTAGCGGATGATGTGGCGATCCACCGGCACGAAGCGATAGTCCGACGCATTCACGTCCGGCGGCAAAATGGTGAGCTTGTTGGCGACCGCATCCTCATAGAAGATCTTGATCGTGTCGGTGTTGTCCAGATCGGCCGACATCGTCGCCGCCATGAAGGCCGCGCAGTGGTGGGCCTTCAACCAGGCGGTGTGATAGGTCACCACGGCGTACGCTGCGGTGTGCGACTTGTTGAAGCCGTACTCCGCAAACTTGGTCATCAGGTCGAAGAGTTGTTCGGCCAGTTGCGGATCGTAGCCCTTCTGCTTGGCGCCCTCGGCAATCGTGGCGCGGTGCTTGGCCATTTCCTCGGGCTTTTTCTTGCCCATCGCGCGGCGCAGCATGTCCGCCCCGCCCAGGGTATAGCCACCGATGATCTGCGAAATCTGCATCACCTGTTCCTGATACACGATCACGCCGTAGGTCGGCTCCAGGCAAGCCGTCAGATCCGGGTGAAAGTAATCGATTTCCTGCTGGCCCTTCTTGCGCAGGATGAAGTCATCGACCATGCCCGAACCGAGCGGCCCGGGGCGATACAGTGCGAGCACCGCGATGATGTCCTCGAAGCGGTCGGGGGCAAGCTTCTTCAGAAGCTTTTTCATGCCTTCCGATTCCACCTGGAAGATGGCGGTGGTGTTCGCATCCTTCAGAATCTGGTAGGCCGCCGGATCGGTGAAGGGCAGCGCATTCAGGTCGAGCCTCTCGCCACTGAGCTGCTCCACATACTTCACCGCCAGATCGATGATGGTGAGGTTGCGCAGACCGAGAAAGTCGAACTTCACCAGCCCCACCGCCTCGACATCGTCCTTGTCGAACTGCGATACCGGCGTGGCATCGTCACCGTCGGCAATGTAGAGCGGGCAGAAATCGGTGAGCTTGCCGGGCGCAATCAGCACCCCCCCGGCGTGCATGCCGACATTGCGCGACAGCCCTTCCAGCGGTTCGGCCAGACTCCACAACTCCTGCACCGACTCGCCGTCGTTGCCATCGGACATCATTTCCGCAATCTGCGGCTCCATCTCGTAGGCCTTGCGCAGGGACACCGGCTTGGCCCCCTCCACCGGCACCAGCTTGGACAGCCGGTCGCACAGGCCATAAGGCAGATCGAGCACCCGCCCCACATCGCGCACCACCGCCTTTGAGGCCATCGTACCGAAGGTGGCAATCTGGCTCACCGCCTCCTTGCCGTAGCGCTCGCGCACATATTCGATCACCCGGTAACGGTTGTCCTGGCAGAAGTCGATGTCGAAGTCGGGCATCGACACCCGCTCCGGGTTGAGGAAGCGCTCGAACAGCAACGCGTACTCGAGCGGATCGAGATCGGTGATGCGCAGGCTGTAGGCCACCAGCGAACCGGCCCCGGAGCCGCGCCCCGGGCCGACCGGCACGCCGTTTTCCTTCGCCCAGATGATGAAATCGGCCACGATCAGGAAGTAGCCCGGAAACCCCATCTGGATGATGGTGTCGGTCTCGAACTTCAGACGCTCCTCATAGCGTGGCCGCTGAGCTTCCCGAACCTGCTCGTCCGGATACAGTTCGGCCAGGCGCAACTCCAGCCCACGGCGGGCCTCGAAGACGAGGAAATCATCCAGCGTCATCCCTTCCGGCGTGGGGAACTGCGGCAGGAAGTTCTTGCCGAGCTGCACGGTCAGCGAGCAGCGTCGCGCAATCTCCACCGCATTCTCGAGCGCCTCGGGAATATCCGCGAACAGGGCACACATTTCATCCTGGGTCTTGAAGTACTGCTCTGCGGTGAATTCACGCGGACGGCGCTTGTCGGCCAGCACATGCCCCTGGGCAATGCACACCCGCGCCTCATGCGCCTTGAAATCGTCCGCCGTGTGAAACTGCACCGGATGCGTGGCCACGACCGGCAAGTTCAGGTCGGCTGCCAGTTGCACGGCCGCGCCAATGTAGTTTTCAGTGCCCGGATGCCCGGCCCGTTGCAGCTCAATGTAGTAGCGCTGCGGAAAGCGCTCGGCCCAGTCCTGCGCCAGTTGCGCAGCCAGCGCCGTGTTGCCGTTGATCAGCGCCTGCCCGACATCGCCCGACATCGCGCCAGACAGGCACAGCAGGTCGGATGCGCTGTCCGGCGTCAACCACTCGCTGCGCATCTCCGCCCGCCCCCGGTACTTGTTCTCCAGATAGGCACGGGTGAGCAGTTCGCACAGCTGCCCGTAACCCTGGCGATTGCGGCAGATCAGCAACACCCTGAAGGGTTTGTCGCGCTCGGCGTCATTGCTGATCCAGGCATCCACGCCCACAATCGGCTTGACGCCCTTGGCACGCGTGCCCTTGTAGAACTTCACCATGCCGAACAGGTTGGCCAGATCGGAAATGCCCAGTGCGGGCATGCCATCCGCCACGGCCTGATCGATGGCCTGACCGATCTGGACGATACCGTCCTGGATCGAGTACTCGGTGTGCATGCGCAGGTGAACGAAACGGGGTTGATGCGCAACTTTCATGAGATGTCCGGCCCGGCCGTGCCGGGAAGCAGAAGGGTTTGAAACGGGAAAGGGGGAACATCACGCAATGCGGCAACACCATACGCCGCCGGCACGGCAGATCAACGCCGGGAAGCGCCTTCGCGCACCCGCGCCAGTGCCTGACGGCGTTCATCGTCTGCCGCCATGATGGCCGTGCGCTGCGCGTCGCTCAGCCCCTGGCCAAGGTCGCGCTCGAGCACCGCCATCAGACGTGACACGGTGACGGTGATGCGACGCTCGTCGGGCATGGCCTGGCGCACCCGCTCGGGTGAAACCTGCACGATGTTCGCCACACGGGAGACGAAATAGTCCTCGATGCGCTTGTTCTCGGCTTTCAGGAAAGCGGCCTGCGACGGACTCAGCGGCGGCTGAGACAGGGCGGTGATCGGCAGCGCGCACAGCAGCGCGCACAGGCCAAGTGCGCGCAGCAGGCGTGCAACGCGCGGGGCACGCAAAACGGTCGGTCTGTTCATGGCCGGCCTGTTCCGATCAGGGCAGCAGCACGGTGGAGCCCGTGGTCTTGCGGGCTTCCAGATCGCGATGCGCCTGGGCCGCATCGGACAGCGGGTAACGCTGGCGGATGTCGATATTGAGCTGACCGCCGCCAACCATGTCGAACACTTCCTGTGCGCTGGCGAGCAGGTCGTCCCGCCGGGCCGTATAGGTAAACAGGGTCGGCCGGGTCACGAACAGCGAGCCTTTCTGCGCCAGCAGACCCAGATCGAACGGCGGCACCGGGCCGGAGGCCGCACCGAACAGCACCATCGTGCCCAGCGGTGCGAGGCAGTCCAGCGACCCCATGAAGGTGTCCTTGCCGATGGAGTCATACACCACCTGCACACCCCGCCCATGGGTGATCTCGCGCACCCGCTCGACGAAAGACTCGCGGGTATACACGATGGCATGGTCACAACCATTGGCCCGCGCCAGCGCCGCCTTTTCGTCGGAACCGACCGTGCCAATCACCGTCGCCCCGAGCGCCCTGGCCCACTGGCACACCAGCAGCCCCACCCCACCGGCAGCCGCATGAATCAGCACCGCATCGCCTGGCTGTACCCGGTAGGTACGGCGCAGCAGATACTGCGCGGTCATGCCCTGCAGCATCATGGCGGCGCCCTGCTCGAAACTGATCGATTCGGGCAAGCGCACCAGCCGGTCGGCCGGCATGTTGCGGACTTCGGCATAGGCCCCGAGCGGCCCGCCGGCATACGCGACACGATCGCCGGGGGCCAGATCGGTCACCCCGTCCCCCACGGCTTCGACCACCCCCGCTGCCTCCAGCCCGATGCCGGAGGGCAGCGCGACCGGATACAGTCCGGTGCGGTGGTAGGTATCGATGAAGTTCAGGCCCACCGCATGATGACGCACCCGCACCTCACCTGGGGCGGGCTCGGGCAGCACCACCGTTTCCCATTGCAAAACCTCCGGACCTCCGGTTTGATGAAAGCGGATCGCGTGCGTCATGGTGTGCTCCTCAGGTTGTCAATTGGCTGCGGATGAGCCGCAGCGGGGGGTGGCATTGCAGAAGCCCGGCGCCTGCAGGCAGGCCGTCACCTGCCGCAAGCGCACGGGTGGCCACTCAGCCTTCCGCCGCCAGTCGCTGCTCCTTGGCGTCGACCACGGCCAGTGCAGTGATGTTCACCAGGCGGCGCACGGTGGCCGAAGGGGTGAGGATGTGCACCGGCATGGCCGCGCCCAACAGCACCGGCCCCACCGACACGCCATCGCCGTTGGCGATCTTCATCAGGTTGAAGGAAATGTTGGCTGCATCCACATTGGGCATCACCAGCAGGTTTGCCTCACCGGACAGCGTCGAATCCGGATGCATCATGTCGCGGATCGCCGGCGACAGTGCGGCATCGCCATGCATCTCGCCATCGCACTCCAGGTCGGGCGCGGTGGTGCGCAGGATGTCGCGCGCCTCCCGCATCTTGCGGGCCGAAGCCGAGCGCGAACTGCCAAAGTTGGAATGCGACAGCAGCGCGACCTTCGGCTCCACGCCGAAGCGCTGCAGTTCGGCCGCCGCCATGCGGGCAATTTCGGCCACTTCCTGGGCATTGGGCGATTCGTTCACATACGGATCGGTGATCGCCAGCATGCGTTTGGGCAACAGCAACATGGTCATCGACGCGAACAGCTTCGCCCCCTTCGCCAGGCCGATGACATCCTCCACCTGCCTCAGGTGGTAGTCATAGGTGCCGAACGTGCCGCACACCATGGCATCCGCATCGCCCCGGCGCAGCAGCATGCAGCCGATCAGCGTGGTGTCGCGACGCATCTTCGCCTTGGCAATCTCGGGCGTTACGCCATCGCGCGACATCAGCCGGTAATACTCGTTCCACAGCTCGCGATAACGCGGATCGGACTCCGGATTGACGATATCGAAATCCCGCTCCGGCACCAGGTTGAGCCCGATCTTCTTGATGCGCATTTCGATCACGTTCGGCCGGCCGATCAGGACCGGACGGGCCAGCTCCTCGTCGATGATCACCCGCACCGCGTGCAACACCCGCTCATCCTCGCCTTCCGCGAAGAGCACCCGCTTGTGCTCCATCGGGATGGACTTGGCCACATTGAACACCGGCTTCATGATGATGCCGGACTGGTAGACGAAGTTGCTCAGGCTGGCCATATAGGCCGGGAAATCCTCGATCGGCTTGGTCGCCACGCCCGATTCCATCGCTGCACGCGCCACCGCCGGCGCGATCTTCACGATGAGGCGGGGATCGAAGGGTTTGGGAATGATGTACTCCGGCCCGAAGCTCAGGTCGGCCCCGCCATATGCGGACGCCACAATGTCGCTTTGCTCGGCCTGCGCCAGCTCGGCAATCGCCTTCACGCAGGCGAGCTTCATTTCTTCGGTGATGGTGGTGGCCCCCACGTCGAGCGCCCCCCGGAAGATGAACGGGAAGCACAACACGTTGTTCACCTGGTTCGGGTAATCCGAGCGCCCCGTTGCCACAATGCAGTCCGGCCGAACCCGCTTGGCGTCCTCAGGCAGGATTTCCGGATTCGGATTGGCCAGCGCGAAGATCAGCGGCCGGTCGGCCATCTTCTCGACCATTTCCGGCTTGAGCACACCGGAGGTCGACAGCCCGAGGAACACATCCGCCCCCTCGATCACCTCCCCGAGGGTCTGCGCATCGGTGACCTGTGCATAACGCGCCTTGTTGGGCTCCATGTTGGCATCGCGGCCCACACGAATCACCCCGCGCGAATCGCACACATAGACGTTTTCACGACGCACGCCCAGGGCCACCATCAGGTCCAGGCAGGCAATCGCTGCGGCACCTGCCCCCGAACACACCAGCTTGACCTTGTCGATGTCCTTGCCGACCACCTTCAGGCCGTTGATCAGGCCTGCCGAGGAGATGATTGCCGTGCCGTGCTGGTCATCGTGGAACACCGGAATCTTCATCCGCTCGCGCAGCTTCTGCTCGATGTAGAAGCACTCCGGCGCCTTGATGTCTTCCAGGTTGATGCCGCCCAGCGTCGGCTCGAGCGAAGCGATGATGTCGATCAGCTTGTCCGGATCGAGCTCGTTCAACTCGATGTCGAACACGTCGATATTGGCGAACTTCTTGAACAGGCAGCCCTTGCCTTCCATCACAGGCTTGGCCGCCAGCGGTCCGATGTTGCCCAGCCCGAGCACGGCCGTGCCGTTGGTGACCACCGCCACCAGGTTGCCGCGCGAGGTCAGCTCGCGGGCCTGGGCCGGGTCTGCGACGATCGCATCGCAGGCGGCCGCCACGCCGGGCGAATAGGCCAGCGCCAGATCGCGCTGATTGGTCAAACCCTTGGTCGGCACCACCGAAATCTTGCCGTGCGTGGGCGCGCGGTGGTAGTCGAGCGCTGCGGCGATGAAATCCTGATCCATGTATTCTCCCCCCGGAGACAAAAGAGATGTTCTTCAAACCCCGCCGCCGGTCTACACCCGGTTCGGCATGCGCTCGTCCGGCACCCAGTCCTCCACAGGTGCCGACATGTCCCGTTTGTCATTATTCGGCCATGGACAGGCCTGCACGACGCCCATCTCTTGCGGACGGGAACATCGCAGGCAGAAAGCGCGGCAGCCCCCGGGGGACTCGACTCGCGGCAGGGCCGTCATTCTATCGCACCCCCCCACTCTTGGGGCGGGCCGATGCACCCCTCAGTGCGTTTTGCGCCATCGCCCCGACCCTTCGCCCCAGTCCGTTGTCCGTCCAGTGCCCCTTCTCCGCTGTCATTCGCTCTGGCACAATCCGGGCACGTTCCGGAGAGGCAGAGTCATGCGCAAAGTGGTATTCAATCAGAAGGGCGGCGTCGGCAAGTCGACCATCACCTGCAATCTGGCCGCGATCAGCGCGCATCAGGGCAAACGCACCCTGGTGGTCGATCTGGACCCGCAAGGCAATTCCACACACTACCTGCTCGGTCAGGCGAGCACCGAATTGCCGGTCACATTGGCCGACTTCTTCGATCAGGTGCTGAATTTCAAGCTCAACCCGAAGAGCACCGACGAATTCGTCATCGCCTCACCCTTCCCCGACCTGCATGTGATGCCCTCGCACCCCGAGTTGGAAGACCTGCAGGGCAAGCTCGAATCCCGATACAAAATCTACAAGCTGCGCGATGCCCTCGACGAGTTGAGCGAACAGTTCGACATCATCTACATCGACACCCCGCCGGCGCTGAACTTCTACACCCGGTCGGCCCTGATTGCCGCCAATGGCTGCCTGATTCCGTTCGACTGCGACGACTTCTCGCGCCGCGCACTGTACTCGCTGCTCGCCAATGTGGAAGAGATCAAGGCCGACCACAATCGCAACCTGGCCGTCGAGGGCATTGTCGTAAACCAGTTCCAGCCACGCGCCACCCTGCCGCAAAAGATGGTGCAGGAATTGGTGAACGAAGGACTGCCGGTGCTCTCGCCGTATCTGTCCTCATCGGTGAAGGTGAAGGAGTCGCACGAGCAGTGCAAGCCGATGATCCACCTGGACGCCCGTCACAAGCTCTCCCAGGAATATATCGCCCTGCATGACACGCTGGCCCGCAAATACGGCACCTGACGCAAGCACCGGCCGGCCCGGCCGACCCGACACTCAGCAGTCAGCAGGCATCCAGCTTGGCCACCGACAGCAGCAGCCACTTGATGCCTGAATCGCCGAAGTTGACCTGAATCTGCGCATCGGCCCCGCCGCCTCGCGCATCGATGATCACCCCCTGCCCGAAACGTGCGTGACGCACAAGCTGCCCCACCCGCCAGCCGCCGGGCAGCGTGGCGGGCGCGGCCGGCACCGGCGCCCTGGCGGACGGGGCGCTGCCCGACCCGCTGCTTCCGGCGCCCGCACCGCCTCTGGGGCGTTTCGGCGACAACCAGCGGGTCAGCCCCTCGGGAATTTCCTCCAGAAAGCGTGACGGCAGGTTATAGCGCGCCTGGCCATGCAGCATGCGGCTTTGCGAAAAGGACAGGTACAGGCGCTGCCGTGCCCGGGTCACCGCGACATACATCAGGCGGCGCTCCTCTTCCAGGCCCTCGCGCTCCATCGTACTGTTCTCGTGCGGAAAGAGCCCCTCCTCCAGACCACTCAGGAAGACCACATCGAACTCCAGCCCCTTGGCCGAATGCACGGTCATCAACTGCACCGCGTCCGCCCCCACATCGGCCTGATGGTCGCCCGCTTCGAGCGAGGCATGCGCCAGGAAATCGGACAACAGGGCATGCGGCTGCGCCAGAGTCTGCGCCTCTGAGGCCATCTCGGCAGTGAAATTGCTCGCCGCGTTGATCAGTTCGTCCAGGTTCTCCAGCCGCTCCTGACCTTCTTTCTCGTTACGGTAGTGGTTGCGCAAGCCCGACACATCCAGCACATGATCGACCAGTTCGGGCAGCGTCAGCGCCGTGGTGTCGCGCCGCATCGCCTCCATCAGGCTCACGAACTGCGCCAGCACCGTGCCCGCCTTGCCCGACAGATGAGGCACGGCGGCATACAGGCTGCTGTTCCAGGTGCGTGCCGCATCCTGCAGGACTTCCTGCGAACGTGCGCCGATGCCACGCGTCGGGAAATTCACCACCCGCATGAATGCCGTATCGTCATCCGGGTTGGCAATCAGGCGCAGATAGGCAAGCGCATGCTTGATTTCCTGACGTTCGAAAAAGCGCAGCCCGCCATACACCCGGTAGGGGATGCCCGCCGAAAACAGTTGATGCTCCAGAATGCGCGACTGGGCATTCGAGCGGTACAGCAGGGCCACATCGGCACGACTCGCCCCGTCACGCACCAGCGACTGGATTTCCTCGACAATCCAGCGCGCCTCGTCACCATCCGAAAATGCCTCGAACACCCTGATCGGCTCGCCCGCCCCCTGGTCGGTCCACAGGTTCTTGCCCATACGTCCGCTGTTGCGAACAATGATTGCATTGGCCGCCTCCAGGATGTTGCCGTGCGAACGGTAGTTCTGCTCCAGACGCACCACGCTGCCGACCCGGAACTCACGCTCGAAGTCACGCATGTTGCCCACTTCCGCCCCCCGGAAACGATAGATCGACTGGTCATCGTCCCCCACGCAGAACAGGCACGCCCCGCCTTCGCGCCCGTCATTGGCAAGCAGCTTCAACCAGCGGTACTGCAGCCGGTTGGTATCCTGAAACTCATCCACCAGCACATGGCGGAAACGTTCCTGGTAATGCCGGCGCAGCGGCTCATTGCGTTCGAGCAATTCATAAGTGCGCAGCAGCAACTCGGCAAAGTCCACCACCCCTTCGCGCTCGCATTGCTGTTCATATTCGCGATACAGCTCGACCCGCCGGCGGGTGAAGTCATCCCAGGCCTCCACCGCATGGGCACGCAAGCCGGCTTCCTTGTTTGCATTGATGAAATGCTGCAGTTCGCGCGGCGGAAACTTCTGGTCATCCACATTCAGCGCCTTGAGCAAGCGCTTGATCGCAGCCAGCTGATCGGCCGAGTCCAGAATCTGGAAGAGCTGCAGCAGGCCGGCATCACGATGGTGCGCACGCAACAAGCGGTTGCACAGACCATGAAAGGTGCCCACCCACATCGACCGGGCGGTGCGCGCAGCATTCATCGGCAGCATGGCGGCCAGACGGGCCAGCATCTCCTTCGCGGCCTTGTTGGTGAAGGTCACCGCCAGAATCTGCTGCGGAGCCGCCTGACCGGTCTGCACCAGCCACGCAATCCGGGTGGTCAGCACCCGCGTCTTGCCCGACCCGGCGCCTGCCAGAATCAGCGCATGCTGCGGCGGCAGGGTCACGGCACGGAGTTGTTCTTCGTTCAGGTTGGCGAGCAGATCGGACATTGTGACTTCCTGTGTTGGCGCGCCATTTTACCCGCTGGCGCGGCCAGACACAGCCGGCCGTGCGCAACGGCGCAGACGCCGGGAACGCGTACCGGCATGGGCCGCACGCTGCGCACATGCCCATCCGCCCCCTCATGCAGGCCGTCGCGGCCCCGCCCAGCCATTCCCCTCACCCGGCGGGCGTGGCACACTGCCGGCCTGTTTCGCAGCCACGCACGCCCCGAACCCATGAAAAACCTCTTGCCGCTGTCACTGTTGCTGCTGACCTTGCCGGTGCAGGCCGAGAGGCTTGCTGACGGACTGGCCGACGCGCTGACCGATGACCTGGCCGCCTGCTCGGCCGTGGAAGCACCTGCCGCACGGCTGGCCTGCTACGACCGGCTGGCCGAGCGCCATGCCCCCGCCGGGGCGCTCCCGGAGACAGCAGAAGCAGAGCTTGCCGCCCGCCCGGCGACTGCGCCCAGGGTCAGGGCGCCGAACTTCTCCGATCCGGTCATCCACGCCGCGCCCCACACCAGTCCGCTGCAGGCCCGCTGGGAGCTGACCGCCGATGCCGACCGGGGCACCTTCGGACTGCGGCCGCACCGGCAAAACTATGCCATGGTGAAATTCACCAGCCGGGGCAACGACCAGCCGTTCAATCCCCTGCTCGAGCTGGCCCCCGGTCCGGAGCAGGGACTGGACAAGCACGAAGTGAAGTTCCAGCTGTCGTTCAAGACCAAACTGCTGGGCAATGTCCTGGGTACCGGCAGCAACCTCTGGATGGGCTACACCCAACAGAGCAACTGGCAAATCTTCAACGGCTCGGTATCCCGCCCGTTTCGCGAAACCAATTACGAACCGGAGCTGATGTGGGTCGCTCCGCTGCAGCTGTCGCTGGGTGAGCTGAAACTGCGCTACGCCTCGCTTGGCTATGTCCATCAATCCAACGGACGCTCCGACCCCCTGTCGCGCAGCTGGGACCGCCTGTTTGCCGAAGTCGGCGCCGAATATGGCAACCTGGCTGTCTGGTTCCGTCCATGGTGGCGCATTCCGGAATCGAGCGAGCGGGACGACAATCCGGACATCCAGAAATACATCGGACGTGGCGAACTGGTCGGCGTGCTGCGTCATGACGACCATGTGTACTCGCTCAAGCTGCGCAACAATTTCGACCGAAAACACAACCGCGGCTCGATTCATGCCGACTGGAGCTTCCCGCTCGCGGGCGAACTGCGCGGCTATGTCCGCCTGTTCTCGGGCTACGGTGAAAGCATGATCGACTACAACTGGCGCCAGACCTCGCTGGGGCTGGGCATCATTCTCACCGACCGGCTTTGAGCACATGACTTCACCCGCAGCCCCTGAACGAAACACCCCCGCAGCCCTCCTGTGCTGGACAGAAGACGGGCAAGCCCGCGAAGCACGCTGGCTGTGCGCAGGCGACAGCCGCCCGCCCTCGCGCATCGTGGTGGTCGACGACCCGCTGCGGGCCGATGCCGCCTACCGCCACGCCTGCTCCGGCACGGCCATGCTGTGGCGTGGCGATTATCACAACGCGCGCCAGCTGCTCGCCGCCCTCACCCGTCGTCATGCCGCTGCCGCCAGCAAGACACCGAAGCGACAGAAGCGGCCACAGCAGGACAGCCCCGACCCTGTCCCCCAGGACCCGCGCAGCCTCTTCAACCGTTACCGCCTGGCCCAATCCCAGCGCGCGCACCTGCTCGGAACGTTACTGATTCCGATGGAACCCGATTATCGGATTGCCCTGCGCCGCGCGCCCGACGTGCGCGAAGCCTGCGAAGCCGCCTGGGGGCCCCTGCACGCACCCGCCGTACTCAGCCTGCGCAGCCTGCTGGGGGTGATCGGTGCGCATGAATGGCGTCAACGCGGTGTATTCATCGATGCCCTGCAGGCCCGCATCCACCCCCATTACGGCGTGTTCTCACCGGTGCGCGGCGAATACCTGCAATTGCTGGCCGAGGCACCGTTACCCGAAGCCGCCCACACGCTCGCTCTGGACATCGGCACCGGTACCGGCGTACTGGCAGCCCTGCTCTGCCAGCGCGGCGTGCAGCACGTGCTGGCGACCGACCTCGACCCCCGCGCGCTGGCCTGCGCCAGCGACAACCTGCAACGCCTGGGCCTGCAGGCACGGGTCAGCCTGCAGCAGACCGACCTGTTCCCCGCCGAAACCCGCGCGGCGCTGGTGGTATGCAACCCGCCCTGGTTGCCGGCACGCCCGACCACCCCGATCGAACAGGCCGTGTATGACCCCGACAGCCGCATGCTGCGCGGTTTCCTGCAGGGGCTGGGGAAGCACCTGACAGCCGACGGGGAAGGCTGGCTGATTCTGTCCGATCTGGCCGAACGACTGGGGCTGCGCACCCGTACCGAGTTGCTTGAATGGATCGATGCGGGAGGGCTCAGTGTCATCGACCGGCTCGACACCCGCCCCGTGCACCGCAAGGCGCACGACGACACGGACCCACTGCACCAGGCCCGACGCGACGAAATCACCTCCCTGTGGCGACTGCGCCTGTCCCGCCCGGAGCAACGGGCACGCTGAATCCGAACGGCGCCGGAAGGCCGGAAATTTCGCCCGTGCAAGGTGACCAAGCGTAACAAGGTTGCGCGGGCGCAACAATTCGCAAGCACTAGCATTCCGGCTTTGCGAAATCATTACAATCGCACGATCTTCAATCACTTGACCGGTATCGTGCCGTGATGCTTCGCTTGCCGAACGCCTTTGTCCTGCCCCCAGTATTGCGCAGCGCAGCATCCTGGGGCGCCGCGCTGGGCTTCATCGTCCTCTGGTATTTTCTGGCTCAGGCTGCGAGCAGGCACTGGCTGGGGGTGGCCCCGTACGCCAGCACCTGGAAACACGATCTGCCTGCCCATCTGCTGATCGGGGCCCTGCTCTATGCCATGTCGCACAGCCTGCCACGGTTCATGCTGGCGGGCGCCACCGTTCTGAGCGTCCTCACCCTGAGCAATGCGCTCAAGCTCGGTGTGCTGGGCGGGCCGATCATGCCGGACGACCTGATTTCTGCCCGCAACCTGTTCATGCTGCTCGAAGGCTGGCAGTTGTGGGCCTGTATCGCGCTCGTGGCCGTGCCGCTGATGCTGCTGCTGTGGATGTTTGCATGGCGACAACCCCGGGCCTGGCTGGCCGTGCTGGGCATCGTGCTGGCGGCGCAACAACTCATGCACCACCCCGAATGGGTCGAGCGGACGATGGATGCCCGCTTTGGCGACTGGGTATGGAACCAGCGGGGCAACTTCGAGGCGCGCGGCCTGCCGATTCACCTGTTGCAGGAAACCGCCCGCAATCTGGCACGGCGCGGCAACCCACCGGACGCCATGCAGGTGACCCAGGCGCTCGACACGCTGGGCGAACGACCGGTCAGTCCCTTCATGCGGGTCGGTAATGGCAGTCCGCCCAGCCGCAATGTGCACATGATCGTGCTCGAATCCTTCTGGGACCCCGCCGCCTTGACCGCGTCCGGCCTGTCCGCCGATCCCATGGATCCGGCCTTCCGCGCGTTGTGGGCCGCCACCGGACACTCGCACGCCCTGTCACCGGTTTTCGGTGGCTACACCGCGAATGCCGAGTTCGAAGCCTTGTGCGGTTTTCCGGTGCTGGAAAACGCCGTCTTCTTCGAAGGTCGGTTGCGCCGCGACGTCCCCTGCCTGCCCGCCCACCTGGGCGCGGCCGGTTATCGCAGCCTGGCCTCCCACCCCAACGCAGCCTCGTTCTGGAACCGGGTGAACGCCTATCGGCGCATCGGCTTCGATGCCTACCTGTCCTCGCGCGACTTCGTGCTCGATGACATGAACCGAGACTTTCTCAGCGACCGCTCGCTGTATCGTCAGGTGATGGAGCGTATCGGCCCGCTGCTTGACGCGGGAGAAACCCCGCTGTTCAACTATGTACTGACCTATTTCGGTCATCTCGACTATCCGCTCAATGCCGAACGCCCCCGGGTGATCAGCACCCGCGACGGCAACCCTCATGTCGAAGCCTACGCCAACACGGTGTACTACAAATCCCGCGAATTGATGGAAATGCTCGACGCACTGCGCGCCCGCGACCCGCGAGCACTGATCGTTGTGTTCGGCGACCACCTGCCCTTCCTGGGCACCCACCATGGTGGTTATGTCGAGTCGGGCCTGCTCGCCCGCAGTCGCGGAGAATTCACCGACGAGATGTTCCGCACCCTCACCGCCACACCCCTCATCGTCATCGACGGCAAGCGTGGCCCGCTCAAGCTCGGGGATGTGCCGATGTATCAACTGCCCTCACTGATGCTGGCTCTGCTTGGCGACAGCCGCGACAGCCTGCCCGGCCTGACCGCCAGCACCCCCGAACAGATGCAGGTACGCCCGCTGCCCGGCGTGCACTTCACCCTGCAGGGCCGCAGCGTCGAAGCCTGTCGCAACGGCAGCGACACCGAGCACCCGGTGAGCCCGGAGTGCGAACGTTCGGCCGCTTGGCTGGAAGCCGTGCGGACGCTGCGGCAGGACATTTTCAGCGGTCAGCAACATGCCCTGCGCCAGCTCGGCCAACCCGACACAGGCGCCACAGTGGCCTTGAACGATGAGGACGAAACCGGCGAAGGCACCGAAACGCGCCCCATGAGATGACACACGCAGGCCTCCGGAAGAGTAAAGTTACACATTCTGACGATCGTCATGCGAAATCTGCTCTGCATGAAGGCAGAATGTGAACACATCATTCTCATCAAGGGAGGTCTCATCATGAAAGTTGCTGTCCTGCTCGCCTCGGCCTCGATTCTGGTCCTCAGTGGCTGCGTCTCCAATCCCTACCAGGGCGATCATGCCCGTACCGCTACCGGAGCCACCGTGGGCGCTGGCGCGGGCGCGCTGGTCGGCCGTGCCGTGTCCGGTCGCAGCGACCGCACCAAGGGCACCCTGATCGGCGCAGCCGTGGGGGCTACCGTGGGCGGGCTGGTCGGACGCCAGATGGACCAACAGGAAGCCGAACTGCGCCAGCAAATGTCCGGCACGGGCGTCCAGGTCCAGCGCGAGGGCGACACCATCCGCCTGCAGGCGCCGGAAAACATCACTTTCGACACCGGCCGGGCCAACGTCAAGCCGCAGTTCGGCCCGGTGCTCGACCAACTCGCCTACAGCGTCAGCCAGTACCCCAACACCATCGTGCGGGTGGAAGGTCATACCGACTCGGTGGGTGCTGCTGCCTTCAACCAGACCCTGTCCGAGAACCGTGCCAGCAGCGTGGCCAGCTACCTGCTTCAGCGCGGCGTTCCGGCCAGCCGTGTGGAAGCCTACGGCTACGGCTTCAGCCGCCCGGTGGCCGACAACGGCACCGAATGGGGACGTGCGCAAAACCGTCGGGTCGAAATCCTGCTGATCCCGCTCCAGCAGTAATCCACAAGGACGCGTGGCCCCGCCACGCGTCCTCCCTGCCGGGGCTTTCCCGTGCGTGCAGCACGGGTTACTCTTCGCGCTCACGATTTCAGTGCGCACACCATGTCCTCCTTTTTTCGCGAACACCCGCTTCGCCAGTCGCTCAGCGACGAAATCCATGCCCGTCCGCCGGTTCCGCTGGATGCGCCCGAATCGGTCAGCTACCTGGCCTTTCTGCATGAAGACGACAGCCTGCAGCGCGAAGACGAACATCTGCGCGCCCTGGCTGCCCAACTCGGCCTGCCCGAACCGGAACCGGACAAGGCACACCTGCTGCTCGAAGGACCGGACTTCCGGCTCAAGTGGCAACGCCACAACGAGTACTCCAGCTATGCCTTTTACCGTCACACGGACTCTGCCGATACCGGGCACAGTCATGCCCTGCTGGCCGTACCAACCCGCTGGCGCCAGTCGATTCCCGGGCAACTGATCGTTGCCACGCATGTAGACGTACGCACCGCCAGTCAGTGCCCGCCGGACAGTCTGATGCTGCAGCAATCCCCACGCGGCAAGACCCAGGTGGCAGCCCATGTGGGCGAAGGCGCAGGCTGGGTGTTCACCGACTTTCACATTCACGACGACGGTTTTTCCCGTTTCCTGCTGGTCGACGAATCCTTCACGCCACGCCAGGCTGGCCGCATGGTGCAGCGTCTGCTGGAAATCGAAACCTACCGGGTCCTGGCCTTGCTGGCCTTTCCCGTTGCCAAGGATGTGGGGCAACTGCTGTCACGCGCCGAAAGCGAGCTGGCCGACCTGATGGACAGCATGGGGAACGCCCGGAATTCGGACGACGAGCGTCAGGTGCTGGCGCGCCTCACCCGGCTGGCAGCCGATGTGGAGCGCTCGGTGGCCCGGACCACCTTCCGCTTCGGAGCCGCCGAGGCTTACTACCGTCTGGTGCAGCAGCGCATCCATGATCTGCGTGAAGTCCGCGTGGCGGGCTTCCCATCGATTCGCGAGTTCATGGAGCGCCGCCTGAGTCCGGCAATCAACACCTGCATCAGCATCGCCCGTCGTCAGGAAGACCTGTCTGCACGCATCGCACGCAACTCACAACTGCTGCGTACGCGGGTGGATATCGAACTGGAACGCCAGAACCAGGAACTGCTCGCACAGATGAACCGCCGCGCAAAACTGCAGCTACGCCTGCAGGAAACAGTGGAAGGCCTGTCGGTGGTGGCGATCACCTATTACGGTTCGCAGCTTGTGAACTATCTGTCGAAGGGGCTGAAGCCGGTGCTGCCACTGGCCCCCGAACTGCTCACGGCCATTTCGATCCCGCTGATTGCCGGCCTGGTGTTTCTGGGATTGCGCCGAACCCGGCGCCTGCTCGCACAAGAAGAACACTGAAACACTGAAAGGCACACAGGTGCACGTCCGGCCCGGACGTGCACAAAAAAAAGCGCGCTTGCGCGCGCTTTCTCCTCCTCCCGTCTGCCAGCTAGGGGCTGGCTGCCTCCATTATTCTGTTTGGTGCCGACCTCTGCGTGCCGGCTACCGAGGACGTGCCCACCGAAACGGGACCACGTCCTGTCAGGCTCTTCGCCCGCTTATCCCTTGAGTTGCTCCAGGATCGCCGGGTTTTCCAGCGTCGAGGTGTCCTGCGTGATGTCCTCGCCCTTGGCCAGCTGGCGCAGCAGACGGCGCATGATCTTGCCCGAACGGGTCTTCGGCAGGTTTTCGCCGAAGCGGATGTCCTTGGGCTTGGCGATCGGGCCGATTTCCTTGCCCACCCAGTTCTGCAGTTCCTTGATCACGGCCTTGGCCGCCTCACCGGTCGGACGGGCGCCCTTCAGCACCACGAAGGCCACGATGGCTTCACCGGTCACGTCATCCGGGCGGCCCACAACAGCGGCTTCGGCCACGGACTCATGAGCCACGAGTGCCGATTCGATTTCCATGGTGCCCATGCGGTGACCCGACACGTTCAGCACATCGTCGATGCGGCCGGTAATGGTGAAGTAACCATTGTCCTTGTCGCGCACCGCGCCGTCACCTGCCAGATAGAGCTTGCCCTTGAAGTCTTCCGGGTAGTAGGTCTTCTTGAAGCGGTCGGGATCGCCCCACACGTTACGGATCATCGACGGCCACGGGCGCTTGACCACCAGAATGCCCCCCTGCCCCCAAGGCACTTCGGTGCCGGTTTCGTCCACCACGGCAGCCTGGATGCCCGGGAAGGGCAGCGTGCAGGAACCCGGCACCAGCGGGGTTGCGCCCGGCATCGGGGTGATCATGTGCGCGCCGGTCTCGGTCTGCCAGAAGGTATCGACGATCGGGCAGCGGCTGCCACCGACGTTCTCGTAGTACCACTCCCAGGCCGCCGGGTTGATCGGCTCACCCACCGAACCCAGGATGCGCAGGGTGGAGAGGTCGTACTTGGTCGGATGCACGGCAGGATTGTTGTCTGCAGCCTTGATCAGAGACCGGATGGCAGTCGGTGCCGTGTAGAAGATGGTGACCTTGTGGTCCTGGATCATCTTCCAGAAGCGGCCAGCATCCGGGAAGGTCGGCACGCCTTCGAACACGATCTCGGTGGCACCGCAGGCCAGCGGGCCATACGCGATGTAGGAGTGGCCGGTCACCCAACCGATATCGGCCGTGCACCAGAAAACGTCTTCAGGCTTGATGTCGAAGGTGTACTTCATCGACAGCATGGCCTGCAGCAGGTAACCGCCGGAGGAGTGCTGCACGCCCTTGGGCTTGCCGGTGGAGCCGGAGGTATAAAGAATGAACAGCGGATGCTCGGACTCGACCCACTCGGGTTCGCAGGTTTCCGACTGGCCTTCGACCACTTCGTGGAACCAGCTGTCACGACCTTCGACCATGGTGACATCGCCACCGGTACGCTTGACCACGATGACGTTCTTGATGCATTCGCACCCACCCAGCCCCAGCGCCTCGTCAGCGATCGGCTTGAGCGGCAGCGCCTTGCCACCACGGAACTGGCCATCGGAGGTGATCAGGGCCACAGCACCGGCATCCTCGATACGGTCGCGCAATGCGTGTGCCGAGAAACCACCGAACACGATGGAGTGAGTCGCACCGATGCGGGCGCAAGCCTGCATGGCGACGATCCCCTCGATGGACATCGGCAGGTAGATGACGACGCGGTCGCCCTTCTTCACGCCCATGCCACGCAGGGCATTGGCAAACTTGCTCACGCGGGCAAGCAGGTCCTTGTAGGTGACGCGGGTGACTTCGCCGCCATCCGCCTCGAAAATCAGCGCGACCTTGTCGCCCAGACCGTTATTGACATTACGGTCAAGACAGTTGTACGAAACGTTCAGTTTGCCGTCGGGAAACCACTTGAAGAAAGGCGCTTCGCTTTCGTCCAGAACGGTGGTGAAAGGAGTCTGCCACTCCAGCAGATCGCGTGCGCGGCTGCCCCAGTAGCCCTCGTAGTCATCCTCCGCTTCCTTGCACAGCGCCTGATAACCTTCCATACCCGACACTGCGGCGTTCTTCACGATATCTTCCGACGGGTGATAAACGCGGACTTGCTGTTCGTTGGACATGCTCACCTCTCCTCAACTGAAGTAATTGGTTGAAGCTCCCCAGACTTCGGGGTGACCGAGTGTTCCCGATCTGTTCGAATGCCTGCGTAAGACTGCGGCTCGATGCGCATTAAAGGACAAGTATCTTACACAAGACTTACACGCCGCCTTTCGGACTGCATGACAACCGAAGAGGCTACCACACGCCCTCGCACACCGCCATCAGGCAGGCTGCTGTTAAAATGCTGGGCTGTCCCTCATTCATACCGGCCCAAGGGGCCATCCGGAGACACCTCATGACCGTGATTCGTGAAGAAGATTTCGTGCAGTCGATTGCCGACGCCTTCCAGTACATCAGCTACTACCACCCGCTCGACTACATCAAGGCGCTGGGTGAAGCTTATGAGCGCGAAGAAAGCCCGGCCGCCAAGGACGCCATCGCGCAGATCCTCACCAACTCGCGCATGTGCGCCGAGGGCCACCGCCCCATCTGCCAGGATACCGGCATCGCCGTGGTGTTCCTGAAGGTCGGCATGGACGTGCGCTGGGACGCCAGGATGAGCGTACAGGACATGGTCAACGAAGGCGTGCGCCGCGCCTACAACCACCCGGACAACAAGCTGCGCGCCTCGGTGCTGCTCGACCCGGCCGGCAAACGCCAGAACAGCAAGGACAACACGCCGGCGGTGGTGCATTACGAGATCGTCCCCGGCCACCATGTGGAAGTGATCTGTGCGGCCAAGGGCGGCGGCTCGGAGAACAAGACCAAGATGGCCATGCTCAACCCGTCCGACTCCATCGTGGACTGGGTGATCAAGACCGTGCCGACCATGGGCGCCGGCTGGTGTCCGCCGGGCATCCTGGGGCTAGGCATCGGCGGCACGCCGGAGAAGGCCATGCTGCTCGCCAAGGAGTCGCTGATGGCACCGGTGGACATCCATGAACTGAAGGCCAAGGCCGCCAGCGGCGCCGCGCTTTCCCGCGTCGAGGAACTGCGCCTGGAGCTGATGGAGAAGGTCAACGCCCTGGGCATCGGTGCGCAGGGCCTGGGCGGCCTGACCACCGTGCTCGACGTCAAGATCATGGACTACCCGACCCACGCGGCCAGCCTGCCGGTGGCGATGATCCCCAACTGTGCGGCCACCCGCCATGTGCACTTCCACCTCGACGGTTCCGGCCCCGCCAAGCTGGAAACCCCGAAGCTGGAAGACTGGCCGGACGTGACCTGGAAGGCCGACACCAATGTCGCCACCCGGGTGAACCTCGACACGCTGACCAAGGAAGAAGTCGCCTCGTGGAAGCCGGGCCAGATCCTGCTGCTCAACGGCAAGATGCTCACCGGGCGCGACGCCGCGCACAAGCGCATCCAGGACATGCTGGCCAAGGGCGAGAAGCTGCCGGTGGACTTCACCAACCGCGTCATCTATTACGTGGGCCCGGTCGACCCGGTGCGCGACGAAGTGGTCGGCCCAGCCGGCCCCACCACAGCCACCCGCATGGACAAGTTCACCCGCATGATGCTCGAGCAGACCGGCCTGATCTCCATGATCGGCAAGTCCGAGCGTGGCCCTGTGGCGATCGACGCCATCCGCGACAACAAGTCCGCCTACCTGATGGCGGTGGGCGGCTCGGCCTATCTGGTGTCGAAGGCGATCAAGGAAGCGAAGGTGGTCGGTTTCGAGGACCTCGGCATGGAAGCCATCTACGAGTTCACCGTGCAGGACATGCCGGTGACCGTAGCAGTCGATTCCAGCGGCACCAGCGTGCACAACACCGGCCCGAAGGAATGGCAGGCGAAGATCGGCAAGATCCCGGTCGCCGTGGCCTGATCATCTGACTTTTTTCTTATGAAAGCATGCAGGCCCGCCCGAAAGCGGGCCTGTTTCTTTCAGGGCTGGCGCATGTCAGGAAGCCGTGTCAGGAAGCTGCGCGGGTGCGCCTCAGCAAGTCCTCACTCACCCGCTCGATCAACGACTCACACCCCAGCCTGGACGCCAGCCGACGGGAAGACAGATCGGCCAACGCCCGTCGAGTGACTCCCAGAGCCTGCCCCTTTTCCGGATCGACCAGCAGCAGCACCCTGCCGCTCTTGCCCACCGCAGCAACCTCTCCGCGAAAGGGAGCCCCCTCCGGCCCCGGAAGAAGCAACCACTCGCCCGGCTCGGCCTGAGCCACCGGCTGTGCCGCTATCGACACCGGCGCCAAAGCAGGATGCTGCAATACGGTCAGGGGAATGGCACCGCGCACACTCGACCACTCCGGCCGAAGAATGGGCTCCAGCGTGATCTCCGGGGGCGCCTTGCCCACCAAGAGGGCCGCATGCAGGTCCATGCACTGCCCAAGCAGCTTGCGCCGTGCTGCCTCAGCCAAGCCGAGGGACGCCAGTCCCTTCTCCAGCGCCTTGATCAAGGGCGCCAGACCCGCAGCCCAGCGTCTGCGCTGGTTCTCATCCTTGGGCACCACCGCCGAGTCGATCAGCTGCTCGGCAAGTTCGATCGCCTCCTGCCAGGACGAATGGGTGCTGCCGTGGGTATACACCACCCTCGCCAGCAACTGTATCCACCAGTGCGAGATGAAGTTGCGTACCGCAGGCTGGGTCTGGTTGTCGATCAGACCCAGCACCGCACTGGACGCAAACACCAGCGCATCCTCCCTGCGATCGGCGCGTTCCGTTGCATCGCTCAGATCTTCGGCAAACTTGCGCGTCCGGGCAGCACGTTCTTCGATAATCTGGCCAGTGGCCACCACAGCCTTCTCGAACACCTCCCGGCCAAAGGGGTCACTGCCCGGGCCACCCGCCTTGTGAACTGCTTTTACGATCGCATGCAAACGTGCCGCAAGCGGATGGTCAAAGGTCACCTCCGGTGGCAGGGTGGCTGCCAGCAAGGCGAGCCCGTCCAACAGCTTGCGGGCCGGATGAGCGGGGTCAGTCACCGCGCCCTCATCATCAAGCGTCAGACGCAGATAAGGCACCTGCAGACTGGCAATCAGCTTA
The DNA here is from genome assembly GCA_041678045.1 of Rhodocyclaceae bacterium. Taxonomy (GTDB): domain Bacteria; phylum Pseudomonadota; class Gammaproteobacteria; order Burkholderiales; family Rhodocyclaceae; genus UBA2357. The sequence goes on from JBAYOV010000004.1 coordinate 33,894, forward strand.
CGCATCGCCTGCGGCAGCAACTCGCTGACCGCGATCGCATTGAACATTTGCTCGACGGCCTCGACCATTGCTGCAACCCGAACCGGCAGCAAACCGACCAACTCGGTACTCGACAGGCGAGCCATGCCCCCCGGTTTCTTGAGATGAAACTCCGCCAGCCAGTTACGTGCCCGCGTCAGCATGGCCGCCGTCATGCTGGCATCGAGCTCAGCGCCTGCGCCACTGCTCTGACGCTTGCGGCGCATCAACTGCTCTCGGAAGGCCGTCAAGGGGTCGTCCGGCTCGGCCGGGGGCAATCCTGGCAATCCGGGGGACGCACCTCCGTTTTCACGGACGCCTCCCCCCGCTCCACCCTGTTTCGAAACCTGCTCAGGATACGCCTGGAACGGCCTGAACTCACCGCCTTGCGTCGCACGCCCATCGTCTTTCGAAGGCACATAGTTCTGATACGGCACCTTGTCGCGCGGGCCACCTGTACGGTGCAGGATGTCGGCTGCCTTCTGCCTGACCACTCCTGCATCCGCAAACACCTGATTCAGCTCACGATACAACTCCAGCAAGCGCACCGCCAATGGCTCCGCGCTGCGATCCACCATGCGCAGCCTCTGCACCCCGTCAAAACCCACGGCATCGGCCAGCGCACGCAAACTCGCGCAGGCCGCCTCAGGCCCGACCGGACATTGCTCGTCAGCCGCATCCCTCTGCCCCAGCAGCACCATGAAGCGCACATGCAGACGAGGCAGTTCCGTTTCGCACAGCTCCCGTACCCGCTTGGCGAGTTCCGCCAACTCAAGCGAAAACTCGAGATCGTGCTCATGTACCAAGCTGATGCGCGACGCAGTCAAGCCCTTTGCCGACTCAAAGCCCCTGCGGTCGCGCAGCCCGATCAATTCGTCGAACTGCTCTTCGACACAACTGGCCATGGCTCCCAGCCACTCCGGCTCGGACAAACCAATGTCTTCCGCAAACCGGGCCAGTGCGGCCACAAAAGCCTTGCGCGACGTTGCAAGAAGCTGCTTTTTCAGGTTCTGCGCATCGCTGCCGGAATCAACACCATTACTGGTCTGCATAGTCAATCGACCCAAAAGAGTAAGGCTGCCCCAGATTTGTCAGACAGCCACTGAAGCGGAAGTTTAACCCGACGCCTCAAAACGGGTAACATCCAACCCACCATCATCAAACAAATCGAGATAGTGAACTGTTGCAGACTGTTCAAAAGCACTACGTGAATACGCTATAATCCGCGCTTCGCCGGCATAGCTCAGTTGGTAGAGCAACCGCCTTGTAAGCGGTAGGTCGTCTGTTCGAGTCAGACTGTCGGCACCAATAAAATCAAGCACTTGGCCCGGTTTTCGATAGCCGGGCTTTTTGTTTTCTGGCGCCATGTAGCCACTGTGTAGCCAGACTCCGTAGATGTAGCCCTAGCCAGCACTCGCGGGCGCAGCGCTCCGGGCTACCGGCGGTCGCGCCTTGGCACGTTGTCCGGCGCACCACAGGCCACACTGATGCTGCCCTCAACGCCTGCCCCCTCAAATTTCAGCACGACAACAGAGGAGGCTCCTGCATCAGGGCAATCTGCTCGCGCAGTTCCAGCACCCTGTCCTGCCAGTAACGCTGAGTATTGAACCATGGAAAGGCGACAGGAAAAGCGGGGTCGTTCCAGCGACGGGCGATCCATGCCGAATAGTGCAACAGACGCAGGGTCCGCAAGGCTTCGATGAGGTGCAACTCATTCATTTCAAAGTCCTGAAAATCCTCGTACCCCGCCAGCACATCGGCAAGCTGCCTGCTCATTTCCTCGCGTCCGCCCGACAGCAGCATCCACAGATCCTGCACCGCCGGTCCCATGCGCGCATCGTCGAAATCGACGAAATACGGCCCCGGCATTGCACCGCCCTCGCTCCACAGCACGTTGCCCTGATGGCAATCGCCATGCAGGCGAATCGTAGTCACGGCCCCTGCCCGCTCAAAACAGGCGCGCACACCTTCGAGGGCCTGCTCCACCACGCTGCACCAGGCAGGCAGCAGATCGACGGGAACACAGTCATGTGCCAGCAGATAGTCACGCGCCTGCTCTCCGAAGCTCGCCACATCCAGCGCGGGGCGATGTGCAAACCGTTTCAGAGCCCCCACGGCATGAATGCGCCCCAGATAGCGCCCCATCCAGGTCAATTGTCCCGCATCGCTCAACTCCGGCGCCCGCCCGCCAATACGCGGAAACACCGCAAAGCGGAGGTCCTCGAAATGCTGCAGACTGCGCCCGGCCAGCAAGAGTGGCGGTACCACCGGGATTTCACGCTCGGCCAGCTCCTGCGTGAACGCATGCTCCTCCTCGATGGCGGCATCGCTCCAGCGGCCCGCACGATAAAACTTGACCACATGCATCGGCCCATCCTGCACACCGAACTGATAGACACGATTCTCATAGCTGTTCAAGGCCATGATCCGTCCATCCGGTTCCAGTCCGACGCTTTCCAGCGCATCAAGAAGATGCTCGGGCATCAGCGAACTGAAGGGTTGCACATCACCTGCCTGGTTCTGGTCGGACATGGAAAGCGGGCCCCGTAATTTTTACGCAGAAAGCAAAAAAGCCACCGCAAGGGTGGCTTTTTTGCTTGAAAATGTGGTCGGGGAAAGAGGATTCGAACCTCCGGCCCCTGCGTCCCGAACGCAGTGCTCTACCAGGCTGAGCTATTCCCCGACGAGTCTTGCAGTTAGTGATTTCTCTCAACTGCGAAGGAGGACAATTCTAGCAACGAATCTTTGAAAATGGAAGGGGGAAGATGCATTAATTTTTCAGCCGCGCGCTGGGCTTCCGCACGGGCACTATCGCGCGAGGCGTCGAGGGCGCCGGTGGCATGGATGATTTCGAGTACCGCCGGAAAATCTTCGCGACCACCGGACTCGATGGCCTGCCGTACTCGTGCCGACTGTTCCGGCGTGCCGCGTTGCATGGCAAAGATCAGCGGCAGGGTGGGTTTGCCCTCGGCCAGGTCGTCGCCCAGGTGCTTGCCAAGTGCAACTTCGTCCGAAGTGTAGTCCAGCACATCGTCGATGATCTGGAAGGCCGTCCCCAGGTGCATGCCGAACGCCGCCACGTCCTCTTCAAGTTGACTGTCGCCCCCCCCCAGGATCGCGCCCAGGCGGGTGGCCGCCTCGAACAGCTTGGCTGTCTTGTAGCGGATCACCTGGAGATAGTCATCGATGCTGACATCCGCATTCTGGCAGTTCAGCAACTGCAGCACCTCACCTTCCGCAATCACGTTCGTGGCATCGGCCAGCACACGCATCACCCGGATGTCGTCCACGCTCACCATCATCTGGAACGCGCGCGAGTACAGGAAGTCCCCCACCAGCACCGACGCCGCGTTGCCGAACAGCGCATTCGCGGTCTTGTTGCCGCGACGCAGATCCGACTCATCCACCACATCGTCGTGCAGCAGGGTGGCCGTGTGGATGAACTCCACCACTGCGGCCAGTTCGTGATGATGCTCGCCGCGATAGCCCAGCGCATTGGCACAAAACAGCACCAGCGCAGGACGCAGGCGCTTGCCCCCGCTATTGATGATGTACTCCGCAACCTGCCGAATCAGCACGACATCGGAATACAGTCGCTTGCGGATGACGCCATCGACCGCCTGCATGTCTGCGGCAATGGGTGAGAGGAGTTGCTGGGTCGACAAGGCTGCTGCGCTCGCAAAAATCAGGGATGGTATGGGCGACCAACACGCCCGTCAAGAATCTGCTATCGACCCGCCCGGTGTCCGGCGGGTTCCCCGGCAGCTCATTCAAGCGCGCCCAGCAGGTCGGGGCGATCGGTAATCACCGCGTTCACACCCCACGCCAGCAGGCAATGCGCGCGCTGCGGATCGTTCTCGGTATACGCCACCACCCACAACCCGGACGCACGTAACGCCGCAACCATCGCCTGGTCGAGGGTGTCGCTGGCGGCATGCAGCGCCTGCACGCCCAATCGGGCGCAGCGGGCCTGCCAGTCGCCCGGCACGGCTTCGACCAGCAAGCCACGCGGGAGCGAAGGGGCATGCCGGGCCGCCTCTTCCAGCGCCAGGCCGGAAAATGAGGACAGCAGGGGCACCTGCCCCTGCTCCGTTTTTTCCCAGATACGCGCAGCCAGGGCGGCCACCACCTGACCAGTCAACCGCTCGGCACCGCATGAAGGCTTGATTTCAACGTTCGCGCAGACCTGATTCTGTACACAGGCCAAAGCCAGGGTTTCGAATTGCGGGAGTGGCTCGCCGGCAAAGGCCGGCGAAAAACGGCAACCGGCATCCACCGACGACAAGGCAGCGTCACTCAGATCCGCCACCCTGCCCCGCCGGTTGGTGGTGCGATCCAGGGTTTCGTCATGAATCACCACGGCCGTGCCCGAGGCATTCAGCATCACATCGAACTCCACCGCCCGACATGCATACTGCTGCGCGGTACGCAGTCCCGCAAGCGTGTTCTCGGGTGCCAGCACACCGCCACAGCGGTGCGCAAACACCTTGGGCCAGGGCCAGTCGGACATCAGCGCGCTGGCATCTGCAACTGCATCACCGCTTCATCGAGCGCCTGCTTGGCCGGCTTGCGTCCGGACCAGACGTCTTCCAGTGCCTGATCGACCAGACGCAGGGTGCCGGCCTGACCGGTCAGGATGGACGCCGAAGAGGCTGGCGTGGTGCGCTTGTTGACGAGTTGCGCGACCGCGACCCGGATGTTCTCGAGATCATCGCCGAGCAGGTTGCTTTCAGCCGCAAGGAAGCCGGAACGGTTCAATGGCAGATAGCCGGTTTCGCGCTGCCAATGTACCTGATTCTCGGGCTGCAGCCAGAAGTTCACAAATGCGGCCATGGCCTTGTATTCGGCCGGCTTGTGCCCCGCCGTCAGCCACAGCATCGCACCGTCGGCGAGCGTGTTCTGCGGCGCGCCGGGCATGTCATCGTGATATGGCAGGGACGCAATGCCCAGCTCGAACCCACCCTGGCGACGGAAACTCGGCCAGCTCGACGAAGACGCCGCAATGGTCGCGCACTCACCTCGTGCGAAGCGGCTCTCCGCCTCACGTGCGTCCGGGTAGATGCGCATGAACTGAGCGCGATGCCAGCTCGCCATCAGCGCCACATGCTTGATCTGCAGCATGCCGTTGAAGCGGGGCAGCTCACGCCTGGCTTCGGTGCGCGTCACCGGCTCGTTGTGCCAGGCACTGGCGTTCTCGATCATCACCCGGCCGGGCTCGGCCACGGTGTACGGGCAGGTCGAACCGGCATCGAACAGACGATCAAGCGCCTCCTGCAGACCGCTCCAGGTCTGCAGGGGCATGTCCGGATTCAGGCCGGCACGGCGCAAGGCATCGCGGTTTACATACAACACCGGGGTGGACATGCCCACTGGCAGGGCCAGCAGGCGCCCCTGTGCATCGACCGTATGACGCGGCACCACTGGAGGCGGCTTGACCGCCTGCAGCGGCAGCCCGGCTTCGCGCATGGCCGCATGCACAGGCTTGTAGCGTGGCGTACGGGCGGCCAGGAAACGCTCCGCAGCCTCACCTTCGGTGATCAGCATGTGCGCCTGCGCCCCCTCCTGCCAACTGCCCGCTTCGACACGCACGACAAAGTCTTGTCGGCTCTGGTTGAAACGGGTAGCAAGCTCGGACAAAGCCTGGTGACGGTCGGCATCAAGCTGGTGCAGCAGTACCAGCTGACGGGGACCACCCGAGGCCGGTGCCGCCATGAGCGCACTGCTGAAACCCACGCTGACCAAGGTCAGCGTCACTGCTCCGGCGCAACTGGTGCGCAAAAAACGGGCAAAGACGGATCGAATCAATTTGAAACCTCGAGGGTAGAAACATGTCCGCTGCGGACAGACAGAATGCAGATAGACCGGAAAATCACGGAGGGATTGCCAACGCCAATCATATACGCAAGCGCCCCGCAGCGGTTTCCTTCAAGATTTGCCAACGGGGTGCCGTTAAGATGACGACTGCCAGGCAGCAAGCCGAAGCATCGCCGCTGCGGCCTTTCCTGAAACCTGAATCCGCCCAGTGGGCGAGCGCACTATGACCCTCAAAACGCTTCTGATCCTGACGTCTGTGTTCATGCTCTCCGGCTGCGACATGCTGCTTGAGACGCTGGAAATTCCCAATCCAGCCAAGGAACAGGCGCAACTGGTCACCGAGGGCAAGGCGGTGGGCAGCGCCTGCCGGCATGCAGGTCGTTCGCTGGAAGACTGTTACCTGCTCAACCCGGAGTCGCCCAAGTCGGCCATCTTTGCGGGCTGGCGTGAAATGAACGACTATATGCTAGCCAACAGCCTGGAGGTCGTTCCCTCGCAACTGACCGCCGACCGCCTGCCGGCGCTCAGCCTGCCCGACAACATCATCAGCGAAGGGGGCGGCACGCCCGCCCCCAAACCCGCCGACTGAACCGCTCAGGGCGCGGGATTACCGAAGCGCAGATGCAGGTCGTCCAGCGCAGCCAGTTGCGCTTCATCCAGCACCACCTCCCACGCAGCAAGGTTTTCTTCAAGCTGAGCGAGCGTGGTTGCACCGATGATGGTGCTGGCCACGAAAGGCCGCCGATACACGAACGCCAGCGCCAGCGTGGCGGGCGACAGCCCCCACTCGCGCGCCAGCGCCACATGGGCCTGCACCGCAGCCGGCACACCCGGCTTGGCATAACGCTGACCAAAGCTCTCGAACTCGGTCAGCCGGCCCGGCGCATGACGGTCGGCCAGGTACTTTCCGCTCAGATGTCCGAAGGCCAGCGGCGAATACGGAAGCAGCGACACCGCCTCGCGCTGGCACACTTCGGCCAGCCCGTACTCGAACACCCGGTTGAGCAGGTTATAGGCGTTCTGGGTCGACACCACACGGGGCAACCCGTACTCCTCCGACAGCCGAACGAACTGCATCACCCCCCAGGGGTGTTCGTTGGACAGCCCGACATGGCGCACCTTTCCTTCCTGCACCAACTCGGCCAACGCCTCCAGCTGGGCGCGGATCGGCGTGCATTCACGCTCGCGGCTGGCGTCATACTGCCATTGGCCGAACATCGGCTGATTGCGCTCTGGCCAGTGCAGCTGATACAGATCCACATAATCGGTCTTCAGCCGCTGCAGGCTGCCCTCGATCGCCGCACGGATGTTGGCACGGTCGAGCGCCGGCGGGCCGCCCCGTATCCACTCCAGGCTGCGCGCCGGGCCAGCCACCTTGGTGGCCAGGACGATCCGGTCGCGCGGCTGGCGGGCCAGCCAGTCGCCCACAATGCGCTCGGTGGCACCATAGGTGTCGGCACGCGGCGGCACCGCATACATCTCTGCGGTGTCGATGAAGTTGATGCCCGCATCGCGCGCACGATCCAGCTGCGCATGGGCCTGCGCGGCCGTATTTTGCTGGCCGAAAGTCATCGTGCCCAGGCACACTGCCGAAACGTTCAGGTCGCTGCTGCCAAGTTTCCGGTAATCCATGCTTCCTCCTGTCTTTCCCGCGCCGGGCGCCGTATCATCCCGGCCTGTTCGCGCATCATAGCAATCACATCATGCCCTCACCTACCGACATGCATTTCGACACCGCCCCGGCCTCGGGCGCGATTGCCTACGGCCTGATCGCGCTGTGCCGTGCCGGCTTCGAGAACGATCTGGCCGGCGAACTGGACGCCCTTGCCCGGCGCATCGGGCTGGACGGCCATGTGCGTGCCCGCGAGGGCAGCGCCTTCGTGGTCTTTTACTGCAACGAAGCCATCGGTTTTGAAGAACTCGCCGAGCACTGCGACTGGCGCCGGCTGGTGTTCGCCCGCCAGTTGCTGCCCTGGTTTGCACGGGTCGACGACCTGCCCGAGCGCGACCGGGCCACCCCGCTCACCCAGGCGGCCCGCACGGCGGGGCAGCGCTTTGGCGACATCGCACTGGAAACACCGGACACGGACACCGCCAAACAGATGTCCGGCTTCTGCCGACGCTTTGCCGAACCGTTTTCGGCCCAGCTCGAGAAAGCCGGCGTGCTGCGCAGCCGTGGCAAAACCCCGCGCCCCTGCCTGCATGTGCTGTTTAGCGATGCCCGCACTGCGTGGCTGTGCGCTGCGCTACCCGCCAACGAATCTCCCTGGCCCATGGGCATTCCCCGCCTGCGCATGCCACATGAAGCCGCCAGCCGTTCCACGCTGAAGCTGGCCGAAGCCTTCTTCGCGCTGCTCACCGAGGAGGAGCGCAACAGCACGCTGCGCGCCGGCCTGCGCGCCGTTGACCTGGGCGCAGCCCCTGGCGGCTGGACCTGGCAACTGGCCCATCGGGGCCTGCATGTGACGGCGGTGGACAACGGGCCGATGGCACCTTCGGTAATGGCCACCGGTATGGTCGAACACCTGCGCGCCGACGGTTTCACCTGGCGCCCGCGACGCACGGTGGATTGGCTGGTGTGCGACATGGTGGAACAGCCCGCACGCATCGCCACCCTGATTGCCGACTGGGTCGCAAGCGGCCGCTGCCGACGGGCAATGTTCAATCTCAAGCTGCCGATGAAAAAGCGGCTGCAGGCGGTCGAACAATGCCGCAACATCATCCACAAGCGGCTTGCCAGCGTGGGGCATTACGAGCTGCGCATCAAGCACCTGTACCACGACCGCGAGGAGGTCACCGCCTATCTCGCCCTGCGCCAGTCCGGCTGAAGCGTGCACGCTGCATGACCGGGACAACACTGCCGCACTGCCGCAATTACGCCCTGCCGTGCACGCTCAGGCGTGTATAATTGCGGCTTCCGATCAACCGTTTCGGCCTGCCGGCCGGTGCGAGCCGCTTCCGTGCGCGCAGGCGCCGGTCACACGTTCATCCGCCCAGGGCGCAGCGCGCAGGCCGCTCGCCCCTTCTGAATACACTCTATGAGCTTTGCCGATCTCGGACTGATTCCCGAGCTGCAGCGCGCGGTGGCCGAAGCCGGCTACACGCAGCCCACCCCCATCCAGCAACAGGCCATCCCTGTCGTGCTGGCCGGTCACGATGTAATGGGCGGCGCCCAGACCGGTACCGGCAAGACCGCCGGCTTCACGCTGCCGCTCATCCAGAAACTCGCCCGACACGCCAGCACCTCCACCAGCCCGGCCCGTCACCCGGTACGCGCGCTGGTGCTGGCGCCCACGCGTGAGCTTGCCATGCAGGTGCACGAGTCGGTGAAGACCTATAGCAAGCATGTGCCACTGCGCTCGGTCTGCATCTATGGCGGCGTGGACATGCGTGCGCAGACCAACGAACTGCGCAATGGCGTGGAAATCATCGTGGCCACACCCGGCCGCCTGCTCGACCATGTGCAGCAAAAGACGCTGCAGCTTGGCCAGGTGGAAATGCTTGTGCTCGATGAAGCCGATCGCATGCTCGACATGGGCTTCATCCCCGACATTCGGCGCATTCTCGAGTTGCTGCCCGCCAACCGGCAAAGCCTGCTGTTCTCGGCCACCTTCTCGGACGAGATCAAGAAGCTTGCCGACCAGATGCTCAAGCAGCCCAAGCTGATCGAGGTTGCCCGGCGCAACACGGTGTCCGAAACCATCACCCACCGGGTGCACCCGGTTTCTGCAGGCATGAAACGCAACCTGCTCGCCCACCTGTTGCGCCACCAGCCCGACACGCAGGCGCTGGTGTTCGTCGACACCAAGCTGCTGTGTGGCCGGTTGGCCAGCTATCTGGCCCGTCACAACATCGCCGCCGATGCGATTCACGGCGACAAGAGCCAGATCCAGCGCAGCGAAACCCTCGAAGCCTTCAAGGCCGGGCGACTGCGCGTGCTGGTGGCCACCGACGTGGCCGCCCGGGGCATCGATATCGACGACCTGCCTTCGGTGATCAATTTCGAGCTGCCGCATACCGCCGAAGACTATGTGCACCGCATCGGCCGCACCGGACGGGCGGGACGCCAGGGGCACGCAGTGTCGCTGGTGTGCGCCGAGGAAAAATCCCGCCTCGCCGAGATCGAAAAGCTCATCAAACTGGACATTCCACTGGAAGTCATCCCCGGTTTCGACCCCGAACCGGACTTCTTTCACGAGGGGGCCGCGCGCAAGCGTGGGGGCGGTCGCGGCAATAACAGCGCCACCGCCCAGGCCTTCGACAGCAGCGATGCCCCGCGCCGGCGCGCCGAACGGCAGGACAGCCCCCGCAGCGCTGGCAGCAGCAGTGGCAGTGGCAAACGCCCGGGCGGGCGCAGCACGCCACGCGTGGCAGCCGACGGTTTCGACTTCAGCAAACCCTACCAGCCCTCCGCCGCACCGACTGCAAGCGCCGCGTCCAACCCCTTGGAAGGCACTTCCGCACTGGCCAGCCTGGCTGCGACGACACCGGTCGCAGTCAGCGGTCGCCAGCAGCGGCCCATCGCCTTCCTGCTGGGCGGATTGGGCCGAAAACCCGACCCGCAGGGCTGACCCAGCCGCTTTGCCCCCGCTCCGGGCGGAAAAGCGGCCGGCTTACCGCCCTTTTCCGCGCAAGGGATTTTGCGGGGCGGCGTATTCTGATGGCACAGTGACCCACGCCGGGCAACCGGCCTGCACACATGAGCCATCCGATGAAAGCCAACGCCACGCCCCAGGGCGGAAAACCGTCCGAACCTTTCGTAGCCGACTTCTCCGAAGGGCTGGAGACCGGACTGTATCTGGGCCTGCTCGAACTCATCGATGAAGGCCTGATCATCACCGGCGATGAAACCATCCTGGAGGTCAACTCGGCCGCCTGCCGCCTGTTGGAGCGCGATTACCGCGTACTGGTCGGTTGCCCCCTGTCCACCCTGTTTCCGTCGGAAAAGGCTTTTCTCGAAGCACGCGCCCGTCTGCTGATCCAAGGCGAGATGCGCGGCAGCCTGAATGTCAGCCTGCCCGGCGGACGACACCGCACCATGCGCTTCATTGCCGCCGCCCGGCTCAGACCGGGCATGCATGCACTGATCCTGAGCCCGGATTATCTCTCCGAACAAACCCCCGCATCGCCCCCCAGGCGCGATGACCTGTGGCCACGCCTGGCGGCCATCGTCAATCAGCCAGTGCTGGTGGTCGATGCCGAGCAACGCATCAGCGCCCTCAATGCGGCTGCGCTGCGTCTGCTCGACGGCGATCGCGCCGCACTCACCGGCCAGCCACTGGCCAACGTGCTCCGGCTCGACTGGTCAAGCGCCCATCCCGAGAAATTCGTCGCACTCGAGCGGGTCAGCCCTGACCGGCCGTCCAGCAACGCCACCCCCGAACTGCAGGCCCGCCTGCTGAACGGCCCCAAGCCGGGCTGGCATGTACTGGTCCTCAACGCTCCGGACAACCTTTCCACCCACACCCTGCCCGCCCCCCCTGCCCAGGCACCTGCACCGCTCGCACAAACGCCCTCCGGCCCTCTCCGGCAACGCGACACGCCTCAGCACGCCGCGATCACGGCTGCCGTGCGCTCGGCCCTGCTCGACAATCAACTCGAACTGCATTTTCAACCCCTCATGGATGTCCGCAGCGGACAGGTTCTTGCAGGCGAGGCGCTGTTGCGCTGGCACCACCCCAGCCAGGGTCTGACGCCCTTCGGGCGCTTTCACGAACTGGTGCAGGATGAGGCCCTGATTGCACAACTCAGCGACTGGGCCTTGCAACAAGCCTGTCAGCTGGCGGCCCGCTGGCCACATTGTCCAGCGTACCCCAAACGACTGACCGTGAATGTGTCGGCCAGTCAGGCCCTTCGCGGCGATCTGGTGGCACGGGTGCAACTGGCGCTGGAACGCTCGGACCTGCCCGCAGCCCGGCTGGTGCTCGATCTGGACGAGCGTGTGCTGCAGGCAGATGGCGAGGAGCAGCTGGCTCGCAGCCTGGCGACGCTGCATGGCATGGGCGTGACGCTGGCCATCGATGATTTCGGACGCGGTCTGTCCTCAATTCCACAGCTCAAGCGCTACCCGCTGCAGGCCCTCAAGCTGCACCCCGAACTGGTTGCCGGAGTGGGGTGCGACGAGGACAGCGAAGCCGTGGTCGAGGCCATCGCCACAATGGCCACCGTGCTGTCACTGGAAGTCTACGCGCGAGGTGTGGAAAGCGAGGCCCAGCAGGCCTTTCTGTCGGCACTCGGTTGCCATCTGCAGCAAGGGCCACTGTTCGGCCCCCCCATGGATGCGCGCGACTTTTTGCGCAATCTGGGCGAACAGCCCCAAGGCGCCCCCCCTGCCTGAAGCAGGACCGTCCGACTCAATTCCAGTAATCGGCCAGACTGTTGCAGTCTTCTTCACGTCCGGTCAACTGGCTGAAGCGCGCCAGGCGGTTGCGCACAAAGTCATCGCTCACGCGCAGATTGGCACAATACTCACGCAACTGCATCGCATAACTCATCATCTGCAAATGATGCACGGTATCGGCCACGGCCGGAAAACGGTAGCGCGACGTATCCCGGAAGTCCGGCCGCGCACGCGCTTCCGCTCCTTCCGTTTCTTCTGCCTCTTCCGTCCCAGCAGGCATCGCCGCAGCATTGCCGGTCATGCTGTCGGCCGGCGTCTGGGCCAGAACGGCACCCGACAGCCAAACCCCCCAGAAGAACATCCACCACCCCGGCTTCATGATTGCACACCCATTGCACGCCAACCCCTGGAACACAGGAACCCATGCGCTGTTAACGGCGGCAGCAGGCCGGGCTTGAGCCCGTAGGGGCACAGGCCCACGCGCTTTCTCCCAGATTCGCCAAAGAAAGCCCCGTAAACGGCAGGGCGGGCGCCCCGCACGATTGCGAAGCGCCCGCCCTTTCAACACACTCACATACGAGGGCTCAGACCTCGAGCGCCTTCACATGCGTGATGACTTCGGCAATCGCCTCCTGCGCATTGCCGTACAGCATGCGGCAGTTGTCCTTGTAGAACAGCGCATTTTCGATTCCCGAATAACCAGCCCCCTTGCCGCGCTTGACCACGATCACATTGTGCGCCAGATCCGCATTCAGGATCGGCATGCCGTAGATCGGGCTGGACTTGTCGGTACGTGCCACCGGGTTGACCACGTCGTTGGCACCGATCACCAGTGCAACATCGGCCTGGGCAAAATCGGCATTGATTTCTTCCAGATCGAAGATCTTGTCATACGGCACACCCGCCTCGGCCAGCAGCACATTCATGTGACCCGGCATGCGGCCGGCCACCGGATGAATCGCGAACACCACCTCGACGCCCCCTTCCTCAAGCAGCTGGGCCATCTCCCACACCTTGTGCTGGGCACCGGCTACGGCCATGCCGTAACCCGGGATGATGATGACCTTCTGGCCATAACGCATCAGGGAAGCGGCATCCAGTGCCGACAGTTCGCGCATCGTGCCCTGAACGCCCTCACCCGAAGATTCGGATGCAGCACCGGTCAGCGGCGCGAAGATGATGTTGCGGATCGGACGGTTCATGGCCTTGGCCATCAACTGGGTGAGCAGCAGACCCGAAGCACCGACCACGATACCGGCCACGATCAGGGCCGGGTTGCCGAGCACGAAACCCTTGAAGCCCACGGCCAGGCCGGTGAAGGCGTTCAGCAGCGAGATCACCACCGGCATGTCGGCACCGCCGATCGGCAGCACCAGTACGGCACCGAGCACCAGCGCCAGCGCAAAGAACAGGAAAATCTCGAAACCGCCCGGGTTGCCGGAGTAGCCGATGGTCAGGCCAATACCCAAGGTGAGCATGGTCAGGAAGAAGTTGATGCTGTTCTGCCCGGGCAGCTTCACCGTCTTGCTCATCAGGCCCTGCAGCTTGGCGAAGGCCACGCAGGAGCCACTGAAGGCCACCGAACCGATGACGGCGCCAAAAATCAGCAAGGTGGTGGTCATCGCGCCATGCGGTGCGCCCTTGATGATTTCCACTGCCGCAATCGCGGCGGCGGCACCACCGCCCATGCCGTTGTAGATCGCCACCATCTGCGGCATGTCGGTCATCTTGACCTCCTTGCCGTACCACCAGGCCACACCGCCGCCGAGCGCGATGGCCAGGATCATCAGCCCGAAGTTGCTCATCCCCGGAATGAAGAAGGTCACCACGGTGGCGGCCACCATCGCAATGCCCGCCCAGACGATGCCGCGCCGTGCGGTCACCGGCGAGCTCATGGCCTTCAGGCCCATGATGAAGAGCAGCGTGGCGATGAAGTAAGTCGCGTTCACGAACCAGTTTGATGTCATTTCGCGCCTCCCTGGCGAGCATTGCCTGTCTTGAACATCGCCAGCATGCGCTCGGTGACTACATAACCACCGGCCGCGTTGGCTGCCGCCAGGAATACTGCGATGAATCCGATGAACTGCTGCAGGGGCTCGTCCGGATCGGCCTTGCCCAGTGCGATCATCGCGCCAATCAGCACCACACCGTGAATGAAGTTGGACCCCGACATCAGCGGGGTGTGCAGGATCACCGGCACACGCGAAATCACCTCATACCCGGTGAACGCCGCCAGCATGAAAATGTACAGCGCGGTAAAGCCTTCCATCATTCGCCTCCTTCAAGTCCGAGCACCTCGCGGACACGGGCACTCATCACCTTGCCAGCATGTGTCAGACAGGTTCCGGCCATCACCTCGTCTTCCCAGTCGAGCACCAGCGCGCCGTTTCTCAGGAACGGGGAAATGAAGTTGAACACATTCTTGGAATACATCTCGGACGCATGCACCGGCATGCGGCTGGCAATATGCGTGGGACCGATCACCAGCACGTCGCCGATCCAGGTCTTCTCACCGGCCACCGTGCCCTCGACGTTGCCGCCGCTTTCGGCCGCCATGTCGACCACCACGGCACCCGGTTTCATGCGGGCAATCATGTCGGCGGTGATGATGCGCGGAGCGGTGCGCCCCGGAATCGCGGCCGTGGTGATGAGTGCATCGCACTGCGCCACCGCCTTGCCCAGGCGCTCGGCCTGCTGGGCCTTTTCCTCTTCGGTCAGCTCGCGGGCATACCCCCCTGCTCCCACGGCCGACACGCCGGTATCCACGAAGCGGGCCCCGAGCGACTCGATCTGCTCACGGGTTTCCGGGCGCACATCGTAGGCCTCGACCATCGCACCAATACGGCGGGCGGTGGCAATGGCCTGCAGGCCGGCCACACCGGCACCGATCACCAGCACCTTGGCGGGGCGAATGGTGCCGGCCGCGTAGGTCATCATCGGGAAGAACTTCGGGCTGTGGTCAGCCGCAATCAGCGCGCACAGGTAACCCGCCGCAGCCGCCTGGCTGGACAGGGCATCCATGCTCTGCGCACGCGAGATGCGCGGCAGCAGCTCCAGCGAAAACGCAGTGATGTTCTTGCGGCACAACTGTTCGAGACGCGCCTTGCTGGCCCAGGGCTGCAGCATGCCAACCAGCACGCTACCGTCGGGCATGGCCTCGATCAGCGCCTCGGTGGGCGGCTGCACGCACAGCACCACCGAGGCGTCGGCCACGGCCGCTTCGGCCGTTTCGACGAACTCGACGTTCTGGAACGCCTCGTCACGATAATGTGCCGGAACCCCGGCACCGCTTTGCATCCTGATCTGCACGCCCAGGTCGGCGTATTTCCTGACCGTCTCCGGCACCACCGGCAAGCGGCGCTCTCCGGCTACGGCCTCGGCAGGCACTCCGATTAACAGAGGCATCAGCACTCCTCCTGAAATTGGTTCGGTAATGTGACATGCAGTCCGGGCAGTATGCTACGGTTTTTGCCCGTCCGGCATGTCATGAAACATGGCACCCACATCGATTCTTGTCTTGTAGTGACGTCCCGCCGATCGCAGAATCCTGAGTCCGCTCCCGTCACTTTTGGTCACGCGCGTTGCTCGGGTCGTGTTGCAGGTGAGCATTCGATCATACTCATAGAAACGCCGAGCGCAACCCGCAAATGCACTTCATCGGTGCATTTCACGCGTCCCACCCGCCTCGCCCCCCCTACTTGGGCGTGCGACGCCTTTCCGCCTCCACCAGCTTGACGATCGCCAGGGAGATGTTGTCCCCCCCGCCCATCGCCCGCTCGCGTGCCAGATTGACCAGCAGGCGCGCAGCCTCCCGGGCACTGTGCCGGTGGACAATGCTGGCCAGCTCGTCATCCGGAAAGTACGCCCACAGCCCATCGGAGCACAGCAGAAAACTGTCTCCGGCCACCAGTGGCGACAGTTTGCCATGATCGATGCGCGGCTCCCGCTCACTGCCCAGGCAGGACAGCAGGACGTTGCGCTGCGGGTGCGTGAGCGTACCCGCCTCGTCCAGCCGGCCCTTGCGCAGCAACTCCCCCACCAGTGAGTGATCGGGACTGCGGCTCACGGTCTGCTCACCCCGGAAATGATACAGGCGGGAGTCGCCACAATGCACCCAGTCAATACGCTCGGGCTGGAGCATGAGCACGACTGCGGTACTGTGCGGGTCCTTCTCGCTGGTGAAGCGGGTCAGGCGAATCACCACATGCGCTTCATTGACGATGCTTTCGAGCAAATGTTCCGGCGTTTCGGAGTTCGGTGCATAGGCTTCGAAGTTCTGTCTGGCCTTGAGCACCACCTGCTCCGAGGCCATGGCACCGCCGCTGTGCCCCCCCATGCCGTCGGCAAGCACCGCGATCATCATACCGGGCCGGGTCGGGTGACCGAACAGGCCGACACAGTCTTGCTGCTCGGAGCGATCTCCTATGTGACGCGCAACACAGGTTTCAATGTTGATAGACATGACAAGCAACGTAAAGATGGAGCGCCATGATAGCAACCGCAGGCCCTCCATGGGGCCGGGTGAATGCGAAAAAATCGCCTCGCCATGTCAACGGTCTGTGCCGGGCGAATGCAGGCAGGCGTCGAGCAACTCCACCCAGTGGCGCACGGGG
This sequence comes from Rhodocyclaceae bacterium, assembly GCA_041678045.1. Classification (GTDB taxonomy): domain Bacteria; phylum Pseudomonadota; class Gammaproteobacteria; order Burkholderiales; family Rhodocyclaceae; genus UBA2357. The sequence goes on from JBAYOV010000004.1 coordinate 50,679, forward strand.
GTATCGGTGCCGCCGGCCAGATGCGTCAGGCAGCCAATATTGGCCGTGGCAATGCACTGTGCCTCATGCGCCTGCAGCGCAGACAGCTTGTTGTCGCGCAGGCGCTGCGCCAGTTCGGGTTGCAGCAGGGAATAGGTACCAGCCGAGCCACAGCACAAGTGCGCATCGCGCACTGCCTGCAACACGAAACCGGCATCGCCCAGCAGACCTTCCACCACGCCCCGGATACGCAGGCCGTGCTGCAGCGTGCAAGGAGCATGAAAGGCCACCCGTTCAAACGGCAGGGGGCGCCCTGCGACACGCGCCGATGCCAGCAGCGGTGTCAGGCGCGAAGCTTCTGCGGCCACTACCTCGCTGATGTCGCGGGTCAGCTCCGCCACCCTGTTCGCCCGTGCGGCATAGCGCGAATCGGCCGCCAGCAGGTAGGGATAATCCCTGACCTGCACCCCGCAGCCCGATGCGGTCATCACCAGGGCTTCGACCTCGCCCGCCTCGATCGCCGGCCACCATGCATCGATATTGCGGCGTGCGTCATCGCGTGCACCTTCAGGGTCATTCAGATGAAAGCGCACCGCCCCACAGCACCCCGCCCGTGGCGCCTCGCTCAGGGCCACACCCGCCCGGTCGAGCACCCGCGCGGCGGCAGCATTGATCGAAGGCGCCATCGCGGGCTGCACACAGCCGGCCAGCACGAACATGCGCCGGGCATGGGCATGGGCATTGCGCGGCCAGACACCGGGGGAACGCAATGGCGGCACCTTGTCCCTGAGCGTGGCCGGCAGCAGCGGACGCACTGCGCGCCCGGCCCCCAGCGCCGCAGAAAACACCGTCCGGCGCGGCACCAACTCGCGCAACACCCAGCGCAGCATCCGCTCGCCCCCCCGGCGCGGCACCCGGCGCTCGATCAACTCACGGCCAATGTCGACCAGACGCGAATACTCCACGCCGGACGGACAGGTGGTTTCACACGACCGGCAGGTCAGGCACCGGTCCAGGTGCAGGCGGGTTTCCTCGCCCGCCTCGCCGCCCTCGAGCATCTGCTTGATCAGATAGATGCGCCCACGCGGCCCATCGAGTTCGTCGCCCAACAGCTGATAGGTCGGACAGGTGGCCGTGCAGAAGCCACAATGCACGCATTTGCGCAGGATTTCGTCCGCCTCGCGCCCGGCTGCGGTATCGCGGATGAAGTCGGCAAGCTGGGTCTGCATGGTCAGATTCCCTGATAGAGTCGGCCCGGGTTGAACAGGCCGTCCGGGTCAAAAGCCTGCTTGAGCCGGCAGTGCACCGTCATCAACGGTGCAGACAGGGGATGGAACACCTCGCCATCCCGCGCCCCGCCCCGGAAACGCAGCGCATGGCCGCCGAGCGCCTGCACTCTGGCGCGCAGCTCGGCTTCGGCCAGCGTGGTGCGCACCCAGCGCAGTCCGCCGCTCCACTCGATCAGCTGCTCGCCCGGCAAGGCCAGCGGGGGAGCCGTGCCCGGCACCGCCACGCGCCACAACGGCGTGCCGGTGTCGGCAAAGAATGCGAGCTGCTGCTCCGTCACCGAGGCCCAGAAAGCGGTGGCCTCGTCGGGGGTCAGCAGATCGCCGCCCACCCGGTCGATGGCGGCATCCAGCGCCTCATCCGACCCGGACAGGCGCACGGTGAGCAAGCCATCGTGCCATACCGTGGCACTCACCGGCAGTGGCTGGCCGGCCCAGCGATTCATCAGATCGATGGCGCCCGCCTCGTCGCGACGCTGGCGCAGGCTGATCTCGCGCAAGGGGCGCGGCAGCACCTTCAGCGACACGTCCAGCAACAGCCCCAGTGTGCCCAGGCTGCCGGCCATCAGGCGCGACACATCGTAGCCGGCAACGTTCTTCATCACCTCGCCACCAAAGGACAGCACCTCGCCACGGCCATCGATCACTCTGACACCGAGCACGAAATCGCGTACTGCCCCCGCCGCCATGCGGCGCGGCCCGGACAAGCCTGCCGCCACGCAGCCGCCCACAGTAGCCCGTCCTCCGAAACAGGGTGGCTCGAACGCCAGCATCTGGCGGTGTGAGGCAAGCAGCGCATCGAGCTCCGCCAGCGGCGTGCCGGCGCGCACGGTGACCACCAGCTCGGTGGGCTCGTAATTGACGATGCCGTGATGCTCGCGGGTATCGAACAACTCACCCGTCGGCTGGCGGCCGTAGAAATCCTTGCTGCCGCCGCCACGCAGGCGCAACGGCGTGCTCAACGCGCGTGCCTCGCACACCCGCTCACGCCATGTCTGGGTACAGTCGCTCATTGTCCATCCACCCGTTCATCGCGCCGCACCGTACCCTGCCGGTCGGCAATGGTCTTGAGTGCCAGCCATGACCCCAGCAGGGACAGCACCGGCACCACCACCAGCAGAAACTGAATCCAGCCCTTCTCCATGCTCAGAACCTCGGCAACTCGGGAAACGGCAGCTGTCCGTTGCTCACACGCATGCGTCCGTACTCGGCACAGCGGTTGAGGGTGGGGATGGCCTTGCCCGGATTGAGCAGACCGGCCGGGTCGAAAGCCGCCTTGACCCTGAAGAACATCTCCAGCTCCGCACGGCCAAACTGACTGCACATCTGGTTGATTTTCTCCACCCCCACACCATGCTCACCGGTGACGGTGCCCCCCAGCGCAACCGACAACTCCAGGATTTCAGCACCGAACGCCTCGGCACGTTCCTGCTCACCGGGCAGATTGGCATCGAACAGGATGAGCGGATGCAGATTCCCGTCACCCGCGTGAAACACGTTGATGCAGCGCAGGCCATAGCGCTGCTCCATATCCTGGATGGCGGCAAGCATTTCACCGATGCGCTTGCGCGGAATGGTGCCATCCATGCAGTAATAGTCCGGCGAAAGACGCCCCGCAGCCGGAAAGGCCGCCTTGCGGCCAGCCCAGAAGCGCAGGCGCTCCGCTTCGTCACGCGACACCCGCACCTCGGTGGCCCCGGCCGCAAGCAGCACGGCGCGCATGCGCTCGACCTCGTCGGCCACCTCCTCGGGCGTGCCATCCGACTCGCACAGCAGGATGGCCCGGGCGTCGAGCGGATAACCGGCCCGCACGAACTCCTCCACCGCTGCCGTGGCCGGCTGGTCCATCATCTCCAGTCCGGCGGGCACGATGCCGGCTGCAATGATCGCCGCCACCGCATCGCCCGCCCGCACCACATCGTCAAAGCTGGCCAGCAGGCATTGCGCCAGGCGGGGTCGCGGAGTGAGCCTGACGGTGACCTCGGTGACCACGGCGAGCATGCCCTCCGAACCGGTGATCAGCGCCATCAGGTCATAGCCCGGCGCATCCGGGGCATGACTGCCCAACTCCAGCACCTCGCCCTCGATGCTCACCCCCCGCACGCGCAGCAGGTTGTGCACCGTCAGCCCGTACTTCAGGCAATGCACCCCACCGGAGTTCTCGGCCACATTGCCACCGATCGTGCAGGCAATCTGCGAGGACGGGTCAGGTGCGTAATACAGCCCGTGCCCGGCCACCGCCTCGGAGATCGCCAGATTGCGCACGCCCGGCTGCACCACGGCCGTACGCGCATGTGCATCGATGCTGATGATGCGATTGAAGCGCGCCAAGGACAGCAGCACCCCCTGCGCATGCGGCAGCGCACCGCCGGACAGGCCGGTGCCGGCCCCGCGCGCGACCACTGGCACGCCAAGGCGGGCACACAGCCGCAACACTTCGATCACCTGCGCTTCGGTTTCGGGCAGCACCACCACCATCGGCAGACAGCGAAACGCCGCCAGGCCGTCACATTCATACGGCCGCAAAGCCTCCGGGGCATGGATCAGCGCCCCCGGTGGCAACACCCTGGCGAGTGCCTGCACCACCTCGGCCTTGTCCACACGACTGAAGTCTGCTTCCCGTTCGCCCAGCAGCACCGCTTCTTCAGGCGCGGGCCTGTGTGGCGACAGCGGAATCTGTTCATCCATCGGACTGCTCCCCACGGGTCTGTTCCATATCGAAGGAAAGGGCCGCAGCCCCGTAGCCGGACGCCCCCCCGGCCATATTTCCGGCCATATTTCCAGCCATATTCCCGGTCTCACGCCCGCCCGCCAGCCAAGGCAGCGCAGGCAGGCCCAGGCGCTGTGCCGCATCCAGGATATGAGCCTCGGCCAGCCTCCTGGCCTGCCCCGCATCGCCGCGTTCGATGGCCGAATACAGGCGGCAGTGCTCCTCATGCGCCACACGTGCCCAGCCTGCCGCATGCCCGGTGCGGCTCCAGGTGGGCACCCGGGTATCGGACAGCTGGCGCCCCATATAAGCCAGGAAGCGGGCCAGTTGCGGGTTGTGCGACGCCTCGGCAACAGCCACATGAAACAGGTCATCGTCGATGGCGGCATCCGTGCGCCGAACCAGCGCCCGCTCCATGCGCTCAAGCGCCGCCTGCATACGCTGCAGATCGGCGGGCGTGCGCCGCATGGCAGCCAGCTCGGCCGCACCACGCTCGATCAGATAGCGCAACTCGAACATCTGCGCCATCGCCGCATGCCGTTCGTCATGACTGGCCTGCTGCAAACGGTCGAACCGAAAGCTGCTGCGTCCGGGCAGGGCCGCAATGAACGCACCCGCTCCCTGACGGGTGGTGATCACGCCCTCGGCCTTCAGCCGGGCAATCGCCTCGCGAATCACCGCACGGCTCACACCGAAGCGTTCGCACAGCAGCTTTTCGGACGGCAAGCGGTCGCCTGCCGCCAGACCGGCGCGCACAATCCAGCGCTCCAGATCATGGGCCACGGTTTCGCCCAATGCGGGACCACCCCCGCCAGGACAGGAAGCAAAAGACGAGGACAGGGATGAAGACAGGGACAGCGAATCCGGCATGTTTTCCACCGACTTGTCTGACAAGTTCGTGCATGCTACTGCAAGCCTTTACCGCTTGTCACCTCATACCGCCCTTCTGCACTTGTCGGACAAGACAAAATGGCGCCAGGAGCAGACCCAACACAGGATTTGCTAATATATTGCCCGAGCTACCCCCTTCCGGCCTGTGCCGCACGTCACCCTCCCACCCTCCTGCCCTCATACAGGTTTCCGATTTGCCATGTCCGACCGACTGAGCCGTCTGCTGCCCTTTCTCGCATGGCCACGCCAGTGGAAACGGTATGGCATCCGGGGCGATCTGATCGCCGGCATTTCCGTGGCGCTGGTGATGGTGCCGCAGGCCATGGCCTACGCCCAACTCGCCAACCTGCCGCCCTACATCGGCCTGTATGCCGCCCTGCTGCCTGCGGTGATCGGCGCACTGTTTTGCTCCTGTGCCCAGCTGTCCACCGGCCCCGTCGCCCTCACCGCCTTGCTGACCGGCGCCAGCCTGATGCCGCTGGCCTCTCCGGATACACCCGCCTTCATCGCTCTGGCCATCGTGCTGGCGCTCATGTCGGGGCTGATTCAGCTCGCGCTGGGAGCCTTCAAGGCCGGCTGGTTGCTCAATCTGCTGTCCCGCCCGGTCATGACCGGTTTCATCAACGCGGCCGCACTGCTCATCTGCCTGTCGCAGATTCCCGCCCTGCTGGGCCTGCCGATGCCCCGCGCCGAGCACTTTCTGATCGGTTTTGCCGGCCTGCTCGAACAACTGCCCGGCAGCCACTGGCTGTCGCTGACCTACGGTGGCTGCGCCCTGGCGAGCCTGATGGTACTGCGACGCTTCGCCCCCAGACTGCCCGGCGTGCTGTTCGTGGTGGCCGTGGCCACGACGGTGTCCGCGCTCACAGGCTTCGAAGCCAGCGGAGGCAAGGTCATCGGTGCCATTCCGCAAGGGCTGCCACCGCTGGCCCTGCCCGACATCGACTGGCAGACGGCCGCCCAGTTGCTGCCGGCGGCCTTCGTCATCGCACTGGTGAGTTTCATGGAAGCCACTTCCAGTGCGACCCTGATCAGCGCCCGGCTGGGCGAGCAGTGGAACCGCAACCAGGAGCTCATCGGCCAGGGTCTGGCGAAGATCGCCTCGGCCCTGTCCGGCTCACTGCCCGTAAGTGCGTCCTTCTCACGCTCAGCCATGAACTATGCCAGCGGCGCACGCAGCGGCCTGTCCTCGCTGCTGACCGCGCTGGTGGTGCTGCTCGCCGTGCTGTTCCTCACCCCGCTGCTGTGGCATCTACCGGTGGCCGTGCTGGCCGCAGTCATCCTGCAAGTGGTCGCCGGTCTGCTCGACCCGCGCGCTCTGGCACGCGCCTGGCAGGCCGGTCGCGCCGACGGCCTGGCCTCGGCGGTAACTTTTGCTGCCACCCTGCTCTTCGCTCCAAACATCCAGAACGGCATTCTCACCGGCCTGCTGCTGTCGCTCGCGCTGATGCTGTATCGCGACATGCGCCCCCGGGTGGCCCTGCTCGGCCTGCACCCGGATGGCACCTACCGCGACCTGGAGCGCTTCGGGCTGTCCCACCCCGCCCCGGACCTGGTGATCATGCGCTTCGACAGCCCGCTGACCTTCGTCACGGCCGAAGCCTTCGAGCAGGCGGCCAAGGGCAGCGTGAATGCCCAGCCCGGCACCCGCACCCTGCTGGTATCGGCAGCCGGCATCAATGACATCGACGCCACCGGCCTGCACGCCATCTCCCAGACGCTCGAACAGTTGCGCGGCGAACATCGGCAACTCGCCTTCTGCGGACTCAAGAAACAAGTCATCGACGCCATGGAGCGCACCGGCCTGTGGACCCGCCTCAGCCCCCATGCACATTACCGCACCGAGGCCCACGCACTGGCCACGCTGCTGGAAGGCAACGCCCCGGCCAGTGCCGACGAAACCTCGCCCACCACACACCAGAACGGCTGAGCGCACACGCGGGCAAACGCTTCACACACCGCCTGCCCGCGCGTCCGACGGGTTCTGCAGGTGCCGCGCAGCCATTCTTGAGCACTGTTTTACTTGACTATTCCGACCCAGTTCGCCAGAATGCTCGATTCTTTGCAAAACCCATCAACTGGAGCAACACCATGTACGCGGTGATAAAAACCGGTGGCAAGCAGTATCGCGTGGCCGCTGGCGAAAAGATCAAGGTAGAACAGATACCGGCCGACGTGGGCTCCGAAATCACTCTCGACCAGGTTCTCATGGTCGGCGAGGGCGAGTCGGTGAAGATCGGCACGCCGGTGGTCTCGGGCGCCGCTGTCAAGGCCACCGTGGTTTCCCACGGTCGTCACGACAAGGTCAAGATCTTCAAGATGCGTCGACGCAAGCACTACCAGAAGCGTCAGGGCCATCGCCAGAACTACACCGAGCTTCGCATCGAAGCGATCTCGGCCTAACCGCTTCGTCCGTCAGGAGGTAATTCGTCATGGCACACAAAAAAGCTGGCGGCAGTTCGCGTAACGGCCGCGACTCAGAATCGAAACGACTGGGCGTGAAGCGCTACGGTGGTCAGTTCGTCGTTGCAGGCAACATCATCGTGCGTCAGCGCGGCACCGAGTACCACCCGGGCGAAAACGTCGGCATCGGCAAGGATCACACCCTGTTCGCACTGACCGACGGCACCGTGCAGTTCTCGGTCAAGGGCGCGCTGAAGCGTCGCACCGTGACCATCGTGCCCGAGGCTGCCTGAGCGCCCTGCTTCACCGCATCACGCGCAGGCGCCGAAAAGGCACTGAAACACATGCAAAAAAGCCCTATCCTTGCGGTAGGGCTTTTTTGTTAGGTCGGAAGCATACCCATCATGAAGTTTTTTGACGAAGCACGAATCGAAGTCATCGCGGGCGATGGCGGCAGCGGCAGTGCATCCTTTCGCCGTGAAAAATACATCCCGCGCGGTGGCCCGGATGGCGGCGACGGCGGCCGGGGCGGCAGCGTCTTTGCAGTCGCTGACCGCAACCTCAACACGCTGATCGACTTCCGCTATACCCGCACCTTCACCGCCCAGCGCGGCGAGAACGGTGGCGGCAGTGACTGCTACGGCAAGGGTGGCGATGACATCACCCTGCGCATGCCGGTGGGCACGGTGATCTCCGACCTGGAAACCGGTGAGCCGATCGCCGACCTCGACGAGGACGGCAAGCGGGTACTGGTGGCACGCGGCGGACGGGGGGGGCTGGGCAACATCCATTTCAAGTCCAGCATCAACAGGGCTCCGCGCAAACGCACCCTGGGCGAACCCGGCGAACGGCGCGGCCTGAAGCTGGAGCTCAAGATCCTTGCCGACGTGGGCCTGCTGGGCATGCCGAATGCGGGCAAATCCACCTTCATCCGCGCCGTCTCGGCCGCGCGTCCCAAGGTGGGCGATTACCCCTTCACCACGCTGGCCCCCAGCCTGGGCGTGGTACGTACCGACGAGAACCGCAGCTTCGTGATCGCCGATATTCCCGGCCTGATCGAAGGGGCCGCCGAAGGCGCCGGCCTGGGGCACCAGTTCCTGCGCCATCTGCAGCGCACGCATCTGCTGCTGCATCTGGTCGACCTCGCGCCCTTCGATCCCGAAGTCGACCCGGTCGCCGAGGCACACGCCATCGTCGAGGAGTTGCGCAAGTACGATGAAACCCTGCATCAGAAACCCCGCTGGCTGGTGCTCAACAAGCTCGACCTGATTCCGGCCGAGGAACGCGCCGAACGGGTGGCTGCCTTCCTGCAGGGCTATGGTCCGGTCGAGCAGCATTTCGAGGTTTCGGCGATCAACGGCGAGGGGTGTCGCCGGCTGGTGTTTGCGCTGCAGGACTTTCTGGACGAAAGCAAGGCGCGGCTCGAAGCCGAACGCCTTGCCAGTGCCCCCCCTGGGAACGAGCACGCCACGTACGAGGAGTGCGAGGAGTACGGGGAAGAGGACACGGAAGGCGCGGAAGATGCGGGGAACGGAGACGCCCCCCACGATGCCGACACCCCGACGGACGATCAACCCACATCTGATACACCATGAGAGACACGCTTCGTCAGGCTCGCCGACTCGTCGTGAAGGTCGGTAGTGCCCTGGTCACCCGCAACGGCACCGGACTGGACAAGACGGCGATGGCCGACTGGGCGCGGCAGATTGCCGCGCTGCGCGCAGCCGGCAAGGAAGTGACACTGGTTTCATCCGGCGCCATTGCAGCCGGCATGCAACGCCTGGGCTGGAGCAAGCGCCCCGGTGAGATGCACAAGCTGCAGGCGGCGGCGGCCGTCGGCCAGATGGGACTGGTGGAGGCCTACGAAGAAGCCTTTTCGCGCCACGACCTGCACACGGCCCAGATCCTGCTCACCCACGAGGACCTGGCCGACCGCAGGCGTTATCTGAATGCACGCACCACCCTCAAAACCCTGCTCGAACTGGGGGTGGTGCCGATCATCAACGAAAACGACACCATCGTCACCGACGAAATCAAGTTCGGCGACAACGACACCCTGGGCGCCCTGGTGGCGAACCTGATCGAGGCCGACGCGCTGATCATCCTGACCGACCAGCAGGGCCTGTACACGGCCGACCCGCGCAGCAACCCCGAAGCCACCCTGGTGGGCGAAGGCCGCGCCGAGGACCGCAGCTACGAGGCGATGGCCGGCGGCGCCGGCAGCGGCATCAGCAAGGGCGGCATGATCACCAAGATTCGTGCCGCGCAGCGCGCAGCGCGCAGCGGCGCACATACCTGCATTGCCAGTGGTCACGAAGCCGATGTGCTGATCCGACTGTGCAGTGCCGAGCCGATCGGGACCCTGCTGCATGCCAGCAGCAGCCGTCTGCAGGCGCGCAAGCAGTGGCTGGCCGACCATCTGCAGTTGGCCGGCACACTGGTGATTGACGACGGTGCCATGGCCGCCCTGCGTGCCGGTCGCAGCCTGTTGCCGGTGGGCGTGGTCGAGGTGCGTGGCGATTTCGAGCGTGGCGCCGCCGTGGCCTGCAGCAGCCTGCAGGGTGAAACGATTGCCCGTGGTCTGGTCAACTACAGCAGCAGTGAATGCCGGCGCATCGCCCGCCAGCCAAGCACTGCGATTGCCAGCCTGCTCGGCTACGCGGATGCGCCGGAAGTCATGCACCGCGACAACATGGTGATTCAGTAGGCCACTGGATTGCGCCGTCTACGCCAGCCCTCCCTCACACCTGCAGCCAGCGCCGGCGCAGGGGCAACTTATTCCATAGCACCAGCAGCGCCGGCAGCAGCATCAGGTCCATCAACTGGCCGGCCAGCAGGCCGGTTGCAGCCAGCAGGCCGAAGCTGGCGGTCGGTTGAAAATCCGACCCCGTCAGGATCAGGAACTGGGCAATCAGCAACACCGATGTAGCCACCACCGCGCGACCGGTCAGGCGGGCACTGCGCGCCATCGAGAACACCACCCCAAATCCCTTTCGACGCCGCTCCACATAGTTGTGGAAAATGTGGATCGTGTCATCCACGGTGATGCCCAGCACCACACTGGCTATCAGCACGGTGGCCAGATCCAGTTCAATGCCCGAGGCCCCCATCAGCGCAAAGATGCAGTATAACGGGGCCATGTTGGGCAGCATGCTGATCGCGGTGGTGGGCAGCGAGCGCCATAACAACAGCATGATGACCGTGATCTGGCCGAAGGCCCCGATCAGGCTGCGCAACTGCCCCTGCACCAGCAGGTCTTCCTGGTCGGCAAACAGGCGCCCATAACCGGCCACCTGCCAGACCAGCCCCGGCATCGGCCTGTGCGCCAGATGCGTTTCGATGCGTTCGATCACCGCCTGGATCGCATTCGCACCATGCACGTTCAGGTTGAGCAGAATGCGCGTCCGGTCGAACTCACCATTCACCAACTCGCGCAGATCGACACCGTCATACACCAGCAGCAGCTGGCTGATCAATTCAGGATCATCGGGCAGCGCCCGATAGGCCTCTTCCTCTTCGAAGAAGGCCCAGTGCATCTCCTCGATGATGTCGACCATCGAAACGCTGCGATCCACTTCGGGCAGGCTTTCCACCCAGTCCTGCACATCGCGCACCTGTGTGAGGTACTCCAGCTGCTTGAAGGCATCGCGCCCCGGCCCATCCACCACCAGCTCCAGCGCAGTCACCCCGACCAGGGCCCGCTCGAAGCGTTCGGTGGACACGGTAATCGGATGTGTGTCGCTGAAGAACTTGAGCAGGTCCGATTCCGCACGCACCTGCAGCACCAGCGGCACCGCGAGCACCCCGGCCACGCCCACCAGGGCACACACCCAGCCCGCACGCCGCATGCTGAACAGCGTCAGCCGATAGGCCAGACGCCTGGCCCAGCTGAACCCATTGCGCCCGGCCGGCCACACCCCCCGGTCGAAATGCATGAGCAAACCGGGCATCAGGTAGAACACCGTCAGGTAAATCATCAGCACGCCGAATGCCGCTGCGACACCGAACACCTGAATCGGTGGAATCGGCACCAGGGTCAGGGCCAGCATCGCTGCACTGGTGGTGAGCATGTTGAGCAGCGCTGGCCTGTGCACCGCCTGCAATGCAAAGGGCACGCGCCTGCGCCGTCGAAAGCGCGCGTCGCGCATGCGTTGCAGCGATGCGTACAAGTGCAGGATGTTCGCCACGGTATAGGCGGACAGCAAGGTAGGCAACATTGCACTGACCAGGGTATAAGGCTGCCCCAGCACCACGATGAACCCCACCGTACTCACCACCACGGTGCTCATGGCCAGCGCCCCGATCGCCACCGGCCAGGCACGTCCAACGATCCAGTACATCAGGAACAGGCCCAGGCCCATCACCAGCGGGGTAAAGCGCACACTGTCGTTCATCAGGGAACGCAGCTGCGCCACATCCAGCGCCACGGTGCCGGCCACGGCCACCAGGCGCTCGCGCAGGCCATGCGCATCCACTTCGCGCTGGAAGGCGGCCTCCACCCGCTGCCGCTCCCGGCTTTCGCTCAGCCGGTGCGTGCGCACGATGAGCGCCACCGACTGACCGTCCCGGGTGGCCAGCCAGCCCGGTGCGAAGCGATCACGGAGCACTCGCTGCAGTCGCCCGGCCGCCTCGCCCGCCTCCAGTCGGTCCATGTCGAGCAGGGGCTCGACCACAAAACCATCGGCCGTGCCCCTGATGCCTTCCACCGTGGTGACGGAAAACACTCGGTCGACCTCCGGCAAGCGCTCCAGCGTTCGCGCAAGGCCATGCATGGCCCGCAAGACCGGCACGGCATACAAGTCGCCCCCCGAAAACAGGGCGATCAGCAGTTCGTCGTTGGGAAATTCGGCGCGCAGCGCATTCTCGAGCTGGGTGGCCGGCGCCGATGCCGGAAAGTACAGCTCGGGGGCGTTATTCACCTCCAGACGCCAGAGTATCGACAGGGACAGCACATGAATCAACACAACCAGCGCAAGACAGGTCTTCCAGGCCAGCACCCGGGGCTGCATGATCAGGCGCAACAGGTGGCGAAAGGCGTCACTCATGATCGACTCGGCAGTTCATCCCCGTGATGTCGGCAAAGCCCTGCGCGAGCGTCAGAAGCGTGCCCGCCAGCCCGCCATGAGCATGTCGTTGTCGCGGTAATACCCCCCGAGCGTACGCTCTGAGCCGCTGAACACATGCCCGGCCAGAAACAATTCATGCTGATCGAAACCGACATAGGCAATGCGCGGGTTCAAATACAGGTCGTGCTCGCCCAGTCCGACAATGAAGCGCAGCCCGGCCTTCCAGCGGCCCTGTCCGAAGGGGTGCTCCACTTCCCCGGTCAGCGCATGACGCTCGCTGCGGTCGAGCAGCGGTGTCGCGGTGATCAGGCGCTGGCTGGCCAGCTGCAGGGTAACGCGGGTTTCACCATCGCCGGGAAACCATTCGGCCCCCAGCACGGCATCGAGACGCGGCACGGTCCGGTAAGCCAGTGTGTGCGTGGTGACCGGGGCGTCGCTGCTCCAGGCCAGTTCAAAGCGCCAGGTCGCCCCGGCCAGCGCGGCCTCCAGCTCACCGCCCAGCACCCAGCTGAAGGGGTGCATGGTGGTCAGCACGCCCGGCTCAAGGCGGTAATAAGGTTGTGTCTGCCTGACACGCTGCACGCTGAACCCGAGGTCGACAACATCGCCTTCCCGGGTGAGCCGCAGGCCAGCGCCACCGCTTCCGTGGGCGCGCGACTTCACGCTGGCCCCTGCCACCGGGGTCGCCTGACCAATGCCCAGCAGACGCCCCTGTCTGGTATCCACCGGATGCCAGATACTTTCCCGCTCGGGCATCCGCGAGGGGTCGAATACCGGCACCCAGACCAGATCAAGCTTCATGTCGTCGGTGAAGTGCTCCGCACGCACCGCCGGCGTGGCCAGACGACGGTCTGCCAACTCATCCACCAGTGCCCGGGAGAAGTCATTGCGCCCGAAGCGGTCGACCGGCGATATCTCATCCACCCGTCCCCAGACGATGCGCTGCGTGCCCAGCGTCAGACGGGTCGATTCACCATGCCACTGCAGATGGTTTTCACCATATTCCGCACGCACCCGCTCGAAGTTGCGCGCCCCCCCCTGGGCATGAGCATCGAACATCACCCCCAGCGCCAGTGACCAGTTGTCCCCCTCGTGCACAGCGGACACCTCTGCGCGTGCAAAGACCCCGCTGGACACCCCCGGAGCCTCCAGAAAGTGCCCCCCTTCAAGGCGTATCTGGTCGACCGACAGCGCCAACCCCGCCGCTTCGTCCCCCGCATGCGCGGCAGTGCTCGCCAGCAACATGGCCGCACTGTACCCCAGCACACTCAGCATGACACGAGTCTGCGCCCCCCTCCGCTTCACCCACGGCTCCATGGCCTCTCCTCCTCATGAACTGCGCCGGCTCTGCTGAATATAGTCACCGGACTAGGGTCTGTAAGGTCTTTCGCTGCGCTCATCCTCAAGTGCCCGGGTGCCGAACAGGCTTTCTGGCAGGCCTTGGTCATACACGACCCGCTCGGTGACGAGGCGGGTTTCATGCCCCCTGTTCAGATCGCGCATGACACTGTCCATCACGGTCCAGTAGCCCTGAACCTGTTCCCGACGGACAACCTGCATTCGCTTGGCAGGCGCGCGTCCGCCCCCTTCATGGAATTCGACACGCAAGGGCAGCAGGGTGCTCGGGTCTATCCAGGCCACACGACGGTCATACACCGAATTGGTGGAATCAACCGGGGTGCTCTCCAGCACCTCGCACATCACCCCCTCCACTTCTTCACGTCCAAGCAGACGGTGGCGGTCGAGCTCAACCTGCCGCGTGCGCAAGTCTTCAAAGTAATAATCAGAGTTGACGAAACGTCCGCCCTTGCGGTTGGCGTCCACCCGCCTTACCCGCTTCATCGCAGGCAGATAAATCCACTGGTTGCTGTCACCCACCAGCGGATCGTGGGTGAGCAAGCCGGTGCCGGCAATGTCCGCAGGCGCCGTGAAACGGATCAGGGTACGCACCCCCTGCCCCGGATCGTCGAGCCGGTAACTCACCATGCTGCGCACGCGCGGGCTGCGCCCATCCTCGATCAGGGTCATGCTCAGGCTCATCACCGCATCCCGTCCATCGGGCCGGTCGAGCACCGCCCGGGCCAGCGCCCGCGCGGCATCCTCGGCCCCCTGCGCCGGCCATGAAAAGGCCGAAAGCATGAACAGGGCAAGCATGCCCGTCATCCACTTCAGGTGCGCTCGATTCATGATCCTGTCCCTTCCGTAATCACCACGTTGCGGGTCTGCACCGACCCTGTTCGAGCTTAGCGCAAACATCCGCCGCTTTCCGGCCCATCTTTCCCTTGCGCCTGTCGGGAATCTTTACAAGCACACCTTGCAATGTTTTGTAAAGACTCTTTCGATAAAAAATTAGTCCTTTCATATCATGATCTTGCAACACATTTCATAGCACCTGGCACCGTTGATGCTAAAGGAGACACAGAAATAACAATAAGACACACCCCCGACCCCAGCAGGAGACTCAAAATGAACACGATAAAAACCCCTGGCATGCTCGCCGCACTGGTACTTGGTGGCGGCCTGGCACTCAGCGCACAAGCCGCCCCGATCAACGTCGGTGGCGTGGTCTGGGACCCAAGCTACACCGACGGTTCGGTGCCCGCAGTGGAAGAGGATTTCATCGGGCGCTTCAGCTTCACGCAGTGGTACAGCGCAGTCATGGACCCTGCCGGTACGCTGAACAGTTTCTCGAGCGCCGAGACCATTGGCACGGTACTGGCAAGCCAGGGTGGCGCTGGGGCCACGGGGCTTTTCCTGGCCGGGGCGGGCGAGTTCTACCAGGTCAACGATCCCGCAGGCGACGTCCTCACCTCATCCGCCACCGGCGGCGGTCCGGCCTCCTTCTGCCCCGGGTGCGAACTCACCTTCGCTTTCGGTGGCATCGGCCTGAATCGAGATGGAAGCTTCGACCTGAGCCAGTCCTGGGCGCATGTGTATGTGGACCACACCCCCAACTTCGCGATTCCGGTGAACTCCCAGGGGCGGGCCGATGGCGCACTGGATGGCGCACTGTGGCTGGAGTTGAGCATTCTGGATCTCGGCTTTACCTCTCTGGCGAATGGCTTGGCCTCCGGCTATGCGGATGTCACCTTCGGCATCGTCGGAGGGTTGGCGGCCGGTTATTTCGATCCACAGACCGCCTTTTACAACGCCAGCGCCTTTTTCGGCACCACAGCGACAACAGCAGACCTGAGCGCTCGGTACTCCAGCGGGGGCAACGGTTCGGTACAGGCCAACACTGTCCCTGAGCCCGGATTGCTTGGCCTGCTCGGTCTGGGACTTCTGGGCTTGGGGCTTGCACGCCGGCACAAGTGAATCGATCGCACAGATCGCCGCGCACGCCGGACAACAGGCATCAAGACGGAAAAAGCCCAGGCATCGCGCCTGGGCTTTTTTCTTCGCCACCTCCGCCCTCAACTGCGGACATAGCGACCCGGTGAAAGAATGCCGGAAGGGTCAAGGAGATGTTTCAGCCCGGAAACGATCTCCCAGTAAGGCGTGTTGTCGGGCATGAAAAAGCGCATGGCATCGACCGGCGCACGGTAAGGCACGCAGCCCGCATCGCGTCCCGCTGCGAGCAATGCCCGGTAGCACTGTCCGGCGCGTTCCACGGCTTGCGGGTCGGCCCGGTCGAAGAGAATGGGCACGGTGCTGTCAAAACAGCGATCCGACACGCTGGTCAGCGTAATCAGGGGTTCGATGCGGTGTTCAATACAGATGCGCTTCACCATTTCGACATAGGTGCGCACCCCCTGGGGCTTCATCGGCACCAGGGGGGAGTACCACAGCAGCCCGCAGCCATCGCGTGCCGGGTTCATTGGCTGTCCGGCCTCAGGCATCCGGCCGGACAGCCAGTAGGCGAGCGGCAGCGCAATTTCGCTCGGCTCCCCGGCCAGCAGGGTGAGCGTCTTGTCGAGCGTACCGAAGATCTTGCGTGCGCTGCGCCCAGGCGCCCCCGGCAGATGGGCACTCAGCCGATTGAGCCAGCTCACCGAGCCCGGCGTGAAGAACACCAGGCGTTTCGACACGCCGCGCAGCCGCTGGCGGATCACCGATTTTGCCGCCCGCACCACCTTTGCATTGCCATACAGGGCCCCGGCCCCCATCCACGGCATCACCTGGTTGCGCCTGGCCATCTGCTGCAAGCACGATGCCTCGATCAGACCATTCGCATCGAGCCGGTCGCGGGGGTACGGCTCCATCATCGACAGTACCCGGTGCATGTTCATCAGGTTCACCGAGCCGGTCACGCCGCCCACCTCCCGCAGCACGGCACGCACGGCGTGCACCGCATCTTCGAGCATCGCATCCTCGGGTACGCCGAAGAACAGGGCCTCGACCCGCTCCGGTATCGGCGCCAGGGCAATCGTCATGCGCGTGACAATGCCGAAGCTCCCCTGGCTGAACATGCCATCGAGAAACGGACCAACCCCCCACTTGAATGCCCGGTCCACATCGGAACACCCCAACTCGGCGAGCGGCGGACGGTAGAGCCGCCCATCGGCCAGCACCGCCTCCAGCGACATGATGGACAGGAAGTGATCGGCGTGCGGCGTGATGCCGTAACCCCGCTCAAGCGCATTGCCAATCAGGCTGCAGTCCGGGCCTGCGCCGCTGACCGGACACAAAAAGGCCAGGCCCCGCTCGTCCAGATAGGCCCGCAGCATGCGCTGTGTCACACCGGGCTCCAGCGTGACCAGCCCGGTTTCCGGATCAAAGTCGACAATCTGCCGCATTCCGGAAAGGTCCACCACCACACAACCGTCCATCACCGGATTGGCGCTGCCATAGCCCCAGTTGTTGCCCGTGCTGACGGGATACAAGGGCACCCCCGTCTGCACCGCCACCTGCACCACACTGCGCACCTCGTCACTGCTGGCGGGTCGAACCGCGCCGGCGATCACCCGCTGCACGCCCATGGTACTGGCACCGTAACGCTCACTGGCCCGGTCGGCACCCAATACCTTGTCTGCCCCTATCGTGGCGGCCATTGTCTCCAGAAATGCTTGCGCTGCCATATCTGCCTCCTGAGCGGATGGTTCGATGGTTCAAGGCTGCCTGCCACCCCAGGCCGGGCGCGACCTTGTCTGTGTGACGCAGCTTCATTATGGCCCGGGAACGGGCATCTGCCCGGAAATGGTACATCCCTTTGCCATGGCTGCGCGTACCGCTCCGGAGCGCTGCCACCTTCACTGCAACCCTTACTCAAGCAGGTGACATGATGGGACTCTTCGACCGCTTCAATCTGGGCAGTGGGTACAGGAAGTACTTCCATGTACAGGCCGCACTGACCGAAACCGAACTGGCCACCGTGCACCGCATACGGCACGAGGTCTATTGCGAGGAACTGGGCTTTGAGCCCGTGCGTCCGGACCGCATGGAGCGGGACGAATTCGACCGCCACAGCCTGCACTGCCTTCTGCAAACCAGCGGCCTGCCTCGCCAGCCTGTCGGCTGCGCCCGGCTGGTCCTGACCGATCCGGAAGACCCTTACCGCGAATTGCCCTTTGAACGTGCCTGCCGGCACTCGCTGGACCGCAGCCTGGTCGATCCGGCCCGCCTGCCACGCGGGCAAATTGCCGAAGTCTCGAGGCTGGCCGTCTGCGCCCGATATCGCCGGCGCAAGGGTGAAACCCACAAACCCCTGTCGATCGAGAAAGTCGACTTTGGCAGCCCGGCCCATCCCCGCTTTCCGTACATTCCGATCGGTCTGTATCTGGGCGCCGTCGCACTGGCCCTACGGCATGACATCCATACCCTGTTCGTACTCACCGAGCCTCGCCTGGCCCGGCATTTTGCCCGGCTTGGTGTGGACATCCAGCAGATTGGCGGGCCGATAGAACATCGCGGCCTGCGCGTGCCCTCCATGATGCGGGTGGACTCGATCATCGACAACATGCGTTTTCTGGTCAAACCCCTGTGGCGCGCCATCCTCTCACAAGTGGACGAATCACTGGCCGCCCCCCCTGCACAATATCCCGGGGCCCGGGAGCATGACAGCGCAGCCCCACGGCACGCCGGCCGAAGGCAAGCACCTGCACTGCACCAGTGTCGCCAATATTTACAAGACCGCCCGGGGGGCTTTCAGTAAACGCCTTCAGAAAAACACAACACATTGACTCTAATGGAAAAAATTCAAAGCAAAGAAACCGGCACGATCCATGCTGAAACACCCATGCCCCCAACCCCACGGGCCTCATCCGCTCAGTTCAGGAGAGACACATCATGAAAACAACACATAATCCCCCAGTCCGCAAAATGCTTGCCATCCTGTGCGTCGGCTTGCTCGGCAGCGCCAGCGCCATGGCCGCGCCCATCGTCACCGACTGGCAGTACACCGTCACGGGCGAATGGACCAGTTACGCCCCTGGCGCAGTCGACAATCCGGACTCGAACACCCTGATCTGGGGGACGCCCGCAAGCTCAGGCGGGGGACGCTCCTCGCTGATCATCACCAATCCCGCCCCGGACCAGATCATCCAGACCCAGATCACCGGCGACAGCCCCCAACCGGGTACAACCGGCACCGGGCTGACCCTGACGCACAACAATTTTCCCATTCTGGCCGGCAGCGGCAGCCTGACCAACGCCGTACTGTCGGTAACCCTCGACCTGCTGGCGCTCCTGCCAGGCGAGGCGGCAATCGGAGGGCCGGGCGCCCTGCCCTCGATCAACTACGACATCCAGTTCGTGGAAACGCCCAACTCGGGCACCTGCGCATCGCCCAGCCCCACCCCCTGCAATGACATCTTCGTGCTGCTGGGCGGTTTTCTCGATCAGGTGCTGCCCTACAATGGCAACAATTACTTCCTGAACATCTTCCCGGTCGACGGTGGCGCCTTGCGTACATTGACCGCCACGGAATGTGCCGCTGCAGGGGTATTCGAAGAAAGCTGCCTGGGCTTCAGTACCGTGGAGAATCAGTCGAACACGCTCAGTTTCGGTTTCACGATCTCCACCCGGCGCTTCGGTGAAGTGCCCGAACCCGGCATCCTGGCCTTGCTTGGCCTGGGCCTGGCCGCAGGCGCGCTGACCAGCCGTCGCCGGCAGCATCGCTCGATGCCCGTCTGAGGATTGCCACTGAATGCCGACGGACGCACGCATAAAAAAAGCCGCCCTGAACAGGCGGCTTTTTGATGTGCATGAACCCAGCGAAATTAACGCTTGGAGAACTGCTTGCGGCGACGTGCCTTGCGGAAACCCACTTTCTTACGCTCGACTTCACGCGCATCGCGGGTCACGAAACCTTCTTTCTTCAGCGGGGACTTGAGTTCTGCATCGTAGTCGATCAGTGCGCGGGTGATCCCGTGGCGCACGGCACCTGCCTGGCCCGACTCGCCACCACCGGTCACGTTGACCATGACGTCGAAACGGGTCTCGTTGCCGGTGAGCACCAGCGGCTGACGCACGATCATGCGGCCGGTTTCACGCGAAAAGAACTCGTCAAGCGGCTTGCCATTGACGACGATGTTGCCGGAACCCGGCTTGATGAACACACGGGCGACTGCGGTCTTGCGACGACCGGTGCCGTAGTTGTAGCTAACAGCCATTTATGGGCTCCTGTCAGATCTCGAGAACTTTGGGCTGCTGAGCAGCATGCGGATGAGCATCACCCGCGTAGCACTTCAGCTTCTTCAGCATTGCGTAACCCAGCGGACCCTTCGGGAGCATGCCCTTGACCGCCTTTTCCAGCACACGGCCCGGGAAGCGCTGCTGCAACTTGGTGAAATTGGTTTCGTAAATACCGCCCGGATAGCCGGTGTGACGGTAGTACTTCTTGTCGAGCGCCTTGTTGCCGGTCACGCGCAGCTTTTCCACGTTTACAACGACGATGTAATCACCGGTATCGACGTGCGGCGTGTAAATGGCCTTGTGCTTGCCACGCAGGCGACGGGCCACTTCGGCAGCGAGACGGCCAAGCACCTTGTCCGATGCATCGACAACAAACCAGTCGCGCTTGACCTCATGCGGCTTGGCAGAAAACGTTTTCATTCGAATCCTCGATCTTGTCCGGCCTCGGTAGCGGCCAAATAAACTGAAAGCTCGTGATGATAGAGCAAGGGGCATTGCACTGTCAATGCAATACCCGCCATTGCTAAAAAAAACGCAGCCACGAGGGCTGCGTTAAATCCACACCAAAGGAGGAGGGTGGAGGAGACACCGTTTGGACCATGTTGCTCAGCGATCCGACTGAGGACAATTATCCAGATGACCAGACCATCGGGCAAGCCTTTTTTGTGCATTGCACTACAAATGTTTTAATTTAATCATCACATTTCCTGATGCCCGACTCTTCCTCTTGATGCACGTCAATCAAAGGAAGTTCCGGACAACAGAGCAGGCATTACGCACCAGACTGGTGCGTATGGTGGACGACGTGAATTGTGCGCCGCAATATCGCCCTCGACCCCCTGCCCTGCCCGCTTCGGCTAGAATCCGCGCTCACTCTGACAATCAAGGGAGCAGCAGGCATGGAATGCACGGTGAAATGGACGGATGGCATGACCTTTGTGGCGGAAACCGGTTCGGGTCATCTGGTGGGCATGGATGGCGCCCCCGAGGCAGGCGGACGAAACCTGGCCCCTCGGCCCATGGAGCTTCTGCTGGCCGGTGCCGGTGGCTGTAGCGCCTTTGATGTGGTGCTGATCCTGAAGCGGGGTCGCCAGGACATTCGGGGCTGCGAGGTCAAGCTGGTCGCCGAGCGCGCCGACACCGATCCGAAGGTCTTCACCCGCATCGGCTTTCACTACACGGTACGCGGCCGCAACCTCAAGCCCGATGCAGTGGAACGGGCAGTCCATCTGTCGGCCGAGAAATACTGCTCGGCCTCGATCATGCTGGGCAAGACGGCCGAAATGGCGCACACGTGGGAGATCATTGAAGACTGAGCATTGAAGACTGCGCGCACCGGGGGCCGGGCACTGAAGGCCCGGCGCGAAAAACCCTGGCCCTGCCCCTGGCTTACAGGCGATAAGCCAGAGTGGTCATGACCCGGGACATGCCCTTCATCGCCACCTTCACCGGCTGCGGCAATTCATGCCCGCCCAGCGCCACGGCGGTGTCCGCGTGGCGTGCCTCATCCTCCTTCATCTGCTCGACGATGGCCCGGGAGCGCTGATCGGCCGCTGGCAGCATGCCCAGATGGCTTTCGAGGTGCGCTTCCACCTGCCGTTCGGTTTCAGCGAGAAAGCCCAGATTCCAGCGGTCGCCAAACTTGCCTGCCAGCACGCCGATGGCGAGCGAGCCACCATACCAGAGCGGATTGAGCAGGCTCTTGCGGCCGCCCAGTTCCGCGATGCGCCGCTCGGTCCAGGCGAGGTGCTCGGTTTCCTCGGCGGAGGCCTGCTCCAGCTCACGACGCACTTCGGGGTCGCGCGAGGTCAGGGCCTGCCCCTGGTACAGGGCCTGTGCGCAGATTTCCCCGCAATGGTTGATGCGCATCAACCCGGCAGCATGACGCCGCTCCTCCTCGCTCATCGGCGCGTCCGGAACCTCTTCCCCCGGTACCGGCCGCACGCTGTGTGCCGGAGCAAATACGGTGCGCAGCAC
Organism: Rhodocyclaceae bacterium; assembly: GCA_041678045.1. GTDB lineage: Bacteria > Pseudomonadota > Gammaproteobacteria > Burkholderiales > Rhodocyclaceae > UBA2357. The sequence goes on from JBAYOV010000004.1 coordinate 72,563, forward strand.
CCGGTCGAACTGAACAATGGCCTGATCGAGCATGTGGGGAAATCTCCTGTTCAGAATGAGATCGGCAAAGATGGCGCTGCCCGCAGCCGGCGCAGCGCATCGTCACGATTGCGGGGCGGGACGCGATCGTCGCAAAAATGATCGAAGGCGAGAGCGGCCCGGGGGCGATTGTGAGTACTGCCAGCGATCGGCGCCCATTCGCTGTTGCGCGCTTCACGCCAGCGGCCGTCGTGCCCGCCAATGGCGTAAATGCGGTAACTGCCGCTGACGCAGCGCACGCCCTCGAACGTCACGTTGCGCGCCCCACCCGATGCTTCAACCACCAGGGTGTAGCGCACCACGCCATCGTCACCCACACTGATGCTGCGTTCATCGACCATGAAGCGGTTGCCGGACAAGCCTGCATCGAACGCCCGCAGATCGGCCGCCCCGGGCGGTTCGGGCAAAACATGCGGCCCTTCCACCCAGTTGGCCTCGGGGTCTCCAAAAAAACCCCCGAGCACACTCAGGGGCACCATCAGGCCCAGCGCCAGCAGCCGGCGAAACACGCTCCGGGTTCCGCTGGTCGGCCTATTGCAAAAGGTCGGCATCTGCATGAAGCCTCAACAGACTCCCATGATCAGTTTGAAGTGCGCGACACCACAGGGGGCGCATCGCGGTAGGATGCCGGTGGCTCCGGCAGACGGGCGCGAAACAGCAGCGCAGACAACTCGGACAGGGCCTGCTGATACACCTGCCGCTTGAACTCGATGACCGCTTCGAGCGGCACCCAGTATTCACTCCAGCGCCACGCATCGAACTCCGGGTGCTTGCTGGCACGCAGACACACATCGGTGTCGCGCCCGACCAGGCGCAGAAGAAACCAGATCTGTTTCTGCCCCTTGTAGGTGTTGCGCCATTCCCGCCTGATCCAGTGCTTGGGAACGTCGTAACGCAGCCAGCCACGCGTGCGGCCGAGAATCTTCACATGCTCCGGGCGCAAGCCAACCTCCTCGTACAGCTCCCGGTACATGGCCTGTTGCGGCGACTCGCCGTACTTGATGCCACCTTGTGGAAACTGCCAGGAGTGCTCACGAATCCGTTTGCCCCAGAAAACCTCGTTGCGCGCATTGACCAGGATGATGCCGACGTTGGGGCGATAGCCTTCACGATCGAGCATGATCAAACCTTCAAATCAATAATTGGTTGAATTCTTTCATACTTGCCCAAGCTTGGAAAGCCGACCCCCGCCCGGGTTCCTGGCCATCCGGCGGGCCGCGCGCGGCCACTTCATGCCGTCCGTATCCCCGGCGGACGGCAAGACACTGTTTCTACGGCGCCAGCCTGCTAGAATTCGCCTCTTTCAACGCCCGTTCTGGATATATCAGCATGCTCGCAAGCCGGTTCTTCATCTCCACCCTCAAGGAAGCCCCTTCCGATGCCGAGGTCACCAGCCAGAAACTGATGATGCGCGCCGGGATGATCCGCAAGGTCGCTGCGGGCATCTACACCTGGATGCCCATGGGGCTGCGTGCGGTGCGCAAGGTCGAGGCGGTGGTCCGCGAGGAAATGAACCGCGCCGGCGCGGTCGAGGTGCTGATGCCTGCCGTCCAGCCCGCCGAGCTGTGGCAGGAATCGGGCCGCTGGGAGTTCTACGGCCCCGAACTGCTGCGCCTGAAGGATCGCCACGAGCGCGATTTCGTGGTCGGTCCCACCCACGAGGAAGTGATCACCGACGTGGCCCGTCGCGAACTGCGCAGCTACCGCCAGCTGCCGCGCCACTTCTACCAGATCCAGACCAAGTTCCGCGACGAGATCCGTCCCCGCTTCGGTGTGATGCGCGGGCGCGAATTCACCATGAAGGATGGCTACAGCTTCCATGCCTCGCACGAAGACCTGGTGCGCGAATACCAGAACATGTATGACACTTACAACCGCATCTTCACCCGCCTCGGGTTGAGCTATCGGGCCGTGGCAGCCGACACCGGCTCGATCGGCGGCACCGGGTCGCACGAGTTTCATGTGATTGCCGACACCGGCGAGGACGACATCGCCTACTGCCCCGGCTCCGACTACGCCGCCAACGTGGAACTGGCCGAGGCGCAAACCAGCGGTCCGCGCGCCCAGGCCCAGCGGGCGCTCAACAAGGTGCACACGCCTGGCGTGAAGACCATCGAAGAGCTGGCCACCTACCTGAACATTCCGGTGGACACCACGGTGAAGGCCATCGTCGTGCGAGGCGACGAAGAGTCCGCCCATGCGCCGGTGCTGCTGCTCCTGCGCGGCGACCACACCCTCAACGAAATCAAGGCCCAGAAGGTCGACGGCATCCACAGCCCGCTCACCTTTTCCACGGCCGAAGAGATCGTCACCGCCTTCGGGGCACACCCTGGCTCGCTCGGCCCGGTGGGGTTCAAGGGTCGGGTGATCATGGATCGCAGCGTGGCGGTGATGGCCGATTTCGTCATCGGCGCAAACGACGACGACTGGCACTATGTGGGCGCCAACATCGGGCGTGACTTCCCCGAACCGGAAGTAGCCGACCTGCGCAATGTGGTGGCTGGCGACCCCTCGCCCGATGGCAAGGGCACGCTGGAAATCTGTCGCGGCATCGAGGTGGGCCACATCTTCCAGCTGCGCACCAAGTATTCCGAAGCCATGGGCTGCAAGTTTCTGGACGAAAACGGGCGCGAGCAGGTCATGGAGATGGGCTGCTACGGCATCGGCGTGACCCGCATCCTGGGTGCGGCCATCGAACAGAACCACGACGAGCGCGGCATCGTCTGGCCCCGCGCCATGGCCCCTTTCGACCTGGTGATCTGTCCGGTAGGCTGGGGCAAGTCGGATGCCGTCCGCGAAGCAGCCAACCGCCTGCACGAGGCACTGATCGCTCGTGGCATCGACGTGATTCTGGACGACCGCAACGAGCGCCCCGGGGTCATGTTTGCGGACTGGGAGCTGATCGGCGTGCCTCACCGCGTCGTGATCGGCGAACGCGGCCTGAAGGACGGCATGGCCGAATACCAGGGCCGGCGCGACAGCGAAGCCACCCCGGTGGCGCTTGAAGCGCTGGAAACCTTCATTGCCGACCGCCTGGCCACGCAATAAGCCGATGCCCCTCGTTCCATCCCATCCAACCTCCACCCGCCGCACGCACAGCTCCTCTGTCCGGCAGGCGCTACGTGCGCTGCTGCTGTGCGTGGCGCTGGCCGGCCCGTGTGCGGCGCTGGCCGGCCCCCAGCAGTACGAGCCGATGTCGGAAAGCGTGCGCGCGGCCCTGCACTCCACCGTGGCCGATGCGGGAGCCCCCAGCCTGCTCATTGCCGATCCGGCCGAAGCCGAAGCCTGGCTGGCCGACATGTCGCGCCGTCTGGAAAAACGCATCCCGGATGCAGCCTATCGTGAAGAGTTGCTGGTCACGATTCACTATGAAGCAACCCGCGCCGGACTGGACCCCCAGCTGGTGCTGGCGCTGATTCAGGTGGAAAGCGGCTTTCGCAAGTACGCCGTGTCGAGTGCCGGTGCCCGGGGCTACATGCAGGTCATGCCCTTCTGGATCGACGTGATTGGTGAAAAGGGCGACAACCTGTTCCACATGCGCAAAAACCTGCGCTATGGCTGCACCATCCTGCGCCACTACCTGGATATCGAAAAAGGCGATCTCTTCCGGGCCCTGGGGCGTTACAACGGCAGCCTGGGCAAGGCCACCTACCCCAATCTGGTCCGGGGTGCGTGGGACAACCACTGGTCGTACCAGCCGCTCAAAGTGGCGGCAAGCTCGGGCGGCGTTTCACGTTAACCGTGTAGCGCGTGCAACCCCGCCCTTGCGTCTTCAATCCTGCGTCGGGCCGTCCGCGCTGGCGGACGCCTCGGCGCGATCTTCCGGCTGCCCGGCGGTGCCCCCCTGCGGGTTGGCCGGCTTGTCTGCGGCAGCATCGACCGAATGGATGTCGCCCGACACCTCACCCCCTTCGTCGATGTGAATCCGGCCATAGCGCAGCTTGCCGCTCACCCGGCCGGTGGCATGGATGATCAGCTGCGCGCGCGCAGTCAGCTCACCTTCGAAGCGTCCGTGAATCTCTGCCACATCGACCGATGCTGTGCCGTAGAACGCCCCTTCGGCCGCAATGCGCAACACCCGGCTGCTCTCCAGGCGCCCATCGACACGCCCTTCGACCACCACGGTTTCGCAGTCCTGGATTTCCGCACACTTCAGATTGACGCCCCGCCCCACCAGCAGCTGGCTTTCGCCCGCCTGGTATTGCGGGGGGGCTTCCCTGCGCACGCTGGCCACCAGCCCCTGCGCAGTCGACTGGGAGGTCACGCTGCCCGCTCCGCCCGCCGTGTCTCGGCCAGGTGCATCGCCATTGGCCACGGCCCCCGATGCACCGCCCGGCACGAGCCGCCCGCCACGCGGTGCCACGCCCGACTGCATCCCGCCATCGGCACCGCCCTTGGGAAAAAGCGAGGGTTTATTGAACATTTCTTCTCCTTGTCACAAACCGTTTGATTCAGTCATTCACTGTGTGTGGCGGACCCGACAGGCTGCTCAGGCCGTCCCGCCCACGGTGAGCCCGTCCAGTCGCAGGGTCGGCTGACCGACGCCCACCGGCACACTCTGCCCATCCTTGCCACAGGTGCCCACGCCGGGGTCCAGCGACATGTCGTTGCCGATCATCGACACCCGGGTCAGCGCGTCCGGTCCGTTGCCGATCAGGGTTGCTCCCTTCACCGGGCGGGTGACCCGGCCATTCTCGATGAGATAGGCCTCGGAGGTCGAGAACACGAACTTGCCCGAAGTGATGTCCACCTGACCGCCACCAAAGTTCACCGCATACAGCCCCTTGTCGACTGATCGGATGATCTCTTCCGGATCCTTGTCGCCATTGAGCATGTAGGTGTTGGTCATACGCGGCAACGGCAGATGAGCGTAGGATTCACGCCGGCCATTGCCAGTGGGCGCAACCCCCATCAGGCGGGCATTGAGCGTGTCCTGCATGTAGCCGGTGAGGATGCCGTCCTCGATGAGCACGGTGCGCTCGCTGGGATTGCCTTCGTCATCGATGGTGAGTGAGCCCCGGCGATCGGCCAGTGTGCCGTCATCGACCACGGTCACGCCACGCGAGGCCACCTGCTGCCCGATGCGACCGGCGAAGGCCGAGCTGCCCTTGCGGTTGAAGTCGCCCTCCAGCCCATGACCAATCGCCTCATGCAGCAGAATGCCCGGCCAGCCCGGCCCCATCACCACCGTCATCGTACCGGCCGGCGCGGGCGCCGCCCCCAGGTTGACCCGGGCCTGATGGACTGCGGCCCGTGCATATTCACGCAGGCGCTCGTCGGTAAACCAGGCGTAGTCGAAGCGACCGCCACCGCCGGCGCTGCCCTGCTCACGCCGGGTGCCGTCTTCCATGATCACGGTGATCGACACGCGAACCAGCGGGCGCACGTCGGCCGCCAGATGGCCATCGCTGCGCGCCACCATCACCACCTCCCAGGTACCGGCCACACTGGCCATCACCTGACTCACGCGGGAATCCTCGGCACGGGCAAATCCTTCCAGCCGTTCGAGCAGACGCACCTTGGCCAGATCGTCCAGCGACGCAATCGGATCTTCCCCACGATACAGCGGCGGGCGATGCGCAGCACGCCGGATCGCCACCTGACGCTCCGCCCCACTGTCGGCAATGGCCCGCGTAGCGTCGGCAGCCGCCTCCAGGGCAGACAGCGAAATATCGTCGGAATAGGCAAACGCAGTCTTCTCGCCACTGATCGCACGCACCCCCACGCCCTGCTCGATGTTGAAGCTGCCGGCCTTGACGATGCCCTCTTCAAGGCTCCAGCCCTCCGAACGCTGATACTGGAAATACAGGTCGGCGTAATCGAGTCGGTGGTTCATCAGGCGTGAAAACACGCGGTGCAGCTCGCTGTCCCCCAGTTCGTAAGGGTTCAGCAGGTAGCGGTCGGCAACGGCCAGTGCGTCATTCAGAGCGTTCATCAAGTTTCCGTATCGAGCGGGGCACACTCGGTGTGCGTACCCCATCATTCTTCAAGATTGCAGGTCTGTCCGGGCGGTGCAGTTCAAGGCACGACTGGCCCGGCAGATTCGATTCAGTCGAGGCAGCGATGACGCAGGGCCGGCAGGCTTTCACGTATCGCGGCAATGCGCACAGGGTCGATATCGGCGCACACCACACCCGGCCCCTCGTCCAGGCAGTCAAGCACTTCGCCCCAGGGATCGCAAATCAGGCTGTGCCCCCAGGTCATCCGCCCGCCAGCGTGCCGTCCGCCCTGCGCAGGCGCCAGCACATAGCACTGGTTTTCTATGGCGCGGGCGCGCAGCAGCACCTCCCAGTGTGCCCGTCCGGTGGTCCAGGTAAAGGCAGCGGGCAACACGATCAGATTGACTTCCCCCATGCGCCGGAACAGCTCGGGAAAGCGCAGATCGTAGCAGACCGACAGACCGACCCGGCCACAGGGGCCATCGAAGCACACCACCTCGTGCCCGGCCTCGATGGTCACCGACTCATCGTAACGCTCTTCACCCCGGCAGAAGCTGAACAAATGAATCTTGTCGTAACGCGCCATCCGGCGGCCATCCGGACCGAACACCAGGGTGGCGTTGCGCACCTTGCCGGCACTCTGCGCCTGAAGGGGCAAGGTGCCGCCGATCAGCCACACACCATGGCGGGCCGCTTGCGCGGACAGGAAATCCTGTATCGGTCCCTGGCCCTCGGCCTCGCGCGCCACCACCTTGGCGGTGTCGTCCGTGCTGATCAGCGGGAAGTACTCAGGCAGCGCAATCAGCTGCGCGCCGCCATCCACCGCCTCGGCAATCAAAGTCTCCGCGCTGCGCAGGTTGGCCTGAACATCCGGCCCGGACACCATCTGCACTGCCGCCACCCGGCATGTCTCTGTCGTCATCGCTCAATCCTGCCCTTGTTGCGGCGTGGCACTGCCCACCAGCCCGCCAGTCTTCTCCACCCTGGGTTCGCTCCAGCTTCCACGCACGGCGTAGGAGTAGGAGAACATGCGCTCCACCGGATCGCTCAGCACCTTCTGTGCGAGATAGGTGACCACGCCGGCCACCGGATTGATCAGCCCGGCAGCCGCACCGACCGCCACCGATTCACTGAGCGTGGGCTGCACCACCACGTCGAGCGACTGCGTTTCGTGCGCCACATCGGCCTGACCGGCAATCCACACCCTGGCGGCCGGTCCGGCAATGGCCAGCGATTCGCTGGACAGCACCCCATCGACGATGTCGATGCTACCGGAAATGCGGTCGAAGGCGAAACCTTCGCTGAACACGTCGCGAAAGTCCAGACTCAGGCGCCGTGGCAGAGCCTGCAGGCTGAGCACGCCAAGCAGGCGCCCGACACCCGGCTCCAGGGTACGGAACTGTCCGTCATGCGCGTCGATCTCCAGCGTCCCGGCCAGCGTGTTCACATCCAGCCGGGTGGGCACGCCCCGCCAGCGCAGTTGTCCGGACAGCACGGCAGCCCCGCCCTGCACCTGATCCACATGCCCCAAGCGGCCAAGCATGCGGCCGATGTCATGCACATCGAGCCGGAACATCAGTTCGCTCAGCGGATGCTCGCCGCCCAGCCAGCGGCCACTGCCCTCCAGACGGCCATCTTCGTTGATCAGTTCGAGCGCCTGCAGATGCCAGAGCAGCCCCTGATTGCGCGCCTGCAGTGACAAACGCCCCATCTCCGAGCCATTGAAGCTGAAACGGTCGGCCACCACATCGAGCGTGGGCAGGCGTGAGGCAGGATTGCCCTCTCCGTCCGCCTCCCCGGCCGCAGGTGCCTCGCCCCCCCCCTCCGCCTGCGCGACATCGGCCGTCCCGGCTTCGCCCAGTGCGAGCCGGGTGAGCCGTGCGCGCAAGGCGCCCGCCCCGCCCCCGGCCTGCGTGGCATCGGCCGTACGCCAGTCAAACACGCCTTCGGCCATCGTGCTGTCGAGCCGCCCCTTCCAGCCACCCTCGTCGGCCACCGCATCGAGTGCCACCGAGCGCAGGGCACGGCCTGACACCTGCAGCGTATCGGCCCGCAGATTCAGCGCCACCAGCCGGGGGGCAGACGTGTCGGGTCCAAGCGTCTCCTGTGCGCCAGTCGGCCCATGCCCGGCCAGCAGGGTGCGCCACGCATCCACATCCAGCTCCGCCAGCCGCGCCTCCAGTGCCAGCCCGCTGGCCGCAGCCGGTACCGGGGCATTCACCGCCACGCCCCCGCGTGCAAACGTCCAGCCCTGAGCGGGGTCGCGGGCGAACATCAGGCTGGCGGCTGCAGCCTGCCGGTCAAGCTGCCAGCCCAGCGACAGCTCGGCCAACCCGGCCGATGGCAGGCGCATCGACAACTCCAGTGGCGCGGACAACTCCGCAGCCTTGCCCAAGGGCGCGGGCAAGGCCAGCGCCAGCCCTTCCAGCGAGGAGCGCAGGCGCACGGTGGCACGCTCGCCCGCCAGCAGCAGCTCACCCTGCCAGCGCAGCTCACCCGACAGGTGCGGGCTCAACAGCGGTGGCAGGTATTCGCTCACCCGGCTGAGCACGAGTCCGGCATCGATGTCAAAACGTACACCGTCCCCGCGCAACGTTTCGGCACGCAACTGAAATGGCGCTCCGAACCAGCGGCCGCTGGCCTGGGGAATGTCCAGCCGGTCGTCGGTAAACTTGAGCTGTGCCGACACGGCCCGCATCGGCGGCACCCCCTCGGCGAGCGTGAGCGTGTTGCCGGACAGGGTCAGGTTTCCAGCCACCCGGGTATCGACACTGTGGTGCAGGGGAATGTCGAGTTGCAGATCGAGCACGCCCTCGCCTTCGGCCCGCAGGCCGTCGGTCAGTCCGCCAAGATGCCGGCTCACCGGGCTGTCCGCGACAAAGCGCAGGAATGAGGCGCTCGGCCCCCGTGCCTGACCGGTGACTGTCAGCACCTGGGCACCGACGGCCCCCAGATCGGGCAAATGTGCCGTAACCGGCGCCAACTCGACATCGAACAGACGTGCCCGCTCGGCTAGGACGGTCATCGACGGCCCTTCAAAGCGGATTTCGCCCTGAATGCCCTCGATGCCCGGCCACCCCTCGGCATAGTCCAGGCGGGCATCCGCAATCCTGGCGACAACCAGAAATTCTCCCTCGTCATCCGCACCCTCGAACGGAAAATCGCGCAGATCTCCGCGCAGGCGCAGGGTGGCCAGCGGCGCCTCGCCCGCTCGCAGGGCGGCACGCAACCAGTCACGGGTGTCCTGATTCACCGTCAGCGGCAGGTAACGCCACACGGCATCGCCGCGCGCGTTGGTGAGGCGCGCCTGCAGATCGATCTGCCCCGGCCCCTCCCCGGTCAGGGTATAGCGCCCTTCGAGCGAACCGGAGGCATCCGCGTTGTCGAAACGAGCCGACTCCACGAACAGCGTCACCGCACCGGCCCCGGCGTCCCGCTGCCAGCCACCGGTGGCCGACAGCGAGGACAGCCTCAGACGGGGCTGCTCGAACACCCCCGGCAACTCAATGAAGGCCTCTTCCCCCACAACACGAAAACGCCCCCCCGAGCGGTCGCCCGACACCATGCCGGAAAACCCCTCCAGCCCGGGCAACCCCCGGTAAGCCCTCAGACTGAGTTGCTCGACCAGCGCCAGCACCTGCCAGTCAGTAGGCGCCGCGCCCTCCGGCCCGGACCAGGACAGCTCCAGGGTCGTGACCCGCCCTGCCGGCGCCGTCGCCTTCAGCGCCGTCTCGAGTTCTGCTGACAAGGGCCAGTGCGACAACAACGCACGCAGGCTCGACAGATCGAAGGCCCCCGTCGTGACACGCCATTGCTCGCCCTTGCGCTCCAGTCCTGCATGCCCCACGGCCTGCTGTGCCCCCTCCTGCAGTGCCAGCACCAGGTCGTCGACCTCCAGCCGGAACCCGTCGGCCAGCGCCTGCCAGTGCCAGCGAGCCTGCGCCTCCGCCAACCGCAGTTCGGGTTGCCCCTCGGCCAACTGCCCCGAAACCTGCCACAGCCCCATCCGCCCACTGAAGGCGCGCGCACGCCCCTCGTCGAAATCCCCCCACAGGCGCACGCTGGCCAATCCATCCAGCACGGCGCCGTCATCCAGCCACGGCGTCCAGGCCCCCAGCACAGCCTGTTCCACGGAGGCATACAGCCGGACGGGTTGTTGCAACCAGGCACGCTGCGGATGGCGCGCATCCAGTTCGGCACGCAACTCAAGCGTCCGGCCCAGCGCCTCCGGCAAGGTCGCGTGCACCGCCAACCGCACATGCCGGCCATCGCCCAGCACCCTCAGTGCCACCCCGGACAGGCGCAGCTCCGGCGCCTGTCGCAGGTGATCCTGCCAGCGCAGGGTACCGCTGCTCAGTACCAGCTCGCCCTGTTGCCGCAGCCCGTCGGACCACGCCCGCGGTCCCGACCCGGACGTGTCTGCCTCACCGGGCGCAGGCAGCTCGATGCCGGCCACCCGCAAGCGGCCATTGCTCAGGCGCTCGATGAGCAGATCGGGGGCGTCGATGGTCAACCGGTGAAAGAACGGCCGGCCGCTGAACACACTACGCCAGCTGAGCGTGGCCTCGATGGATGAAAGAGTGAGCGCCGGCCGACCCGCACTGCCCAGCAGCCGCACCTCCGACAAGCGGACACGCGGGCGCAGCCCAGACCAGTCGGCCTGCAGGTGCGCCACCTCCAGGGGCTGTCCCAGAGTATCCGCGAGCAGCGCGACCAGCTCGTCGCGATAGCGCTCCACCCCCGGCATGAGCAGCTCGCGCACACCCAGCAGGGTCAGTCCAATCACAAAAAACGACAGCAGGGCAACACGCGCCAGAATCCTCATGCCACCTCTCATCACGGCCGCTTGCAGCCTGCGCCCATGCAGCGCGCCGCCGGCAGAAACACGGCGGACGGGGCAACGCAGGCGAAGGCAGCAGGAAAACAGGACATCGGCGTGCGGGGGATCGGGTCATGGGCCGGAAGCTTCGCTACAATCGACGCATTCACCGCCTGTCAGCCTGGCCTATCGACCATCCTGGGCAGCGAAGCGGGTCCTGTCGAACCAGGGCCGCGAAGCCGGGCTTGTCATTCTAACAACCTTCCTGCAGGGCCGCGCCGATGTCTTTGGAAACTTCCCACATTCCTGCTGCAATCGACCATGCCAGCCGACTGTCACCCTTTTTCACGCGCATGCTGGCCAGCCGCCCCTGGCTCGCCGAGCGCCTTTCGGCCACGCTCGACCGGCCACTCGACGCACAGGCGATGCAAACCTTTCTGGGCGGACAGGCGCTGGACGAAGACACCCTGCCGGCCGCGCTGCGCCATCTGCGCTGCTGGGTGATCTGCCACCTGCTGGTGCGCGATCTGTACGGCAGTGCCAGCCTCGCCGAAGTCACCGAAACCATGACGGTGCTGGCCGAGACCGCAATCCGCTGCGCCCACGACACGCTGCTGCCGGTTCTGGTCAGACGCTACGGCATGCCACTGTCGGCCTCGGGCTGGGAACAGGAGTTGCTGATCATCGGCATGGGCAAGCTGGGCGGACGGGAGCTCAACGTGTCCTCGGACATCGATCTGATCTTCGTGTATCCGGAAGACGGCGACACCGGTGGCACCAAGGTGATCAGCAATTTCGAGTTTTTCGAGATGCTGGGCAAGCGCATCATCCGCGCCCTGTCCGAAATCACCGAGCACGGGCAGGTGTTCCGCGTGGACATGCGGCTGCGCCCGAATGGCGACTCGGGGCCGCTGGTGTGCTCCTTCGAGATGCTGGAGAACTACCTCATCACCCAGGGGCGCGAGTGGGAGCGCTACGCCTGGATCAAGGGCCGCGCCCTCACCGGGGAACGCTATCAGGAGCTCGCGCGCATCACCCGCCCCTTCGTGTTTCGCAAGTATCTCGACTATGGCGCGATCAATGCCATGCGCGACCTGCATGCACAGATCCGCCGCGAAGTGGCCCGCCGCGACCGGGCCAACAATGTCAAGCTCGGCCCGGGCGGCATCCGCGAGATCGAGTTCATTGCCCAAGTGTTCCAGCTGATACGCGGTGGCCGCGACCCCGAACTGCAGATCCGACCCACCCTGCAAGTGCTCGCCCGGCTGAGCGAGCGCGGCATCCTCACCGGTGAGGCCACGGCACAGCTGGCGAGTGCCTACGACTTCCTGCGCCGGCTCGAACACCGCCTGCAATACGTGGAAGACGCCCAGACCCATGACCTGCCCGAAGAAGCCAGCGCGCTTGCACGCATCGCCCAGGCCATGGCCCTGCCCGACACCGCCACCCTTCTGGAGCAGCTCGACCTCCACCGGGCGCGGGTCACCCAGCATTTCGACGATGTTTTCAGCGACCCAAGCGACGAGCAGCATGCGCTCGACAAGGTGTGGTCCGACGCGAGCGACGAGGACTCGGTCGACCCCGCGCTGGCCCGGCTCGGTTACCGCGATCCGGCAGCGGTCAGCGCACGGCTCGCCGCCCTGCACGGCAGCGCCCGTTACCGCCAGCTGCCCGGCCACATCAGCAGCCGGCTCGATGCACTGGTGCCGCGCATCATCGAATCGGCCGCCAGCGCCGACAACCCTGACGACACGCTGCTGCGCTGGCTGGAGCTGCTCGAGGCGATCAGCCGCCGGGGAGCCTATCTGGCCCTGCTGCAGCAATACCCCCAGGCGGTGCAAAGGGTCACCGACCTCATCGGCGCCTCGCGCTGGGCCGCACATTACCTGACCCGCCACCCCATCCTGCTCGATGAACTGCTCGACGACCGCCATCTGCAGGCAGACCCCGACTGGACACGCTTTGCCCGCGAACTGAGCGAACGGCTCGATGCACTCGAACCCGACATGGAGCACCAGATGGACATGATGCGCGAGCAGCATCACGCCCAGGTGTTCCGCCTGCTCACCCAGGACATTGCCGGTCGCCTGTCGGTGGAGCGGCTCGCCGACCACCTCTCCGCACTGGCCGACATCATCCTCGAATGCACCCTGCCACTGGTCTGGCGCAAGATGCGCAAGCGCCATCGTGACGTGCCGCAATTTGCCGTGATTGCCTATGGCAAGCTCGGTGGCAAGGAGTTGGGCTATGCCTCCGACCTGGACATCGTCTTCCTGTTCGACGACGAATCACCCGAGGCGCTCGACCTGTACTCACGCCTGGGCCAGCGCATCAACACCTGGCTGTCGAGCCAGACCGCGGCCGGCATCCTGTTCGAAACCGATTTGCGCTTGCGCCCGAATGGCGACTCCGGCCTGCTCGTCACCTCAGTGGAAGGCTTTCGCCGCTACCAGCTTGAAAACGCCTGGGTGTGGGAGCATCAGGCCCTCACCCGGGCCCGCTTCGCCGCAGGTGACCGGCGCATCGGCGAAACCTTCGAGCGCATCCGCTGCGAAATCCTGCAGTTGCCGCGCGATCTGGACAGCCTGCGTGAAGAAGTGCTGAAGATGCGCCAGAAGATGCGCGACAGCCACGCCAATCGCAGCCCCCTGTTCGAGCTCAAGCACGATGCCGGAGGGCTGGTCGATGTGGAGTTCCTGGTCCAGTATCTGGTGCTCGGTCATGCCGCACAGCACCCGAGACTCACCGGCAACCTCGGCAACATCGCCCTGCTGCACATGGCCGGCGAACTCGGTCTGATTCCGGCCGGGCTGGCCGCCGACTGCGCCGACAGTTACCGCCTGTTCCGCCGGCTGCAACACCGCCAGCGGCTCAACGGCCAGCCTTCGCGCGTTGCGCCGGCCGAGGTTGAAGCGGCCCGGCGCCCGGTGATCGCCCTGTGGGAGACGGTGTTCGGCGAACGGCAGGCGCTGACCGGCTCCGCCTGATTCCGAACCCGCCCGTACGAGCCGCCGCATTGCACCATGACAGAGGCGATGCGGCGGGCTAGAATGCCTCCGGTTCGCCCCAAAAAGGTGCAGGATATCCGCATGAGTCAGGAAATTGAACTGAAGCTGGCCCTGCCCCGTTCGGCCCTCACGGCCCTGCGGCGGCACCCTCTGGTCACTGGCAGCACCCGGCTGGGCAATGCCAAGACGCTCGACAACACCTATTACGACACGCCGGACCTCCAGCTCAAGGCCGCCGGCATCGCGGTGCGCACCCGCAAGCAGGGGCGCGAATGGCTGCAGACGGTGAAGTGCGCCGCCCGCTCGACCGGGGGGCTCACCCAGCGACCGGAATGGGAACAGGCCTACACCGAGGCCTTCGATTTCAGCGCGGTGGATGAACCCCGGGTGCGCAAGCGCCTCATGCGCCTGCAGGACACGCTGGTGCCGGTGTTCACCACGCAGTTCCGCCGCGAAACCCGGGTATTCGAACAGAACGAGGGCACAGTCCGCATCCTGATGATGGTGGACACCGGTGAAATCCTCGCCGGCGAACGCTCCGAACCGATCTGTGAAGTCGAGCTTGAGCTCGAACAGGGCAGCCCGCTCGACCTGCTCAAACTGGCCTGCGCCCTGGCCGAACGCCTGCCGCTGCTGCCCAGCGACATCAGCAAGGCCGAACGCGGTTACCGCCTGCATCTGGGGCACGTCCAGCAGGCGATGCGGGCAGAACCCTGCGTGCTCGACCCCGGCATGAATCCGGTGCAGGCCTTCAGCGAACTGGCCGGCAACTGCATCCGGCAATGGCAAGCCAACGCAGTGGGGGCGTCCAGTCATGACGACCCCGAGTTCATCCATCAACTGCGGGTCTCCCAGCGCCGCCTGCGCTCGCTCATCCGGCTGTTCGCTCCGGCGCTGCCGGACGCCTTCGTACAGGCGTGGAACGAAAAACTCAAGACCAATGCCGGCAGCTTTGGTGAGGCCCGCGATCTGGACGTGCTGTACGAGGAAATCCTCGCCCCGGTTCACGGCGGCAACCCCGACGAAGAAAAGGCACTGGCCCGCCTGCGCGAAGCGATCCTGCAGGCCCGCGATACGGCCCGCAGCCAGAGCGCCGGTCAGCTGGATGCGGCCGCGCAGGGACGGCTGATCCTCAACCTCACCACCGAACTGCTTGCCCTGCCCAGCAACAACCTGATCGGCGCAGCCGACCTGGGCGTGTTTGCCAGCCTTCAGCTCAAGCGCCTGCGCAAGAAGATTCGCCGCCGCCACACCGCCGCCCGCAGCCTGGTGCCGGAACAGCTCCACGCCCTGCGCATCGCCCTCAAGCAGTTGCGCTACGGCATGGAGTTCTTTCAGTCCCTGATGCCGGCCAGCACGGTGAAGCCTTACCTCAAGGCCCTGGCCCGGGCTCAAAATGCGCTGGGTTTCATCAACGATGTGGATGTGGCCCGTGGCCGTCTGGCCGCCTGCTGCGGTGACGACCCGGTGCTGAACGCCGCTGCCGGCCTGGCCTGCGGCTGGCATGGCCCACGTTATCGCAAGCTGAGCAAACAGGCCGTGTCGGCCCTGGAGCCCCTGCTCTGGGACAAGGCCCCCTGGCGTGGGCTGGACCGCCTGCGCAGGAAATAAGTGACCGGCGCCCATCTGTCACCAAATCGTAACCCGGGCATTCGATCATTGCGGTCTTTGAACAAGGGAGCAGGCAACATGGATTTACTGCTGTGGCGACACGCCGAAGCCGTGGATGGCACGCCCGATCTGGCCCGCAAACTGACCGAGCGTGGCGAGAAACAGGCACGCAAGATGGCAGCCTGGCTTAAAAAGGAACACCCCAAGCGCCTGCGCGTGCTGGTCAGCCCGAGCGTGCGCACACGACAGACGGCCTCGGCCTTCACGGAAGAGTTCGAGATCGTATCCGCGCTGGGGCCGGACGGCAGCGTGGCCGATCTGCTCGCCGCCAGCGGCTGGCCCGACAGCAGCGGGGCCTGTCTGATCGTCGGGCATCAGCCCACGCTTGGTCGCCTGGCGGCCCTGCTGCTGTCGGGCAGCGAGGCCGACTGGAGCGTGAAGAAGGGTTCGTTGTGGTGGTTTTCCAACAGGGTTCGGGAAGAACGCAGCCAGACCGTGCTGCGCGCAGTCATTTCTCCCGATCTGCTATAGCTCCGGCGAAAAAACCGCACTGCCCGCTCGGCAACTGTCGTTTTTGCGCAACAACTGTCGGTCCGTCGGAAGTCTTTCGCCTGAAACAGGTTCCGGTTTCAAGGTAACATGCCGGACCCTGGATCGAGCGACTGATGATAAAGCGGTATCTGCCCTCCCGAGAAGCAATCACGAGCAGCCGGATGCTGAGGTGGCTCGGCCCCCGCATTCATGACCCCCGGCTGTGGCACATGAATCGCAACTCGGTGGCCAAAGGTGTGGCGGTCGGTGTGTTCTTCGGCCTGATGGTCCCGGTCGCACAGATTCCCGCATCCGCCATTGTCGCACTCGCATTGCGCGCCAACCTGTGGGTGGCGGCCATTTCCACGCTGGTCAGCAACCCCTTCACCTATGCTCCGCTGTATTTCTTTGCCTATCGTCTGGGCAGCAGCATCCTGCCCCCTTCGGCAGCCAGCGGCATACACCCGGCGGACGATCACACCATCCGTGCCCTGCAATGGCTGATCGACGGCATTCACTGGCTTACCGGCGTTGGCCGGCCGCTGGTGCTGGGCATGTTCATCATGGCCGTGTGTGGCGCGATCATCGGCTACTTCGGCACCCTGCTGGCGTGGCGGGTGCGCGTCATCCTGAAGCGCCGCCGTCAGCGCATTGCACGCCTGGCCATGCGCCAGAATTCGCAGTGGAACTGACCCATCGTTGGCAGCGGAACTGACCAATCGGTCAACACTCTCCACAACCCACATTCCAGCAAAAAGCACAACCCCTGTATTGCCGTGCACAAACGGCGTATTCTTCGCACTGCCCAAATTGTGTCAGGCTTTACAACCATGAGCGACCCGATTCAAAACGGTACGATTCGTGTCACCGACGACGTCAAGCGTGTGTATTACGACGGCTACTGGATCAAGGCCTACGACGCGCCAGCCGATTCGCTGAGCGCCAAACGCCGCCTGATCGAGGCCCTCACCCGCCGCCTGTTCAATCACGTCGAGCACGGCATCAACATCCCCGGCAAGCGTCTGAAGGAAGCGCGCGAGGCCTTCGAGCAGGAAACCGACCCCGAGCGCCGTCGTGTAAAGGGTGCAATGCTCGCAGGCGCGCTGTTCAACCGCGCCACCGACATTTTCACGCGTCTGGTGGATCTGCAGGAAGAAGGCGTGGATGTGGAGTACGACAGTACGCTGATGGGCGAATGCGGGCAGTGCCTGCAGGATGCATTGGCGCTGGGCAAGATGGTGATGCACCGCAGCGGTGACGAAGGCATCGACGAATTGTGGGGCGAACCCTTCCGCGCGTTCTCGATCCCGATCGAGGCGTTCTATGAAAGCCGCTACCTCAAGATTGCTCAAACGCTACGCGACATCGACCGGATTGCTGCGGTGATGACCACCCATCTGGCCGCCAATCCGCTGTTTCGCGGCATTGAAAGCGAAATTCACAAGTTTGCCGAGGCCGCCAAGGCGAAATGCGAGACGCTGCGCACGGATGCGCAGATCTTCGACATCTGGACCGACTTCGTGGTGGCCTCCGAACACCTGATGGCCTTCACCCCGCACCTGTCCGCCGCCCCCACCAGCACCCTGATGCAACTGGCCAGCGACGGCAAGCAGTTGCTCATACAGGGCAAGGACTTGGTGAGCTACATCGCGCGCGCGCGCGTGCCCATGCCCAAGAGCACGCGGGAATACATCGAGCGCTGCGAGCACTATGCCGAAACGGTGCGCGAACGATTGCTCGGTCACCATTCCGTCTGACGCCGGTCAAAGGATGATGCCGCCTCCCAGGCAGACCTTGGACTCATACACCACCACGCTCTGACCCGGCGTGAGCGCCCATTGTGGCTGGGCAAACACGATTTCCGCCCGTCCGTCGGCAATCGCATCCACCTCGCAGGGCATGTCCGGCGTGCGGTAACGCGGCTTGGCGGTATACACCCAGTGGGTATGCGGATCGCGTCCGGCAATCCAGTTCAGGTCAGTGGCCGTGAGCCGCTCCCTGAGCAGGGCCGGGTGGTCATGCCCCTGCACCACGTACAGCACATTGGCCTTCACATCCTTGCCCGCCACATACCAGGCATCATGCTCGCCGGCCTCGTCCTGCCGGCCCTTGATGCCCCCAATGTGCAACCCCTTGCGCTGGCCGATGGTGTGGTACATCAATCCTTGATGTTCGCCCAGCACACGCTGATCGTCGAGGCTGCGAATCTCGCCCGGCCGGGTCGGCAGATAGCGCATCAGGAATTCACGGAACGGGCGCTCGCCGATGAAGCAGATGCCGGTGGAGTCCTTCTTGGCGGCCACATGCAATCCGGCCTGCTCGGCGATACGCCGTACCTCGCGCTTGTACAGCCCACCCAGCGGAAACAGGGTGCTGGCCAGTTGCGTCTGGTTGAGCCGGTACAGGAAGTAGCTCTGGTCCTTGGTGCCATCCTCGGCCTTCAGCAACTGGAACGCCCGCCGCCCGTCATTCACCCATTCGCGCACCTGCGCGTAATGGCCAGTGGCGATCCGGTCGGCACCCAGTTTGATGGCGTGATCGAGAAAGCAGCGGAACTTGATTTCGGAGTTGCACAGGATGTCGGGGTTCGGAGTGCGCCCGGCCTCATACTCCCGCAGGAAGTCGGCAAACACCCGGTCCTTGTATTCCTTGCTGAAGTTGACCACTTCGAGATCGATGCCGATGACGTCGCACACCGAGGCGACATCCACCAGGTCCTGACGGGTGGAGCAGTATTCGCTGTCGTCGTCATCTTCCCAGTTTTTCATGAACAGGCCGGTCACCTGATACCCCTGCTGCTTGAGCAGCAGGGCGGCCACCGACGAATCCACGCCGCCGGACATGCCGACGACCACCTTCATTCCCTGCGGGTCTTGCTTACTGGACATTCGGTCCTTCTCCATTCAACCAGTCGGCCAGCGGCAGGATCACTGCCGGCTCGCCATGATCCACAAACCAGGTGTCGACCGCAAAGCGGGCCGGCTCGATCACAGTGCCAGGCGGTCGCGCCGGAATGTCGTGCACCACTTCCGGGCAATCGCACTGCACCAGCAGGACAGGCACATGATCGGGCACCGTCACGGCTTCGCCGCGTTCCTCGATCACCGCCGAAAAATGCTGTGCGAACAGCCATCCGCGTCGGGCCGGCTTCAGCACCTCATGATGACGCAGCCAGCCCTGCTCCGCCATCAGTTCGAGCAGGCGGGTGGTGGTGGCGGAATGATCGATGCAGTCCATACGCCCCTGACGCTCCTCATCCCGAAGATTGCCGGCCACATCCATGAACACCGGGGTCTGGCCTCCGATCAGGCGATACAACTCGGCCAGCGCCCAGGCAATCCGCTCACGCTCATCGGTCGCGTCCGCCACATCCCCGAACAACTCGCCTATCCGGGCCAACTCTGCCTGCAGGAACAGCACTGGCACACGGCTGGCACAACCATAGTTGAAGCAGGCTTCGAAACTGCGGCCCTCCACAGCCTCCCGGATCGACACAGCGGCACCATCTGCCAGGCACCGGGCACCCGGCTGCACCGCCATGAGCAGCCCCACCGCGATGCACCTGGCCCACCGGTCAGGCCGCACCCTGCGCCCTCAACCGTAGTGGCGCAACAGCGACAATTCGCCCCTCTGACCGCTTAGCCAGTCATCCACACACTGCAGCACCAGTTCGCTGCGATGGCGGTCAGCACAAGCGGCCAACTCCTCCCGAGTCAGCCACAGCGCCCGCACAATGCCTGAGTCCAGCGTCCGTCCGGGCAGCTCACCCTCGCAACGCCCCCCAAAGGCAAAACGCAGGTAGGTCACATCCCCCTGGGGACGCGGCCACCGATACACCCCCAACAAATATTCCGGTACGAACAGGTGCGCCGTTTCTTCCAGCACCTCGCGCCGGCAGGCTTCGAGCAGGGACTCACCCTGCTCCAGATGGCCGGCAGGCTGATTGAAGCGCAACCCCTCTGCCGTTTCCTCCTCCACCACCAGAAAGCGCCCATCGCGTTCGATCACTGCCGCGACGGTAACGTTGGGTTTCCAGGATCGTTCCATCGGTTGCCTGCTCCTGCACGTGCAAATCCGGGATTCTACTCTGGAGAATCAACAACATCATCATCTTATGTTTGATGTAAGACCTCGTAAAAAGTAGAATCTCGGGGTTTTATTCCGTCGACCTGAAACGATTCGAGACCTTTTGAGCGTGCCATTCGGGAGTGTGGCGCGCTCATGGTGCAGGCCTCGAAACGGCCAGGGTCGGTATCCGAAAACCAGGATCGAGACCTCTATGCACATAAAGATCAAGAAAGGCCTGGATCTGCCCATTACGGGAAAACCCGAGCAGCGCATAGACGCTGGGCGGCCCGTGCGGCACGTGGCGCTCCTGGGCGCAGATCATCTGGATCTCAAGCCCACCATGCTCGTCACCGAAGGCGACAGGGTCAAACTGGGTCAGCCCCTGTTTGAACACAAGAAAATCCCCGGTGTGCGCTACACCGCACCCGGCGCAGGCGAAGTCATCGCGATCAATCGCGGTCATCGTCGCGTGTTGCAGTCGGTGGTGATCCGGCTCGACGAGCAGGAAGAAGCGATCGAATTCGCATCCTATTCGGGCGAGCAACTGGCCAACCTGAGCCGTGAGCAAGTGGTCGAGAACCTGCTGGCCTCGGGGCTGTGGACTGCGCTGCGCACCCGCCCCTTCAGCAAGACCCCCGACCCGGGCAGCACGCCGGCGGCGATTTTCGTGACCGCGATGGACACCCATCCGCTGTCTGCCGATCCGGGGCCGATCATCAATGCGGAAGGCGAAGCCTTCGGCGACGGCCTGACCGTGCTGTCACACCTCACCGACGGCGCGCTGTGGGTATGCAAGGCGCCTGGCACCGAGATCCCTCACGCCAAGCACCTGAACCGCGCCACCCTGGCAAGCTTCGAGGGGCCGCATCCGGCCGGCCTGGTGGGCACGCACATCCATTTTCTCGATCCGGTGCATGCTGAAAAGAGCATCTGGCACCTGAACTACCAGGACGTGATTGCCATCGGCAAGCTGTTTACCACCGGCAGGCTGTGGACCGAACGCATCGTCGCGCTGGGCGGCCCGGTGGTCGACAAGCCCCGCCTGCTGCGCACCCGCCTGGGCGCGAGCCTGGACGAGCTGACCGCAGGGGAGTTGCGCTATGGCGACAACCAGGGCAACAACCGGGTGATTTCCGGTTCGGTGTTCGGCGGACGCACTGCACGCAACGCCTTTGCCTACCTGGGCCAGTTCCATCTTCAGGTGTCCTGCCTGAAGGAAGGCAACGACCGTGAATTCATGCACTACCTGCGTGCGGGGGTGAACAAGCACTCGGTGCTGAACATCTTCGTGTCCAGGCTCACCAACGGCAGGCTGTTCGACTTTTCCACCAGCACCAACGGCAGCCCCCGGGCCATGGTACCGGTCGGCAACTACGAAGAAGTGATGCCGCTGGACATTCTGCCCACCCAGTTGCTGCGTGCCATCATCGTCGGTGACACCGAAGTGGCCCAGAAACTCGGCTGCCTCGAACTCGATGAGGAGGATCTCGCGTTGTGTACCTACGTCTGTGCGGGCAAGTACGAGTACGGCCCCATTCTTCGGGACAATCTCGCCCGAATCGAGAAGGAGGGCTGATTGATGGACGTACGTAAATACCTCGACAGCGTCGAACACCACTTCGAAAAGGGCGGCAAGTACGAAAAGTGGTACGCCCTGTACGAAGCGGTCGATACCTTCTTCTACCGCCCGGCCAGCGTCACCCGCACCACGTCACATGTGCGCGACGGCCTGGACCTGAAGCGCATGATGATCACCGTCTGGCTGTGCACTTTCCCGGTGATGTTTGCCGGCATGTGGAACACCGGCCTGCAGGCGAACACGGTATATGCCGCCAATCCGGACCTTCTGGCGGCCCAGGACAACTGGCGCATTGCACTCATCGGCCTGTTCGCCGGCTTCGACCCTGGAAGCCTGTGGGACAACGTGATACACGGGGCGGCCTACTTTCTGCCGATCTATCTGGTCACCTTCCTGGTCGGGGGCTTCTGGGAAGTGCTGTTCGCCTCCATCCGCAAGCATGAAGTGAACGAAGGCTTCTTCGTCACCTCGGTACTGTTCGCCCTCACCCTGCCCCCGTCCATTCCGCTGTGGCAGGTCGCGCTGGGCATCAGCTTCGGCGTGGTGATCGGCAAGGAAGTGTTCGGGGGTACCG
Source organism: Rhodocyclaceae bacterium (assembly GCA_041678045.1). Lineage (GTDB taxonomy): Bacteria > Pseudomonadota > Gammaproteobacteria > Burkholderiales > Rhodocyclaceae > UBA2357. Next base: position 94,731 of record JBAYOV010000004.1, read on the forward strand.
GCAAGAACTTCCTCAACCCGGCCCTCACCGGTCGCGCCTTCCTGTTCTTCGCCTATCCGGCGCAGATCTCGGGTGACGCGGTATGGACTGCAGTCGACGGTTTCTCCAGCGCCACGCCGCTGGGCCTGGCCGCGGCAGGCGGCGTCGAGATGATCGCTGCGGGCGGCCTGACCTGGTGGGATGCCTTCCTGGGCAACATCCAGGGCTCCATCGGCGAAACCAGCACGCTGGCCATCCTCATCGGCGGTGCCGTGTTGCTGACCACCAAGATCGCCTCCTGGCGCATCGTGCTGGGCGTACTGATCGGCATGATCGCAACCAGCACCCTGTTCAATGCCATCGGCTCGGCCAGCAACCCGCTGTTCGCGATGCCCTGGTACTGGCACTTGGTGGTGGGCGGTTTTGCCTTCGGCATGATCTTCATGGCCACCGACCCGGTGTCCGCCTCGATGACGAATACCGGAAAATGGATTTTCGGGGCGCTGATCGGGATCATGGTGGTGCTCATCAGGGTGGTCAACCCGGCCTTCCCTGAAGGCATGATGCTGGCGATCCTGTTCGCCAACCTGTGTGCTCCTTTGATCGACCACTTCGTGGTTTCGGCCAACATCAAGCGGAGGATGGCACGTAATGTCCAATAAGAAAGAATCCACCGGCCGCACCCTGCTGGTGGCCCTGACGGTCAGTCTGGTGGCGTCGGTCTTCGTGGCCGGTGCTGCGGTGTCGCTCAAACCGATCCAGATCGAAAACCGTCTGCTCGACAAACAGCGCAGCATCCTGGCGATTGCCGGCATCGGCGGCACAGGACTGTCGTCCCGTGAAGTGAAGGATCTGTTTGCCAGCCAGATCACCGCACGCGTGGTTGACCTGAGCACCGGCGAGTATGTCGATTCGATCGATCCGGTCACATTCGACCCGCTCAAGGCGGCAAAGGACCCCTCCACCTCCCGCGCGCTGCGCGGGGCCGAAGATGTGGCCTCGATCAAGCGTCGCGAGCAGTTCACCACGGTGTACATGTACGAGCGTGACGGTCAACTCGAAGCCCTGATCCTGCCGGTGCGCGGCTATGCGCTGTGGTCCACGCTGCACGGTTTTCTGGCCATCAAGCCGGACCTGAACACCGTGGTCGGCCTGGGCTTCTACCAGCACGCCGAAACACCGGGCCTGGGGGGCGAGATCGACAACCCGAACTGGCGTGGCCTGTGGCCGGGCAAGCAACTGTTCGACGCAAGCGGCGCCACGGCCATTCAGGTCATCAAGGGCAACGTCGATGCATCCAGCCCGAATGCGATCCACCAGATCGACGGCCTGGCCGGCGCCACGCTGACCAGCCAGGGTGTGGATCGACTGCTGCAATTCTGGCTTGGCGAACAGGGTTTCGGCCCCTACTTCGCCAAACTGCGTAACCAGGGGGTCTGAGCATGTCCAAGCCTACTGTAAAAGAAGTCCTCTTCAATCCGATCTTTTCCAACAACCCGATCGGTCTGCAGATCCTGGGAATCTGCTCGGCACTGGCGGTCACCTCCAACCTCAAGACCGCTCTGGTCATGTCGGTGGCGCTGACCCTGGTGACCGGCTTCTCCAGCCTGTTCATTTCGATGATCCGGGCGCAGATTCCGGGCTCCATCCGCATGATCGTGCAGATGGTGATCATCGCTTCGCTGGTGATCCTGGTCGACCAGGTCCTGAAGGCCTTCGCCTACTCCCTGGCCAAGCAACTGTCAGTGTTCGTGGGGCTGATCATCACCAACTGTATCGTGATGGGTCGTGCCGAAGCCTTCGCCATGCAGAACCCGCCGGTGATGTCCTTCCTCGACGGCATCGGCAATGGTCTCGGCTACTCTGCAATGCTCATCGTGCTCGGCATCGTGCGCGAACTGTTCGGTGCCGGCAAGCTGCTCGGTATCGAAATCCTGCCGCTGGTCAAGGATGGTGGCTGGTATGTGCCCAACGGCATGCTGCTGCTGCCGCCGTCGGCCTTCTTCCTGATTGGCCTGATCATCTGGGCGCTGCGCGTCTGGAAAACCGAACAGGTTGAGCAACCCTCGTTCCGCATGGCACCGCAAGTGAGCGAAAAGGAGGCCTACTGATATGGAACACTACCTCAGTCTTTTCGTGCGGGCCGTGTTCATCGAGAACATGGCACTGTCCTTCTTCCTGGGGATGTGCACCTTCATCGCCATCTCCAAGAAGGTCGAAACCGCCATCGGTCTGGGTATCGCCGTGGTCGTGGTGCAAACCATCACCGTACCGGTGAACTACCTGATCTACTCGCTGCTGCTGCGCGAAGGCGCGCTGCACTGGGCCGGTCTGCCCGACGTGGATCTGTCCTTCCTCGGTCTGCTCTCCTACATCGGCGTGATTGCCGCACTGGTGCAGATTCTGGAAATGCTGCTCGACAAGTATGTCCCCAGCCTCTACAACGCGCTGGGCGTGTTCCTGCCGCTGATCACGGTGAACTGCGCCATTCTGGGCGGTACCCTGTTCATGGTCGAACGCGACTACAACCTGTCGGAAAGCGTGGTGTATGGCGTGGGTTCCGGTTTTTCGTGGGCGCTGGCCATTGCGCTGCTGGCCGGCATCCGTGAAAAGCTCAAGTACAGCGACGTGCCGGATGGCTTGCAGGGTCTGGGCATCACCTTCATCACCATCGGTCTGATGTCGCTCGGCTTCATGTCCTTCTCTGGCGTGCAGCTGTAAGGAGGCAATGACAAGATGAACGCAGAAATCATACTTGGCATCGGCATGTTCACCGTCACCGTCGTCACGCTGGCGGTGGTCATCCTGATTGCCCGTTCCAAACTGGTCGCCAGCGGCGACGTGACCATCGATGTCAACGGCGAGAAGAAGATCACCGTTCCGGCTGGCGGCAAGCTGCTGCAGACCCTGGCCGAGAACGGGCTGTTCCTGCCCTCGGCCTGCGGTGGCGGCGGCACCTGCGCCCAGTGCAAGTGCAAGGTATTCGAAGGCGGCGGCTCCATGCTGCCCACCGAAGAGTCGCACTTCACCAAACGCGACGCCCGGGAAGGCTGGCGTCTGTCCTGCCAGACGGCCGTCAAGCAGGACATGAAGGTCGAAGTGCCCGAGGAAGTGTTCGGCGTGAAGAAGTGGGAATGCACGGTGGAGTCCAACCCCAACGTGGCCACCTTCATCAAGGAACTCACCCTGCGCCTGCCCGAAGGCGAGAACGTCGACTTCCGCGCCGGCGGTTACGTGCAGCTCGAATGCCCGCCGCATGTTGTGAACTACAAGGACTTCGACATCCAGGACGAGTATCGCGGCGACTGGGACAAGTTCAACATGTGGCGCTTCGTGTCGAAGGTGGAGGAAACCACTATCCGCGCGTACTCCATGGCGAACTACCCGGAAGAGAAAGGGGTCGTAAAGTTCAACATCCGCGTCGCCTCGCCCCCGCCGGGTCGTGACGACATTCCGCCGGGAAAGATGTCCAGTTGGGTGTTCAACCTGAAGCCGGGCGACAAGGTCACGGTGTATGGCCCGTTCGGCGAGTTTTTCGCACGCGACACCGACAACGAGATGGTGTTCATTGGCGGGGGCGCGGGCATGGCCCCGATGCGTTCGCACATCTTCGACCAGCTCAAGCGCCTGAGCAGCAAGCGCAAGATCACCTTCTGGTACGGTGCCCGCTCGATGCGCGAAGCCTTCTACGTCGAAGAGTTCGACAAGCTTCAGGAAGACAACCCGAACTTCAAGTGGCATCTGGCGCTGTCCGACCCGTTGCCGGAAGACAACTGGACCGGCTACACCGGCTTCATCCACAACGTGCTGTACGAGAACTACCTGAAGAACCATCCGGCACCGGAAGACTGCGAGTTCTACATGTGCGGACCTCCGATGATGAACGCCGCAGTCATCCAGATGCTGCTGGATCTGGGCGTCGAACGCGAGAACATCATGCTCGACGACTTCGGCGGCTGACGAACAGGCGCCGCGTTTCCGGACGATCCGGCAATGCGGCGCCGTATTTCAAAGGAGAACGTCATGACCCTGTCCACTTTCCTCCTCACCTTCGTCATCGTCGGCCTGGTTGTGGCCGGCATGGCCATCGGCGTGATTGCCGGACGCAAGCCGATTGCCGGCAGTTGCGGCGGACTGGGCAAGATCGGTCTGGAATGTGACGGTGGCTGCGAAAACCCCTGCCCGAAGCGTCGGGCCAAAATGGAAGCAGCCAGACTCGAAGCCGAAAGACTCGAAGCTGAAAGGAATCAAACATGAAGACAAAAGCCATGCTGGAGTCCCTGCTGGTCAGGGACTACATGGTCGGAGACACCCTTGCCTTCACCCCGGACACGCCGGTACTGAAGGCCATTCACAAACTCATCCAGCACGAACTGACCGGTGCCCCGGTGATCGACACCGCCGGCCGGGTAATCGGCTTCCTGTCCGAAAAAGACTGCATGAAGGCCTCGCTCAGCGCGTCCTATTACGAGGATCAGGGCGGTCGTGTCGAGGACGTGATGACCCGCTCAGTGATCAGCCTTCAGACGGACGACTCCCTGATGAAGGCCGTAGAGCTTTTCCTGGCCCAGCCGTTCCGCTGCTATCCGGTGGTCAACGACAGCCGTCTGGTCGGTCAACTCAGCCGCCGCTGCGTACTGAAAGCCATGGAAAAACTCTGGTAACCCCGGAGCAAGCACGCAGTTCAAGGGCGGTCATCTTCCATGACCGCCCTTTTTCTTTTTGAGCACATCGCAGGCCGCATACGAATTCCCGAGTTTGCGCTAGAATTTACGGTTCATCGGCACAATATGCCGACCCTCAGAGCTCATTGCAGGAGATTCCTTTCATGTCCATGGCTGACCGCGACGGTTTCATCTGGTACGACGGCAAACTCGTTCCATGGCGCGATGCGACCACGCACGTGCTGTCCCATTCGCTCCACTACGGCCTCTCCGTATTCGAGGGCGTACGGGCTTACAACACCGTCAAGGGCACGGCCATCTTCCGGCTCGCCGAGCACACCCAGCGCTTGCTCAACTCCGGCAAGATCTACATGATGGACATCCCCTACTCGCGGGATGAACTGATGGCCGCACAGCTCGAAGTGGTGCGCGCCAACAAGCTGGAATCCTGCTATCTGCGCCCGATTGCCTTCTACGGCTCGGAAAAGATGGGCATCTCCACCCGGGGCGCCACGGTGCATGTGGCCATTGCCGCCTGGCCCTGGGGTGCCTACCTGGGCGAGGACGGCCTGGAGCGCGGCATCCGGGTGAAGACCTCGTCGTTTGCGCGTCACCATGTGAACGTCACCATGCCGCGTGCCAAGCTGGCCAGCACCTATGCCAACTCCATTCTTGCCAATCTGGAAGCCACGCAGGACGGTTACGATGAGGCCCTGCTGCTCGACACCCAGGGTTTCGTGGCCGAAGGCGCCGGCGAGAACCTGTTCGTGATCAAGGATGGCAAGATCTACGAGCCCGAGATCGCTTCGGCCCTGACCGGCATCACCCGTGACTCGGTCATCACCGTGGCGCGCGAATTCGGGCTGGAAGTGCAGTCCCGCCGACTGACCCGCGACGACATCTACATTGCGGACGAAGCCTTCTTCACCGGCACGGCGGCCGAAGTCACCCCCATCCGCGAACTCGACAACCGCGTGATTGGCGAAGGCCGGCGTGGCCCGGTCACCGAGAAGATCCAGTCCCGCTTCTTCGACATCGTCAACGGCCGTGCCCCTGAATACGCGCACTGGCTGACCTGCATCTGAGGTTCTCATGCCAAGCGCGAACAACAAGCAAGCGCCGATCGAGGTCAGCGCTGCCGACCTGCCCCTGGCCTGCCCGCGTCCGGGTGCCCCGCTGTGGGCACAACACCCCAGGGTCTTTCTGGATGTACTGAAGGAAGGCGAGGCCGTCTGTCCTTACTGCAGTGCGCACTACGTGTTCACCGGCGAACGCCCCAAAGGGCATCACTGAGAAACGCGCGCACCGATCTTCAAGGGGGCCTCCGATCGGCCCCTTTTTCATGCCCTCCCTCCGGCCCGAGCAACACGCGGATACATTTGAATGTCATGACCGGCCTGTCCGCCACGGCGCAGGCTGCATCCGGGCCTGCTCCTTCTGGGATAATGTGCGCTTTGCCCACTTCACCGGACAACATGACCAACACGCCGTATGCTCCCCCCGCACCCGAGATCTTCAAGGCCTACGACATTCGTGGCATCGTGGATCGCACACTGACCGTCGATTCGGTCCGCGCAATTGGCCACGCCCTGGGCTCGGAAGCCCTGGCACGCGGGCAGCGTGAAATCGCCATCGGCCGGGATGGCCGTCTGTCCGGTCCGGCGCTGGCAGGCGCCCTGGCCGACGGCATTCGTGCCGCAGGCCTCGATGTGGTCGACATTGGCTGCGTGCCCACTCCACTCACGTACTTTGCCGCGCACTATCTGGGCACCGACTCCTGCGTGAGCGTGACCGGCAGTCACAACCCCCCGGACTACAACGGACTGAAGATGGTCCTCGGCGGGGAAACCCTGCACGGGGCGCAGATCCAGGCCCTGCGCCAGCGCATCCTCGACGGAGAACTGTCCACCGGGCAGGGCGCGCTGCGCAGCGCCGACGTCACTGCGGCTTACATCGAGCGGGTGATCGAAGACATCCGCCTCGCCCGTCCCATGAAGATCGTGGTCGACTGCGGCAACGGCGTGGCTGGTGGCATTGCCCCCGAGTTGTTCCGCAGGCTGGGCTGCGAAGTCGTCGAACTGTTCTGCGAGGTGGACGGCAACTTCCCGAACCACCATCCGGACCCCTCCAAACCGGAAAACCTGCAGGACGTCATCCGTACCCTGCAAGCCACCGACGCCGAACTCGGGCTGGCCTTCGACGGTGACGGCGACCGCCTGGGCGTGGTCACCAAGGAAGGGCAGATCATCTACCCAGACCGCCAGCTGATGCTGTTCGCACAGGACGTGCTGTCGCGTGTGCCGGGCGGCGAAATCATCTACGACGTGAAATGCAGCCGCAACCTCGCCCGCTGGGTACGCCAGCATGGCGGTACGCCCACGATGTGGAACACCGGCCATGCGCTGGTGAAGGCCAAGCTCAAGGAAACCGGCGCGCCGCTGGCCGGCGAGATGAGCGGCCACATGTTCTTCAAGGAGCGTTGGTACGGTTTTGATGACGGCTTGTACTCGGGCGCCCGTCTGCTGGAAATCCTGTCCACTCACCCCGATGCGTCGTCCGTGCTGAATGCGCTACCGGATGCCGTCAGCACCCCCGAGCTGAACATCCAGATGAACGAAGGCGAACCTTTCGAACTGGTACGCCGACTGCGCGAGCAGGCCCGCTTCAGCGGTGCGGAAGACATCATCACCCTGGACGGCGTGCGCGTGGAGTACACCGACGGCTTTGGCCTGGCCCGCGCCTCCAACACCACCCCGGTCGTGGTGCTGCGCTTTGAAGCCGACAACGAGGCGGCACTGAGCCGCATCCAGTCGGACTTTCGCACCGCCCTGAATACCGTCTGGCCCGGAGCAACCCTGCCCTTCTGACAGCACAAGGGGGCGCTCGCTGCGCCCCCTTGTCTTTGGTTTGCTTGTGTCACGCTCAGGATGAACGTGACCCGCCGCCGGACCTCAGAGACGTGCCTGCACCCACTCGGCCACACCGGCCAGTGCCGCGTCCAGCCCGGACGGATCGGTGCCGCCGGCCTGTGCCATGTCGGGACGCCCCCCACCCTTGCCACCGACCTGCTGCGCGACCGAATTCACCAGCTCACCGGCCTTGACCTTGCCGGTGAGATCGCTGGTGACCCCCGCAATCAGGCTGACCTTGCCGTCCTTCACCGAAGCAAGCACGATCGCGGCCGACTTGAGCTTGTCCTTCAGCTTGTCCATGGTCTCGCGCAACGTGGCCACATCCGCGCCGTCGAGCGCAGCCGCCAGCACCCTGGCGCCCTTCACCTCCACCGCCTGCGCGGCCAGATCGTCGCCCTGGCTGGCGGCCAGCTTGCTCTTCAGGCGGGCGATTTCCTTTTCCAGCGACCGCACATTGTCGAGAATGCCGGCCACCCGCTCGGCCACCTCATCCGGCTGGACCTTGAGCAAGGCGGACATGCCCTGCACCCGGCGCTCCTGCTCCTGGGCATAGCGCAGCGCGTTCTCCCCGGTCACCGCTTCCACACGACGCACGCCAGCGGCCACGCCGCTTTCCATCACGATCTTGAACAGGCCAATGTCCCCGGTACGCGCCACATGGGTACCGCCACACAATTCCTTGGAACTGCCGATGGTCAGCACCCGCACCTCGTCGCCATACTTCTCGCCGAACAGCATCATTGCGCCGGAACGCTGTGCCTCCTCCAGCGCCATCACGCTGGCATCGGTGGCACTGTTGGCAAGAATCTCGGCATTGACGATTTCCTCGACCTCGCGAATTTCTTCGGCGGTGAGCGAGGCATTGTGGGCAAAGTCGAAACGGGTCTTGGACGGATCGACCTGTGAGCCCTTCTGCTGCACATGTGCGCCAAGCACTTCGCGCAGGGCTTTGTGCATCAGGTGAGTGACCGAGTGGTTGCGTGCAGTTGCCGCACGCGCCCCGGCATCCACCCGCGCCGCCACGCTCTGCCCCACCACCAGCCGACCGGTCTTCACCACGCCATGATGGCCGAAGACGGTCGCCTGGATCTTCTGGGTGTCCTCCACCGCAAAAATGCCCCCGCCGCCACGCAGCTCACCGCAGTCGCCGACCTGACCGCCCGACTCGGCATAGAACGGCGTGCGGTCCAGCACGGCTACGCCCATTTCGCCTTCCTGCAGCTCATTCACCTGCACACCGTCGCGATACAGCGCCAGCACCCGCCCGGAGGTTTCCAGCTGTTCGTAACCGGCAAAATCGGTTTCCTGCCCTTCGTACTCCAGATTCACCGTCATGCGGAACTTGCCGGCTGCACGGGCCTGCGCCTTCTGGCGCGCCATTGCCGCATCGAAGGCATGCGCATCGACACTCACGCCACGCTCGCGGCAGATGTCAGCCGTCAGGTCCAGCGGGAAACCGTAGGTATCGTGCAGCTTGAACGCGGTATCGCCATTGAACACCTTGCTGTCAGTGGCCAGCATCGCCTCCAGCTCGCTTTCCACGATCGCCATGCCATGCTCGATGGTGGCGAAAAAGCGCTCTTCTTCCTGCCGCAGTACATCGGCAATGCGACGCTCTCCGGCCTTGAGCTCGGGATAGGCCGCGCCCATTTCGGCCACCAGGTCGGGCACCATGCGATGGAAGAAAGCCGCGCGCGCACCCAGCTTGTAGCCATGGCGGATCGCCCGGCGGATGATGCGGCGCAACACATAGCCCCGCCCCTCGTTGCCCGGAATCACCCCGTCGGCAATCAGGAAGGTGCAGGCGCGGATGTGGTCGGCCAGCACCTTCAGCGACGGCGACGCCATGTCAGCGTCCGAAGTCTCGCGGGCCGCAGCCTTGATCAGGCTCTGGAACAGGTCGATCTCGTAGTTGCTGTGCACGCCCTGCAGCACTGCCGAGATGCGCTCAAGCCCCATGCCGGTATCCACACTGGGCTTGGGCAACGGATGCATGACCCCCGCCTCGTCGCGGTTGTACTGCATGAACACGTTGTTCCAGATCTCGATGTAACGGTCGCCGTCCTCTTCGGGGCTGCCCGGAGGCCCGCCCCAGATGCCTTCGCCGTGATCATAGAAAATCTCGGTGCAGGGACCACAGGGGCCGGTATCGCCCATCATCCAGAAATTGTCGGAAGCGTAGCGGGCACCCTTGTTGTCGCCGATGCGGATCACCCGATCCGGCGCCACGCCAACTTCCTGCGTCCAGATGGTGTAGGCCTCGTCATCTTCTGCATACACCGTCACCCACAGGCGGTCGACCGGCAGGCGATACACCTGGGTGAGCAGTTCCCAGGCGCTGGCGATGGCTTCGCGCTTGAAGTAATCGCCGAAGCTGAAATTGCCCAGCATCTCGAAGAAGGTGTGATGACGGGCGGTGTAGCCGACATTCTCGAGGTCGTTGTGCTTGCCCCCGGCGCGCACGCACTTTTGCGCGGAGGTGGCACGGCTGTAGGGCCGTTTGTCGAAACCGAGGAACACATCCTTGAACTGGTTCATCCCGGCATTGGTAAACAACAGCGTCGGGTCGTCGTGCGGCACCAGCGACGACGAAGCGACGATCTGGTGTCCCTTGGATTCAAAGAACTTGAGGAACTTGTCTCGGATTTCGGAGGATTTCATGTTCGTTGGCGTGTAATCGGGCAATGAGCCTGAAGCGCAGGCTGAATGTTGAAGTTTAACATGAGCGCTTCCAGCGCAATGCGCCGCAAAACTCGCCAAACTCGCCTCACCGGCCGAAAGACATGCCTCATCGGCACGCTTGGCGAATGTTCGGGTTTGACTCTATAGTTGACGTTCACGTCAACCTGACTGCAACGAGGAGACCATGGGAAACCGACTGTCCAAGATCTACACCCGCACAGGAGATGCGGGCACCACCGGCCTGGGCGATGGCAAGCGCGTGTCCAAGAACAGCCTGCGCATTCATGCACTGGGCGAGGTTGACGAACTGAACGCGATCGTCGGCCTCCTGCTGGCCGAAACCCTGCCCGACGAGGTACGCGCCCTGCTCACCGATGTACAGCACGATCTGTTCGATCTGGGAGGCGAAGTGTGCATTCCAGGCATGAGCATGATCACCGACAAACAGGTGACCCATCTCGAGAACGAACTGGATCGCTTCAACGAACCCCTCGAACCCCTGAAGGACTTCATCCTGCCCGGTGGCACCCGTGCCGCCGCGATCACCCACCACGCCCGCACCGTATGCCGGCGCGCGGAACGCTCGCTGGTCGCGCTGGCGCTGGAAGAGGCGGTGAACGATGCACCGCGCCAGTACCTGAACCGGCTCTCCGACCTGCTCTTCGTGCTCGGCCGGGTGCTCAACCGCAGCGCCGGCCGGGGCGACGTACTGTGGCAGAAACGCAAGAACGCCTGACGCGGCTCAATCCGGCCCCAACGCCTCGAAGAGGGTGAGCTGGCCGGCCAGCGGGGCCTCCGGCTGGTTGAAACGCACGCCCACGCCCAGCAAGCGCACAGGCTGACAGCTGCGCGCCCAGGCCTCGTCGAGCAAACGCATCCATACGGCCCTGTCCGGAGCCTCGGCCACACACTCGGCCGTGGTGCGGGAAAAATCGGCGAAGCGTATCTTCACGAACGCCTTGTGCAACGGCCCCGGCAGGCGGGCGCGGGCCAGCCGCGTGGAGAACTCCTCGAGCAGTGCCGGCAACGCCGAATGACAGGCTGCAAGGTCGAGCAAATCGCGCTGGTAGGTGGTTTCCACCGACAGGGACTTGCGCGGCCGGTCCGGCACCACCGGGCGCTCGTCGATGCCACGACACAGGCGGTACAGGCTGGCCCCGAAGCTGCCGAAATGGCCCACCAGTGCGGCCTCGTGCAAGGCGCGCAGATCGCCACAGGTGTCCACCCCGAGGGCAGCCAGTCGCTCGGCCGTCACCTTGCCCACGCCGAACAGCCGCTTCACCGGCAGGGCTGCGACAAAGGCATCCACCTGGGCCGGTGGCACCACATGCTGACCGTTGGGCTTGTTCCAGTCGCTCGCCACCTTGGCAATGAACTTGTTCGGCGCAATGCCGGCCGAGGCGGTGATACCGACCTCACGGTGAATGCGCGCACGGATTTCGGTGGCCATCAGGGTGGCACTGCCTGAGCAGCGCTCGACGCCCGTCACATCCAGATAGGCCTCATCGAGCGACAGTGGTTCGACCAGCGGCGTGTAGTCGCGATAAATCTCGAGGATCTGCCGTGACGCCGCGCGGTAGCGCTCGAAATCCGGTTTCAGCAGCACCAGATCGGGACACAGGCGCATTGCATGCGCGCTGGACATCGCCGAACGCACGCCAAAGGCGCGCGCCTCGTAACTGCAGGTGGCAATCACCCCACGCCCCGACGGAGCGCCCCCCACCGCCACCGGACGCCCCCGCAACTCGGGGCGGTCACGCACCTCGATGGAGGCATAGAAGCTGTCGCAGTCGCAGTGGATGATCTTTCTGACGGCCCGCCGGCCGTCAGAAAGATCATTCGTACTGCGCGCGCTTGATCCGGCGGTTGCGCACACCTTCGGCGAGCACTTCGAGCACAGTCAGCGAATCTTCCCAGCCAATGCAGGCATCGGTGATGCTCTTGCCGTACTCCAGATCCTTGCCCGGCACCAAATCCTGACGGCCTTCCTTCAGGTGGGACTCGACCATCACGCCGATGATGCGCTCCTCGCCCGCCGCCATCTGGCTGGCCACATCGCGCGCCACCTCGACCTGCAACTTGTGCTGCTTACGGCTGTTGGCGTGGGAAAAGTCGACCATCACCTTGCCCGGCACACCCGAGGTCGCCATCTCCTTGCACGCCATGTCGACGCTGGCCGCATCGTAGTTGGTGGACTGGCTGCCACCGCGCAGGATGACATGGCAGTCCTCATTGCCGCGTGTGGTCACGATGGCCGAATGGCCCGCCTTGGTCACCGACAGGAAGTGATGCGGCGACTGCGCCGCCTTGATCGCATCGACCGCAATGCGCACATTGCCGTCCGTGCCATTCTTGAAACCCACCGGGCACGACAGGCCGGATGCCAGCTCACGGTGCACCTGGCTTTCTGTGGTGCGCGCGCCGATGGCCCCCCAGGCAATCAGGTCGGCAATGTACTGCGGCGTGATCATGTCCAGAAACTCGGTGCCGGCAGGCAGACCCAGTTCGTTGATTTCCCACAGCAGCTTGCGCGCCAGCCGGACCCCTTCATTGATCCGGAAGCTGTTGTCCAGATAGGGGTCATTGATCAACCCCTTCCAGCCCACGGTGGTACGCGGTTTTTCGAAATACACCCGCATCACGATCAACAGGTCGTCCTTCAGCCGGTCGGCCTCCACCTTGAGCTTGTTCGCATACTCCAGCGCCGCATCGATGTCGTGGATGGAGCATGGCCCGATCACCACCAGCAGGCGGTCGTCCGCGCCAAACAGAATGCGGTGAATCCCCTGACGTGCCTGAAAAGCCGTCTCGGCAGCCTTGGCAGTGGCCGGAAACTCGCGCAGCACATGGGCTGGCGGAATCAGTTCCTTGATTTCCTGGATGCGGACATCGTCGATATGGATTTTCACCGAAGCGGACATGGATCTACTCTTGATAATGTTGTATTGATCGATTTGGACGGTCGAGTTTAACCGATTCAACCGATAGAAACAGGGCATCGCCACGATTTGCAACCATCCGGACACCACGGGTGTCTGAGCGTCACAGTGGACATTTCTGCAATGTACAGAAGTCACCTCTCCCCCAGAAACTGCAGCCACCGGATCAGATCATGCTCATAAGACGCCCGGCCAACATCCTCCCGTCCGAAATCACCCCGCACTCGATCTTCCTCGACAGACGACGCTTCATCCGCGACGCAGGACTCACCCTGGCTGCGGGTGCGGCCCTGTATGCGGGGCTCCCGGCCTTCGCCCGGGCAAGCAGCCTGCCACGCAGCCCGTACAGCACCGAAGAAGCGCTCACCGACCGGGAAGCCATTCTCACCTATAACAACTTCTATGAATTCGGCACCGGCAAGGACGATCCGGCGAAGAATGCGGGCAAGATGTCCACCCGCCCCTGGACGGTGAAGGTTGAGGGCCTGGTCAACAAACCCGGCGTATTCGACCTCGACGACCTGCGCAAACTCGGCACCATGGAGGAACGCATCTATCGCATGCGCTGCGTGGAAGGCTGGTCGATGGTGATTCCGTGGATGGGATTCCCGCTGGCAGCGTTGCTCGACCGGGTCGAACCCCAGGGCAGCGCCCGCTACGTCGAATTCGTTACCCATTACGACGAGCGCATCATGCTGCGCCGTGGCGTGCTGCACTGGCCGTACACCGAGGGGCTGCGGCTGGACGAAGCCCGCCATCCGCTCACGCTGCTCACCTTCGGACTGTACGGCGAGCCGCTGGAAAATCAGAATGGCGCGCCCGTGCGCCTGGTCGTGCCCTGGAAATATGGCTTCAAGAGCGCCAAGTCACTGGTCACCCTCCGGCTCACCGAACAGCAGCCGATGACCGCCTGGAACCGCTCCTCGCCCCATGAATATGGTTTTTACTCAAACGTGAACCCCGACGTGCGTCACCCGCGCTGGAGCCAGGCCAGCGAGCGGCGCATTGGCGAATTGCGCAAGCGCCCGACCCTGATGTTCAACGGTTACGCCGACGAGGTGGCCGGCCTGTACGCGGGCATGGATCTCAAGCGCCACTATTGAAGCACGCCGAATTGCAGCCACCCGAACACCAAAAGGATTTTTGCCCGACATGCATTTCAACCCCACCCCCGGCCAGCTGCGCCTGATCCGTCTGGCTGTCTTTGCCGCCTGCCTGCTGCCCGCCCTGCTGCTGGCACTTGGCTGGCAACAGGGCAGCCTGGGCGCAAACCCGGTGGAAACCCTGACCCGCTCAAGCGGCGAATGGGCGCTGCGACTGCTGCTCATCACGCTGGCCGTCACCCCGCTGCGCCGGCTCACCGGGCTGCACTGGCTGATCCGGCTGCGGCGCATGCTCGGCCTGTTCAGTTTTGCCTATGCGTTCGGCCACTTCGTGACCTACCTCTGGCTCGATCAGTTCTTCGACCTCCAGGCGATTGCGCGCGACATTCTCGACCGCCCGTTCATCACGGTGGGTTTCGCCGCGCTCGTACTGATGGTGCCACTCGCACTGACGTCCACCCAGGGCGCCATGCGCCGCCTGGGCGGACGGCGCTGGCAGGCCCTGCATCGCTCGGTATACGCAATCGCGATGCTGGCCGTGCTGCATTTCTGGTGGCTGGTCAAAGCCGACTGGCTGATGCCGCTGATCTACACCCTGGTGCTCGCGGCCCTGCTGGGCGTGCGTGCGTGGTGGCGGGAGCTGGAACGCCGCCGCCAGCTCGCCACACCGGCAGCCGGGCAGTTCAAGGGCAAGGTCATTCCCATCGTGCCCAAATGACCCGCCGGAAGCGTGCCGGGGAGGCGTTCAGGCCTTGGGGCGCAGTGCGTGCTTGGGCCTGAACGCCTTGATCACGGCGTCATCGGTTTCGATGTACGGCCCGCCGATCAGGTCAATGCAATAGGGAATCGCGGCAAAGATGCCAACATGGGTAACCGAGCCATCCGCCGCCCGCACCCCTTCCAGCGTTTCACGAATCGACTTGGGCTGGCCGGGGAGATTCACGATCAGGCTGCGTCCGCGCACCACGGCAACCTGACGCGACAGGATCGCGGTCGGCACGAAGTTCAGGCTGATGCGCCGCATTTCTTCCCCGAAACCGGGCATTTCCTTGTCTGCCACTGCCAGCGTGGCCTCGGGCGTCACATCGCGCGGCGCCGGCCCGGTGCCGCCGGTAGTGAGAATCAACGCACAGCCTTCACGGTCGGCCAGTTCGGTGAGGGTGGCCTCGATGCTCGCCCGGTCATCGGGAATCAGGCGTTCCACGGCCACCCATGGGCTGCTCAGGGCGCTCGCCAGCCAGTCCTTCAGCGCGGGAATGCCCTGATCCTCATACGTCCCTTCGGACGCCCGGTCACTGATCGAAACCAGCCCGATGCGACACCCTTCAGGGCACACATCAGAGGCTGCGGTATTGGCAATACGGTCAGTCATGCGTGGGAGGCTCCATCAAGTCGTCTTGCAGGAAATCATGCCCGGACTGCGCATTTTCGGACAATACCGGCTCCGGCTCACGCGCTTCGGTGGCCTGCTCGTCAAGCTCGCGCAGGATGCGGAACAGCTCACGATACGCCCTGGGGGGTTTCTCCTGTTCGCGCTCCCTGATCGCATTGCGCCGCAGCACCCGCAGGTGCTGCAGATCGGCCTGCGGCCATTCCTCCGCAATCCGGCCCAGCACCTGCTCATCGACCAGGAAGTCGTCGCGCAGGCGTTCGAGCCGGTGATGGCGCGCCACCGCAGCCCGGGAAACACCGTTGAAAGCATCGAGCTTGGCCTGTATCGGCGCCGGATCGACATGGCGCATCAGCTTGCCGATGTATTGCAGCTGCCGACGCACGGCGCCATGCTTGGTGATGCGCTGTGCCTCGCGCACGGCGGCGCGCAGGTTATCGGGCATCGGCACCTTGTTCAGCCGTTCGGGCGACAGCGCCACCAGGGCCTCGCCAAGCGCCTGCAAGGCATGCATCTCGCGCTTCAGGCTGCTCTTGCTCGGGCCACGGTATTCTTCCGCTTCGCCGTCGTGGGGGTCGGTATCGTGAATCATCGCGTCCAGGGGTTCGGGTTCGGGTTAAGATTATAGCCTTTTGTCCGGAATCACCCTGCCCATGTCTTCCAAAGGTTTCTCGTTTTCTTCCGACCAGTTGCGCGAGATTGCCCGCTCCGCGCTCGACCATGCCAGTCAGCGGGGCGCGTCGGCCTGCGAGGTGGACGTCTCCGAAGGCTTTGGTCAGACCGCTTCGGTGCGCGTCGGCGAAATCGACACCATCGAGTACAACCGTGACAAGGGACTGGGCGTGACGGTGTATCTCGGCCAGCAGCGTGGCCATGCAAGCACCTCGGATTTTTCCCCTGCAGCGATCCGCTCCGCCGTCGATGCGGCCTTGTCGATTGCCCGCTTCACTGCGGCCGACCCCTGCGCCGGCCTGCCGGACGCGGCGCTGCTCGCACGCGACTGCCCCGATCTCGATCTGCATCACCCCTGGCGCCCCAGCGTGGAGGAGGCCATCGAGATGGCACACCGCTGCGAGCAGGCTGCCTATGCGGTCAGCCCGCAGATCAGCAATTCCGAAGGGGCCAGCGTATCCAGTCAGGAATCGCAGTTCGTGCTCGCCAACAGCCTGGGTTTCACCGGCGGTTTCGCCAGTTCGCGACACAGCGTGTCGTGCTCGGTGATTGCCGGAGAGGGCGACGCGATGCAGCGCGAGTTCTGGTACGACTCGCGGCGCGATGCGGCCGAACTCGACGACATCGAGCACATTGGCCGCAAGGCCGGAGAACGTGCGCTGGCCCGGGTGGGCGCACGCAAGATCGCCACCTGCGAGGTACCGGTGCTGTTTGAAACCACGGTGGCGGGCTCACTGATCGGCAACCTGATCCAGGCGGTCAGCGGGGGCGCCCTGTACCGCAAATCCTCGTTCCTGCTCGACAGCCTGGGGCAGCAGGTGATGTCCCCGATCGTGAACATCTCCGAACGCCCCCACCAGCCCAAAGCCTTTGGCGCCACCTGGTTCGACGACGAAGGCGTGGCCACCCATGACCGGGAAATCGTCAGCGGCGGCGTGCTGCAGGGTTACTTCCTGTCGAGCTACTCGGCCCGCAAGCTCGGCATGCGCACCACGGCCAACGCCGGGGGCGCCCATCATCTGGTGGTCGAATCCGGCGACGACGACTTTGCCGCGCTGCTGCGCCGGATGCACCGTGGTCTGGTGGTCACCGAGTTGCTGGGCCACGGGGTCAATCCGGTCACCGGCGACTATTCGCGTGGCGCTGCGGGCTTCTGGGTGGAGAAGGGTGAAATCAGCCATCCGGTGGAGGAAATCACCATTGCCGGCAATCTGCGCGAGATGTTCCAGGAAATCGTCGCGATCGGCAATGACGCTCTGCCGCGCGGTGCGCGGCGCTGCGGTTCGATTCTCCTGGCGCGCATGACCGTGGCCGGCAGCTGAACAAAAACACGGACGGTTAGGGTTTTCCGGGGTTTTCCGCAACCTTGCAGAACCTATAATCAGGACGCCAAAAACGAGCACCCAACCAAAGGAGATACTTGTGGAACGTCGCAAATTTTTGAAAGGCGCTGGCGTGGCCGGCGTCCTCGCCGCAGGCAGCGCACCGGCCATCGTCAAAGCCCAGGAAAGCATTCGCTGGCGTCTGGCCTCCAGCTTCCCCAAGTCGCTGGACACCATCTATGGCGGCGCCGAGGTGTTTGCCAAGCAGGTGTCGGAGGCCACCGGCGGCAAGTTCCAGATTTCGGTGCACGCTGCCGGCGAACTGGTGCCCCCGTTCAGCGTGGTCGACGCCGTGCAGGAAGGCACGGTGGACCTGTGCCACACCTGCGGCTACTACTTCTTTGGCAAGGATGAAACCTTCGCCATCGACACCGCCATTCCCTTTGGCATGAACTCGCGCTCGATCACCGCCTGGATGTACGACGGTAACGGCATGAAGCTGATGCGCGAATTCTTCTCGCAGTACAACCTGGTGAACTTCCCCTGCGGCAACACCGGCGCGCAGATGGGCGGCTGGTACCGCAAGGAAATCAACTCGGTCGCGGACCTCAACGGCCTGAAGATGCGCATCGGCGGCTTTGCCGGCCGGGTGCTGGAGCGCCTGGGCGCCGTACCGCAACTGATTCCGGGCAGCGAGCTGTATCAGGCGCTCGAGCGCGGCACCATCGATGCCACCGAATGGGTCGGCCCCTATGACGACCTGAAGCTCGGCTTCCACAAGGTTGCACCGTTCTACTACTACCCCGGCTGGTGGGAAGGCGGCGCCCAGGTCTCCCTGTTCATCAACGACAAGCAGTGGAACGCGCTGCCCGCCGAATACAAGGCCATCGTCACCCAGGCCGCCTCGCACGCTCATGTGAACATGCAGGCCATGTACGATGCGCGCAACCCGGTGGCCCTCAAGCAGCTCATCGCCGAAGGCGCCAAGCTCAAGCGTTTCTCGCGCGAGATCATGGATGCCGCCTTCAAGGCGAAAAACGAAGTGTACGCCGAACTGATGGAGAAGAACCCGAACTGGAAGAAGGTGTACTCCGACTATGAACGCTTCATGGCCGACCAGTATCAGTACATCCAGCTGCCCGACATGAGCTACGACCAGTACATGGCCGCACAAAAACTCTGATTCAGGCGCCTGCGGGCCTCTGACGATCCGGCCGCTCCCCGCCTTGTCAGGCATGGAGCGGCCTTTTTGAATGCCGCGAATACCTTGCCCATCCCGGGCAATGGGGCCCTGTTTCGCGGCCAGCCACTGGCACCCCCCAATGGACATACTGCTCAAGACCTCCCGACTGATAGACGCCTTCACCCGCTTCGTAGGCCAGTCCCTGATCTGGCTGGTGCTGGTGGCCGTGGTGATCAGCGCCGGTAACGCGATTGCGCGCAAGTTCTTCAACGTCGGCTCCAATGCCTTTCTGGAGATCCAGTGGTATCTGTATGCTGCGGTCTTCCTGGGCGGCTCCGGCTGGGTATTCCTGCAAAACGCCCATGTGCGCATCGACGTGCTGGCCAACAAATTGACGCGGCGCACCCGCATCTACATCGACATCATGGGCATCCTGCTGTTTCTGCTGCCCATGTGCTACTTCATGATCAGCTTCGCCTGGCCCATTGTCGAGCGCGCCTATGTTTCGGGTGAAATGTCCAACAATGCGGGCGGACTGATTCGCTGGCCGGTACACGCAATGATTCCACTGGGCTTCGGCCTGCTGGCCCTGCAGGCGCTCTCCGAGTTGATCAAACGCATCGGTTTCCTCACCGGCAAGGCCCCCGACCCACTGCTCATCGGCAGCGGCGAGGAAGAAAAGGCCAAGCCCGCCCCCACCAGCACGCCCCCCCACCATGGCGAGGCTCAGAAATGATCGAATTCGTGTCCGCCAATCTCGCGCCGATCATGTTCGGCTGCGTCCTCTTCTTTCTGTTGTCCGGTTTTCCGATCGCCTTCTCTTTGGCCGCCTGCGGCCTGTTCTTCGGTTTCATCGGGATTGAGTTGGGCCTGCTGCCGGCCACCCTGTTCCAGGCCCTGCCCCTGCGCGTGTTCGGCATCATCCAGAACGAGACCCTGCTGGCGATCCCCTTCTTCACGCTGATGGGCCTGATTCTCGAACGCAGCGGCATGGCTGAAGATCTGCTCGACACGGTTGGCCAGATTTTCGGACCTGTCCGTGGCGGACTGGCTCTGGCCGCGATCTTCGTCGGCGCGCTGCTGGCCGCCACCACCGGCGTGGTGGCGGCTTCGGTGATTTCCATGGGCCTCATCTCGCTGCCGCTGATGATGCGCTATGGCTACAGCCGCCCGGTGGCCTGCGGCGTGATCACCGCCTCGGGCACCCTGGCCCAGGCCATTCCGCCTTCGCTGGTGTTGATCGTGATGGCAGATCAACTCGGCCGCAGTGTCGGCGACATGTACAAGGGGGCCTTCCTGCCGGCCTTCATGCTGGTCGGCATGTATGCGCTGTACATCGTCGCGCTGGCCATCTTCCGGCCGTCCATGGTGCCGGCCCTGCCCCCCGAAGCCCGTCAGTACAGGGAGCCGGACGGCAGCTCGGGCATGCGTTCGCTGCTGGCGGTATTCCTCCTGATGACTGCACTGGCGCTTGTCTTCGGCCATTACTACGACAGCCTGCTCAGTGCTCTCGAGGGCCGTGAAGTCGTTGCCAAGTTCGACGAAACCGTGGTGATGGCCCTGACCTTCACCACCGCAATCGCCCTGCTTCTGGCCGGCGCCAACCGGCTGCTCAGGTTGGGACTGCTGTCGAAGATCGCCGAGCGGGTGGTGTTCGTGCTGATCCCCCCGCTGGCGCTCATCTTCCTGGTGCTTGGCACCATCTTCCTGGGCGTGGCCACCCCCACCGAAGGCGGTGCCATGGGGGCCTGCGGTGCCCTGCTGATGGCGCTTCTGCGGCGCCGCATGAGCTTCACACTGCTGCGTCAGGCGCTGGAGTCGACCGCGCGCCTGTCGGTGTTCGTGATGTTCATCCTGATCGGCTCGACCATCTTCAGCTTCACGTTCACCGCCATCGACGGCAAGGAGTGGGTCGAGCACCTGTTCGACAAGCTGCCCGGCGGCGAGATCGGCTTCCTGATCTTCGTGAATCTGGTGGTCTTCATGCTCGGCTTCTTCCTCGATTTCTTCGAGATCGCCTTCATCCTGGTGCCCCTGCTCGCTCCCGTGGCCGAAAACATGGGCATCAACCTGATCTGGTTTGGCGTGATGCTGGCACTCAACCTGCAGACCTCCTTCCTCACGCCGCCATTCGGCTTCGCCCTGTTCTACCTGCGCAGCGTCGCACCGGTCAGCGCCTTCGTTGACCGGGTCACCGGAAAGCGCATCGAAGGCATACGCACACTCGACATTTACCGAGGTTCCATTCCCTTCGTCATCATTCAGGTCATCGTACTCGGCCTGTTGATCGCCTTCCCGCAGTTGGTCACGGGCGGACTGGACAAGGCAGTGGAGGTGAACCTGGACAGCATTCGCATCGAAGTGCCCGGCGGCAACGACGACGGCGGCTGGGGGAGCGGCAGCTCATGGGACTGACACAGAAGAACAGCCCCCCGGCGGGCAGCGCCGGGCACGCACCTGCCACCCGGCTGTGCCTGATACGCCACGGCGAAACGGCATGGAACGCCGAGCGCCGTCTGCAAGGGCACCTGGACGTGCCCCTCAACGCAACCGGCCGGGCACAGGCAGCGGCCACCGCCGAACGCCTCGCCAACGTGTCGTTTCATGCCTGCTACTCCAGCGATCTTGAGCGCGCGCAGGAAACCGCCCGCACCCTGCTGCGCGGCCACCCCCTGCCGCTGCAGCTCACCCCGGCGCTGCGCGAGCGGCACTACGGTTGCTTTCAAGGGCTGACCTACGAAGAGGCAGAACAGCGTTACCCGGAGGTGTACCTCCGCTTCAAACAGCGCCAGCCCGACTACGCCCTGCCCGACGGCGGAGAGAGTCTGCTGGTCTTCAAACGACGAATCGGCGGTTTCATCGACACTGTGCTGCACCGGCACGCCGGCCAGCGCATCCTGCTGGTCGCGCATGGTGGCGTGCTCGAAATGATCCGGCGCATCGCCACCGACCAGGCCCTCGAAGCCCCGCGCGACTTTCCGATCCCGAATGCCACCCTGAACTGGTTACGGCATCACGACGGTGCATGGCAGCTCGAAACCTGGGCCGACCAGCAGCACCTGGACCGCAGCCGAGACGAACTGGCCAACACCTGAAGCGCGGCGCCCGCACATACCGCACGGGCATTGCTGTCGCGTGCGTGCGCGGGCGTGCCAGTGCGGGCTGGCGTGTTAATATCCGTTTTTACCCAAACAGTCGCACATCCGCCAAATGTTCTCTTCGCAAGATACCCTCGCCAAGGTCGATCCTGAACTGTGGGCCACCATCCAGGCCGAAAACCGTCGCCAGGAAGACCACATCGAACTGATCGCTTCCGAAAACTACGTGTCCCACGCAGTCATGGAAGCGCAGGGCTCCCAACTCACCAACAAGTACGCCGAGGGTTACCCCGGCAAGCGTTACTACGGTGGCTGCGAGCATGTCGATCAGGCCGAACAGATCGCGATCGACCGCATCAAGGAACTGTTTGGCGCGGAAGCCGCCAACGTACAGCCCAACTCCGGCTCCCAGGCCAACCAGGCCGTACTGATGGCCTTCGCCAAGCCGGGCGACACCATCATGGGCATGAGTCTGGCCGAAGGCGGTCACCTCACGCACGGCATGCCGCTGAACATGTCCGGCAAGTGGTTCAATGTGGTCGCCTATGGCCTGAACAGCCAGGAAGAGATCGATTACGACGCGATGGAGCGTCTGGCCCGCGAACACAAGCCGCGCATCATCGTGGCCGGCGCCTCGGCCTACTCGCTGCGCATCGACTTCGAGCGCTTTGCCCGCATCGCGAAGGAAGTCGGCGCGATCTTCTGGGTGGACATGGCGCACTATGCCGGCCTGATCGCCGCAGGCCTGTATCCGAACCCGGTGCCCCATGCCGACGTGGTCACTTCCACCACGCACAAGACCCTGCGCGGGCCGCGTGGCGGCATCATCCTGATGAAGGCCGAGCACGAGAAAGCGCTCAACTCCGCGATCTTCCCCGGTTTGCAGGGTGGCCCGCTGATGCATGTGATCGCGGCCAAGGCCGTCGCCTTCAAGGAAGCACTGGAGCCCGGCTTCAAGCAATACCAGCAGCAGGTCATCGACAATGCAAGCGCGATGGCCCGGGTGCTCACCGAGCGCGGGCTGCGCATCGTCTCCGGCCGCACCGAAAGCCATGTGTTCCTGGTGGATCTGCGTGCCAAGCAGATTACCGGCAAGGAGGCGGAAGCCCTCCTCGGCCGTGCCCACATCACGGTGAACAAGAACACGATTCCGAACGATCCGGAAAAACCCTTCGTCACTTCCGGCATCCGCATCGGTTCACCGGCCATGACCACCCGGGGGTTCACCCAGGCCGAGGCCGAACAGGTCGCCCATCTGATCGCCGATGTGCTTGACGCCCCGCAGGACGAGCAGGTGCTGGAAACGGTTCGCGGCAAGGTGGCTGCGCTGTGTGCCCGTTTCCCGGTGTATGGCGGGTAAGCCACACGCCCTTCCCCCATCGTGCGGCAACCCGGCAACGGGTTGCCGTTTCACGTTCCGGACTGTCCCCTCACGCCCCCCTGCCCAGGGCCTGCCGACATGAAGTGCCCTTTCTGCGGTGACCCCAACACTCAGGTCAGCGACACACGCGAAAATGACGAAGGCGATGTGGTGCGCCGCCGCCGGCGCTGCGCAAAATGCGACAAGCGCTTCACCACCTATGAGCGCATCGACCTGAAGATGCCGCATATCGTGAAGCGCAACGGCAACCGCAGCGAATACGATCACGACAAGCTGGCCGGCAGCCTGATG